>JALSLW010000055.1 GCA_026988155.1 Methylomonas sp. | reverse complement strand
TCGCAGGGTTTAAAGAATCCATGCGAATTGTATTTGATGAGCATCTGAAACTATGGAATTATGTTGCTGTTCCAAAGAACGGAAATTTTTAAGTTGTCGAAGTTATTTCGTGCACGTTCCTTAATTGCTTGCGATTGAGCTTCTTCTTAAGCACAACCTCGCCGTCTTTATCAACCGCTGTCAGCCCCGGATGGGCTGATAGTCTTCAGAAGGCGCAGGGAAATTTGCCAATGTTCGCGTTAGCGAACGTGGCTAAAATTTTATCCCGAATAGCCGTCGAGCCATTTGAGGTAGCCTTGACGTAGTGGCTTTTGTACGAGGCGGACGCAGGGCGTCTGCAGTCCTTCCTACAAATACGGGGCTAAAGCCCCGTCTCCAAGCTTAATTGGCTCTAAAAATCCTTAACTTAATGACATTGGGCAACGTCCCCTTTACCATATAGTGAAACTACCCAATAATTAGGGAGCTTCAGTTTACTAACTGGGGTGAGTTCTTTTTAGACAACAATGTTGCTGTGCCTAATGTTGACAGACTCATCCATCATTCACACATTTGTATGTTGGGAGGCGAAAGTTATCGACTGAAACCTAAACTTAACAAATAATAATTTTTTTGGAAAAGTAGCTCAATATTAATGGCCGAAACTGGTTCAGCTCTGTTGGCCATTGACAGCTTGAATACGAATAAAAATCCTGTGTCAGTTGACGATGTTATTTTTGCGCGTTCCTAAGTGAAAATCTTTACTTAGGCTGCTCGCAATAAATAACCCACCAATCTTGCTTGTCTTTTTATCCGTCTTCAGCGTTGCAACTTCGGTCACATAGCTGGCTATGCTCCCTTCGTTGCGCCTTGAAGACGAATAAAAATCCTGCGCAATCTGGGTAGGTTATTTAATGCGCGTTACCTTACTTCTATTAACATTAATGCTATTAATATCCTATAATCAAATAAAGCATTAATAATTCAGCTTATAGAGCATATTTATTCAACCTGATAAGAGTAAAAAAGCTTAAAACCAAGACGATAAACTGAAATGCTTTTTAGAAGTATTTTCCGGTTAAAACTGGCAAAATTTTACAGAGCAATTATTGTTGTAGGACTCACTCCCTTGTGGCTGTCTGCAATACAAACTGCTTTTACAGAAAGGGCTGTCAAAAGGGACTGTCCCTACATACCTTAAATAAAATACATGCAGCAACTTCATTTGATTTTTCAATCCATGCCTGAGGCATTAACACTGATTGTTCTAATAGTAGGTCTGCTGGTGGGCAGTTTTTTAAATGTCGTTATCTATCGCCTCCCTGTAATGATGAACATTGCCTGGAAAAAAGAATGTAAGGAATATTTAGAGATAGAGGACAATGAGAGCAATAAAGAACCTTTTAATTTAATGCTTCCTCTGTCTCGCTGTCCAGGCTGCAATACCCCCATAAAGCCTTATCAGAATATTCCTGTTTTCAGCTACCTGTTTTTAAGGGGAAAGTGTTCGGAATGCAAAACCCATATTTCGTTGCGCTATCCTCTAATTGAGGCTTTTACAGGCCTGGCCTCAGCAATTGTTGCCTATCATTTTGGCTATACAGTTGAAATGCTGTTTGCACTTTTGCTTACCTGGTCTTTGATTGCACTCAGCTTTATTGATATTGATCACCAGCTATTGCCTGATTCCATTATTCTGCCCATGCTATGGCTGGGTTTGTTTTTAACCCTATTTTCAGTTTATACCGACAGCCATTCCGGCATCATTGGCGCTATAGCAGGATATTTAAGCCTGTGGACTGTCTATCAGCTATTTAAGCTGGCGACAGGAAAAGATGGAATGGGATATGGCGACTTTAAGCTGCTGGCTCTGTTTGGTGCCTGGCTGGGATGGCAGTATTTGCCTCTTATTATCCTGCTTTCTTCTTTAGTCGGTGCCATAATAGGCATTTCTATGGTTGTTTTGACTAAAAAAGACCATAATATTCCTATTCCATTTGGCCCTTATCTAGCAATGGCTGGTTGGCTGGCGTTACTGTGGGGCGATCAGATTAATGTGCTTTATTTAAATGCCATAGGCATGTAGCAATGTTAAAAATTGGATTAACGGGTGGCATAGGCAGTGGAAAGTCAACAATAGCTGCGCTTTTTACCCGCTATAGCATCCCCATAATAGATGCAGATATTATTGCTCACCAGCTGGTTAAACCGGGACAGCCAGCGCTTGTGCCATTAAAGCAGGTGTTTGGACAGGAAATTTTCAATAAAGACGGTTCGTTAAATAGAGATCAATTAAGGGAAGTCATTTTTTCTGATAAGGAGAAAAAAACACAGTTAGAAGCAATACTCCATCCGCTGATTTTTCAGCAAATGCAATCAGAGTTTGACAAACAGACTTCGCCGTATAGCATTCTTTGCATTCCTCTTTTAATTGAAACCAAAATGATGTCTTTTGTTGACCGTATTTTGGTTGTTGACTGCCCTGTTGAAACCCAAATTGCAAGAGTAAAGCAACGGGACCTGCTTTCTACTGAGCGCATTTTATCTATTATCTCCAGCCAGGTTTCCCGTAAAACTAGGCTGTCTTACGCTGATGATACGATAGATAACTCTAATTCGCCGACTCAGCTTGCAGAACAGGTCAAAAAGCTTCACAATAAATATTTTTTATTAAACTCCGTAACTATTTAGTATGGGGTGAGTCTCCTCACTCCTAAGTTCTGATATAGCTGAATAGGTACTCAAATATTAGGCAATTTTGTTTGTGAATACACATACCTTCTACGAATTTCCACTTAACGAACGAATTCGAGTTTTTATGCGACTAGAACAGCTTTTTGAGCAGCTCAATCATTTTATGGACGGCTCAACCGTTTCTGATTATCGAGCCGTTATTTCCGTGCTGTTAGACATCCTGATGATTTTTAGCCGAAATGATCTAAAATCCGGATTGCTGAAAGAGCTGGACCGTCAGTCAAAAATGCTCAATCAAATTGCCAATAGTCAAGGCGTTGATACTGAAAAACTAGATGAGATTCTAGATGACTTGAAAAGTATCAGTACAAAGCTCTATGCTACTAATGGAAAAATTGGACTCAATGTTATGGAAAGTGATCTATTTCAAAGTATTTCACAGCGCAGCTCAATACCTGGCGGTACCTGTTCATTTGACTTGCCCGCATTTCACTATTGGCTAGAACAAGATAAAGCTATTCAACAGCAAGACTTATTGCAATGGACAAAACCTTTAGCAGATATCCGTACGGCAATAAATCTAATTCTTGGCTTTATTCGTCAGAGCAGTATGCCTACGCAGGAATTGGCTGTGGCGGGGTTTTTTCAGCTCGCGCTAGATAAGATGCAGTCATTTCAGTTGCTTAGAGTGGCTATTGATTCTTCATTGCCAGTATTTGCCGAAATAAGCGGAGGCAAGCACAGGTTTACTATTCGCTTTATGTCTCCAACAACTGATGGCAAGCGGCCTCACCAGATACCTGATGATGTTTCGTTTGCACTTACCCGCTGTGTATTCTAATGACGGCAATAAAAAATCATGATGAAATGGCAGTGGTTTTATGCCCTACCTGCCAAAAAGAAGTTATTTGGAACACTCTGCAAAAATTTAGGCCTTTTTGCAGTGAACGCTGCAAGTTAATTGATTTAGGTGAATGGGCTGCAAATGAAAAGGTAATCCCTGGAGAGTCAATTCATGTGGGTACTGATGATGAGGGTTTGCTGCACTGATATCAGGACTTTTATTGCATATGTCTTAGCTGCTAGAGCATTTAACCTAAATAAATCCGTGCAGCTAGTTTATTTAGGTTTAAAAATATTTAACGGTTCATCATGTTTAAACTAACCATAACTATACCAAGTAGTTACAAAAATATTTGCTAATTATCTATAACGTGGTACTTTTAGCATTACCACTTAATAAATAAGTTTTTTAAAATAATAAATGAGGGGATCCAATAATGTTCAGCAATAAAAGTATCGCTAGTATATTTAGCACGGTCATGATGACTCTTAACTCTAGTGCCTCAATGGCTGCAGATGATGCAGGTGCCAGTGCTCTACCGCCCTATTGGCCTTTATTAGCTCTTGCCATTATTGTTATTGTTTTCAGAAAGCAGCTGAACTGCAATCCACCTCTTGATCTTTCTGAAAAGCCAGCAGTTTCTGTAGCTCCGGCAGCTGTCGAAGTAAAAGAGACTGCTCCAGAAGTGACTGGCAGCATTGATTTAAAAGATGGACTTAATCGATGTCAGGCAAGCACATCAAAGGGAACAAGATGCAAGAGAGAAGCTGCTTTGGAAAATGTCAGCATTTCTCTTGATGGTAAAACCTATCTTTTGAGTGTGTGCAAACAGCATAATACAAAAAAACTTAAACCTTTTTCTGGGTTGATTAAGTAATTGCTTGAAATTTTGTCGGGGAGATTAAACCGTATGGTTGTTAAAAATAATTACGCTAAAAAACAGGTTATTCCTGCAATCCCCTGAGCGCCTGAAGACTGGGCAATCTGTTTATACTCTTTTTGCATTCCTCCCAGTGCAAAAACGGGGATATTTACTTCTTTAATTAATGACTTAAATGCATCCCAGCCCAACGTTGCTGCACCAGGGTGTGTTCTGGTGGGCAATACAGGGGCAAGAACAGCAAAGTCTGCCCCAATATTCTCGGCATGCTTTAGTTCCTTCATATTATGACAAGAGGCGGCAACCCATGAAAATCCTGCCGGTCTCTGTTTAAGCATCAATAAATCCCGTGATGTCAAATGAATGCCATCTACTTTTATTTGGCGGATATTCTTTACGGCAGAATTAAGCAATAAATACGCATTTCTTTTCTGGCATAAAGGCATAGCGGCTTCAATAAAGCTGGAAATATCAATAGCTGATAAAGGCATAATTCTTGCTTGGATCAGTTTGATGCCGTTATCTAGCATTGTCTGTAAGTTTTTCAGTAAAACGGGCAGTTCTGCAGCATTTAAAATGGCATACTCGGCAGGCAATTTTGAGGCTGCAATAATTGGGGCATTAGCTTTCGGAAAACTATAGCTTGCCAATTGTTCAGAAGTAACCCATTTAATTTCCTGGCCTTCACAGCCTTTAGCTAAGCCAGAGAATCGGGTGACTGTCAAAACATCAAGCAGCACATTAAGGTCAGGATAATGATGCTTAATCTGAATAAGGGGGAATAGTTCATGCACTGAAATACCTAGCTCTTCTTTTAACTCCCTTTTTAAAGCTTGTTCTACAGATTCATCTGTTTCTACCTTGCCTCCAGGAAATTCCCATAATCCCCCCTGATGGGCAGAGTCGTGTCTAAGCGAAATCAGAATATTATTGTTGTTATCTTTTATAACCCCAACGGCAACGTGCAGGTATTTGTCTTTCAATGTTATGTTCTATACTCGGCATTAATTTTTACATAATCATAGGAAAGATCACAGGTCAAAACTTCCTGAGTGACATTTCCGCGCGCCAAAACTACCCGAATAAGGATTTCTTCTTTATCCATCACCTGCTGGCCTTTTTCTTCCGTATAATCCTCGGCACGTTCACCCTGCCTAACAATGCAAACATCATCCAGGAAAATCTCAACTTTATCCAGCTCCAGTTTCTGAATGTCAGATCGGCCTACAGCCGCTAAAATACGCCCCCAATTAGGATCGCTGGCAAAAAAAGCCGTTTTTACCAATGGTGAATGAGCAATTGTTTTAGCTACCCGTACAGCCTCAGTAATTGTTTCTGCCTGTTCTACCCTAATACGCATAAGTTTGGTTGCCCCCTCCCCATCCCTTATGATTAATTCGGCCAATTGTTTGCATATATCCATCACAGCTTTAGAAAACTGCTGATAATTTTTGCTGTCTGCCATTATTTCGGGTGCCGTAGAACAGCCGCTGGCCATTAAAATGCATGAGTCATTGGTTGAAGTATCACCATCAACGGTAATCCGGTTAAAGGATTGGTCAGCGGCTAAAGTCAAACATTGCTGTAATAAGGGCTGACTTATTTTTGCATCAGTGGCAACAAAACCAAGCATGGTAGCCATATTGGGCTGGATCATCCCCGCACCTTTTGATATGCCTGTTAAGGTAACGCAATGGCCATCTAAATCAATAGTGGCAGAAGCGCCTTTAGCAAAGGTATCAGTGGTCATAATGGCATGAGCTGCCTTGTCCCAATTGTCTTCCTGAAAAGTTGAGACGGCTTTAGGCAATG
Organism: Methylomonas sp.; assembly: GCA_026988155.1. GTDB lineage: Bacteria > Pseudomonadota > Gammaproteobacteria > Methylococcales > Methylomonadaceae > QPIN01. Next base: position 45,426 of record JALSLW010000055.1, on the reverse strand, counting down.
CAGTTTTAATTTTTGCTACAGGCAGGTTTTCACCTATCACCCCTGTTGAAAAAGGCAGTACCTGCCGCTCTTCACCAGAAACAGCTGAGGCCAGATAGGAGCAGCTGATCCTGGCATCAGCCATTCCCTGCTTACCGGTTCCTGCATTGGCATTGCCGGAATTTATCAATAGCCACCGTGGATTTAGCTGTATATGCTCTTTAGCAATATGAACAGGCGCTGCACAAAAGGCATTTTGGGTAAAGACCCCTGCACAAGTAGACCCCTCAGCCATTTCAACAATTAGAATGTCATCGCGATCTATTTGTTTAATGCCCGCATTGCTGGTGCCTAATTTAATCCCTGAAACTGCTTTCATTTCAGGGAAATCTATATTTCCTACTGCCATTTTTATAAATCTCCCCGCAGACCGTTCTTTTAAACAGAAGAATTTAATAAGGTTTATACCTTAAAAAAAACATATACTTTAGCTATCAATTCAACTTCCTTTTCAATTATTGCGCATTGTTTTTTCACCCATTCAACCGATTCAGGTTCATTAAACATCGCATGGGGCAAAATTACTTCAACCTCTATTAACCCGTCAAGATAATGAATTCTAAAGTCATCAACGGTATGGACTTTTTCTGCTAAATAATGATCCAAATAATGTTGAACCTGTTCCCGAGAAATTGATGCTTTATCTTGTTCTTTAAATTCATCATCCTCAGGATCAATATGAACCAGGACATCAACGATATCATCAAATTCATTTTTTAACCGGTCCCTAACGGCATCACCAATTTTGTGGCCTTCTGAAACAGTGATGCGGGCATCAACTACAATATGAGTATCAACATAGGCATCTTCACCCATCCGTCGAGTGCGTATTAGGTGAATGCTTTGAACGCCTGGGGTTTGTTTGATGACTCGACGAATTTCTTTAACCATCTCTTCCGGAAGTGCAGAATCAACCAGCTCATTAATGCTTTCTAAAACTAGAGTTATCCCCATTTTTGCAATCATTATCGCGACTAGAACTGCTGCAGCGGCATCAGCCATCGGATACCCTGTCAATACCGCAGTAATGCCAAGGACGACTATCACGGATGAAAAAGCATCACTTCTATGGTGCCAGGCATTGGCGAGCAGTAATTTAGAGCGAGTCGCTTTACCTACTCTTTTAGTGTAATGAAACAGCCATTCATTGACTAAAATGGAAACTACCGCAATCCCCAGCGTTTCTTTGCTGGGAACCAGTAGTTTTGCAGGGTCAAGCAATCGCTCAATTGCATCCCAGGCAATCCCTGCTCCAACGGCCACCAGGCCTAGCCCCAATAAAACCGTTGCCATGGTTTCAAATCGCCGATGTCCATAAGGGTGGTCGTGATCTGCTTCACGGCTTCCCAGTTTAATTGCAATAATGACAAAAAGATCACTGATTAAATCGGATAGGGAATGAATGCCATCTGCAATTAATGATGCAGACTGACCTAAAACACCGACACTAATTTTAATGATAGTTAAAAATGTATTAACTAAAGCCCCGATATAAGTTACTCGGGATTTTAACTTTAAGATCTGATCGGCATCGTAAATTTCAGTCATCTATCCTACCTCTAAAATAATGGTATATTCCATTTCGTCAGATAAGGTGTCCAGTACTTTATGCCCATTGATTCTGCACCAGGCAGGAATATCCTGCATCACACCAGGGTCGGTACAGACAACTTCCAGTACGTCACCTGTCTGCATGGTTTTTACCTTGTCCTGTGTTTTTATCACTGGCAGAGGACATAATAGCCGTTTGGCGTTTAAAAAATCTCTGCTCATTATATAAACCACGCTTGAGGAATTTCATCGCCCTTGAAAGGCTTTACCTGTACAGTTCTCTCTGAGCCATCTTTTTCTCTGATAGAGACATCTACCACCTCAGCATCACGGCCCTGGCCATAACGGGCGGTAATTTGGGCGGCTACCAATAGATCTTCATCAGTTGGTTCACCGTCTATCAAAGCTAGTGGGCCACGATGACTGGCACAGTTCATATTGATGAAATCTTTTTTATAGCCCTGCATAAATCGTGCTTCGCCATCCTCTCTGGCTACAATGATTTTAAAATTATCTTTAGGCCGAATATGTCTGCCTACTTTTAACAGCATAATATCGTCTAGTTCATAGTCTTTATTGCCTCGGGCTGACCATAAATCAACCAATTTATCTGAATAGCTTTTATCAGTCAAAAAACAGCATCCGCCTGCTGGCTGGGCGAAATCTTCAAAGCCAAATTTAGCCGCCAGTGCCATTTGCGGTTTTCGGCTGCGGCCGCTAAAATCATACAGCTTATCTCTATCAACCCAACCTTCACGTTCTGGCAGCGTCATCGGCAAGTTTTGTGCGCATAAAGGGCGGAGCAGTAAATCATCTGCACCCGATTCACTGGAAATTACCGGCATGGTGTCTTTTCTTTGTGACATCGGCCGCTGCCCTATAACTTCGCCTGTGATAATGAAATCAAAATCATTTTCTTTAATCCATTCTTTGGCCTTATGCACCATAAAGATCTTGCAATCGAGGCAAGGGTTCATATTGGCACCATAGCCATGCTTAGGGTTAGCTAGCACATCTTTGTATTCTTCTATTACATCTATTATATGCAGTTTTATGCCCAGCTGTTCTGCCGACCACAGAGCATTATTCCTTTTTGGCTTTGCCTTATCTTTTTTCTTAATGGCATGGGTGTGTCCCTCTACACAAAACCCGGTATAAAAATTAATTCCTTCAACATGCACTCCCTGCTCTATCATTGTTTTAGCAGCCAGCAGTGAATCCAATCCACCTGAAATTAATGCAACGGCTTTTCTTTGCTTACTCATAACGCCCAGATATTCTTTAAAAATGGCCTAATTATACCTTGCGTTGGAGTTTTGCAGGGCATACATCATAAACCTTTTGCTAAAAGTTGTTTGTCCGGCAATTTAGGCTAAACTTAAATGATAAATTATCCCTTATTGCCAGAGCTGCGAAACAAGGCCGCTATAAGGCATCTTAACCCTCGAGGAGACGCGAATGGAAAGACAAGAAGCAATGGACTTTATGATCAAATTACTTAAAGTGCTATTACATAAGGAAGGCTCCGATTTATTCATTACTGCCGGCTATCCGCCTGCAATGAAAGTAAAAGGTGTTATGTCGCCTATGTCAAAGCAGCCATTATCAGCAAATGATTCACAGGCCATTACTCAGTGCATTATGAATGATAAACAGCTAAAAGAATTTGAAGAAACTCAGGAGTGCAACTTTGCCATTGCACCTGCAAACCTAGGTCGGTTTCGGGTGAATGCTTATGTACAGCAAGGCAGCCAAGGCTTGGTTGTCCGTGTTATCGCTTCAGAAATCCCCACTTTTGACAAATTAGGGCTTCCTGCCGTTCTGAAAGACATTATCTCTCATAAAAATGGCCTAGTTATTATGGTTGGGGCAACTGGATCAGGTAAATCGACCTCAATGGCAGCGATGATTGATCACCGGAATGAAACCAGTTACGGACATATCATTACTATTGAAGACCCTATTGAATACGTCCATCCACATAAAAACTGTGTGGTGATGCAGCGTGAGGTAGGTGTTGATACTCAGGACTGGGAAATAGCCTTGCACAACACTTTGCGACAAGCCCCCGATGTAATTGTTTTAGGAGAAATCCGCAATTCTAAAATTATGGAGTTCGGTCTTGAGTTTGCTCAGACGGGCCATTTGGCGCTAGCGACTTTGCATGCCAACAATGCCAACCAGGCGGTTGACCGTATTCTTGGTTTTTTTCCTATCGAAAGCCAAACTAAGCTGATGCAGGATATTTCGTTAAACCTACGTGCAATTATTTCTCAGCGATTAGTTAAAACCGTAACAGGCGGGCGCTGTGCCGCTATTGAAATTATGATCAATACCCCGCTAATTGCAGACTTAATTGCTAAAGGCGACATCAGTGGCATGAAACCGATTATGGCCAAATCCCGAGAGCTAGGCATGCAAACTTTTGACCAGGCTTTATTGGATTTATATCAGTCGGGCAAGATCAGTTATGACGAAGCATTAAGAAACGCGGATTCCAGAAATGAGCTTCGCCTGCAAATCAAATTGGCCAGTGGCGATGGTCAGCAGATAGATGGCCTGTCATTAACGGAAACAGATGACTAAGCCGAGCAGCAAAAAAAATATAATTTTTGTAACTGCCCTGCATAATTTGTCATTCCGAGAGGAACGAGGAATCTTGCACTAGGATTTTCATCATACAGTGATCAAGATTTCTCCCGATGGTCGAAATGACAGTACATTTAATTATTCCAATAATAAGTACCCAAGTAAAATTAATTTAACTTTTTAAACATATAATTACAGTATCAAAGATATGGATTTAGCACCTTATTTAAAATTAATGATAGAGAAAAGTGCGGATAGTCTCTGTTTAAAAGCAGACGTTGCACCCTCTTTACGGTTGTTGGATCAAGAAAAGTCAGTAGGGAAAGTATCTGCTAGCGCTGAGTTTCTAGATCAATTTACTGAAGATTTATTTGATGATTCTCAAAAGCAGGAAATTGAAAATTACAAAGCTGTACGGGCGCCGTATAAATTAATTGATTTGGCCTTTATTGTAAAAGCTGAAAAAAATATTGAGGGCCTGGAATTGCAGATTTCTTTAGATCAGAGAAAAACTGATCCCAGGCCCGTTATCGAAGAAATTAAAGTGCTCGGAGAGAGCCCTGGATCAGAACTTGATCTTATGCCATATCTCCAGGAAATGGTAAAACAGGATGGATCTGATATATTTTTGACAGTTGACTCCCCAGTTAAAATAAAAATCTCAGGTCTTGCCATTCCAATGGATGAATATCTGTTGACTCCAGAATTAACACGGTCAGCAGCTTTTGGCATTATGAATGAAGAGCAGCAGGCTGAATTTATTAAAACTAAAGATCTCGATTTTGCCATCGCCCTGCCAGATAATAGTGCTCGGTTTCGGGTTAATGCATTTTATCAGCGCCAATCAATAGGCCTAGTGCTGCGCTTAATTCCATCAATTATCCCTAAGCCCGAAGACTTGGGTCTGCCTGCTATATTGCTTGAGCTGATTTTAGCGAAACGCGGACTTTTATTGATGGTGGGGGGCACAGGATCGGGGAAATCGACGTCACTGGCTGCGATGATTAATCACCGTAACAGCAATTCCCGTGGTCACATTTTGACTATTGAAGACCCAGTTGAATTTTCCCACCCTAATTTACAATCAATTGTTAACCAGCGTGAAGTGGGTACAGATACTGAATCTTATGCCCGCGCCCTAAAAGCTTGTCTGCGTGAAGCGCCTGATGTTATTTTAATCGGTGAAATCCGAGATAGAGAAACCATGAAGGCCGCCCTGGAGCTGGCAAATACAGGACATTTATGTATATCAACGATGCATGCAAACAATGCCAATCAGGCCATGGAAAGAATTATCAACATGTTTCCCCAGGTAGAACATAAACAGCTGTTCATGGATCTGGCAATCAATATGAATGCCGTTATTTCTCAACGCCTTATAGCAACGCCTCAGGGTAAGCGCTGTGCGGCTATTGAAGTTTTAATAAACACGCCGCATATTTCAAACCTGATCTTAAAAGGCAGTTTAAATGAAATTAAAGAGGCAATGACAACCAGTGGAGGCAGAGGCATGAAAACATTTGATGATGCTTTGTTCGAACTCTATAAAGCTCAAAAAATCAGCATGGAAGAAGCATTGAGAAATGCTGACTCGCGTAACGACCTGGAGGCAAAAATTAATTTTGGCTGATTCTATTTCGACAGACTGTCTTAGGCTTTATAATTTATGCTATCCAATATAAATTAAGGAGCCAGTATGAAAACCAGTTTTTATGCATATTTATCCAGATTGCGCTGGATTAAGCGATGGGGATTGAAGCGCAATGCCCATGAAGAAAATGTAATGGAGCATAGCTGGGAAGTATCCGTGATCGCTCATACCCTGGCTCTGATTAAAAATCGCTATTTTAATGGCGCAGTCGATGCAAATGCTATTGCTACGGCCGCCTTATATCATGATATTACTGAAGTCATAACGGGAGATTTACCGACACCGATTAAATACCACTCAAAACAGATTACATTGGCATATAAGCAGATTGAACAGCAGGCAGAAAAGGAATTGCTGGGGCTGCTGCCAGAAAAATTGCAGGCAGACTTTGCGGTGTTAATTCAGCATAAAAAAATGCCGGCAGGACATGAAGAAATTATTAAAGCGGCGGATAAAATATCGGCCTATCTAAAATGCCAGGCTGAATTAAAAGCTGGAAACAGAGAGTTTGAAATGGCTGCAGAGCAGCTGGCCATAGCCTTGGACAAGTCGAAACAGGACGAAGTTATCTTTTTTATGACCTATTTTGCACCGAGCTGTGGTCTGACATTAGATGGATTAATGCAAACAAATTAGTTTTTTTATTGATTTATAGCGATGGTTTCCCTATCCTTATGGATAATCAGTTGACTTAAATAAAGAGGAAAAAATGAAATTATTAATAAAACCTTTGATTGCAAGTGCGTTAGTTGTTGCCGCTACTGGTGTTAATGCACAGAGCTATTCCGGTGAGAAAGTTGATGATCTGATTTATGAGATGGATGATAATGGCAATAAATCGGTTGATTTCAATGAATTTTATGAAGAAAGTGTTACAGATAATGATGATTCAATGGATGTCAATAAGGATGGCTATATTACTGCGGGTGAAGTGCTTTTAGAAATAAAGGAAGATCTGATTGAAACTATTAAAGAGTTAAGAAAGCAGGGCGTTTCAGAAAAAAATATTAATAAAACAATTGCCAGTGAGTTTGAAACAGCGGAAGCGGAAGCGGAAAGAATTATTAAAAAAATGGATGCGGACGGCGACAATCTAGTAGAGCCGGAAGAGTTAAAAGCATTCAAACGCAGACAGTTTCGAGCAATGGACAGAAACCGTGATGGCGTTATTTCTAAAGAGGATGTAAAAAAACTTAAGAAATCAAAGACAAAAACTAAAGGCTGGCCTATTCAGCAAGGGTAAAAACTGTCTGAGTTAAACGCTGAAAAAACCGACTTTTTGTCGGTTTTTTTGTTTTGGATTTCCCATGTTCCCGACAGTAGTTCCTTGTTTTACAGTACACAGGTGCCATAAGATAAGTGATTGCAATTGTAGGCAGGGAGGCAGGGAGGCAGAGCTTGGGAACAAGAGATTGCTCAATATTATAATTACACTTAAATAGTTGCGGTTTTCCGTAGAATCAAGAGGAGGGCATGAAAATGAATTTGGCAATAAAATTTCTGGCGGCACTGCTGTTTGTTTTTTCAAGCAATGTTAGCTATTCGGCTGATTTGCAGCGCAGTGAGGTGGTGGAGATGTTAAAGCAGGCGGATAAAGATCATCCTGCCAATTTACGCAGAAAGGATTTAACCAAGCTGGATTTATCTGGGCTGGATTTTAGAAATGCCGATTTATGGGGGGCGGATTTAAGAGGTGCCAATCTGAGCCACAGTAACTTTTCGGGTTTAGTGCTAGATTTAACGGTAATGGTGGCCGTTAATCTTGAGGGGGCTAACTTGAGCAATGTCAGCATATTTGGTGTCAGCATGATGCGTTCAAATTTAAGAAATGCAAATTTGAGTGGTAGCCGGGTAATTGCCATTTTAGATAATTCAGATTTAAGCAATGCAGACCTTTCCAATGTAAAATGGGGCGCTGATATGAAAAACCAGTCTATGGGCTTAATGCGGGCTAGCCTGAAAAAAGTCAATTTATCAGGTGCAAATATTTCTAATGCAGACTTAGGCCGGGCAATGTTGCGACATGCTGATTTGTCCGGTGCAAATTTACAAAATGCCAGCCTGTATTCTGCAAGTCTGGAAGGTGCAGACTTTAGCCGTGCAGATTTAAGGAATGCAGATTTTACTCATGCTAAAGTAACAGATGCTGATTTTACTGGGGCGAAGTTGACCGGAGCAATTTTTAAGAACATAAAAGGTACGGACTCTGCCCGTGGACTAGATTTAGGAAAAGCAAATCAAGGAAAATAAAAAATGAGACGAATAATGATCGTTGCACTGTTAAAAATAGCCTTAGCCAGCTTAATGCTTTTTTCATTTTCTGCACAGGCGGAAGTAACATCGTGCAGAGTCGAATATAGTGTTGAAGGCTGGTCATTCCTTTATAAAATTTATAAAGGTGTGGGGATTGTTAAGTGCGTTAATGGACAGCAGGCGAATGTTTCTATTGTATCTAGAGGTGGCGGGCTGACCTTTGGCAAGTCAAAAATTGATAGGGGTACAGGTACCTTTTCTAGCGTTTATGACATAAAAGAAATTTATGGGACTTATGTTTCTATGGGGGGGCATGCTGGAGCTGTCACTTCTATAGAGGGCCAGGCAATGACTAAGGGGGAGGTGTCTTTGGTTTTATCAGGGAAAGGGCGCGGGTTTGATTTTGGATTTTCGCTATCTGCCTTTTCAATTAAACCGATGTTATAAGGTTCTAGAATCAAATGGCTAACCTATCTGTGGGCCTTTCTGATTGCAAAAAAGGGGGTGTTTTTTTCGTAGCCTAAACAGGTAGGAGAAAGTCTCTCCTACCCAGATCTTTTCTATTTTAACTGTTCCGTCACATAAGGCTCAATTGCCTGATAAATCGCCTGATGCATTTTTGGATTTCCGGTAATGATATTTCCTGACTGAACGAAGTTATCATTAAAAGAGAAGTCGGTCACTACGCCCCCAGCTTCCTGAACCAGTAAAATGCCAGCGGCAAAATCCCATTCTTTAAGGCCTAGCTCCCAAAAACCGTCTAAGCGACCTGTGGCCAGATAGGCTAAATCCAGTGCTGCAGATCCTGCACGCCGGATACCTGCTGTTGTAGGCGTTAAGGCCTTAAACATGCTCATATATGCATCTAAATGCTGTGGATACTTGAAAGGAAAGCCTGTTCCTAAAAGCGCCGTACTTAGATCTGTCTGCCTGCTGACTCTGATGCGACGGTTATTTAAAGCGGCGCCTCCGCCTTTTTCGGCAGTAAACAGCTCGTCTCTTAACGGATCATAAACAACCCCGACCTCTGTTTTCCCTTTATGCTTTAAGGCAATTGAAACGGCATATTGGGGGTAGCCGTGCAAGAAATTAGCGGTGCCGTCTAAAGGGTCAATTACCCAGGTATATTCATTTCCCTTATGTTCACCGCTTTCTTCAGCAAGGATTGAATGATCGGGATAGGCATATTTAATAACCTGTATTATTTCCTGTTCTGCCATATAGTCAACTTCTGAAACAAAGTCATTTTTACTTTTTTTGCTGATGGTTAGCTGACTGACATTTTCTGATGAACGTTGAATTAAGTCCCCAGCATTCCTTGCGGCACGGATGGCGATATTAAGCATTGGGTGCATAGTTGAATAGATAATGGGCTGTGAGAAAACCCTCTAGCTTAACAAAACTTTTGGTATAGTGTTATTTTTTATCCTGGTGCATACAGTCAATGCTTTCAAATTTTAAAATTGTTCTGGTAGAAACTTCTCATCCTGGGAATATTGGCGGGGTAGCCCGTGCCATGAAAAACATGGGTGTGAGTGAGCTCTGCCTAGTTTCACCCAAAGTTTTCCCCAGTGCAGATGCAACATCAAGAGCGGCAGGGTCAGATGACATTTTAAGCTCGGCGATTGTTTATGGCTGTTTGCAAGAGGCAATTGCAGACTGTCAAATTGTTTTAGGTGCTAGCGCTAGAGACAGAACCATCAGCTGGCCAGAACTTACTGCCAGAGAATGTGCTGAAAAGTTTGCAACTGTTTCTGAGGCAAAAGCAAGGGATAAAATTGCTATTGTATTTGGCCGGGAAAATTCAGGGTTAAAAAACCATGAACTGGATTTATGTCACTATTTATTGCGTATCCCCTGCAATTCAGCCTATAGCTCTTTAAACTTGGCGGCTGCTGTACAGGTGGTCTGTTATGAATTATTTATCGCATCCGGGCAGCAGAGGGAGAGTACTATAGGTGATAAAAATGAAGGCTCTTTAGCAAGTGCCCGACAGATGGAGCTATTTTATGAGCATTTGCAGCAAACATTAGCTGATATAGGCTTTTTACATGTTGATAAATCTCAATCTATAATGCGCCGTTTACGCAGAATTTATAATAGAGCGGCTCTTGATACCAAAGAGGTCGATATACTGAGAGGGATCTTACGATTTTCACAAAATCATAATAAATAACTTTATGTTTGATTTAATTAAAGAAGATATTAACTGCGTTTTTGACAGAGACCCAGCCGCACAGTCGGTTTTTGAAGTTATTACTACATATCCAGGCTTTCATGCCTTGATGATTCACCGTTTGGCTCATTATTGCTGGAGCAGTGGGTTTCGCTGGCTAGGACGTTTTATTTCACATATAGCTCGTTGGCTGACAGGCATAGAAATACACCCGGGAGCAGAAATTGGGCGGCGGTTTTTTATTGATCATGGCATGGGCGTTGTTATCGGTGAAACAGCCATTATTGGCGATGATTGTACTTTGTATCATGGGGTAACCTTGGGTGGAACCTCCTGGAATAAAGGGAAGCGGCACCCTACTTTGCATAATGATGTGGTCGTTGGTGCCGGGGCAAAGGTACTGGGTCCCATTGAAATAGCAACAGGCGCCAGAATAGGGTCAAACTCCGTAGTTGTTAAAGGGGTGCCTGAGGGAGCAACGGTTGTTGGGATTCCTGGGCATATAATTGATAGAAAGAAGAGTCAGACAGTAAAAGAGCGAGAGGAAATTGCCAATAAAATGGGTTTTAACGCTTATGGAGCCACTGCAGATATGCCGGACCCAGTTGCCCATGCAATTAATCATATGCTGGATCATCTTCATGCGATGGACAGTCAATTGAATGATATGAAAAAGGTATTGAATGAGGCGGGTATCGAATATAAAAAGCCAAATATGCCTTCCTTAGATGACTGTGAAATAGAAGAGTAATTGTTTTTTGCGTCCATAATACTTGACTAAAACACTAGGTTTATCTATTATTAAGCTTACATTTACTAAGCTTTTAAGGATTCTTTATGCGCCTCACAACAAAAGGCCGTTACGCAGTGACTGCAATGCTGGATTTAGCCATCCACAGCCAAAAGAAACCGGTTACATTAACTGATATAGCAACTCGCCAAACAATTTCTTTATCATATCTGGAGCAGCTTTTTTCCCGATTGCGAAAAGCTGGAATGGTTATTGGTGTCAGAGGGCCTGGCGGGGGCTATAAACTTAGCCGAGGGGCTATGGAAATAAATGTTGCAGATATTATCTCAGCAGTTGACGAGCCATTAGACTCGACTAAATGCGGCGGGGAAGGCAATTGTCAAGATGGACTGCCTTGCTTAACTCATGACTTGTGGATGGGTCTGAGCGAGCAAATTCGAAATTATTTAGAAGGTATCAGTTTGGGTGAGCTATTAGAAAGAGGGCCGGTTTCTGATGTCGCAAAAAGACAGGATAAAAGTCTTGAGCAAGTTGTTTCCATGCATCAGCAAGAAAAACTTTCGGCTTAAAATATTGATTATAGACAAATGATCTATTTTGATCATAATGCAACAACACCCGTTGATACAAGGGTGGCAGAGGCAATGCTACCGTATATAACTACTTTTTACGGCAACCCGTCGAGTTTATATAAATTAGGGCGCATTGCTCGGAGCGCAATTGATACAGCTAGGGAGCAAGTTGCTGCTTTAGTTGATGCTCAGCCAGCACAAATTATTTTTACTAGTGGCGGAACTGAAGCAAATAACTTAGCTCTTAGCGTGATGCCAATAAACTCCGCAATAGCTGTTTCAGCTATTGAACACCCTTCGGTAGTAGAATTTTCCAGTCAATGGAAAAATAACAGGCAATCTATTCCTGTCGATAGTGCTGGACTGGTTTCTATATCAACCATAAAAGCAATCTTTAAACAGGCAGCTATTCCCAGGCTAGTTTCTGTAATGATGGCTAATAATGAAACGGGGGCTATTCAGGATATTGAAGAAATCGCTGAGTTTCTTAGTTCAAAGCAGGTTTTAATGCATACAGATGCGGTTCAGGCGATAGGGAAAATGCCTGTTTCTTTTGCTCAGCTGGGTGCTGATTTAATGAGCGTATCAAGCCATAAAATATATGGACCTAAAGGCTGTGGTGCATTAGTTTTTGATAAAAAAATAGAGATTAATCCTCTACTGATTGGAGGTGGCCAGGAAAATGGCCTGCGAGCAGGAACAGAAAATGTTGCCGCTATTGTTGGCTTTGGCAAAGCGGCTGAGTTGGCCGTTTTAGAAATGGATCAGCGAGCTGAGCATTGTCTTGTATTAAGGCTGCGACTGGAACAGGGATTAAAAACGATACCAAATGTGACCGTTTTTTCGGAACAAGTGGCAAGATTGCCTAATACCGTGCAGTTTAGCATTCAAGGCATTGATGGCGAAATGCTACTTATGCAGCTGGATCGGAAAAATATCGCAGTATCTAGCGGTTCGGCCTGTGCTTCAGGTGGAGGCAAAGCTAGCCCTGTACTAACAGCAATGGGAATAGATTACCAAATAGCTAAAAGTGCTATCCGAGTGAGTTTTGGAAAAAACAACACAGAAGAAGAAATTAACCAATTTATTTTAGTATTAAAATCTTTTTTGACGAAAGATAGGTGAGGAACAATGTCAATTACAGTAACTGAGAATGCAGCAAAACAAATTGAAAAGCAATTAAACCAACGTGGCTCCGGCATTGGGCTAAAGCTGGGAACAAAAGTGGCAGGCTGTTCAGGCTTTGCCTATACGATTGATTACGCAGATAATAAAGCTGAAGATGATGCGGTTTTTGAGCAATTTGGAATTAAAGTGCTGGTGAAAAATGAAGATTTGGACAAACTTGATGGTATGGAGCTTGATTATGTTAAAAATGGATTAAACGCTTCATTTAAATTTAATAACCCAAATGCAACAGGAGAATGTGGCTGCGGAGAAAGTTTCTCTGTTTAGCCTGGTAGAGGGGTAATTCCTTGTGGTTGCTTCAATAGGCACCATGAAAAGGTAACCGCAAGGAATCGTGCCCAATGACGTTCAGTTAAGTATAAAACACTTGGAGCAGGGGCTTCAGTCCCTCTAAATAAGGGGTCAAAGCCATTTAGCTTAATGACATTGGGGGTACCCCTACATAATATTATTTACTACTTTTCAAGACGAAAAACATCACCGTAAGTGGTATCAGTATCAAAATCATCCCAAATATAAACAGGCTGTGCGATGGGCTTAGTTGGGATAGGGCAAGTAATAAAATCGGCAAGGCCTACTCCCATTCTGCCAAGCATATGGACAATTCCTTTCATCAATCCTCCGACAGATCCAAGAATAATGTTGCTGTCGTTAACGGTATTGATAATATTTTTGGGGATTTCCAAAAAAGCTGTATTCATATTGGTAAAGCCATTGAGTGCTTTATGCCCCACTATAGAGCCATAGCTCCGTTGCTCTAGTTCTTCTGCAAAGCTGGAGGTCGAGACTATCAGTAGACTAAGCAGTAAAATTGGAAGGGTAATTTTTTTCATAACATATCCTGCGTATTGATTTGATTAATACATTAATTTTTAAGTATAGCAGAGCATTTATATTTTACTTTTTTAAAGCCTTCGCAAAAGCACTGGCCATTGTGCCCTGGGCTTCTGCGGACTGACTTGGTCGGTGCCGTTTTTGCTGCGCATTAATGCCAGCTTTCTTTTGCACTGCCTTTACTGATGATGATTCATCAGCATTCCGTTTCATTGAAAGGGCAATCCGCTTACGGGCAATATCAACTTCCAGCACTTTAACCTTAACCATTTCCCCCGTTTTTACCACATCTCTAGGGTCTTTTACAAAAACGTCGGCTAGATGTGAGATATGTATCAAACCGTCCTGATGAACACCGACATCAACAAAGGCGCCAAAATTGGCAACATTAGTTACCACTCCCTCTAACATCATCCCAGGCTCCAAGTCTGATATTTTTTCAACACCTTCTTTAAACTGTACGCTTTTAAATTCAGGTCTAGGATCCCGGCCTGGCTTTTCAAGTTCTTGAAGAATATCAGTTACTGTTGGCAGACCAAAGTTTTCACTAGTATAGTTTGCTGCCGATAACCCTCGCAGGAAGCTGCTTTGGCCAATTAGTTCTGCGATGGACTTTCCAGTGTCATCCATAATGGCGTTAACAATTGGATAAGCCTCAGGATGGACTGACGAAGCATCTAACGGATTAATGCCCGACATAATACGCAGGAAGCCAGCAGCCTGTTCATAGGCTTTATCACCTAGCCGAGGTACTTTTTTAAGCTGTTTTCGGTCTTTAAACGGGCCATTTTCGTTTCGGAAGGCAACAATATTATCACCCACACTAGCTGAGAGACCAGAAACCTGTTTAAGCAGCGAGGAAGAAGCAGTATTTACATCTACACCTACGGCATTCACACAGTCTTCGATAACAGTATCTAGACTATTGGCAAGCTGCACCTGATTGACATCATGCTGGTACTGGCCTACACCAATGGATTTTGGTTCAATTTTAACCAATTCTGCCAGTGGGTCCTGCAATCTCCTGGCTATTGAAACAGCTCCCCTTATAGTGACATCTAAATCAGGAAACTCTTTGGCTGCCAATTCTGAAGCAGAATAAACAGAGGCTCCCGCTTCTGAAACCGTAATTTTTTGGAACTTTAATGCTTTATGCCGCTTCATCAGGTCAGCAACCAATTGGTCAGTTTCCCTTGAACCGGTACCATTGCCAATGCTGACTAAATCGACCTGATGCTTTTCAACCAGTTTTGCCAGGGTATTAATGGATGCATCCCACTGTTTTTTTGGTGCATGCGGGTAAATAGTATCAAAGTCCAATAATTTCCCGGTTGGATCAACCACAGCAACTTTGACCCCTGTGCGAATTCCAGGATCAAGCCCGATAGTGGCTTTAGGGCCGGCAGGTGCGGCCAGTAGCAAATCCCTTAAATTATCTGCAAAAACTTTGATAGCCTCAAGTTCAGCAGCCTCACGCAGGCGCAATTTTAGGTCCAGATCAATGCGGGTAAACAGCTTTATTTTCCAGGCTAACCTAGCTGCTTCTGCAAGCCATGCGTCAGCAGGTGATGAGGTATCTGAAACATTGATATGGCGAGCAACAAGCTGGGCGCAAAGCTGATGTTCTTCTTTATCATCTAAGCCAGGCCTTAAACTTAGTGAAAGCATGTCTTCGTTGCGTCCTCTGAAAAGGGCAAGTGCCCGATGCGAAGGAATTTTATTGATAGCCTCCTGGTAATCAAAATAATCCTTAAACTTGCTTGCCTCCGCTTCTTTATCCTTGACAACGGCAGAATGCATAATGCCGTTATTCCAGATACGTTCACGCAGTTCGGCAAGCAATTCAGCATTTTCAGAGATACGCTCCATGATAATCTGTTTGGCACCATCCAAAGCGGCAGCGATATCATTGATATTTTTTTCAGTATTGATGAAATCAGTGGCAATTTTATCTGGGATGACGCTGCGATTGTTAAAAATTGCATCAGCTAAGGGTTCTAACCCCGCTTCTCTGGCTATTTGAGCCTTGGTTCTACGTTTTGGTTTATAGGGAAGGTACAAATCTTCCAGTAAAGTTTTTGTTTCAGCCTGAATTATTTTCTGTTCCAGCTCAGGTGTTAGCTTTCCCTGTGAAGCGATGCTTTCTAAAATGGTTTCTCTGCGACTATTTAATTCACGAAGATAGCTCAGGCGCTCATGAAGTGTTCTGAGCTGACTATCATCTAGCCCGCCAGTTACTTCTTTTCTATAGCGGGAGATAAAGGGAACAGTTGCTCCTTCGTCAAGTAGGCCAACGGCAGCCTCCACCTGTTTAATGTTGACAGCTAATTCTTCGGCTATGCGCTGGATAACGTCCATTATATATTTCTGGAGTAATAGTAAAAAAGCGCATTGTAGCAGTAATGCCAACTGATGTATTATTGAATTATCAGTTTTAAAGAATGGAGAAAAAATGAAAGCTAGAGACCGTCGCCAGGGGGTTGTTTTAGTTCACACAGGGGAAGGTAAAGGTAAGTCTTCTAGCGCATTCGGCATGGTATTTCGGGCTGCGGGATGGGGAATGAAAGTCTGTGTAATTCAATTCATCAAAGGCAAATGGCAAACGGGGGAGCAGAAAGCAGCGGAACGGTTTGAAAATATTGAATGGCACGTGTTGGGTGACGGCTTTACCTGGGATACCAAAAACCCTGAGCAGGATATTAGAACCAGCCGTGAAATATGGGAGTTCAGCAAGCAGAAAATTCTGTCAGAAAAATTTGATTTTGTACTGCTGGATGAAATTAACTATTGCTGTGGCTATAACTGGATTGCAGGTGAAGAAATAGCGGGTTTTATTCGTAGTGATAAGCCGTCTTGGATGCATTTGGTGCTGACTGGGCGTAATGCTGCACCAGAGGTTATTGAGGTGGCGAATACGGTGACAGAAATGAATAAACTAAAACACGCTTACGCTGAAGGCATTAAAGCAGAACAGGGCGTTGAATTTTAAAAAGCAATTAAAAGATCAGAATCATTGCGTATATATGGTTTTTATAATATAGTGAATTTGAAGAATAAATAATTATAAATGGTAAGTTACTAAACGGGAGAGAAATATGGGTGAATTAAGCGGCTCACAAAAAATGATGATTGCAGTTGCTGCAGTTTTTGCAATAGGCTTTTTTATGGTTGGGTCAAATAAAGAACAGACTGATGAACAGAGGAAATCTGCTTCAATGATTCGTGACAGAGCCAATATGAACCGTATTGCTGGACAAAAATGTCCTCAATTGATTAAAAAGCATACAGGAACGCAAATTTCGTCTTTGGTATCTAAAACTAAAACGGACAATGCAACCTATCTGACTTATGAATATACTGGCGAAAAGGGTGATAACTTTAAAACTGCAAGCTGTACTTTGTCAGCATCGGATACTGGCTTCCATATAACTAAGTTTAGTGTTGATGGTAAAGTGATTGTTGATAAATAACATAATTTTTCTTAAAAATTATCTATAGCCTGAGTTTGTAACTATATAGTGCAAACCCAGGCTTTCCATACCTTTCTTCTCATTTCTAGTGAGATCTAAACAGTCTGGCCATTTAAGCTCAAATCTGAGTAAAATATGTGGCATTCTTCGAAATGTTCTTTTTTAAACCCGTAATATTGATGCTATATTTATTGTTGCTATGTATTTAAAGACAGGAATGATCTAAATGTTATAGAATTTATCTTCAAATAATAAAGGGGGGTGCATTCCCTGAAGTTAGTGGCAATACAGAATGACACGATTTAAGAGAGGATAGAATAAATGGCGATAGAAAACAGAGGTATTTTAAAGACTTGGAAAGATGACCGAGGATTTGGTTTTATAAAGCCTGATGATGGCAGCGATGATATTTTTATCCATATCTCTGCTTTAAAGGGCTTCGTTAGAAGGCCCTATCGGGGGGATGCTATTACCTACGAAGTTGAGCATGGCAGTGATGGCAAATCAAAAGCAGTTAACGCACGTATAGAAGGGGTTGAGGTCTACTCAGAAGAAAAAGCAAGCAATAAAGGTATATGGATAATAGTCTTTGTTATTGCAGTGATTGCTATAGCTGCTGGAATCTATTTTGGAGTCGAAGGATGAAGCATCAATCCTTGTTTTTAGCTTTTTTAATATGGATGCTGACTTCTGTTTGTAGTGCTGCAGAAGAGTCGCTGAATATTCCTGCCGATATAAAACCTATATTGAAAAAAGAAATGCTAGCAGTTGAAAAGGGGATGCAGGAGTTAATCAGTTCTATGGCTAAAGGCGACTGGGATAAGACAGTTGCAATAGGGAAACAGATTCAGGCCAGCTATATTATGAAGCAGACACTAACGTCTGAGCAGCGGAAACAGCTTCATCAGAGTTTGCCTAAACAGTTTATAAAGCAGGATCATGCATTTCATCATTATGCCGGCATGCTGGCACATGCTGCTGAAGTTAAAAATCTTGATGTAATGAATTTTTATTTTTATAAAATGAATGAAAGCTGCGTCCAGTGCCATTCTCGCTATGCTCTTGAGCGATTTCCTGCATTTGCTACACAGTCTGCAGATCATTCTGCAAAAAACCATTAGACTTCCCGGTTACTCCTTCTCCCTACTTTTAAAGGGGGGAAAGGAGTAACCGGAAGTAAATGCTGGTTTATAAACGATAAATAAATTCCAGTGCCATTCTCGCTATGCTCTTGAGCGATTTCCTGCATTTGCTACACAGTCTGCAGATCATTCTGCAAAAAACCATTAGACTTCCCGGTTACTCCTTCTCCCTACTTTTAAAGGGGGGAAAGGAGTAACCGGAAGTAAATGCTGGTTTATAAACGATAAATAAATTGAAGAAAAGTCATAGTGTTTTGCTTTACACATCCTTCATTGCTTTATGCTTTTAACTCTGCCTAAAAGAGAAGAATAATATGACAGACTCCCAAAAGTGGCTAACCTTCGTTTTTTTCTTAGTAACAGGGGGGCTCATTTATTTATTGACCCCTGTATTAATGCCTTTTGTGTTTGCCGCCATCTTAGCTTATTTAGGTGACCCTATTGCGGACAGGCTTGAAGTGATTAAGATTAAAAACTTTCAATTAGGCCGAACTAATGCCGTTATTGTAGTTTTTATTGCCATATTCTTTATCGTTTCCTCCATATTAATTATCCTGATTCCTAAAATTGAATTTCAGATCAGCTTTTTTATCAGCAATTTCCCAAAATATGTTGCTTGGCTTAATGATGTAGTTATTCCCTGGGTAGAGCAGCATTTTGGCTGGGAGGTTAGCTTAATAGAAGGCGATAAAGTAATCGCACTGCTCAAAAGTCATTGGCAGAAAGCTGGCGGAGGATTGCTGGCGTTAATGGGTTCTGTTTCTCGTTCAGGTGCTGTATTGGCAGAATGGGTAATGAATTTAGTACTGATTCCAGTGATTACTTTTTATCTATTGCGCGATTGGGATGGTTTGGTCGCTAAGGTTCATGGCTTACTGCCACGCAGAATCTCACCTACAGCTTCTAAGCTGGCAGTTGAAACAGATATTGTTCTTGGTGCTTTTATGCGGGGACAATTTTATGTGATGCTGGCATTGGGCGCCATTTATAGCATAGGGTTATGGTTCATTGACTTAAACCTTGCTTTATTGATAGGGATGATGGCGGGACTTATCAGCTTTGTACCCTATTTAGGCTCCATCATAGGCTTTACCGTTGCCTGTGTCGTGGCTGTACTACAGTTTCAGGATGCCATGTACCTCATTCCCGTTTCAATTGTTTTTGCAGTCGGTCAATCGCTTGAAGGCATGCTGCTAACACCGCTGCTAGTCGGCGATAAAATTGGATTGCACCCTGTTGCCGTCATGTTTGCCGTACTGGCAGGCGGGCAGCTCTTTGGTCTTCTTGGTGTGTTATTGGCATTGCCTGTTGCATCCGTCATTATGGTGTTTCTGCGACATATTCATGATATATATCGAGACAGCAGCTTTTACAGCGAAGAGAGCCGGTAATGTTCAAAGCCCTATTGTTTGTCAGCATTTATTGTCAGGCAGCCAGTAGCTGGGCCGCTAATGAAATACGGGAACTTGAATATGCAGAAGAGATCAAATCCTCTTTTTTTACCGGAAAAATCATTTGGCTAAAAACCAAAAACAAAAGTTTTATGGTTCTCTATACAGAAACTGAGGATGTAGAAAATTTGGGAACTGTCATTATCTTGCACCCTATGGGTGGGCATCCTAATCAAAAAAAATTAATCAGTCCGTTAAGAACTTATTTTCCTGAACATAATTGGGCTACGCTTTCCCTGCAAATGCCTGTTCTTGGCATTGGTGCAAAAGAACAGGAGTATTACGCTTTATTTGATGATGCAAAAGAACGCATTCAAGCGGCTATAGATTACCTGCTCTCGGCAAAGGTTAAAAATATAGCTTTGATTGGCTATGGTTTAGGGGGCATGATGGCTGTCTATTATATTAAGGAAAATGCTAATAAAACGGATATTGATGCGCTAGTTGCCATTAGTCTTGCTGTACCGGAAACCGATCGAAACCAGGCTCAAATAATTGACTTTATCAGTAGCATAAAACAGCCATTTTTAGATATTTTTGCAGAGTTTGATGTCCCTGAGGTAACTAAAAGTGCAAGACAAAGACGAATAGCCGGGAAAAACAACCCCAGCTATCGACAATTTGAAATTAAAGGCGAGGGGCACTTATTTCTGCATGACGAAGGGCTGGCGGTGAAGCGAATCTATAGCTGGATTAACAAGGTATTTAGGTGATTTTTCTAGCGGATCTCTTTTTGGGTTGAGGTCGAGGTCAAGAGTAACCTACTTTATTTAAGGTAACGCGCATTAAATAACCTACCCAGATTGCGCAGGATTTTTATTCATCTTCAAGGGGCAACGAAGGGAGCATAGCAAGCTATGTGACCGAAGTTGCAACGCTGAAGACGGATAAAAAGACAAGCAAGATTGGTGGGTTATTTATTGCGAGTTGCCTAAGAGACATTGAGACCGTAATTTGATGAAGTGCTAGTCTGCAACGTCTCTCTCACTGAACCCGGAAACCAAAGGCTAAGGTGGCTCATTCAGATGCATAGCCTTAATAATCATTGCCAATTCAGTCCGCTGTTTCTTAAGAGGCTCCTGCTCAGCTTCTAGATTAGCAATACTTTCAGCTACTGAACCTTTAGATTCACTTATTTTTCTAAGCATTTTCAAACGGCTTTCAATTTGCTTTTTATGGTCTTTTAGCTGATGCATTAATGGTGTCAATACACTGCTGCTCCATCTTCCAGCATCATTATGCGCCTCTTTAAGTATATTTCGTGCTTTGGCAATCAGTGTGCTGTAAAGCTTGTTAACTACCAGACTTTGTTCAGTCATCGTAGTTTTTGCGCTGCTGCGGAAAGCCTCGCCTTCTTCAAAGATTTGCTCCAGTTCAAACTGGTATTGCTTAATGGAGAAAAGCTGCGGTTCAATTTCTTTAAAACCGTGTTCATCCTGAAACTTTTTATGAATTGCCTTAATCAGCCTGCGTGTTTCATTGGTAATATCAACAGAATCTTGCAGTAAATCTCTTAAATCGTCGAATAATTTGCGGATATTCTGTTTCATGCCATAAGTTGTTAAGCTTTTAGACATATCCTGCTTAGTTGCTGCAATAATATTATCAATTTTTTCTTTAGAAAATGAATCAATTAGCATTTTTGCCTGTACTGCAAACACTTTACGGCTTGCCTGAAAGTTTTCAACATTTGCCATATAGGCATTTTGCCGATCCCGCGTTTCTGCCATCAGTTTTCCGGTCATTTCTACATTATCGAAATCAACCTTTTTAAACTCTTCCAGCTGCTGACTGGCACTTGCCAATTGTGATTTTGTTAAATTAGATGACTCCGTAATTAAAAAACCAATATCCTTATTTACAGTGTCTATAAGAAGGCTCCGGCGCTGATGCAGAATATCTTCAGACAGATAGTTTTCTAACCGTGACAATCGGCTTTTTTCTAGCAAGTCGTCGTTTGACTTAACTTTAGCCAGCAATGCCTGTTTTGCAGAAACGGGAAAAATCACATCCTCACTTATTTTGAGAATAGATGCTGAAGTCTTAACTTGCTTTTTAATTGATTCTTCATAGCCATCTTCACCCGCTAGGTCATCCCACATGGAATCAATTTTATTCATTACAACAGCCAGTCCCTGTTTGTTGTTTCCCCTTGAGGCACAAACATGACTTTTCCACATTTCCAGGTCACTTTTTGTAACCCCTGTGTCAGCAGCTAAAACAAAAATGATTGCCTGCGCGCTTGGCAGCATACTTAAGGTAAGTTCGGGCTCAGTGCCTAATGCATTAAGTCCCGGGGTGTCAAGAATTGACAGGCCTTCTTTCAATAGAGGATGAGGGAAACTGATCAGTGCATGTCGCCAGCAAGGTATTTCAACCTTTTCCGGGTTAACAATTCCCTGCTCGGCCGCTTCACGCTCATTCCACAAGCCCAGCTTGTCAGCAATATTCTTATCAACTTCTTTAGTTGCAACCAGCTCCTTAAAAGCTTCCTGCATTTGAGACGGAGAATCGCAGTCCAGATCTATCTGTGTCCAGCGGTCAGGATTCTGTTTGTATTCCATCAAGGAAATGTCTTCAAGCCGGCTTTCTATATTTAATAGCCGAATATAGCTGCCTTCCGGATCATGAAACAATTCGGTAGGACACATGGTTGTTCTTCCTGGAGAAGAAGGAAGAAGGCGAACACCTGTTTCGGCAAAAAACAGCGCATTGATCAGCTCAGTTTTTCCACGGGAAAACTCAGCGGCAAAAGCAAGCGTTACTCTGTCATTCTGCAACCCATTCAGTATATTCAAAATGGTATCGGTACTATGCGCATCACTCATTTTATATCGAGTGCGCCACTCCTGATACATCTCAATTGCTTCCATCAATTGCTCTCGCCACCGAGCATACTCATGCAATTGTTCTTTAAATTCCAAATTCCTCATGCCTAGCCTTTAATTATGCGGACTGTTTTTCAGTAAATGATAAAAAATATCTTAAAGAAATAGATTTTCTGCTGCAAAAAAGTGCCTTTGCAAAATGCAGTCTATTTTCCAGTGATCTTGTTAAACCTAAGTGTAGACTAAAAATAAAAACTGTCAGTTTAATTTAGCTGCAAAAACTTATACTCCATATTGCAACCGATAAGTTTTAATGATTTCTAGCTGTTCCGCTGAATTATCACTTAATTCTAAGAACTCGATAATTTGAGCTAATGAAATTATAGATATAATGGGCATGTTAAACCGTTCGCTTACTTCCTGGACAGCTGATTTATCATTCTCGCCTTTTTCCTGCCTGTCTAGAGCGATTAATACACCAGCAGGCGTTGCATTCATCTTGCCTATAATTTCAACAGACTCTCGAACTGAGGTTCCTGCTGTAATCACATCATCAAGAATTAATACCTTCCCCTGCAAAGGCGAGCCAACAATAACGCCGCCTTCGCCATGATCTTTAGCTTCCTTGCGGTTAAAGGCATAGGGGATATCCTGCTTAAGCTGAGAATAGGCAATGGATGCCGTACTGACAAGTGGGATGCCTTTATAGGCCGGTCCATACAGCATATCAACGTGAATACTTGATTCTATTAAAGACTGAGCATAAAATCGGCCTAGCCTGCCTAATCTGGCACCTGTATTGAATAACCCGGTATTAAAAAAATAAGGGCTTTTTCGCCCCGATTTTAACTGGAATTCACCAAACTTCAATACACCGCAGTCCAGTGCATATTGAATGAATTCTTTTTGATAATCGAGCATACTATAGTTTTCCTGATTTTGGTGTATTTTAGTTTAATTTTACTATGCCAGCGGCAAGTCAGGGCATGAATTTTTCTAAAATGTGATCTAAAAAGTCCCAGCCTTTTTCGGAGCATAAATAGTGATCATTTTGCCTCATTAATAAACCTTCTTTTAAACAGTCGGATAAAGCTGGCTGTAATGACTTTGCTTCTAATCCCGTGTGCATTTCATATTGCTTTAAAGTAAAGCCGGCTTTAAGGCGCAGCTGATTCATTACATACTCCAAAGGCATGTCAATCACTGAAATTTTAGCCAAAGTGGCTTTATTATCCTTTAGATACTTATCCGGACTTTTATTCTTCACGCTGCGCACAATATTACCTGGCCGAGATATGCTCAGTTTTCCATGTGCACCTGCACCTATCCCTAAATAATCGCCAAATTCCCAGTAATTGAGATTATGACGGCATTTGGCATTGTCTTTGGCATAGGCAGATATTTCATACTGCAGATAACCGGCATCTGCCAGTACTTTCTGCGCCTGAAGCTGGCCTGTATAAATATTATCACTTTCAGGCAGCTTAGGCGGAAACTTATGAAAATAAGTGTTAGGCTCAAGCGTAAGCTGATAAAAAGAAATGTGACTAGGCTGCAGCTTAATGGCAGTCTGAATATCAGTCAGCATTTCACTGTTTGTTTGACCGGGCAAGCCGAACATCAAATCCAGGTTAAAATTATCGAAGCCCGCTTTATGGGCTATTTCAACAGCCGCCAGCGCCTCTTCTGAGGAATGCACACGGCCAAGGTTTTTTAAATGCAGATTGTTAAAGCTTTGAATGCCTATGGATAGCCGATTAATCCCAATGGCTCGATAATCTGCAAACTTTTGACTTTCAAAGGTACCTGGATTTGCTTCCAGTGTTATTTCCAGGTTTTCCTGCAAAGGGATTAAGCTGGAAATTCCTTGCAGCAAGGTATCAAAACTCTCCGCAGAAAATAAACTGGGCGTTCCCCCGCCAATAAAAATACTGCTTATTGCCGATTTGCTGATCAATTGAAGATCCCGTGACAAATCATTTAACAGTGTCTCAATATACTGTTTTTCTGGCGTTTCGCCACTTACTGCATGAGAGTTGAAATCACAATAGGGGCATTTCTTTATGCACCAGGGAATATGAATATATAAAGCTAAGGACTTCAAAATAGGCTCACAAATGGTTCTTCAATAACAGGGTTAGTCAGAACACCAATGCCTTCAATTTCAATTTTTGCGGTTTGTCCGGGCTGCATATACCCTCTAGGCTTCATTTTAACGCCGACACCGCTGGGCGTACCCGTTGAAATCACATCCCCTGGTTCTAAGGTCATCGCTTTGCTTAAATATTCGATCATTTCATAACAATTGAAAATCATATTTGAAGTATTTGAACTCTGTCTTAATTCATCATCAATCCACGTTTTTATTGATAGCTTGTGCGGGTCGATTATTTCATCAGAAGTGATGATCCAAGGCCCCATCGGGCCGTGAGTGTCGAACGATTTTCCAAGCATCCAGGTAGGAGAGCGAATCTGCCAGTCCCGTACTGACACATCATTGACGATGGTAAAGCCTGCAATCACTTGATGAGCATGCTCGACAGGCACATTTTTACAGCGTTTCCCTATAACCAATGCAAGCTCACCCTCATAATCCAATTTTTCTGACACAACAGGGCGGTGAATTGCTTCGCCATCCGCAATGACACAGGTACTTTGTTTGGTGAAAAAAGTGGGATATACCGGTTTATCTAGCTTTGTTTCATCAATATGATCCGCATAGTTCAAGCTAATGCCTAAAAACTTTCCGGGCCTCGGTACTGGTGCCAGTAGTCGAACGTCTGCCAGCGGAATTCGATTATTGCCACTGTCGATAAGGATTTGCATGGCATTTTTTGCGACTCCTCCAGAAGCAAGAAAATCAATCATATTATTTGGAGTATTACTGTTGCCTGAACTCGTGACAACCCAATCACCAACAACTGCACCAATATCTATGGCATTTTTATAGTTAAAAGTAATTAATTTCATACGTTTAATTTTAATTCTGGAAATATCGCATTAAATGTCTTTAGTATGCAGCAAGACAAATGCTTAAAAAAAGATATAATACAGGGTTTTGGCAACCCCAAATCAATTGAACAGCAGATAACCTGTAATGACACCCGAACAATTCAAGCAATATAGCCAGCAGGGCTATAACCGGATCCCCATTAGCCGAGAAGTTCTGGCTGATCTGGATACGCCATTAAGTGCCTATCTTAAAGTAGCAGATGGTGCATATTCCTATTTATTTGAATCAGTTCATGGCGGGGAGCAATGGGGGCGTTATTCTATTATTGGCTTGCCGTGCAAAACAATAGTAAAAATTACTGGGCAAAGCATTACACTGGAAAAGGAGGGTGAATTACTGGAGAGTATCAATCACCCTCAGCCTTTGGTATGGATTGAAGAGTTCAGACAGCGTTATAAGGTACCTGATATTGATGGACTGCCACGATTTAATGGCGGTCTGGTCGGCTATTTCGGCTATGAAACCATCGGCTATATTGAACCTCGTTTAAAATCTGCAGGCAAAGACGACCCCATAGGTACTCCGGATATTTTACTGATGGTTTCAGAGGAAATGCTGGTGTTTGATAATCTGTCCGGAAAAGTTTTGTTGCTGACTCATGCCGACCCTGCTCAAGATAATGCATATCAAGATGCGATCATTCGACTGGATGACCTGATCACTGATTTAAGAAACCTAACCGCTCAGCCAGATGCTCAGCATTCGCCTAAACAAGTTGATGAAGCTGATTTTATTTCAGGCTTTACTCAAGAAGGCTTTGAAGACGCTGTATTAAAAGCCAAAGAATATATTGTAGCTGGGGATGTGATGCAGGTGGTACTGTCTCAGCGCATGTCTATTCCCTATTCTGCCAGCCCGCTTAACCTATATAGAGCCTTGCGCTGTTTAAACCCCTCCCCTTATATGTATTATCTGAACCTGGGAGATTTTCATATTGTTGGCTCCTCGCCAGAAATTTTAGTTCGGCTGGAAGATGATACTGTGACAGTTCGGCCAATTGCGGGCACACGTCCACGAGGCGCAACTACAGAACAGGACGATGCACTGGAAAAAGAATTGCTGGCTGACCCTAAAGAATTGGCCGAACATCTGATGCTGATAGATTTAGGTCGCAACGATGCGGGAAGAGTGTCTAAAATTGGAACGGTCAAACTCACTGACAAAATGATTATTGAACGATATTCACATGTGATGCATATTGTATCCAATGTAATCGGTGACTTGCAGGAAGGAAAAGATGCTTTTGATGTATTGGCTGCAACTTTTCCTGCAGGTACCGTCAGTGGCGCGCCTAAGATTAGGGCAATGGAAATTATTGACGAATTGGAACCTGTTAAACGGGGCGTTTATGCAGGTGCAGTCGGCTATATTTCCTGGTCTGGCAATTTAGATACTGCCATTGCCATTAGAACTGCTGTAATAAAAGATAACACACTGCATATACAGGCAGGAGCAGGTATTGTTTATGATTCGGTTCCTAGAAATGAATGGGATGAAACAATGAATAAGGGACGCGCTGTTTTCCGAGCTGTAGCCATGGCAGAAGCTGGGCTGGAAGGAGAACAGTCATGAGTATAAAAGTAGTTATGGTCGATAATTACGACTCCTTTACTTATAATTTAGTGCAATATTTTGGTGAATTGGGTGCAGATGTAACTGTTGTACGTAATGATCAAGTCTCTGTTGGAGAAATTGTCACCATGTCTCCTGATAAAATAGTTATTTCTCCTGGCCCCTGTACCCCTAAAGAAGCTGGGATTTCAGTAAAAACTATTTTAAAATTTGCCGGAAAAATTCCTATTTTAGGCGTTTGCTTAGGTCATCAAAGTATTGGCTATGCCTTTGGGGGTAATATTATCCATGCAAAAAGCATTATGCATGGTAAGACCTCGCCTGTTTTTCATGATGATTCGGGGGTTTTTGAAGGCTTAAATAATCCCTTCATTGCAACTCGATATCATTCTTTAGTGATAGACCAGCTAACCCTTCCTGATTGTCTAGAAGTTACTGCATGGACTAAAGATGAATCAGGAAATATTGATGAAATAATGGGTGTCCGTCATAAAGAACTGGATATCGAAGGCGTGCAATTTCATCCGGAGTCTATTCTGACTGAACATGGCCATGATATGTTGCGTAACTTTTTAAATCGTTAATTTATGAAAATAAAACAGGCGCTAAATAAACTGCTAGATAAGCAAGACCTAACTGGCGAAGAAATGCGTGATGTTATGAACATCATCATGACGGGCGGTGCTACAGATGCACAAATTGGCGGATTTCTGATTGCATTGCGATGCAAAGGTGAAAGTGTCGATGAAATAACAGCAGCAGCATCAGTTATGCGTGAACTGGCAAACAAAGTCCCTGTTTCAGGCAGCCATGTTATAGACACCTGCGGTACAGGGGGGGATGGTGCCAATACATTTAATATATCAACAACCTGTGCATTTGTGGTGGCTGCCGCTGGCGGACAGGTTGCAAAACATGGCAATCGCTCCGTTTCCAGCAGTTCTGGAAGTGCTGATGTACTAGAGGCTGCCGGTGTTAACCTGGATTTATCGGCTGAACAGGTTGCACAATGTGTAAATGAAATTGGCGTGGGTTTTTTATTTGCCCCCAAACATCATGGTGCAATGAAATATGCTATTGGTCCCCGAAAAGAAATGGGGGTAAGAACCCTTTTTAATCTATTAGGCCCTTTATCTAACCCGGCAGAAACGGCCAATCAATTAATCGGCGTGTTTTCTTCTGACTGGATAGAGCCTCTGGCTCAAGTGTTAAAAAAACTAGGCAGCCAGCATGTCTTGATTGTTAATGCAGAAGACGGACTAGACGAAATTAGTATTGCCTCGGCATCTAACATTGCTGAATTAAAAAGCGGGATCATATCAACTTATCAGATAACTCCGGAACAGTTTGGTCTGCAGCGGGCGTGTTTAAAATTGCTTGCTGTTGATGGTGCAGAATCAAGCTTAGCTATGCTGAAAACCGTGCTGAATAATCGGGCGGGCGCTGCTAAAGATATTGTGCTGTTAAATTCAGGTGCAGCTATTTATGCTGCAAACTTGACCCCAACACTTGACGCTGGAATCAAAAAAGCCCAAGAAGTTATTGAAAAGGGTATTGCACTAGAAAAATTTAATGCTTTAATTGCCTATTCCAATAAAAAGTAGAGACGCTACATACAACGTCTCTACAGAACCTAACAAATCTTTTTTTAAAAATGACAGATACTCCCGATATTCTAAAAAAAATCCTTGATAGAAAAGCTGAAGAAATAGCCAATCGCAAACAGCGCACTGCTGTTGACCTTTTAAAAGAGATGGCTGGTGATGCCGAAAAGCCCAGAGGCTTTGCTTCTGCCTTGAAAAATAAGGCAAACTTAAAAAAATCGGCCATCATTGCTGAAATAAAGAAAGCATCACCCAGTAAAGGAGTGATAAGAGAAAACTTTAAACCGCTGGAAATTGCGCAAGATTACGCGATGAATGGCGCAGCCTGCCTATCGGTATTAACCGATAAAGATTTTTTTCAAGGTTCTGAGGCTTATCTGCAAATGGCAAAACAGGCCTGTCCATTACCTATATTAAGAAAAGATTTTATGATTGACCCCTATCAAATCTATGAATCTCGCGCCTTAGGCGCTGACTGCATCCTGCTGATTGTGGCCGCTCTTGAAGATCAGCAGATGCATGAGCTGGCAGATACTGCCACAGACTTAGGCATGGACGTTTTGGTAGAAACGCATGATGCTGAAGAATTGAAACGCGCATTAACCTTAGAAACGCCATTAATCGGCATAAATAATCGTAATTTAAGAACCTTTGAAACCTCTTTGCAAACCACATTAGATTTAAAGGCAGCCATTTCTTCTGAGCGTTTAATCATTACAGAAAGCGGTATACATACTCAGGAAGATATACAGTTAATGCTGGATAATGAAATTTATACTTTTTTAGTTGGCGAAGCCTTTATGAAAGCAGATTATCCAGGCAAAAAAATGCGTGAACTTTTTTCAATATAAATTTATTGCGAGTAACCTTATTAGAAAGGCTTATTATATAAATGTCAAAAAAGCATTATCTCTTCAGATCCCACAAAAAAAGCAAACATAAAACAAAAAAAACTGCCTTGCTCCAAAATTTAAGCTATCTTTAAGTTAATCCTTGCAAGATATCTTCTATGCCGTGAAATTTATTGATACGTCTTATCTAGTCTCACTTCCTATCCTAATTGCGCTTCTTTTATTTTTAATAGCGATAATTATTCCGTGTGCGCTACGTTTTAAAAAAACCACACGGGCATTGCAAAAAAGTGAAACTGATTTAAAAATTGCTGCCATGGCTTTTAAGTCATATGAAGCAATCATGGTAACTGATGCCGATACAAATATTATTCGTATAAATCCTTCTTTTACTCGACTTACAGGCTATACAGAAACAGAGATTATAGGAAAAACACCAAAAATTTTAAATTCTGGAAAACATGACGCGCTTTTTTTTAAAAATATCTGGGACGCCTTAAATAGCAAAGGAAAATGGGGGGGGGAAATATGGAATAGGCGTAAAAATGGGGACATTTACCCAGAATGGCAGACAATCTCTGCAATACAGAATGAGCAAGGAAAAGTAACGCATTATATTTCATTTTTTACCGATATTACGGAGTTAAAGAAGGCAGAAAAGGAAATAGAAAAATTAGCATTTTATGATTCTTTAACTGGCTTGCCCAACAGGCGCCTATTGCATGAGCGGTTAAAACATGAGTTAAATATAGCTGCACGCTATAACCGGGCAGGCATTTTATTTTTCCTTGACCTTGACCGCTTTAAACATATCAACGATTCTTTAGGCCATTCAATAGGAGATCTTTTACTTATTGAAACGGCTCAGCGCCTTCAGTCTCTGCTGCGAAATACTGATACTGCCGTTCGCCTGGGCGGAGACGAATTCGTAATTTTGGTAAGTGCACAAGATGGCATTCATAATGATTTATTAAAGCAGTCCAATATTATTGCAGAAAAAATAATCAACGAAATTAACAGACCTTTTTCAATTAACGGACATCAGCTGTTTATCTCCGCAAGCATTGGAATTACTTTATATACCGGTATTGATGAAACTGTTGAAACCTTGCTGAAAAGAGCTGACACAGCAATGTACCAGGCAAAAGAAGCGGGAAGAAATACCTTTCGATTTTACCAGCAAAGCATGCAGGATGTGGTAGATACCCGATTACATATTGAAAAAAATCTTCGTAAAGCCATTGTGAATAGCGAGTTTACGATTCACTATCAGCCGCAATTATCAGCAAGCAATCAAATTGTGGGTGCAGAAGCATTAATCCGCTGGCAAAACAGTGAACTTGGAACTGTTTCGCCCGTTAATTTTATCCCAATAGCAGAAGAAACAGGGCTCATTATTTCAATTGGGCAATGGGTGGTCGAATCAGTTTGTGAACAAATTCAGCTGTTTGAAAAACAGGGCATCTCTATTCCGCATATAGCTGTCAATATCAGTGCCAAACAGTTTCATCAGGCAGATTTTGTTTCAAACCTTATTCATACTGTTTATGAGCAAAATGTCAAACCAGACAAAATCATGCTGGAAATTACTGAGGGTGTATTTTTAGGCAATCTTGAAGAAGCAATAGATAAAATGAATGCTCTAAAAGAAAATGGGTTTAATTTTTCTATTGATGATTTTGGTACGGGATACTCATCACTGACCTATCTGAAGAGGCTGCCTTTTGATCAGCTAAAAATTGACCAGTCATTTGTTCGCGGACTGGTTGATGACAAAACAGATGCAGCCATTGTTAAAGCCATTGTAGTCATGGCGAAAAGTATGGATCTGAATCTGATTGCCGAGGGCGTGGAAACAACTCAGCATTTAGATTATCTATCAGGCTTTGGCTGTCATTATTATCAGGGCTATTATTTTAGCAAGCCATTAACAGCAAAAAAAATAGTTGAATATGTTAAAAATCATAGCATTATTTAGACGAGCCTTGCGACAGCCATTCAGCACTTAGCCCAGCAGCGCCTCAAGTCCAGACTCCAAAGTCAGCAACTCTGTCATCTTCTCCTTGAAAAAGGTATCTGAGAGGCCCAGAACCTTAATGTTTTCAGCGAAAATTAATGATAGGATCTCTTCCTCTGTTAACTGCATTGCCTTGCTGCCAGTGATTAATTGGGCAAAAAAAACTGAGCAGGCAATTTTTGATACCGGATCAGCAAGCAGAGGCTCGCCGCATTGTGCAATAGGAATAACCAGCGCATCAGAAAACTTCCATAACTTGCATAGCTCAGCTGACACATCCTGACTGGTAAAGCCCAAACGCATTTTTTCCACATAAAGACGGCCATGTCCCTGTTTAATTAGCCGTTCAATATCTAAAGCGGCTTTTTCTTGACCCAAATGAATTAAAATAGTCCCTAAGGTACTAAGCAGCCCAGCGGTAAAAGCAATATCTGCATTTAAGCCACTTTCGTTTGCCAGCCATTTTGCATAAGTTGCTATGGAAAAGCTATCTAACCAGAATTGATTAAGATCAAAGTTGTCTATTTTAGAGACTGAACTTACAATGCCCGATGCAATAACCACTGTTTTTAGCTTTCCTATTCCTAGCAGAACAACGGCATCTTTAATCGAAGCAACTTTCTTTGGCAAACCAAAACTGGCTGAATTAACCAGCCGCAATACTTTCACGGAGATAAGCTGTTCCTTCTCAACATTTCTGGCAACCTGTTTTAAATCGATATCAGGGTCATTTAATTGATTGATAAGTACTCGAATAACTTCAGAAATTTGAGGAATATTATTAGCCTGAGAAAATAATTTATTGATTTTAGCTGACATATAAATACCATTGTTTTGCAGGTATTACGCATTTTGTTAGTGGAGTAATTGGTTTTAATATCATTGCGACCTGCAGGAGAAATAATAAATCATGCTAAACAGTTATTATTTACTACCAGTTTAGCTGTTTTTTTAGATTGCCCCAGATTAAACCCAGAAAACTCGTGATCAACTGATTTTTCTAAGTTTAAGGCAAGTTGATGGTAGAATAATAAAATTTGATTATATTACCTATTCATGCAACTAATTAGAGGACTGAATCACCTTGAGCCATCGGCTGAAGGATGTGTTTTGACTATAGGTAACTTTGATGGCGTGCATATTGGGCATAAAAAGGTAATAGAGAAACTGACAGTACAGGGCCAGGCCCTGGGTATCCCTGTAGTTGCCATGATGTTTGAGCCACAGCCTCTGGAGTTTTTTCTTGGTGAAAATGCACCTTCCCGGCTAACTCGGCTGCGAGAAAAGATCATCCAGCTTAAATGCCTATCTATTGATAAATTGGTTATTGTAAAGTTTAATCAGGCAATGGCCAATTATAATGCTGAACAGTTTATTGCAGAATTACTGGTTGGAAAGCTAAATGTTAAATACTTAGTTATTGGGGATGATTTTCATTTTGGTAAAGCGCGCCGGGGAAACTTTGCCATGCTGAAGGAAAAAGGCCGGGAATTTGGATTTAAAGTTGAAGATACCCGTTCCTTTTTTGTCGAACAGGATAGAGTCAGCAGTACTCTAATAAGAGATGCTTTAGGAAGAGGTGATTTATCCAGAGCAAAGCAAATGTTAGGCAGAGATTATTCTGTTTGCGGCAGAGTGGCACATGGCAATAAACGGGGCCGAACCATTGGTTTTCCGACAGCCAACATTCAGATGTTTAGAAGAAACACGCCGATTACAGGTGTATATGCTGTTACCATGGCAGGTATTGATGGCAAAGAGTTACAGGGGGTTGCCAATGTGGGTACACGTCCAACCGTTGATGGAGGAACAAAAGTAATTCTAGAAACCCATTTGTTCGATTTTGATAAGGAAATTTACGGAGATTATGTCGAAGTTTTTTTTAAACAGAAAATTAGAGATGAAGTTCGGTTTAAATCATTAAATGAACTTAAAGCGCAAATAAACAAAGATATTATTGTTGCAAAACAGATATTGATGAGATAAAAATTTTATCGCATATTACTTTACATTATGAATAGTTGAAATTAGAAAGATGGATTACAAAAAGACACTGAATTTACCTAAAACTGCATTTCCAATGAAAGGGAATTTGGCTCAGCGTGAGCCGGAGCGTTTAAAAAAATGGATTGGAGCTGGATTATATAAACAGATTAGGAAAGATTTTGCAGGTCGTCCGCCTTTTATTTTGCATGATGGCCCTCCCTATGCAAATGGCGAGATTCATATAGGCCATGCAGTTAATAAAGTATTAAAAGATATTATTCTTAAATCAAAATCACTGAGTGGTTTTGATGCGCCTTATGTTCCTGGATGGGATTGTCATGGTCTGCCGATTGAACTCATGGTAGAAAAGAAAATAGGCAAAGCCGGAGCAAAGGTATCGCCGGCAGTTTTTCGCAAAGAATGCAGAGCCTATGCGACTAAACAGGTCAAAACGCAAAAAGAAGCCTTTATTCGGTTAGGCATCTTAGGTGAATGGGATAACCCATATTTAACCATGGATTATGCTTTTGAAGCAGATATTGTCCGTTCTTTAGGTAAAATTTCTGCTAAAGGCCATTTAGCTAAGGGTTCAAAACCCGTTCATTGGTGTACGGACTGCGGTTCTGCATTGGCTGAAGCTGAGGTTGAATATGAAGATAAGCATTCCCCTGCTATAGATGTGCGTTTTCAAATCATTGATGAAGATGGGTTTATAGCCAGCTGTCATAGTGTGCCAGACCACCATGGCGAAGGCACGCTATCTATTGTTATCTGGACTACAACTCCTTGGACACTGCCGGCTAATCAGGCTGTTGCTGTCAATCCTAATTTGGAATATGTGATTGTACAGTGTGAAATTGATGGAAAGCAGGAGCGTTTAGTTGTTGCCGATGTACTGCTGAAAGATACTATGTCTCGGTATGGAGCAGGCGAGCATCATGTTATCGCTTATTGTAAAGGTGAGGCTTTAGAAAAACAGTTATTGCAGCATCCTTTTTATGACCGCCAAGTGCCCATTATTTTAGGTGATCACGTTACTACCGATGCAGGAACAGGTGCAGTTCATACTGCACCAGGCCATGGTCAAGACGATTATGCTGTTGGCATAAAATATGGTCTTCCTGTCGATAATCCTGTCGATAGCAATGGTGTGTTTTTACCCGGCACTGAGTTTTTTGCAGGCGAGCATGTTTTTAGTGCTAATGAGCATGTACTGGAAGTGTTGAAAGAAAAAGGCAAATTAGCTCATCACGAAGCAATATTGCATAGCTATCCACATTGCTGGCGCCATAAGACACCGATTATTTTTAGAGCGACACCTCAATGGTTTATCTCAATGGATAAGAATGGTTTACGGGAACAGGCGCTAAATGAAGTTAAGCAAGTCCAATGGATTCCTGACTGGGGGCAGGCACGAATAGAAAGTATGATTGATGGCCGTCCGGACTGGTGTATTTCCCGCCAGCGTACTTGGGGCGTTCCTATTGCATTCTTTGTACATAAAGAAACAGGAGAACTTCACCCGCGTACAGCAGAGCTAGTTGAAGAAGTCGCAAAAAGAATTGAAGAAAAAGGCATTGAAGCCTGGTTTGAATTGGAAGCATCTGAATTGATAGGCGATGATGCAGAGCACTACGATAAAATGCAGGATACTCTGGATGTCTGGTTTGATTCTGGTGTGACCCATGCCGCAGTGCTAAGCAAGCGTGAACAGTTAAACTTTCCTGCTGATTTATACCTGGAAGGTTCTGATCAGCACAGAGGCTGGTTCCAGTCATCGTTGCTAACATCAACAGCTATGAATGGTATAGCTCCATATAAAGCTGTTTTAACCCACGGTTTTACCGTTGATGCTGACGGAAAAAAAATGTCTAAATCGGCAGGCAACGTTGTTGCACCCCAAAGCATAATGAAAAACTTGGGTGCTGATGTGTTGCGGCTGTGGGTTGCAGGTACAGATTATCGCGGTGAAATGAATGTTTCGGATGAAATTTTAAAACGTACATCAGATGGCTACCGGCGCTTAAGGAATACGGCGCGTTTTTTACTGTCCAATTTGGATGGTTTTGACCCAGCAGCAGATTTAGTTAATGCTGAAGAAATGCTGCCTTTGGATCGCTGGGCTGTTGATAGAGCTTTTCAATTACAGCAAGATGTAGTTGCAGCCTATGAGACCTATCATTTTCAGAAAGTCTATCAAAAAGTGCATCATTTCTGCGCGATGGATTTGGGCGGTTTTTATCTGGACATTGTCAAAGACCGGCAATACACTGCAAAATCTGATGGATTGGCACGCCGATCAGCACAAACTGCAATGTATCATATTGTAGAAGCGTTGGCTCGCTGGCTAGCACCAATCACTAGCTTTACTGCGGATGAAATTTGGCAATATATCCCTGGCAAACGCAGTGATTCCATTTTTCTAGAAACATGGTATGACCAGCTGTTTAAACTGAATACTGATACCGCACTGGACCGCGCCTTTTGGGAAAAAATCATCACTGTTCGCTCAGCTGTCAGCAAAGAGATTGAACAGCTGCGGTCTAAAGGTGAAATAGGTTCTTCTCTAAATGCAGATGTTGAACTGTACTGCAATGAAGAATATTTCTCCTCATTAAGCCTACTGTCTACTGAATTGCACTTTGTTTTTATCACCTCCGCCGCATCATTGGCCGAAGAAAAATTCTGCCCCGAGGGCGCTATTCAAACGGAAGTGGAAGGAGTCAGGCTAAAGGTGTCTGCATCGGAGCATGAAAAATGTACCCGCTGCTGGCATCATTGTCATGATGTAGGGGAAAATGAAGAACATCCGGAACTTTGTGGGCGCTGTGTGGAAAATATTGCAGGAGCCGGTGAAATTCGTAAATTTGCATAATTTATGTTTATGCTTCCTATAAACTCAGTTAGCGAAGCATAGCCTCCCCCTTTAAAAAAGGGGGAATCAGGGGGGATTTTAAAAAAAGTCCTTAACATTAAAAATAGAGGCTTTTTGAAATGCTTAAATGGTTATGGTTATCTCTTGCCATCTTGATTCTTGATCAGTGGAGCAAAATTGCAATAGATAGTTCTATGCGTCTTTATGAGTCGATTGCAATAATCCCGGGATTTAATCTTACTTATGTACACAATACAGGTGCTGCCTTTAGCTTTTTAAGCGAGGCAGGCGGCTGGCAACGCTGGTTTTTTGCTGCCATGGCCTTCACTATCAGCATAGTATTGAGTGTTTGGCTTTATCGCTTAAAAAAGCATGAAACATTTTTGGCTGTTGCCTTGGCATTGGTTCTGGGCGGGGCAATAGGAAATTTAATCGATAGGCTGGCTTATGGCTATGTGATTGATTTTTTGGATGTCTATTACCAGTCTTGGCACTGGCCTGCTTTTAATGTAGCAGATATGGCTATTTCACTTGGTGTGTTTTTAATGCTATTGGAAAATTTTGGCGTTGGAGTAAAGACCCCTGAAACTGACAAAATATAAGGTTATTCTAGGCGCAGAAGCTTAATGAACCTGCTTTCCTATAGACCGCACTGTTAATTTTTTGCTATCGAATAGCCGATAAAAAACCTTCCCAGTCAAATGTCTCTCCCGGATCCGTCTTTCTTCCGGGTGAAATATCACTGTGTCGCACAATATGCTGGACCGATAAATTTGGGTAATGATCAATTAGAACCTTAGTTACCGCAATTAACTGCTGATACTGTTCAGCAGTGTATGGCTGGCTTTCGGATCCTTCCAGCTCAATGCCAATAGAAAAATCATTACACTTCTCCTGCCCTCTATACTCAGAAACTCCTGCATGCCAGGCGCGTTTATTAAATGGCACATACTGAACAGCCTCCCCACCCCGTTTGATCAGTAAATGAGACGAGACTCTTAATTGATGGATTTCCTTAAAATAAGGGTGTTCATCAGGGTTTAGCCGATTGCAAAATAGCTGATCAATATAGTCACCGCCAAATTGTTCGGGCGGAAGACTGATACAATGAATAACCAAAAGAGACATCGCGCCTTTTATAGGGCGTTCATCATAATTTGGGGACGGAACTCTGGATGCCTGGCTAAGCCAATGCCTGTTAATTTTCATAAGAGGGTATTTAAACACATGAATAACAAACCAACGACAATTGAAATAAAAAATTTTCTTGCTGAAGATATTGGCAGTGGCGACCTTACTGCCAGCATTATTCCCGTAACAACACAGGCCAAAGCCAATGTGGTAACTAGAGAAAAAATGGTTCTGTGTGGGCAGGCGTGGTTTGATGGCATATTTAAAATGCTTAACCCTGAAATTACCATTGAGTGGTTGAAAGAAGAAGGGCAGGTTTGTGAAAAAAATACGCTGCTATGTGAACTAAACGGCTCCGCCAGGGATTTATTAACAGGTGAAAGAACAGCGCTCAATCTGTTGCAGACTTTATCTTATACCGCATCGATAGCCAAACAGTATGCTGATGCCGTTTCAGGGACGCAATGCAAAGTTTTAGATACCAGAAAAACCATACCAGGTCTTAGAAATGCACAAAAATACGCAGTTGCCTGTGGAGGCTGTATCAATCATCGAACTGGCCTGTATGACGGCGTTCTAATTAAAGAAAACCATATTATGGCGGCAGGCTCAATTGCTAAGGCCATTAATTCCGCACGAAAAATAACCGATGTTATCGTTGAGGTTGAGGTCGAGTCATTGGATGAATATCAGCAGGCACTTGAGGCAAAACCAGACCGAATTATGCTGGATAATTTTTCTAATGCAGATATGAAAGCGGCTGTGGCTTTAAATAAGGCGAATATTGATCTGGAAGCCTCGGGCGACATTACTTTACAGACTATTAGGGAGGTTGCAGAAACAGGGGTTGATTATATTTCCATAGGGGCTTTAACTAAACATGTAAAAGCGATTGACCTGTCCATGCGGATCGTAATGGAGACAGAATAATGATTAAAAATATCGAGGCAGTATTTAAATATATAACACATGGCGTATATGTTATCAGCGTCAATAATGGCGAACAGAAAAATGTCTTCACTGCAGCCTGGGTTATGCAGGTTTCTTTTGATCCGCCGCTAGTCTGCTTTAGCATCAACCCAGAACATTATTCCTACCAATTGCTAAAACAGGGAGGCGTTTGCTGCATAAATGTTTTAGACAGCGGGCAGCTTGTTACAGCGGATCATTTTGGAAGGTCTGATATCAAAGATAAAATGAAAGGCTATTCATGGCAGGAGACCGTTACAAAGGCTCCAGCCTTAGTTGACAGTCTGGCTTATTTTGACTGTCGGGTCGATCATTTTTCTGACGCAGGCGACCATAAACTTGCTGTTTGCAAGGTAATAGACGCGGCTATTTTGAATGAGGGCAGTCCTCTGCTGTATAATGACACTAAAAAAATGGATAAAAGTAGCGCTTTATATAGATAAAGAAACTATTTCAGCTATTATTTTATTATCCGAAAAATTCTGTCTGATCCCTTCAGTTGAAAAAATAATATTCCACTTAATACCCCAGACCAAAAATGAAAAAAGCTTCTGATCGCCTAAAAGTCTCATTGCACGGCATGAATGACCGAGCGAAGAAAATGATGGGCAATTATTTAGAAATGTGCTGTTACGATATTGCTCAGGTTGTAGAAGAGTACGAATCAGATGCAGAAATTATTGACCTCGATGCATTGGGGGCCAAAAATATTTTAGATGAAAGGCTGTCTCAGCAGTCGCCAAAACCAATTATCGTACTGTCAGTGCAGGCAGTTCCAGTCGAAAATGTCATTTATGTTAAAAAGCCTGTTGATGTTCCCAGTATTGTCCTTGCCATAAAGACAGTAAAAAAAGACCTCTTGAGCCGTGTAAAAAAAAGAGCCCGTATTGATAAGTATACCGAAGATGCCAAAGATGCTGATACTATAAGGAAGCTGGTAGAGGTATCTGAAAATAACTTGGGACCCGAAGCCGAAGGAATAGAAAAGCCAGTTTCTTCTGCGACCAAATGGACTCAGCAGCAAAATTCTGATGTGCAGAACAAAGAAAATGGCAAAAAATCAGTAGATCATTCGGTTTTAGTTCCAAAATGGACCCAAAATGACAAGGCTGAAGCACAGCATCAAGAAAGTGAAACTCAGCCTGTAGAGGCCGATCCAGAACCAGAGCCAAAACTGGCAGACTCTTCTGATCGTCAGCCGAACACCGAAACAGATGAAACAGACAATTCAGTTAAAGCTGAAAAAACTTCAAAACAGGAGCCTGTTGAAACATCCTCAATACATCTGCGCGAAATAGATAGACTATTAAAAGAACTTCATGATGCCTCTCAGAACACCCACTTGCCTTCTGAAGGAAAAGGTGATTCTAAACAAAATAATAGACAAACAATTAGATATGCTTTTCACCCTATTGAGGCCAAGCTGAAAAAAAATTCTGTGATGAATTTAAACAGCAGCCTAACAGTGCTGGTGCTAAATATTAGCAGCAAAGGTGCGATTATTGAATTGAAAAAGCCATTTAAATTGCGGGGAAAAACAACCTTAACTATTCATTTTGACTCTCAGAATATTTTTGTCATCCCTGCGCGTGTTGTCAGAAGAGAAAGCAAAATTGTCTATGGCCTGCAGTTTTTAGATTTTCAGCATAAATTGACAGATTATCTGGTTAACTCAGGCCGCTCATTCTTTTTTACCTAACAGTGGTGAAGTTCTCACATAATAAATAGATAGGAACGAACGATTTTAGTCGCGATTGAATAACTAGGGTTGCGACGACTATAGATAGTTAAATAAAATAGGCTCAGATACTTAGGCAATGCCAGTTTTCTAATCGCCTTTCTGCTGAAAATGCCGCAGTTTTATTTTGTCAATTTTCGCAGTATGGCGTAAAGTGTTTAAAGCTCCCGCCCGTTTAAACTCTGCAATTATTCTGCTGGCCGTTTCAGTGGTAATGGCTAATAATGCGCCTATATCTTCTCTGGAGGGAAGATAAAATGATTCATCAGGCCTGCTATCAGCCAAATAGATAAGTAAATTAGCCACTCTGGACCTAGAACTCCCCATCGTTAAATCGGCAAGCCATATATCTGCCTCACTTTGCACTTTTTGCCAGCGGGCAGTCAATTGCCTATATAAGTGCGAAGAATGGCTATTCAGCTGTTCAATGTTTTTAACGGGTATTTGACAGACTGAAGTACTCTGCATAGCAATGGCATGGTGCAGATAGGCAGAACCATTTAATGCTTCAATGCCCGCCAGGTCGCCTTGGCGCAATAAGCGAATAATCCTGTAGCTGCCATTAGGCAAATAGCGGACCAGCTTAACTAATCCAGAGCGGATAGTATAAACAAAGTTAATCTCATCTTTTTGTTCGTATAAAATGCTGCCTTTATCTAGCTCTAGATCATTAATTGGCAGGTGAAGCAGGCGAAAGTCATCTTCTTTAAGGTCTGCAAATAGCACTAAATCCCGGATAGGGCACTGCTGACACTTTTCAGTTCCATTCCATGCCTGAGTAATTTCGATTGCTTTCATATAATGATAATTACCGCAGGCAGTGCGTTAAAATTAGAAAACATAGGGTGTTATCAAAATATTTTTTAAAGCAGGTAATGGCATGTTTTTATTAAACTATGTTATTTAACTTGGTTGTGGCTGTTATATAACGTATTTATAGATAAAAAAGAACGGTTTTTTGTAAAAAACTAGACTAAAGCAAAGGTTGTGCCAAAAACAACGAGACAACTTATTATTCTAGCCTTTTGAGTAAATTGATAATTATCAATTAATAATTCATTATATTCCTTTACCCTAGATAAATCAGTGACGAGGGAATTAAAATGAAAAAAACATATATAAAAGTTTCAGCATCCTGCCTGATAGCAGGGGCTGTTATGCCGGTCAATGCATTGGATTTGGCCGATGCCGACAAAGAAATGCTGCCAACGATGGTGATTGAAGGGGAAATGCTGACACCAGGCGTCGTAGGTGTTAAGCCTGATATTGGAGGTGTCAATGATGCCGCAGCTTTATTGCAAAGAGTGCCCGGTGCCAATGTAAATTCTAATGGTCCTTTATCAGGTATTGCCCAGTATCGGGGACTGTTTGGTGACAGGGTAAATGTCATTTCGGATGGCACTACCTATAAGTCGGCCTGTGCAAATGCCATGGATGCACCTTTAAGCCATGTTCCAACCTCATTGACAGAAACATTGAGCATAAAGCGCGGCATAGCGTCCGTCAGCAGCGGCATTGAAACGCTGGGCGGAAATATTGTACAGCGATCACGCCGTGGTAAATTTTCAGAAAGTGAAGATATTGAATTCAGTGGTAAAACGACCAATGGGGTCAATTCTGTAAACAACGCTTACTACACGAGTATTTTCGGCAATATTGCCAATGATAACCACAAATTCCGAGTAGGCGGCAGTCGGGAAGAAGGTGGCAATTATGACTGGGATGGCGGAGAGAATATAGACACCAGCCATGAACGCAATGCAGGCATGCTGGGTTATGGCTATCGTACAGATGACCAGAACCATGAGCTGGATTTTTCTTATAACTTTAATGATACTCATACCACAGGCACTCCTTCCTTGCCGATGGATATTATTTTTTCCAGAGGCGGGGTTTCAAATTTTAATTACACAGGCCTGCTAGCAGATAAATATACCGTCAATACTGAATTTTCCTATCAGGATATTAAGCACCGAATGGACAACTATACTTTGCGGGGCAGCATTCCATCAGCAAAACAGCGTATCTCTAACAATTCAGCCCGAGGCTTCGGCTATAAAGTCAGTATTGATATTCCTCTATATGATGGCACACTGCTGTTAGGCACCGATGGGGATAATATTGAGCATGATGCTGATATTACAAACCCGAATAAAGCTGCATTTAGCATTAGCAATTTTAATGATGTTTCACGAGATCGCTACGGTCTTTTTGCTGAGTGGAAAGGTGAAATAATTAGAGACTGGGATATGGAGCTGGGAACAAGAGTTAACTGGATAAGAATGGATGCGGGTAATGTGGGGGGAACTTTTGGCCCATTATTTACCCCGACAGGTCGGGGTACACGTTTAGCGAATGCTTTCAACGCAAAAAAGCATGCTAAAGATGATCTCAATGTTGATGTAGTTGCAATAATAACTCATCATTTAAATACCGATCTGGATATAGAATTAGGCTTTGCCCGCAAAACCCGCTCCCCTTCCTATCAGGAACGCTATAACTGGCTGCCATTAGCCTCAACCGGCGGGCTGGCTGATGGGCGCAACTATATAGGAAATATAGAATTAAAACCGGAAGTATCCTACCAGGCTGAGCTGGGGTTTAATTGGCAGTTAGATACCGCTTATATTATGCCCAGAGTATTTTATCGCTATGTGGAAGATTTTATTCAGGGAATAGCCACACATAATGCAGATGCACTGGCAATAAGGCCTACGGCATTAGAATATGGCAATGTAGATGCCTATTTCTATGGTGCTGACATTGAAGGTGGTTTCCGTTTTCTTGATGACTGGAAAGTCGATATG
Source organism: Methylomonas sp. (assembly GCA_026988155.1). GTDB lineage: Bacteria > Pseudomonadota > Gammaproteobacteria > Methylococcales > Methylomonadaceae > QPIN01. The sequence continues at coordinate 2,368 of JALSLW010000055.1, read as the reverse complement.
ATGATCAGCTATGTTCGTGGAAGACGTGATGATGTAGCAGACAATCTATACCGTATTGCGCCGCTAAATGGCAGGATCGGCGTTTTTTATGACACGGAAGAATGGCTTCTCGGTACTGAACTGATAGGCTATGACGATCAGAATGAAACCTCAAGATATAATGAAGAAGTTGCAACCGCGGGGTATTTTATCTGGAATCTTCGCGGACAGTATCGGCCGCAATTCAATGCAGTTCAGGGATTGCAAATAGGGTTTGGTCTAGAAAATGTGCTTGATGAGTCCTATCGAACTCATCTTAGCGGACTCAATAGAAACCCCGCCAATGACGGTACAGCTATTAATGCTCATCTGCCAGGCCCAGGCCGGAACTTTTATGCAACATTAAGTTATGAATGGTAAATAAATGGGTCCATTAGATGCCATATCAGAATTGCTGGAAAGCGGCGGCGGTGTGCTCTGGCTTATCCTGTTTGTATCCATTAGCTTATGGAGCCTGATTTGCGAAAGACTTATGTTTTTTAAACGGGTTTATCCAAAGCTGCGGAACAGCTGGGTAAGCCGGTGGCAGCGGGAGGCGAGACATTGCAAGCAAAAAAAGGCTTTTTATATCAAAAACTGTCTGCTGTCGGAAGCAAAAATTAGCATGGAAAGGTCTTTAGCCATCATAAAAATGCTAATTGCAATATGTCCCATGCTAGGCCTGCTAGGAACGGTAGTAGGCATGATACATGTTTTTGATGTAATGGCGGTAACAGGTAACGGCAATGCCCGGTCTATGGCATCAGGCATTTCTCAGGCAACCATCTCAACGATGGCAGGAATGGTGATTGCCATTTCTGGATTATACTTTCATCAGCTTATTAAAAAGACAATTGAAGATAACATTCATCAGTTAGCTATTTTGCTAAAATGATTCTGAAACATCATGGCTTTTTTGTAGAAACGACTGCTTAGGAGCGAGGGTTTAATAACTTCCGAAAGTTTGGTGAAGAATTTTAACTGCTAATAAAGTAAGCTACGCAACGATTTTATTAGTGCTTCTGTGGTGGCTAAAGGCAAGCTAAACCCTCGCTCCTTAAGGCCGGTTCTGCAAGAATACAGGATAATTTCAATTTATGTCGAATGCTGTCATCTTGGCCAGAGAGAGGTCTCATCAAATTGTGCAGAAAAAGATCTCTCCTATCGTTGAAATAACAGGGACTTGCTGCATTCTTCAATCTTAGAATTATATCTACCAAACTATAGTTGACGAAATACTGGGAATAAATTGAAATATGACTGCTAAAATCGAACTAAAAATAAAAGGCATGCATTGCACTGGCTGTGAGCAGGCGATTGAAGATGCCATATTAATATTGCCCGGCATTGTCAAAGTCAAAGCCAGCTATATTGAAAAAACAGCCGTCATTGAATTTGATCAGCGGCTTGTGCAGCTGCAAGACATACAAAAGGCCATTGAAAACAAAGGATATGATATAGAACAAGGCGAAGCAAAGAAGAAATCATATTTTGTGCATGTAATGATTTTTATCGTATTGCTTTTACTGGTTGGCGGGGTGGCCTTTTGGGGCAAAAGCCAAATGCCAAGCATTATTCCGAAGCTAAATGCGCAAATGAGCAATTTTATGCTATTTAGCATAGGCTTTTTGACCGGATTCCACTGCATTGGCATGTGCGGCAGCTTTGTTGTCAGTTATTCCAGCCGTCCAATGAGCAAGGCCAAAACCATTCTTTCTCACTTGGCGTATGGCTTTGGCAAGACAGCCTCATATTCCGCAATTGGAGCGGCCTTTGGCCTGTTGGGGGCAACTATTACCATTACCTCTCAAATGCGTGGCATGACCGCTTTATTTGCCAGTGTTTTTTTACTGATCTATGGCCTAAAAATGCTGGATTTAACCCCCTCGCTGCGCTCTTTCACCTTACGTCTGCCCAAATCCTTTACACGCAATGTCAGCAGCAATATTAAAACCCAGCGCAGTCCTCTGGTCATAGGGCTTTTAACCGGTCTTCTATTAGGCTGCGGTCCCTTGCAGGCTATGTATATTATGGCTGCAGGAACAGGAAGCCCCGAGGAAGGCGCGACCTTGCTGTTCTTTTTTGGATTGGGGACATTAGGTCCTTTGCTTGGTTTTGGTTTTTTTGCCAATTTATTGTCCAGAAACATCATACATGACCTAGTAAGAGTTTCAGGTGTATTGGTGATTGTTATGGGGATAATGATGGCTAACCGAGGATTAATACTGACAAAATCTGGCTATGATTTTGGCTCCGTAAAGAAGCAGCTGGAGCAGACCATTGATTCAATTCAAATCGACTACCCTAAAGATATAAAGACAGAATAGAATTGCACGCCAATGTCATTAAG
>JALSLW010000054.1 GCA_026988155.1 Methylomonas sp. | reverse complement strand
ACAATTCTTGCATCCGAGTTTCGATCGTCTGAGCATAAGGATTATTCAATTTTTAGAATCTTTGTGGATTGATGTTCACCTATTTTATCATGAAGTTGTCGAAGTTATTTCATGCGCGTTCCTAAGGAGGTTGAATATGAAATTGAAGAGAATGGCGATGCTTCTTATGAGTTTGATATAGTAAATGACAAAGGAGTAGAGACAAAAGTAGAGGTTGATGCTGCAACAGGAAAAATCATTGAGGTTGCAATTGAAGAATGGGAAATCGGTATCGAAGGTGACGAAAGAAAATAAGTTTTGTCTAGATTTTACAGCTAAATTTAGCTATATATAATCGAACAGCAACTAAACAGCCATCTGCTTAAGGCAGGTGGCTGGCAGTTAAAGGCTATTATCGAACCACAATGGAGCGCTCTGCGGTTACTCCAGCCATTCAATAATGTGATCTTCTAGATCATCAACCTCAGATTCTTTCATTGCATAGCTGCAGATAGAAACACCTGCCTCCTTTACCATTTCTTGAGTGCCTGATACTAGTGGATGCCAGGAGGGCAATGTTTTACCATCTACTAACAGGCGGTAGGCGCAGGTGGCCGGTAGCCAGTTATATTCTTTAAAATCATGCTGTTTTAAATCGATACATTCAGGGACTAGGATGGTTCGGTCTGAATATTTTGTGCAGCGACATGTATCCAAATCAATTAAATTGCAGACTACACTGGTAAAAAACAGTTTGCCACTGTCTTCATCTTCCAGTTTATTTAAACAGCATTTGCCACAGCCATCGCAGAGGGATTCCCATTCCTCGGTAGTCATTTCAGATAAACTCTTTGTTTCCCAAAAATTCATAGTTTAATTTTTTCCATTAAATAGCATAAACAGTCCTGTTTGATCACTCGTTCATCAAGGGTAAGCATAGAGGGCATTGTGTTTTTAATTATTTGCAATTGATGATCGACGAGCGAGAAAAATTGATCAGTGACCCGATCACCCAACTCATTGATAGCTGTGACAGGCATGGCTGAATGATTGAAAATCCGGCCGAATTGAGTGCTTGCAGGAATTTCAGTAAAATTCATTCGTTCAAGGTTTTTGTCCAATAATAGATCAGATTGCTGGTCGTTAAAACTGAAGTTGACGCCTTCGTTTACCTTAACTTGAGCAACGGTATGATAAACATCAATATCCTGTGGCGGTATTGGACGGTTAATTAATTCAGAAAGGTGCAGGCAGCTGTTAAGGTATTCAAAAGCATGGTCGACACCGTTTGTCTGGCCAGGTTTGCCGCATTCTAAGGTCACTGAAGGGCATATCTCTGCAAATGCACCACATTGAACTCCTTTAGGGCGGGTAAAGTACACAATTAACCGTCCAAACAGTTTGGCGAGCTGTAAAAATTGATTGTCCAGTTTGGTAATGCAGGCATAATGCGGATTTAATCCCGTATTGTTATGTACGTCTATACTGGCAAAAACCTTTCTGTTTGCCATTATCTTTACAATTTCCAGAGTGATTTGAGTTTCTTTTGTATTGGGCAAATCCGTACCTGGCCAGATGCGGTTATAGTCTGGCTGATGATTTAATCGCCTTAACCCTTGGCTGGCAGCTTCGGTATTGCCTAAATAAAATGATATGGCACGGGGAAGCTGCTGATTGCGATATTTTATCAATAGTTTTTGCAAGGCTAAAAAGCCTGTACTTTCATTGCCATGAAGCAAAACGGATATAAACAGCGGCTGTTTATGTTTGCCGGGCAAATGGAATAAGGTAGGGTTGGGAACCAGTGAATGCAACGATTGAGCGGTTGCAGTCAATAGTTCTTCAGGAAAGCCCGTTATTTGATTCAATGTCATTTAGCGCTCCATTCACTGACAGGAATGCCTGATTGCTGATTTTTTAAGTAAGTTTCCGTCATTAATTTAAAATTTTGCTTTAATGGAATATCCTGCCGACGGCTTTTAATAAATTGGCGCTGCCATTGACTGCCATTTTGCCTGCTATTAATACGTTGCAAAATAATTTCCAGGAAATCTTCCGTATCACTGTTGGTGATTCCAAGAGATTTTAGTCCCAGAATTGCCCGCGGAATGAGTTCAGTCTGAAATAAAGATTGCAGGCGATGTTTCTTGCCATCAAGCCATATTATATGGCTGTCTAAACCGTATCTGGCTGCCTGATAAAAATTATCTTTAGCCTGGGAAAAGGGCAGAGCCAAACCTTTCAGTATTATTTCATCTGATAAATTTTTAGCTAAACCATAAAAAAAGGCTGCATTTGCCATAGAATCGATAGATGTAGGGCCTGCAGCTGGTGTACGATGTTCAACTCTTACATGTGGTGTGCCATTGTCATCAAATCCTATCAATGGTCTGTTCCAGCGCCAGATAGTGCCATTATGCAATTTTAAATGCTCAAAGGCTTCTATATCAGAATCCAGGCCTGCAGGCAATAAAATTGGGAAATGATCCAGGTTCTCAACAAAGCATTCTATTATAGAATGCCGGGCGTAGTCAGTACCAAAGCCGACGCGTCTTATCGGGCCATGAGATGCACCATTATAGCCTCCCGTTTCAATGGCCTGTTCAAATAAGGGAATGCGTGACTCATCCCATAAATCTCTGCCAAATAGAAAAGGAGAATTTGCACAAATGGCAACCATTGGTGCAGATGCCATAATAGATGCATTATAAAAGTGATGGGCTATATCTAAAGGCAATTGAATATGAATTTGAAATGAAGTGGCTGCTGATTCGAGCATCACATCATGATGCTCTAGTTTTAGATGCTCATTCCCAACAATATCCAGCTGTATGGGTTTGCCCCGGGATTGCAGAATCTGTTGATTTAAAGCGCGATAGCGGTTTAGGTCAGACATGTTGGCCAGGGTCAGATCGCTTTGTTTTAATGTAGGCAAGGTGCCAATCATAAGCAATCTTTTTTCTAGCCCGTCGGCATGCTGATAGGCAGAGCTCCAGGTAGACTGCAATTGTCTGTACATTCTGCTGAAAACATTGCCGGCTAAAGGTGTTGGCGTACTATTTAATTCAATATTGAATTTTGCAAGTTCTTCAAATGCAAGAGGGTTTTTTAAGGTGGCAAGAAATTCTTCGTTAATAGGCGCGGGCTGCATGTTCTTATCCAAGACCCAGGCTTCAATTTCAAATCCAGCTACAGGTGAACGGGTAGAAAATAAATCCTGCTCAATCATTTTTTTTAGCAGCTTTGTTTCTGCTTTGAGCTTTAAAAGAAAACTTTCAAAGTCACTTTTATCAAACTCAGAAAAGGATATTTCCTGTCCCATACTGTTCACCATCGTTACCGAATATTAATAGTAGTTTTATAGTCCTTGCTGAGTCAAGCTAGAATTATCTGCGGATTAATATTTGTTATAATCCTAGATAAATTAGTTGAGCACGGATTTTTCGCAATACCGTGAAGTAAAATAGTCTCGCCCATCTGGTGAGAACTGAAAAATTGTTTAAGTCTATTAGTTATAAGTTGCTGCTGAACTTGGCAGTCAATTAATTTTTTAGGATAATCTAACGCTGAAATTATTGGAGGTTTAAAAATGGCTGTAAAGGAACTATTGATTGGTGGGAAAGATGCTGTAAAGGTCATCATGGATGCTGCTATGGGAAACCGGCATGGCGTTATTTCAGGCGCTACAGGTACAGGTAAAACTATTAGCTTGCAGATTTTAGCCGAGTCTTTTTCACAGCTAGGCGTTCCTGTTTTTTTAGCTGATATTAAAGGTGATTTATCTGGTATGGCAAAACCAGGAAAAGAGCATAAAAAAATCACTGAGCGGATAGAAAAGATTCAAATTAATGACTATAATTTTCAAGCAAACCCCACAGTTTTTTGGGATGTCTTTTCCAAACAGGGCCATCCTGTCCGTGCAACCATTTCTGATCTAGGGCCCTTGTTAATCAGCCATATGCTAGAATTGAATGACACGCAGACGGGGATAGTATATAGCTGTTTTAAGATTGCCGATGACCAGGGTTTATTGCTGCTGGATTTAAAAGATTTTCGATCCATGCTTAATTGGATGGGCGATAATGCCAAAGAATTAAAATCCGAATATGGCAATATTTCATCTGCAAGCATTGGTGCAATACAGCGTCGTCTACTGGTGCTGGATGAGCAGGGGGCTAGTGAGTTTTTTGGTGAACCTGCGATAAAGCTAGCTGATTTTTGCCGAAATGATTTTTCAGGCAATGGCATTATCAGTATTCTTGATGCAACAGTTTTAACTCAAAAGTCACCGAGGCTTTATGCGGTATTTTTACTGTGGCTGCTTTCAGAATTATATGAAAACATGCCCGAAGTAGGCAATGAAGAAAAGCCTAAATTAGTTTTGTTTTTTGATGAAGCACATCTGCTTTTTGATCAGGCACCTGATGTTTTGGTTGATAAAATTGAACAGATTGTGCGGTTAATTCGGTCTAAAGGGGTGGGTGTTTATTTTATTAGTCAAAGTCCGCTAGATATTCCTGATAATGTATTGGGGCAGTTAGGCTTAAAAATTCAGCATGCTTTACGTGCCTACACCCCAAAAGACAAAAAGCTTGTTAAAGCGGTTGCTCAAACTTTTCGGGCTAATCCGAAACTGGATGTAGAGAAGGCAATTACTGAGCTTCAAACCGGAGAGGCCCTGGTTTCCGTGCTGAAAAAGGATGGCAGCCCTACGCCAGTAGAAAGAATTTTGATTAAACCGCCTCAGTCTCAAATGGGGCCTATTACTCAGGAGGAGCGTGAAGAAATGATATCACGCTCTCCATATAAAGATAGATATGATAAGGACTTGGATAGAGAATCAGCATATGAAATTCTGAAAGAAAGAGTCAAGCAGGCAGAGATTGAAGAAAACAACAAACCGAAACGCACTTCACGAAGCAGGCAGAGTGCGGGGGAAGCGATGTTGAAAAGTGCTGCCAGGAGTATTGGCAGTCAGCTTGGGCGCCAGATTATTCGAGGAATTATGGGGTCTATATTTGGCGGGAAACGTTAAAAAATAGCTTATCCTTTATAATAGCTTATAAACATAAAAAATAGATCATAAATCAACCATGAATGCAGAGATAAAAAGTAAGATCACTCAATTAATGATTAAAGATGACTTGCCTCAACTTTGTGTTGATGTTTTTTTGTCTCAATATGAAAAAATGCTGTCTGGAGAAGAAAGTGTTATTCGTGAATCAGCTATCCAGCCAGTAACTGATGTTGCTGATTTAGAATCTTTGCCAGACTTTAGCAGTAAAGGGGAGGATTTTTTAAATCAGTCAGTTATGCTCAAACTCAATGGCGGGTTAGGAACAGGGATGGGGCTGGAGAAAGCAAAGTCCTTGCTTAAGGCAAAAGATGGCATGAGCTTTCTGGAAATCATTATCAAACAGGCTATTTCACAGCGTAAAAAATTCAAAAGTGATATGCCGTTAGTGTTTATGAATTCGTTCAGCACTGAAACTGACACACGGGAAGTGTTAGAGAAATTTCCTGAATTAAAGCAGGGGCAGAACGGTATTCCCTTAACTTTTTTACAAAATAAAGTTCCTAAAATTTTAGCTGAAAGTAAAGAGCCTGCAAAATGGCCTAAAAATCCTGCTAAAGTTTGGTGCCCGCCTGGACATGGTGATATTTATACTGCGCTGCAAACATCTGGCATTTTAAATCAGCTGTTAGAGCAGGGCATTAAGTATGCCTTTATTTCCAATTCAGATAACTTAGGTGCAAGTATGGACTTGTCTGTGCTGGGCTATTTTGCAGAACAGGATGCATCTTTTATGATGGAGGTGGCAGACCGAACAGAAGCAGATAGAAAGGGGGGGCATTTAGCAAAGAGTGCGGAGGGAGGTCTGTTACTGCGTGAATCTGCACAATGCCATGCAGATGATATTGATAAATTTCAAGACATTGACAAGTATAAATATTTTAATACCAATAATCTGTGGATTCGCCTAGACCGATTAAAAGAACAGCTGGAAGCAAATAATGGCATTCTTAATTTGCCCTTGATTCAAAATAGAAAAACATTGGATCCCCGAGACCCAAATAGTCCTAGCGTAATACAGATGGAAACAGCTATGGGGTCTGCTATTGCCAATTTTAAAGACTCTATAGCCATTCGAATTCCAAAAGCCCGTTTTGCACCAATTAAGACCACGAATGAACTGTTAGGACTTTGGTCTAATGCTTTTGTGCTGGATGAAAATAGCTTAATAGCTGTAAACCCTACCCGACAGGCTAAGTATATTATCATCAGTTTAGATGACAGATACTACAAAAGGATAGATGATCTGCAGGCGCATTTTCCTGAAGGCATACCTGATTTGCTAGAATGTCAAAAGTTAACTATTTCAGGGGATGTGAAGTTTGGAGCGAATGTAACCGTTATTGGAAATGTTATAATAAGAAATGATTCGGACAAACAGTTGCTGATTGAATCAGGAGCAGTGCTTGAGGGTGATAATTAGAACACATTGTTTGCTATTTTTCCTAGGGTATAGCTTTAAGCTATTTGATTATATATAGTATTGCCTTGAAAAATAGAGTGGTTGGGTCTAGAATTTGAAATGGTAAAGGGCCGTCTTCCAACTAATTGATTTGAAATTATTGTATCTGATTGATTCAATAAGTGTTCGCGTATTATTAAGTTAACAGTTCCAATTTTAAAAACAGGTAGGAGTGGCTTCAGTCGCGATTGAATCATCTGAACTCGTAGCAATAGCGACTTCTACAGAAAGTTAAATAAAATATTTCCAGGCACTTAGTTTATTCTAGAGAGAATGATCAGGCTATTTTTCTGGGTTAAATTATAGATAAAGGTTTAATAAATGAAAGTAACAGTATTTGGTTCGGGGTATGTAGGATTGGTCACAGGCGTGTGCTTGGCAGAAGTGGGGAATGATGTTGTCTGTGTTGATGTTGACCAGGAGAAGATTGACAGTTTGCTGAAAGGGAATATACCTATTTATGAACCGGGTCTGGAAGTGATGGTTAAGGAAAATCAGCAGGCTGGCAGACTGCATTTTACTACTGATGCCCAAGAGGCTGTTAATCATGGTACTTTTCAGTTTATTGCCGTTGGGACACCTCCCGATGAAGATGGTTCTGCCGATTTGAAATATGTATTGGCTGTTGCCGAAACTATCGCTAGCCATATGAATGAATACAAAGTAATTGTCAATAAATCAACAGTTCCTGTAGGCACAGCAGATAAAGTAACGGCGGCAATAAAACAGACCTTGTTAGACAAGGGGAGGAATGCAGAGTTTGATGTGGTTTCAAATCCTGAGTTTCTGAAGGAGGGATCAGCAATTGATGATTTTATGAAGCCAGACCGGATAATTGTGGGTACGGACAACCCAAGAACAACGGAATTGCTGAAAGCTCTATACGCCCCTTTTAATCGTAGCCATGAGCGCATTATCGCAATGGATGTGCGATCGGCTGAGCTAACTAAATATGCAGCCAATGCAATGCTGGCAACAAAAATTAGCTTTATGAATGAATTATCTAATTTAGCTGAATTGCTAGGTGCAGATATAGAAAAAGTGAGAAATGGAATTGGCTCGGATAGTCGTATAGGATATTCCTTTATCTACCCCGGCTGTGGCTATGGCGGTTCCTGTTTTCCAAAGGATGTAAAGGCTCTGGAAAGAACAGCCAAACAGGTTGGCTATAATGCAGAGCTGTTAAGTGCTGTCGAAAATGTAAATGACCGCCAGAAGAAAGTGCTAGTTAATAAGATAACAAAGCATTATGGCGGCAATATAAAAGGAAAAACCTTCGCTTTATGGGGATTGGCGTTTAAACCAAAAACGGATGATATGCGCGAGGCTCCAAGCCGTGTTGTTTTAGAAGCATTGATAGAAGCAGGGGCAAAAGTACAGGCTTTTGACCCGGAAGCAATGGAAGAAGCTGCTCGTATTTATGGCGATAAAGAAGGATTGCGGCTGGTTGGGTCTGTAGAAGAAACCTTGGAAAATGCAGATGCTCTAGTAGTAGTGACTGAGTGGAAAAATTTTTGGAGCCCCGATTTTGATCTTTTGAAAGAAAAGCTGGGTGATGCTGTAATTTTTGATGGCCGTAATCTTTATCAGCCTGAGGTTTTGAAAGAGAAAGGCATTGCTTATTATGCGATAGGTCGCAGTAATGGGAATTGAAGTGTATATTTTTTGTAAAATATGTTATTATTTCCGTAACTGCGAAAAATAATTTTTGGTGAATGTAAATGAGTAATGAAGAGAAAAATAGTGCCAATGTGGCGGATAATCATACTGACATTGATAAATCTAAAAGGAAGTTTTCTAAAGCCGGTTTAGTTGCACCGGTGATTTTGACATTGGCAAGTAAGCCTGTTTTTGCCGTACAGGGATTGTCCAATATGATCTCTGGCAACGGATCAAATTGCAGAGGCGATAACTTTCAGGGAGGGTTTAGCCATGGTTTTTATAAAAAACCAAAGGCAACAAATGGAAGTCTCGAAGTTATCCAAACGGCTCTTAGTCATTTAACAAGCGGCACTGGCAAGACCTTTGATCAGGTAACAATAGCTGATGCATTTACTGGGCATAGCTTCCCTCCTAATACCAGCGGAACAGATACCTTAATATCAGTTGTAAGAAAAGATGGGACTCCAGAGTGCCAAATTGTAGCGGGATACTTAAATCTTTATTATTATGTGAATAGCGGTGGCTTACAAGGCCAATACTTTATGTCTACGGAACAGTTTTGGGCACTGAATGATGGAGATACCACTAAGTGGGCTGTTCCTGCAGGGTATACTGATTTTGTTGACCTGATTGAAAAAAATATGGGCGGAGTGCCTGGCGATACATGCAATGCTGATGGCACTTATAGATAATTAAATGGTGTGATGAAATAGCTCACTTACAGGTCTGGGATAATCTTTAATAAATGAGTAAAATAAAGATCTGTAATTGGGGGGGCGATGAGAGTGTCGTTTATAATATTGAATTTGGCGATATGCACTTGTTATCTTCCTTTAATGCTGAATTATTGGCATTAATGCAAAAGCAGACTGTACAGTCCCTGCTTATTGAAAAGGTTTCTGTAACTCATGGCATTGAAAGGCAGGAGGCAGAAAGCTATTTGAATAGCCTGCGGATCGAGTATAAAAAAATAAACCTGCTTGATTAATGGAATAAAGAATCCTTTGTTAGTTTCCGAACTCCCTTTTGAAAAAATAAACGCAGATTTTAGCGATTCGGGCCTGTGTTTTAAAACGGGTATTTTTAATATTGCGGTTACCAGTAATATTCCAGCCGTTACCCGGCATATTCGTCATTTTTATTCTCATTATGATTGTAACAATGAAACGGACTTTATTGATTTGCATGTGGAAGTGAAAGCAGTGGGCGGCTATCGTCGGTTTTATAGGCCTCAAGTCAGTTTTTCTTTTGACGGGTATGAGCCTTTTATCCCCCTGCCAATAAACCAGGCGCCTGCAATGTTTGAATGGGGGCTCAATTGGTGTATAGCCAACACCGCCCATCATTACTTAATTATTCATTCCGCCATTATTGAAAAAGACGGTTATGGACTCATTTTGCCTGGTACACCTGGCAGTGGCAAAAGCACGCTGTGCGCAGCTTTGGTTAATAAGGGCTGGCGGTTATTGTCAGATGAAATGGCATTGCTTTCTTTGGCTGACGGTTTGATATACCCCGCTCCCCGTCCGGTTAGCCTTAAAAACAAATCGATACAGATTATTAAAGATTTTGCGCCAGATGCGGTTTTTGGTGAAGTAATGATCGATACCCTTAAAGGTGATATCGCACATATGCTTGCTCCTCAGTCTGCATTGGCGGAGCAGACCACAGCGGTAAAGCCGGCATTTTTGGTGTTCCCCCATTATAAAGATAATGCTGAAAAAAAATTAATTGGCTTACCTAAAAGCCGTGCCTTAATGACATTGGCTGAACATGCATTTAACTTCAATATTCTAGGGAAACAAGGTTTTGACAGTATGAGCAATATGATTGAAAATGTAGAATGCTATGACTTCACATATGCTGATTTGGTAACTGCTCTAGAGGGCATTGATAGTTTGATTAAATAACTGTGATGACATTTTTTGTTACTCACATGTTTTATTAACGGAGTTGTAGTGCTAGACGATCATCTGGTGGTAAGGTTTTTGCGTCACTACGGACAGGGGACGTTAACAAGCATTGACTTTTCTTCATATCCGTGGGAAATCTTAATTCGTCAGGCAAGGCGTACAAATTTACTGAGTCGCTGTGCTTTTTTTTTATGCGAGCTTGAATTGCTAGATAAAGTTCCTAAACAGCCGCGAATACATTTCATAAACTCAATAAAACTTTCAGATGCTAATGCCCGCTCTGCTAAAGTGGAAGTGAAACAGATTTATAAAGCATTAAGTAAAGCTAAAGTAGATTTTGTGTTATTAAAAGGTGCAGCCTATGTTTGGGCTGGCAATAATGCGAGTAAAGGACGTCTATTTACAGATACTGATATTTTGGTAGCAAAAGAGAATTTGGTTATTGCTGAAACAGCACTTGCTAACAGTGGCTGGCTTACAAGCAGTTTAGATGTCTATACTCAAAAGTTTTATCGAGAATGGATGCATGAAATTCCTCCGATGACTCATTTAAAAAGACAGACAACAATAGATGTACACCATACGATTATTCCGCCCACATCTCGCTTAAAACCTAAACCCATAAAGTTTTGGCAACAGGCTGATGCGGCGGAAGATATGCCTGGGCTGTATGTGCTGTCACCGATAGATATGATTATTCATAGCGCGACCCATTTATTTCATGAGGGAGAATTTGAACAAGGCCTGCGAGATATATCTGATCTGGATTTGCTCATTAGGGAAGCCATTGCATCCCAAAATGGCTGGGATAAGCTGTTGCATAGAGCCGTTGAACTTGATTTGGTTAAGCCTGTTTACTATGCATTAAACTTTACCAAAAAAATACTTGATGCACCTATACCTGAAGATGTGATTAATAGGGCTATATTTCAGGCAAAAATGAGTAAATTTGATGTTAAATTAATGGATGTCCTGTATGGTCGTGCGTTAGCGACTAATCATGTGACTAACAAAATGAAAGGCCAGGGAGTTGCAAGATGGTTTCTCTACATTCGATCTCATTGGCTAAAAATGCCTGTACATTTGCTATTTCCTCACCTGTTTAGAAAAAGCTGGTTAAATTTAACTGGCCAAAAAGATCATTAAACTTATTAACGAATTATGCCTCCTCCCTTAATTGTACATATTCTCCATCGTTTTGATATCGGCGGTTTGGAAAGCGTTTTGGTCAATATGATCAATACTATGCCTGAGCAATCTTACCGGCATGTTATTATTTCATTGACGGAATCAAGCGAGTTTGAAAAAAGGATTAATCGCGAAGATGTAGAGGTTATCTGTTTACACAAACAGGCGGGTAACGATCCTAAAATTCATTTAAAAATTTGGCGACTATTGCGCCGATTGAAGCCAGCTTGTGTTCATACTTACAATATAGCAACACTGGAATACAATGTAATTGCTTTTTTAGCGGGTATAAAAAAACGTATCCATGCAGAGCATGGCCGTGATATTTATGACTTAGATGGCAGTAATAAAAAATATCAATATCTCAGGCGTGCGATTAATCCATTTGTTACAAAATGGGTTCCTGTGTCTAATGAATTGGCTGTTTGGCTGGCCGATACTGTTAAGCTGCCAAAAAATAAAATAAATTTGATTTACAATGGTATCGATTTAGAATTGTATCGGCCTAAAAAGTATATTGAAAAAGGGAAATGCATTATTGGTACCGTGGGCAGGATGGCAGCAGTTAAAGACCAGTTGACTTTAATTAAAGCCGTGGAAGACTTAATTACCGAAACTCCGAAGCTTAGGCAAGATATTCGGTTGGTATTAATAGGGGATGGCGAATTATATCCCGTAATTAAAAAGTATATTGCTGATCATTCATTAGAAAATAATATCGAGCTGCTAGGTGCAAGAGAGGATGTTGCCCAGCTATTGCATGATTTTGATATATTTGTTCTACCTTCATTAGCCGAAGGAATCCCTTTGACCATTTTAGAGGCCATGGCGACTGCCCTTCCAGTGATTTCAACCGAAGTGGGCGGGGTGCCAGAGCTAATTGAAAATGGTTTTCAGGGCTATTTGATAAAACCTAAAGATATAAAGGATTTAGTTGATAAAATAAAGCTCTATATTGATAACCCTGAGTTAATAGCTAAGCATGGCGCCTGTGGTAGAGAAAAGGTAGAGGAAAATTTTAGCTTACGGGCAATGACTAAGCAATATTTGCAGATTTATAGTATTTAGAGGGAAGTGTGTAGGGTGAATTCCAAAATTAAACTATAATTGCCTTGGCGAAAGACTATTATTAAAGCCAATATTTAAAGGATAAAACTATGTGCGGCATTGTTGGCATAATAAATTTAGATGGTAGACCTGAAATCAATCGTTCTTTATTGAACGATATGAATCAGTCGCAACTGCATAGAGGGCCGGACGAAGGCAATTTGCATATTGAGACTGGCATAGGCTTAGGCCATAGACGCCTATCAATTATCGACCTATCAACAGGTCAGCAGCCTTTAGCCAATGAAGACGGCTCAGTTATTGTTACTTACAATGGCGAAATCTATAACTTTAATGAGCTTAGGGACGAACTATTAACGCATGGCCATCAATTTAAAACGCATTCAGATACTGAAGTAATTGTGCATGCATGGGAACAATGGGGGGAAGCTTGTGTTACTCGGTTTAGAGGCATGTTTGCCTTTTGCGTATGGGATAGAAATAGGCAGATAGCTTTTATTGCCAGAGACCGATTAGGAATAAAACCTATTTATTATGCAGAGTTGGAAAATCAACAATTTATTTTTGCGTCTGAACTCAAAGCATTAAAAATACATCCTCAATTGAATAGGGAAATAGATCCTTATGCAGTAGAGGAGTACTTTACATTAGGTTACATTCCTGAACCCCGTTCTATTTACAGGCAGGTAAAAAAATTAGAACCTGGACATTCATTGCTTATATCTTTAAAAGAAAAAGAAAAAGAAAATATTAAGCTAAAGCAGTACTGGGATTTGAAATTTGATGTAAGTGTACAAGGGTCAGAACAGGAAATTGCCAACGAACTTATTGAAAAACTTAAAGAAGCTACAAAAATAAGAATGGTATCAGAAGTGCCAATTGGCGCTTTCCTTTCTGGTGGGGTTGATTCCAGCGCTATTGTTGCGATTATGGCAAATTTGAGTGATAAACCTGTTAATACCTGTGCTATAGGTTTCGATCATCAGGCTTTTGATGAAACCCATTATGCTGAATCAGTTGCAAAACAATATAAAACTCATCACCATCAGGAGCAGGTTAATTCTGATGATTTTCAGTTAATTGATCAGTTAATTAACTTTTATGATGAGCCTTATGCAGACAGCTCTGCCTTACCAACCTATCAGGTTTGTAAGTTAGCCAGAAAAAATGTCACTGTTGCATTGTCTGGTGACGGAGGCGATGAAAACCTTGCTGGGTATCGACGACAGCGATTACATATGAATGAAGAAAAGATACGTAGCCTGTTGCCTTATAGTGTCAGAAAACCTGTTTTTGGAACTTTAGGTGCACTGTACCCAAAAATGGATTGGGCACCTCAGTTTTTTAGAGGCAAAACGACTTTTCAGGCATTGGGACGACATTCAGCAGAAGCATACATGCATTCTGTTTCTGTCTCTTCGGCAGAACAGCGTCAACAGTTGTTTTCGCCACAGTTAAAAAAGCAATTGCAAGGGTATCAGACGGTTGAGGTATTTAATCGACATGCAAAAAACTGCAGTAGTGATTCAGCTCTATCACTCATTCAATATTTGGATTTTAAGACATATCTGACAGGTGATATATTAACAAAAGTGGACAGAGCCAGTATGGCTAATTCTTTAGAAGTGCGCGTGCCTATTTTAGATCATAAATTAGTTGAGTGGATTGCAAAAATATCGCCTACATTTAAATTAAAAGGTTCTGAAGGCAAGTATATTTTTAAGAAATCTCTAGAACCTTATTTGTCTGATGATATTTTATACAGAAAAAAAATGGGTTTTTCCGTGCCAATATCAAATTGGTTTAGAAATGAATTAAAAGATGAAATACGAGATGTTATTTTAAGTGATGAAATGCTAAGTAGTGGTTTGTTCAATCAAAGTACATTAAAAGCAATGCTGGATCAGCATCAGGTAGGACAAAAAGAATTTAGTCCGCAATTATGGAGTTTAATGATGTTCAGTAAGTTTTTGCAAGTAAATTAAGAATATGAATAAGTTATCAAAAAATACAAAAGTTGCTATGATTGGCTTGGGTTATGTTGGGTTGCCTTTAGCCGTTGAGTTTGGAAAAAAACATGAAACAGTAGGATTTGATATCAATCAGCCTCGGATTGATGAATTAAGAAATGGGCATGATTTTACTTTAGAAGTTAGCAATGAGGAGTTATCGGAAGCTATAAAATTAAGGTACACTTCTGATATAGAAAAAATTAGAGACTGCAATATTTACATTGTCACTGTACCGACTCCAATTAATGAGCATAAACAGCCTGATTTATCACCTTTGGAAAAAGCGAGCACCCTATTGGGAGGAGTTATTCAACAGGATGATACTGTTATCTATGAATCAACCGTTTACCCAGGAGCAACAGAAGAAGTCTGTGTTCCTATCCTGGAAAAAGTTTCAGGATTAACGTTTAACAAAGGTTTCTTTGTAGGTTATAGCCCAGAACGAATTAATCCCGGAGATAAAGAACATCGAGTCACAAATATATTAAAAGTGACTTCTGGATCGACTGAAGAAATTGCAGAGTATGTCGACCAGTTATATAAAAGTATCATTACTGCAGGTACTTATAAAGCAAGTAGCATTAAAGTGGCAGAGGCCGCAAAGGTTATTGAGAACACGCAGCGCGATGTGAACATTGCTCTGATTAATGAGTTAGCTTTGATTTTTAAGCGCTTAGATATTGATACAGAAGAAGTACTGCTTGCGGCAGGAACAAAATGGAATTTTTTACCTTTTCGCCCAGGTCTTGTAGGCGGACATTGTATAGGTGTTGATCCCTATTATTTAACTTATAAAGCACAGTCTATTGGATACAACCCAGAAATAATTCTATCGGGACGACGAATTAATGACGGGATGGGAGAATATGTTGTCGCTAGGTTAATAAAATTGATGCTAAAAAATAGACTGCATGTTCAAAATTCTGATGTTTTAATTATGGGACTGACGTTTAAAGAAAACTGTCCCGATTTACGAAATACACGGGTAGTTGACATAGTCGATGAATTAAAAGGATATGGTGTCAATATTCATATTTATGATCCTTGGGTTAACCCTGATGAAGCATATAAAGAATATGGAATTAAACCGATAACAAAATTGGAAGATGGCACGTTTGACGCTATTATATTAGCAGTAGCCCATGAACAATTTAAAAAGATGGATATTAAACAGGTTAGAGCTTTAGGTAAACTGAAATCAGTTATTTATGATCTGAAATATTTATTTCCAGCAGCACAGACAGACGAGCGATTGTAATATGAAAATAATGGTAACAGGTACTGCCGGATTTATTGGCAACCATCTTGCGATAAAATTACTGGAGCGAGGTGATGAAGTTATTGGCATTGATAACCTCAACGATTACTATGATGTTAATTTAAAACTGGCAAGATTAGATAGAATAAAAGATCATACTAGTTATACTGATGTTAGGGCTGATATAGCTGATAGAGAGGCAATGGAAAAACTGTTTAATCAGCATCAGCCGCAAAAAGTTGTAAACTTAGCAGCCCAAGCGGGTGTACGTTACTCTATTGAAAACCCTCATGCCTACATTGATAGCAATATTGTCGGATACTTAAATATCCTCGAAGGCTGTCGGCATAATAATGTTGAACACTTAGTATATGCATCAAGCAGTTCCGTCTATGGTGCTAATGAATCAATGCCTTTTTCGGTGCATGACAATGTAGATCACCCATTAAGTTTATATGCCGCTTCAAAAAAGGCAAATGAGCTGATGGCTCATACCTATAGCAATTTATACAATTTACCTACAACAGGCTTGCGTTTTTTTACTGTTTATGGCCCTTGGGGACGGCCAGATATGGCATTGTTTTTATTTACTAAAGCAATTATAGAAGGTAACAAAATTGATGTTTTTAATTATGGGAAGCACCGAAGAGATTTTACTTATATAGATGATATCGTAGAAGGGGTGATCAGAACTTTAGATAATGTTGCAACACCGAATTTAGATTGGACAGGAAAAGACCCAGATTCTGGTACCAGTAAAGCACCTTGGCGAGTGTACAATATCGGTAATCAAAGTCCTGTCGAACTAATGGACTATATTAAAACATTAGAGAAATTTCTGGGTAAAACGGTTGAAAAAAACTTATTGCCGCTACAGCCAGGGGATGTTCCTGATACATATGCCGATGTGGAGGCCTTGGTGAAAGATGTTGGTTATAAACCCAATACGACGATAGAGCAGGGTATTGAAAAGTTTGTTGACTGGTACAAAGGCTATTATAAAGAGTGAAGATGAATATTCTCACTATTACAACTTTATTCCCTAATCAGAAACAATTTAGGCATGGGATTTTTATTGAAACACGGCTAAGATATTTGTTAAACACGGGTAAAATAACAGCAACAGTAATTGCACCTGTACCTTGGTTTCCTTTTAAAAGTGATTTCTTTAAACAATATGCTATATATGCTGAAGTACCAAGGTTTGAAGAAAAGGCTGGCTTAGATGTTTATCATCCAAGATACCTGGTCATTCCAAAAATTGGCATGCTGTTTACGCCATTTTTTATGGCGGTAGCATTATATGTCCAAATAAAAAAACTGCAAAAAAAAGAAAAGTTTGAGTTAATTGATGCACATTATTATTACCCTGATGGTGTTGCAGTTGCTTTAGTTGCAAAAGTACTAAAAATACCTTTTTTTATCAGTGCTAGGGGGTCAGATATTAATTTAATTTCAGATTTTATCTTACCTAGAAAGATGATATTGTGGGCCGCAAATTTGGCGTCAGGCAGTATTACTGTCAGTCGCGCTTTAAAAGATAAAATGCTTGAGCTTGGTTTTAATCCGGATAAAATTCATGTTTACCGTAACGGAATTGATCTTGAGCTGTTTAAACCATTAAATAAAAAAAAATGTAAAAAGAAATATGGTTTAACAAAGAAAGTATTGCTAAGCATTGGAAATTTAATTGAATTAAAAGGGCACAGTTTAATTATTGAGGCAATGCAAGAATTGGAAGGGTTTCAGCTAGTCATTGTTGGGAAAGGAGAGAGAAAAAGATCTTTAAAACTATTGGTTGAGAAATTAAATTTAACAGATAGAGTTGTTTTTTTTAATGAAAAAACACAGTCGGAATTAGTTGAAATTTATAGCGCCAGTGATGCATTTGTATTGGCTTCAAGTAACGAAGGGATGGCAAATGTTTTACTGGAATCCATTGCTTGCGGTACTCCCGTTGTGGCAACAAATGTCGGTGGTTCTCCTGAGGTAGTAAGGAACCCAGATGCTGGCATTTTGATAAAACGAACGCCCAAGGATATCGCCCAAGGTGTATTAGCTTTATTTGATAATTACCCTGCTAGAGAAAATACTAGGAAGTATGCTGAAAATTTTTCATGGGAATCTACTACCCAAGGGCTACTTAAATTATTTTATGCGATTAAATAGACATGCGCCGGTAAGTCATATTTAGTATTAAGTACCCAGACAAAATTGATTGGATTAATTCTAACCGGTACTTATCACCGATTATAATTAGGAAAAAACCAACTGAAATTTAAGTTTTTTGTAAAGCATGAATATATTGACAATTACTACTCTGTATCCCAATAAAAAACAATTTCGACATGGCGTTTTTATTGAAACCCGGTTAAGGCACTTAATTGAGAAAGATCAAATCCAGGCAAAAGTTATAGCTCTAGTTCCCTGGTTTCCATTTAAAAGCGATCGATTTAAGCAATATGCAGTTTATGCTGATGTACCAAAAGTTGAATAAAGATATGGAATAGAAATATATCACCCGCGATATTTAGTTATTCCTAAAATAGGCATGTCGCTTGCCCCTTTTTTTATGGCTATACCGCTGTATCTACAAATAAAACAGCTGCAAAAGCAGCAGGAAATTGATTTAATAGACGCACATTACTTTTACCCAGATGGGGTTGCTGTTGCGCTGGTAAACAAGCTGTTAAAAATTCCCTTTATTGTTAGTGCAAGAGGGACTGATATAAACTTAATCCCTGAATATGCAATGCCTAGAAAAATGATTTTATGGGCTGCCTCACAAGCCCAGGCAAGTGTTACAGTCTGTAAGGCATTGAAAGATTCGATGATAGAAATAGGGGCTAGGGCTGATAGAATACATGTCTATCGAAATGGTGTTGATTTAGATCTGTTTAAATTACTTGATAAAGTGCAGTGCAGAGAAAAGTATAAGTTAAATAAAAAAACACTGGTAAGTGTTGGGCATATAGTCGAGCGTAAAGGACATCACCTTATTATAGAGGCAATGCAGTCTTTGTCAGACTATCAATTGCTTATCGTGGGTGGTGGTGAAGAGGAGAGGAATTTAAAACAATTGGTTGAGAAATTAAAGCTAAGTAAGCAAGTCCAGTTTTTAGGTGAAAAACAGCAAAAAGATTTAACTGAAATATATAATGCTGCAGATGCTATGGTTTTGGCATCAAGCAGAGAAGGCTGAGCTAATGTACTGTTAGAATCTATGGCGTGTGGCACTCCAGTAGTTGCGAAAGATATTTGGGGTACGCCTGAAGTAGTTCAAAACCGAGATGCTGGAGTATTGGTAAAAAGGACAGCAGAAGCTATTGCTCAGGGAGTTAAGGAATTGTTTGAAAGCTACCCTGGAAGAGAAGCCACCAGAAAATATTCCGAACAGTTCTCATGGGACAGTACAACAGAAGGATTGTTAAAATTATTTGCGATAGTAAAGAATAGATATAGTAAATAACCTGTCCTGAATTCGTATAATAAGTAATAACGACTGTAATTATTTATGAGATAAGCTTAAATGAGAAGAAAAGGAGTGAGTTATTAAAATTTTATATCATCATAGAGTTGCTTCAAAAGATGGGCAATATGTACATATTGCAGAAATAGTCAAGGTATTAAAAGAACTAGAACATGAAATAATCATGGTTGAGCCAAATTCAATTAATCAAAAAGAATTTGGAAACAGTTCACATGCAGTAAAAGGTCTTAGAGATAATTTACCATCATTTATTCATGAATTGCTAGAGTTTGGCTATACCTTTTATGATTTTATTAAAGTTGTAAAAGCGATTTTAAAACACAGGCCTGATTGTATCTATGAGCGATACAATTTATATTTGCCATCAGGAATCTGGGCAAAAAAAATATTTAAGCTACCTTTAATTTTAGAAGTTAATTCACCGCTTTATGCTGAACGAGAAAAAAATCACGGTATCAGTATAAAAAAACTCGCACAGTGGACTGAACGATATGTATGGAAGCAAGCTGATCATGTTCTCCCTGTAACCCAGGTATTAGCTGATATTATTGAAAAAGAAGGCGTTAAAAAGAAAAATATAACTGTAATCCCTAATGGTATAAATCTAAAGCAATTTCCATGGCCGCCTGTAGTATCACAAGAAGTAATAAAAAAATATCAATTACAAAATAAATTAATACTTGGATTTGTAGGGTTCGTTAGAGAATGGCACCGACTTGATAGAGTATTAGATGCCATTGCAGAAAATAAACAAGAAAACTGGCATTTATTGTTAGTTGGTGATGGCCCTGGTAGAGAGACATTAGAAAAACAGGCGAAACGACTTGGTATTCGCGATAGAATGACAATAACTGGTATTATCAGTCGAGAACAGGTTCCTGAATATCAATCAGTATTTGATGTTGCATTGCAACCTGATGTAACTGAATATGCATCACCTTTAAAATTATTTGAATATATGGCATTAGGTAAAGCGATTATTGCACCTGATAAAGATAACATTAAGGAAGTAATAACCGATAAGAAGGATGCTTTGTTATTTTCAGTTAAAGCTGAAGACGACTTTATTGAAAAACTGAAAAAATTATGTATTTCTATTGAATTGAGAGAAAAATTAGGGAATAAAGCAAAGCAAACAATTGAAGATAAGGGGTTGTACTGGTTGGAAAACGCAAAAAAAATTATTGTTATTATAGGAAAGCATAAAGGGTAAGCAATAGATAAATATGAAGAATTTATTATATCAACGGTTATCCAATATACTTGAATTAACACATAGTCATGATAACAAGAAAAATATAGCTTCAATGGAAGGAATCCGAGGAGTTGCTGTATTTTTAGTCTTTATCGTACACTATGCTGCTGTGCTGGAAGAACATGTTGGCATTAATCAGCAAGTACATTTATACAATCTATATAGTTGGCTAAGAAATATAGGTAGTGTTGGAGTAGATTTGTTTTTTATACTTAGTGGGTTTTTAATTTATGGCACTATTATTTCAAAAAAACGCCCATTTTTACCTTATATGGAAAGGCGTGTAATACGCATTTATCCAACTTATATTGTAGTTTTTATTTTTTATCTAGCACTGTCGATACTAGTTCCTGAAAGCAATAAAATTCCTGGCGAAATAGGTAAAGCCATAAGCTATTTATTACAAAGTTTTTTGGTCATGCCTCCACTTGTGTCAGATATAAAACCTCTTATGGAAGTTGCCTGGACACTCAGTTATGAAATGTTTTTTTATATCATGACACCTTTCTTTGTCGGATTGCTACAGTTAAGAAAATGGCAGGCAAACCAACGTATATTATTTTTTTTATTACTGACTATAATGGGATATCTATACTGCTTTTATTATCATGGGCATATACGGTTATTAATGTTCGTAGCTGGTATTATTTTATTTGAAGTAATAAATAAACCACAGCATAAAAAGGTTACGCCATTTTTAGGTGTTATAGCATTTGTACTAAGTCTAGTGGCCATTATACAGCTGATGGTATTTAAAATACCCCACGGAACCTGGTGGCGGCAAGTGATAATCTATGTTGGTTTTTTTATGCTTTGCTATGAGTGCTTTACTTGGCAAACACCTGGAGCAAGAATTTTTAGTTTTACTCCGCTACGTTGGCTCGGAAATATGAGCTATTCTTATTATTTAATACACGGGCTAACGGTTCAGTTTGTAATTATATTATCTGCTAAGTTTTACTTTACAACACCATTAGCAAGTTCAAGCAGTTTTTTTATATTTGGCATAATTGTTTTTTTATTGTCGTTAGTCCCCGCTTTTTTTCTATTTGTTTTTATTGAAAAACCATACTCATTAGCAAAAAAGAAATAATACGATGATAGAAACTATAATGTTTGGCATGCAATTATTATCCATAACGTACATTTGTTACTGGGCGAATAAAAAAGAAGAAGAGGATGATGAATAAAGCGCATGCGTGACATTGTATTAGTCAGTTTATTACCAATATTAGTTTATTATTCATTTAAAAGGCCTTTTATTGGTGCGGGTCTATGGCTGTGGACCTCTGCATTTAATATAAACCAGCTAGTTTATGGATTTGCATCAGCGATCACTTACAATCGATTATTTGCAATCATAACTATACTGTCATATTTTTTTAATCGAAATAAGCCAAAATTTATTGTTGATAAACTTTCATTGCTAATCTTGTTTTTTTTTATATGGACGACTCTATCATCAATTTTCGGTGGAGCAAATCAAGAAATAATATGGGAGAGATGGGGTGAGTTTATGAGGATCATTCTATTTTATTTCTTTGCAATAGCTATTTTATATCGTAAGCGACACTTAGATTTTATGATATGGTTGCTGGTCTTATCTATTGGCGCTTTAGCGGCAGGGGAAGGGCTAAAATTTATTGCTTCTGGTGGTGGTCATAGAATTGGTAATTTAAGAGGAATAACAGGCGATAACAATTTCTTCGCTGTTATGATTCTCGTAATATTACCTATGGTTTTTTATTTAATAACACAAACTAAAGACAAACTAATAAAATACGGTTTAATCGCACTAAGTGTTCTAATCGTTTTAGGTCTTATTAGTACATATTCGCGAGCAGGTTTTGTGGGACTAGGGCTATTAACTCTTTTTGTTTTTAAAAGCAGTAAAAGAAAAATACTCTGGTTTTTGGTATTATCAGTCATTATAATTACTGCAATGAATATTTTACCGGAACAATGGTTCGATCGAATGCACTCTGTAGAAAATGCTGGCGAAGATGGTTCTTTTATGCATCGAGTAATGGTATGGAAAATGAGTACTGTTATAGCGATAAATAATCCATTTTTTGGGGAAGGGTTTAAAGCAGTTGAAAACTTATTGATTTGGCAAGAATATTTTCCTGATTATTATTTGTTAGATTTTATCCCTACACCAGAAGCTAACTTTTATGAGCGTATCCGTGCTGCACATAGTATTTATTTTCAAGTATTAGGTGATCATGGTTTTGTTGGGTTGTTTTTGTTTATACTTATATTATTTTCTGCATACGTAAAAATAGGTTTTATCCAAACCAGAGCTAAAAAGAAGGAAATGGACAACTGGATTTTCACTTTACTTGCAATGATTAAAGTATCAATTATAGTCTACTGTGTTGCAGCAGGAACGGTTAGTGCAGCGTATTTTGATTTTCTTTATGCTATATTCGTTATTATTTATGTATTAGACAATCACATTGTTGCAAATGAAAATATTGTTAAAGAGGAAAATGAAGATTATGTGTGATTATTTATATTTTTAGACGGCGTTCTGCTCAATACACCTACTTCAGGAGGAACTTTTTTTAAGTTTAACTCTCAAAATCCCCTATTATTTATATTTAAATACCTTAAAAAAACATGTCCGAACAATCAATTGCCACCAAAGTACTTAAAAGTTCTATATGGCAATACCTTGGCAGCTGGGTTGATAAATTAATAGGGTTTATTTCAACTATAATTCTTGCACGTATTTTAGTTCCGGATGACTTTGGTATAGTAGCTGCAGCAGGTATTGTAACTGGATTATTTCATATTATTGGAGGCGTTGGAACTGAACAATACTTGATCAGAAAAAAAGAAATTTTACAGTCTGAACTTGATACTGGCTGGACAATCAATGTCATTATGAAATCCATATCAGCCATAGGTATTTTCTTATTGGCTGAAATAATTGCTGATTTTATGGGAGATAATAGGCTGGTTCTTGTTTTACAAGTAATATCAGTGTCTTCTTTGTTAGCTGGCTTTAATAATATTGGTATGGTTCTGTATGAGAAAAACTATAAATATAGACCCCGTTTTATTGTTCGTCTTACTAGCAGAATAATCGGGTTTGCAGTTAAAGTTGCTTTAGCATTATATCTAGATAATTACTGGGCTTTTATTATTGCAGAGTTTTTTGAAGTTGCTATTTATTTAATAGGTACTTTTATTGCCCACCCTTTTCGTCCTCGTTTCTCAATTGCCAATTGGAAACAGCAATGGCTTTTTTCACAGTGGATTTTACTAAAAAGTATTTTTGTTTTTCTTCGCTTTAGAGTTGATAAAATATTATTAAGCAAGTTTTTGCCACTTGAATCATTAGGTGTCTATACTGTATCAATGGATTTGGCCACTTTACCTGCTGGGCAGATTATTGCTCCAGTTATGGAGCCTTTATATGTTGGTTTGTCTGAGATTCATGATAATCCATTATTATTTGCAGACAAAATACATAAAGCACTTAGTTTGTTATTTATTATTGTCTTGCCTGTCGCTCTTGGAATACATGTTACTTCAGAAAATTTAGTTTATGTTTTGCTAGGCGAAAAATGGAATCACGCCACACCTTTGGTCACAGTAGTGGCTTTTGTAATAATTCCAGGGATTGTTGGTGATTTTTTTACCAGAGTTATGACAGCTATGGGGAAAGTTAAGCTTATATTTCAGTTTGAGCTGGTTTTAGGGTTGATAACAATTAGTGTTTTTATGCTCTTAGCCAAGAGAATGGTCTTGCTAGATTTTGCCATGTTACGTGTTGCTTTAACAAGTTTTAATACATTTTTAGTATTCTTTGTATTAACACAAATTTCAGGCTTATCTTTTTGGCGTATTTGTGCCTTGACCTGCATTCCATTAATATCTGTAATCGCAATGCTATATTTTATTATATTAATTACACCATTAATTATTAGTTATAGTCATAGCCATTTAATACAGTTACTTATCCAAGTTGGAGCAGGGGCTATACTTTATTTTTATTTAATATCATCTTTTATTTACTTATTTAGGAATAGAGTGAAAGAGTATCAGTTTATTTGGAAGACATTTTATGTATCGCTTTCTCTGAAAAAAAAATAAGAAATTAATGATAGGAACAAGAGCAGAGAGTATAAAATAGTCATACCCTTTAATTCGTTCTGGAATAAAATTTAGTATAGCGCATTGAATCATATAGCTTTTGAATTGCCCATGAAAGAAAAAAAACTATAAGTAAACAGGGTCCCATTAAATACAAAACTTGCTCGTTATTATTACTAGGGAAATACAAATAGATAAGCGATGAATAGATAGGTCTATGGAATAAATACATAGCATAGCTGCTATAACTTAATTTTGAAATTATTTTGAAATTCTTTAATTTATTTTCATTTAGATGGCTCACTAAAAATATAAGATATGAAAAGGACAAGACTAAAGGAATGTTTTTTAGTTGATTAAGAGTCCAAGAGTTTGTTTCAATTAAGAAAATACCAACCCAGATTAATAAACTTAAAACACCTACTTTATAATTAACTGCTCTAGTAACGAGTCCATAGCGAGAACAGTATAGACCAAGACAATAGCTCGGAAAATATAACAAAATACGGTAGTCAACTGTTTTTAATATAATTAGTAAGATAAAGATAATTATAAAAATAAAAGAATTCATAGCTAGAAATTTTATAGGATTCTCTATCCACTTCATAGATAAAGGAGTAATTAAATAGAATGAAAAAACCATAGTAATGAACCATAACGTTTTAGGAGTAGGGCCTAAATACATGGAAACAAAGATTAATGATTTAATTGAAACTATTGAACTATTTAAATCATAAAGGTAGAATAATATTACTGCTAATGCATATAATGGATATATTCTAAATAATTTTTTTTTATAAAAACCAAATACACTAGAATCATTGGTTGATGATTTACCTACTAAAAAGCCAGATAACAATACAAACAAGCCCAATAAAATGAGTGTTAATTTTGAGGTAAAGAGATTGTTATAACTAGGAAAAGCACTTGTATAGTTAAATAAATGCCAGTAGCCAACGATATAGAGCATACTAAATGCCTTTAAATATTCGATGTAAATTAATTTTTTCATATATATTCTAAGTTTTAAGATACGGAGTTAAAGAATTCACAGTCAGGCAGTTAATGTTGAGCTAGAAGAGCTCTTGACTCGCCATTCAGATTAAAAAAGGTTGATGGATTGCCTTTATATAAACAAGAAGGTGTTTTATCTCATTATAGAGGTGACCTTTCCAGGCAACGTTCAGGTAGCAAGTGCACAACCTATTAAATTAAATCTAGATTTCCGAGCAAAAAACTCGCTGGCGTTTCCCATTTCAACAATTTTCTTGGGCGTTAATTTAAAAAGAATGCTATCACTTCTTTTTCCTTTTTGGTGATCTTTGATATATGGTAGATATAAAATCTAACACAAAAAACTATCTTGGTTTCAAGTATGAGTGGTGCACTTATTATGCGAATCTAGGTATCTGTTTTTTAGGTAGAAAACGTCTAATTAACCATTTGATTTGCTCAGCCAGTCCTTTCTCCCAACCTTAGCACCCGGACAAAGGGTTTAATTCTACTCCTTCCTAGGGTTGTGACGATAACTCACCTCCCGTCCTATCTACCTGAAAAGATCCTTTGATATAAACTGCATAAACTGATAATAAGAGTTTGAGCTAGCCATTTGATGGTGGGTAAAGTTGCTAAAGCTTGCATTGAATAACCAAAAGCGTGTATGAATCTATTTTGCCCGTATAGCTCCATTGCAATTTTTTTTAAAATATAACCTTTACGAGTTTTACAATGCTTAATAAGAGCATCCTTCTCTAAAAAAAGTATGCCCTTATCAGCTGTTCTTTGCTGAAAAAGTAATTTTTCTAGTTTGTTAGTAAGTGTTGAGGCATTATTGCTTTTAGATTTGTCGGGAATATTATGCAATGACATAACGCTTGAATCATATAAAATGCAGTTTGCTTTGTCTAAGGCTCGAATGTATATATCTCTGTCTGGTTCATAACGTAAATTTTCATCCATCCCTCCAATTTTAAAATATAATTGTTTCGATATAGCCCAGCAATTCATATGTGGAAACCCTGCTGCCAACAAAAGTTCTTCAACTGTAACGGGGAAAACAATTTGTTTTAATCGAGAATCATCTTGGGCTAATTTCTCTGGTAGGTCTGTTACCCATATGTTTTCAATGTTAGTACCATCTTGAGTAATAGCTTTTTGATTGGCAAAATAAAAGTCTGCATTGTATTTTATTATCTCATGTTCTGCACGTTCTAAAAATGTGTTATCAATCCACCAGTCATCATCATCCAAAAAACAAATGAATTTTCCTTTGGCTATATCTGCACCTTGGTTTCTTGCAAAGCAGTGTCCATGTCCTCTTGATCGTTCTATAAGGTTAATAAATTTGACTTTATCAGAACATTCTTGTTCTATTTTATTATAACTTGTATGATGATCTTTACTTGTACCATCATTTACCACTATCACTTCAAAACTTGGATAAACTTGAGCTAAAACTGAATCAAGAGCAATTTTAAAATCATTAGGTCTGTTTCTTGTTGGAATAATCACTGAAAAAAATAAGTCTTGGTTTTTCATTAGTAGCTCTTTATGATATTAGGTGTGATTTAGAGTTTTTTATAATGCTATTTCTTATTCTAGTATAAAGTTCATTAAGTTCAGTTGCTCTATCGTCCTCAATTATTACATTTGAATAGATGTTTTTTTCTTTAATGACTTTACCCTTTTTTAAGGCCTGTGAGCTGTCACCAGATTTAGCCATTCCTGTCATTTTTTGTATTTCATACTCTGCTGTTAGAGCAGATTTTAAGGATAGTTCATTTTCTAGAAATGAAAAGAAGTTGTCTGTGTTAGTTTTAATGATATTAGCATCTATATATATAAATTTATTTTTTAATTCTTCTGAGCACTGCTCTAGTCGTTCCAGACGGCTTATATAATATTCAGATGCACCTTTTATAGATGCAAACTCATGTTCTGGGTTAGATTTTTTAAAGAGATTTATAATGCTTGGAATTGTTTCACTTGGCTCTCTTAGCGTAAAAATTATTTTAGAGCTTTTTTTTAAGAGGTTGGTATTAATATAATGTTCATTATGGAGTATTTTATCAAAAATATAGTGTGAATTTACTTTAAACTCATGATTTTCTAAGTATTTTAATTTTTGCCTAATCAAACTTTTCCAGCTAAAGTAGCCGATATGCATTTCATAATAGCCATTTATTTCAGGGTTGTTGCCCAAAATGTGTCCAATTAAACTTGTATTTGCTCGCATATGACTGAGCAAAATGATGGGTTCTAGTTTTTTTAACGCATATAGTCCATTTATATATTTAAACATTAATTGTTCCTTTTAAACTCGTTAAAGTAGTGAATGTGCCATTAATTTCTTGATTGAAAAACTGAAGATATTGTTCAATTGTTTGCAGAAAAGCATCTAGTTCATTAGTATTTCTTACATAAGGTGAAGCACCTGGCATTAGGGTTGAACTGTGATACGTTAGGCAAAATATTTTATAGTCTTGATTAATCATGCTTAATGTTAGCCGTTTTAGTTCGTTTAAGGTATGCCCCTCAGGTGATAGCCTTATACGTTCAAATAGCCCAAGTCTGGATAAAACTCCAGGAATCTTTAATTTTATTAGCATATTTTGTTGTATGCTTTCGTATAGTTTATTTCCGGATCTCGACAATAAGCCTACATAATCAACACTAAGAGGGACTTCTAGTATAGTATTTTCTGCAAACCAATAAGGTGTACAATTGTTTTTTTGTGAGAAATTAGGCCCCTCATGCTGGCTGAAATCAGTATTTGGTACTACACTGCAGTCTATTGTGTAACCAATTTTTTTTAAAATAGCTGTGGTATTTTTGCCTACACCGTAGCGTCCTGCTTTATAAATAGTAGGATTAAAGCCAAAATTCTTTGTAATGGTACCAGTAAGTATTTTTAGCTTTTCATATTCCTGTTCATAAGTTAAATTTCCAGGAAATGAATTATAGTTGTTGACATCTTCAGTAAAGGGAGGAGTAACCCAAGGGTGTAGGTGAGCACCAATGTCACATTGACCATTATCATAAAGCTTTTTAAGTGGCTGTATACTCTCAGCCTGATTGGCAACGGGATAGTCAATGACGTAAGTCGGTTTAATACCGTATTTAGCAAATATTTTTTGGGCTTTTTCTTGGTGAGCTATATTTTTTACGCTAGTCTCTCGACGATCAAATGGCTCGCTCCAGTTAAATTCTTCTTCGGTATCAATGATTATCATTAATACTGGCTGTTTCAATTCTGAAGTATCAAGGTATTTCTTCGGTTTATTTAGCATATTAATGTATTTTAGGCTTTCAACTTAAATAATTGATACAAGTATGTATTTGATTAAAACACGTTTTATATTCTTTATCTGTTTGTCCGTAAGGATCACTAATTTCAAGTGGCGTTGCTGTCGAGGGGTCTAAGCTGCTAAGTAGGTAAACTTTATTTATGTACTGGGGGTGTAGATTAGAAAGTTTTATTATGTGCTCAATTTCCATTACAAATACAATATCTGCAGTTTCTAACATGGATTGATTAACAGTTTGTGAAGTACAATTTTGCATATCTATGCCTTCCTCTTTAGCTGTTTTAATCATGTTGGGGTCTGCTGGGCGCTTATCTTTGGGGTGAAAACCAGCTGATTGAACTTGATAATTTATTTTATTTATTTGCTGTTGAAAAATGCATTCAGCAGCAGCACTGCGGTTAATATTTCCATAACAGAGAAATAATATATTTTTTGCTTGTTCTATGGTGTCTTTCAAAGCGTTATTTTGCTTTATTTTATGATGTTTTTTACGTAGCCTATATTTTTCGATAAACTCATACGTAAAATGGAAAAGCCACGAAGTTGTACGTTTTAGGTCGATAAACCCAGGTTTTAAATCTTGGTAATAAAATGCATCAAAATGATGCTTGTAATGAAAGATGGAGATAAAATCGCTTATCAATTGAATATTACTTGGCCATTTAATTAGTGGGTTGCTATCTCTTCGAAATACGGTTTGTATATACCAGTACAAGTCACCTTGAATTTTGCGAGAGATATGTCCTGTTGAAGATCTAAATTGTTTAGGGTGTTGCTGGTTTATTAGTAGTTGATATAAAAACCATGGAAAATCTGAACCTGATGAAAACGCTAAAGGTAATGATCCCCAGAACCGGCCATTAATTTCCATTAGGCAGCTTTTATTTGTACTCGGATTATGCTTAAACTCAACCATGGCAACTCCGTGCCAGTTGATTTCTTTAATTAGTTTTTGTGCGTAGTCGAGCAATTGCGGATTAATTTCAACACTTTTTCGTAAACAGCTGCCTCCGCCAGTCAGTGGTAGCTCGTGTAAGCGTATATGCTGGAAGGCATGTATAATTTTCCCATGGTCGGCAATAAGCTCTATACCTATTCCTGCGCCTTCAAAATATTCTTGAAGTATGATTTCAGAGGTTTTAAGGTATTGTTTTGCTTTTTTGTTAAGCTCGTTTAGATTAAATGCATAATCAACAGTCAATTTTGCACGTATATCATCTGTTTGATCAGTTATTGAACGTGAAGGTTTGATTACAACGGGAAACTTGATGTCTACTAGGCTATTATCTAGTTTTTTTGAAGTAGTAATATTAAAGCTTTTAGGGACGGGAACACCAATTTTTTCTGCTATATTAAAGGTTTTTGCTTTATTTGTAACGCATTCAAGTGCTAAGTTTTCTGCTATGGCCAAGACAGTTTTTTGTTCAATTTCGCCTCTTATTTTGGACAGGGGGAGGGTAGTGAGCTCTGTAACTGGAATAATTAGAGTATAGTTATCATTGGTTAATCGTTCACTTATGATTTTGCAAAAACCTTCTGCATCAATAAGGGGGTTAGGGTAAGTAAAAAAATTTGCAGTAAATTTGGAGTAACGGCAAATAGCTTCACTATCAGAGGCTGCGACTGTGATTTTGAGGCCTTTTCTTCCTAACGAACGAACTATAGAGAGTGATGAGTATTGATCCCCGTCAAGTACTAAAATATGATGGTCTTTAATAGTCTGTGATGACATTTGATGATTAATAGCTAACAAAATAGTGCTTTAATTATAGGTTGTTTTGTCTTTTTTTCAAAGTGCATGTTAATTGATGGCTTTATGAGTAGAGTTATTCAGTTGTTATTTTTTAAAATCCTTTGTAAAAATTGTTCTTTTAGAATTTTAAACGGTGTGTTTTGATGAAAAATATTATTGTGTTAACGAGTGGACTCTCAGGAAGCTCTGTGGTGACTAATTTGTTGTCTAGAGCTGGGTTTTGGACGGGAGATTCGACTTGTGAAAAAACTGATTACAATACCCATGAAAATAGCCAACTTGTTTATTTGAATAATTTATTATTAAAAGCAGTTGATTACGATGAAAACTATAGTGTTTTTGCTAGCTCTAAAAAAATTTTTGATGTAGAGAAACTGATAGATACTATCGATTTATTACCTTTTAAATCTTTCATTGAAAAATGCGAACAGTCTAAACCCTGGGTTTGGAAAGATCCACGTTTATGGGTAACGGTATCGTTCTGGGTTCAGCTTCTTGAGAAAGATAGTTTTAATGTAATATTTGTTGACCGTTCCATTTCTCAGCGCTGGATTTCTGAGTTATTGAGAAAAAATGTACAAACCTTTGCTTATTGCAAAAAATATAACTGTCAAATTGAACAGTTAATCAAAAATTTTATTACGAATCATGATTTAAACAGTTGTGATGTGCTGTTTGATGAGTTGATTGAATATCCAGAAAATACTTTGCTCTTAATCAATCAATTTTTGGGTTGCTCTTTAACAAAAGTTGATTTGCAGAGTGTTTATAATAAACCTCTTTATCAAAGAGTTCGTGGAGCTAAAGACTTATTGCTAGCAACGTTGGTTTATCTAAAAAATTACCAGACTAGGTTGAAATGATTAAAGTTTAAGGGAGCTATTTTTAGAGGATTTGCAAAACAACAATAATTTTATTAAAACATGTGAGAGTTTATTGGGGCTATAATATAGTAGGGATAGAAAGTTCGCTATTTTTCTATCCCCACTATATTATTTTAATGTATAGGGGCTGGCGGTGGCTGGTTTTTTATTTTGCTGTAACAAATAGTTAGTATATATCCGTCCATAAAAACCACCATCCCAATGTTTAAATTTATCTAAACCTGCCGCTGATTTACCGCCATTAATACCGGTTTTTAAATAGGTTTCTAGGTGTGCAATTAAATCGGTACGCCCCAGTTTCAGAGCTACCCAAAGCTGAGGGTCTACTAATTGGAATGAATTATCTGTTGATATGCCAACCCCATTAATTGCTCTATTGGGTATATCAGGTAAAACTGATGTTTCTATAGGTATATAATAAGAAAAATTAGCGGTTTTTAAATTCCAATCCATAAAGTTTGTCAGCATATCTAATGTTATTTTATCCCCTCCCAATTCTATATATAAGTCAATTAACGCTTGAGAAAGGTAGCCCAGTTGAAAACAGGCTTCACCCGTTTTATGGCTTGGTTTAACTTTCGTTACTGGGTTCAGCTGCCCCTGTAATATTGTGTGTACAAATGAATCGCGAGCGATATATAAAATACTGGTATCTCCTGTTACTCTATATGCTTGAATAGCATTATTTAGAGCATGTCCTTGACCTCTAGAAGTCTTATCGGGGAATGGGTCAGTTTGATAGAGAGATGTTTTACGAAATTCACCAATAAAATGATACCAATCTTTAATCCATAAATTTCCACTTTGGTTATAAGCATTCTCAACATGATAAAACCAGCCATGTGAGTTATCCCGAGGGCGAGCATGTTCCTTTGATTCAGGTAAATACCTTGCGTCTATATAGTGATATGGGAAACCGTCAAACCGTCTCCATGAAGGGCCACCATAAGGGTTTTCACTTAGTTTTAAACGTGCTTGATCTCTTTCATAATTATAACCAGCCATCCATTGTGGACGCATATTTAATTCGCCAATGGCATAATCTAAATCTCGATAATAGTCGGCAGGGTTTTCAGTGACAATAAAGGCGTTTCTTTCGCGAGGTATGTCGCCCGCATTGTTCGGTCTAATTTTCCTCTCAACATCTCCAGCGAAAACATTCCAGCCAAACAGATAATATTTATCATTATTTATATTAAAGCCTCTATCCCATTGTCCAGGGTATTTTGGCTTACGTAAATCTTTAGTAGATATTTTACTGCGGTAAGGGACTGCTCCTCCCATTGCTAGGGTAACAGCCGTTTCGGCATACCAGTGTACAGGTATGCTCACAACGGGGGGGTATTGAAAGGTTTCTGCTAATTGTCTTAATTCTTTAGATTTTATTGTCCCAAAGTTTAGCAACACTTCTTTATAGACATGCTGCATATCATCTAACCAATATTTATCAGCCATTTTACGAACTGGATTTTGACCCTTTTTATCACGGATCCAATAAAACTTTTCTCCCCATTCGGGCCATAATTCAATGGTCAGTTTTCCTGTGGTACTTGTGTTTAGACCATTTGGGTACATATGAGTAAAGTTTCTTATAATGGCTTGTGTCGACCCTGTTGAAATAGCTCCTCGTAAGTTAAGGTGTTCTTTCTTTGTGACCACGACAGATTTAACCTTTTTCGCTTCTGTCATATCTCCTGTTTCAAGTACTAGATTCATTGATTTGAAATACAATGGCGCACTAAATACAGCATTTTTGGCTGAATTCTGTAACTGATAATCAACTTTAATATAGGATTTTCCTGCATAAGCATAAAGACGGATTGCCCAGCCATGCAAATGATTGCTAACCGATTTATAAAGTGTAGGGGCTGATATTTTTATCACTGCACGCATGGGCCCATTTTCTTCAATCTCGATTTTAATGTCTTTGCGGTCAAATGATTTTTGTAAGTTTGTCGCTTCTTTAACCCGATCCCAGAACTGTAATTCAGGCTGTAGTTTTCCTTTGGCTGTTTGGATTGAAAAAGGAGACTTATTAATCGTAAATGCTGTTTTGCCTGTGCTTACTACAATTTTACTATTGCTATTGTTAACAGTGACTGCGGTCTGAGGAGCAATATTATTACCGTGATCTTTTAACCAATATTTCTTTTGTCCTGTTCCTCTTGTTGTGAAAGCACTGACCTGTGACTGGAAATGGACTACTATATGGCGTAAGCTATTGTCCCTTGCCCACCATCGGTTATGGACTTCAAACTGTGCCGGGACAGTATTTCCTAGGTCATCTATGACGTGAAAACCGTCTGTACTTTGGTATTTTCCGTAAGGCAGCGGGACAACTGAATGCACAGGAAACCCATTTGAGCCTACTCCCGAAACTTCTTTAACTGTTAGTTCTACATTTAAAGCTTTTGCTGAGATAGTGTGTGTAAATACTGATAGAAAAGTAAGAATTGAGATAAATGTAAAGTACTTGATTTTACGTTTAGCTATAGACATATTGGTTCCTTTGTTCACTTCAAACTGAAATTTAATTTACTGTCGTTTAGTTCAGTTTATAGTTGTTATTTTTTCGAAAGAATAGGGATTTAAAGGCTTCCCTTACTGCATTGGTGGAAGGCCTGCTTCTTCTCTTGTGTCAAATAGAGTGTTTTCTCTTATCTCGAGGCCATTTACGCCAAAAGCTCCCATTCCAATTATCATATTGTTTTTTAAGATGATATCTATTGTACCACCGATCTTAAAAAGTATTTTTCGATTAAAAAGAGTGTTTAAGAACAGGTCTTTTTTATCAAAGATTAATTGGTTGTTTTCTAGAAAAATGGTTTGTTTTGCTAGTAAAGTTTTTTTGCTGCCTAAGCTAAAGGCTATCATTTCATTATTATCTGAGTTAGGTCCTTGCTGAATAATACTGTTTTTAACTATAAGTTCTCCGCCTATAGTGTTATCTAGGGCCCGTGAATTATTAGAATTTAATGTGGCAATTACACAGTTATCAATCAGCATATGAGGGGCATTGATCTGTAGTGAGTGACCTTTTGCTTTAGTGGATAGAATTTTGCTATTCAGTATTTCTATTGATCCTTTAGAATTTATGCTGACATTGTGCGTCTTACCTTCATTGAATCCATTACCTTCAAAAACAGAATTTTTTAATGTGATTTTTCCGCTCCTAATATTTGCAATAATACCTGCTTGGCTGTCATGACAGTTAACGTTCATCACTAAAAGGTTGCTTGCCTTTCCTTCGGCTCTTATACACGCACCATTATTGTCTTTTACATTTATATTTGATATTTCAATATTTTCGATTGTTACATTTGGAGCATTGATGACTAAAGCAGCTTTGTTGTTGCAGGCTTTGCGCGTTAAATGAGCTGGTTTATTTAGGAATTTTTTACCAATAATGCGAACAGGACGTTTAATGTATCCGCAGGTTTCGTACTTTCCTCCATCTATAAAAATAGTCCCATTGGTTTTAATCGCTTTTAAGGCATTTTCTAAATTCGTATATTCGCAGCTATGGCATAAAGTAATTTCTTTTTTTAAATTCTTTTCTTTTTGGTGTAGCTGTTGCAGTCTTTGTTGTTGCTTAATTATTTTATGTGTTTGTTCATTAAACTGGGGAAGTAGTATTGGTAATTTTCCTTTTAAAATATTGATACATTGAACATCATTCGTATTTGTTGTTGCACCAGGAATACGTGGTTGATTTGCTTGTAGAGTGGCACAATAATCTCTTGAATTAATTGCACTATTTAATGGTAATGGAGACATACTATTATCTAGTAGTGAGAAGTCAGCTATAGCGGGATTAGAAAACCAATAATTAAATTCATCTAAAGTGTCCGCCTCAAAGTTATTATATCGGTTGACGGTCGCTTTATTTCGAGTTCTGACCTTTCCGCTAATTAAATTATTCACAAGCAATGCATTGGATTGAGGAAAGCGAATATCTATGCCTGAGGTGTTGTATAGGGTGTTGTTTATAATCTGCGTATCTTTCCCTTTATTGATGTAGATGCCAACATCATTGCAATTCATAATGATATTGTTTTGCAAAACACCTTGGTCGTGTTCGAATTCACATTTCTTATCAAAGCAATAGGCGCTACCCGTTCCTCCTCCGCCAAGAGAAAGTCCAACTTGAGTATGACCTGGTTTGTGTAAATTCATATTGCAAATAACAAGATTTTCTTCAAAAAGCCCTTGTTTTCCATAGCCCTTTAAAAAAGCGGCATAAGAAACTTTGTCACCATGAAGTTTGATAAAATCACTGATTAAATTAGCTTTTATTCGGAAATTATTGCCTCCGACTACATCTATGGTTGTTACCGGCAAGCTTGTGTCTCTTGGGGAAGTGTTAGAGAATGAATTTTTCTCTACTAATACATTATCTGGATAAATATAAGATCCATCTTTTTGAGGGGATCCATTTGCTTTTATTGCGGCGTTAAAGTCATAAATGATATTGTTGCGAATAATAGTACCATTTCCATTGCCTATAATATGGAATGCATGATCACATTTATCATGATATTCACAGTCACCCTTAATAATTAAATTCTGAAACGTCCAGTTTTCGGCATTAACTTTAAAGCCTACCCTCGTATCAAACTCAAGCAAGACATCACCTAATGTTTTTGCATAGATAATAATTGGTTGGTAGCTGGAGGCATTTTTTTTGACATTAAGGCTATTTGATAGTGAATAGATTCCTGGTTGTAGTTCTATGCCATCACCAGGTTTGGCTTCTCGGATAGCCTGTATTAGTTGTTTTTTATTAGTAACTTGTATAAAACGGGAGAAAACAGTAGATTCTGAATGTTCAGAAATCGCTAATGGCTTTTTCAGAAAGTTATATTTTGTAGTGACTTTACTGTAAATGGAGTTAGCCCCCTGGCCTCGCCATTGTTTGATTTGCGGGAAGTTAAGTTTAACCTGGTAGGGTTCTCCCGTTTCTATATCAAGTTTTTCTGAAGTTTTTTCGATAAATTTATTAATCACATCTCCTGCAGAATAGTCAAGTTTATTAATAACGTATAGCCCTATTACTAGCGATATACTGAAGGCAATAATGATAACTAAACCTGAAAATAGCCATGTGCTTTTTGTCCTTTTTGGCAATGGTTCTTTTTCGGGTTTAAGAATGGCTAACCATATAATTATGAAAAAGAACCAGCTTATACGTGGATCATCAAATGGGCTACCAAATAAACCAACTATCGTCATGCCACTGATTGCTGCCAGCAATACAAGTGCATAGTGATTACCTTCTCGGGATTGTTTAAATAAACCAATCCATAGCGATAATAATAGGATGGATATTAATAGCGCTTCTATTATCCCTCCTTCAAAAAATGCTGATACCCATAGGTTTTTGACATGCCATGCCATATGATTATCGCTTGAAAAATGCCAATAATCAAAGCCATTATTAAATTGTGAGTTTTTTAAAATTTGCTTGCCATTAGGAGCGATAATTTCAACTTGAGAAATATCTAGTTTTTCACTAAGGCCACGGTTAAGAATGTTTATATCAACAGGCGTTATAGGGCTTAATAAACTTTTGTGAAATTCATCAGAAGGTAGGTTTTTTGTAATGGTTTGCCAGTTGCTATCTTTAGATTGTGTGACAAAGCCACGCCATTGGCATCCTCCTGTTGATGCCAGAATGTTTTTGTTACAAAATTCTACTAATAGCTTTTGTGGCTTTTCTGAATGATTGCGTAGTGTGATGTTTATTTTATAGGTTCCCGTTTGATTGGCAGGGAAACGTTGAATGATCTTCAAGCTTCCACTCTCATCACTGGGACTAAAACGAAGAAAATTCTTGTGCTGTGAATTTGCACTGCTTTCCTTTTGTAACCAAAAGCGAGCCATCGTCAGCCCAGTAAAATCATTGTTAAAATATGCGTTTGGATAACTTCCTTTTCCGTTACCAAATAAGAAGGCGGTTATACCATCATTTTTCAGTTGATTGGCGTTTGACCAATGCTCAAACTTCCCCTTTTTTAAAATACTGAAGGAGATGAGCACAGCAATAGTTGAAAATATAAAAAATGAGAAAAGGGAGGACTTTGATTTTTTTTGGCGAATTGGTTGACTCCCAAGAGCTAATATTAAAATGACGATAAAAACAGCAAGATAATTAGTTAGAGTGAAAGTGGCAAAAATGCCATACAGCCCAAAAATAAAAATGATAATGCCAAGCAGGTGTAACCAAGGTTTGTTAAAACTATAGAATAGGACATAGAAAAATGGGAAGGCAAGGAGTAAATAACTATCGACCATTGCCCCACCAAGCAACATGCCTGAAAATAAACCAGAAATGCGATAAGTGTTAGAAAAATCGAAAAAACCTGGAAAAATTAGGCGATCCCATATTATGGAAATAATAGCTAAAACAAGCCCTAAAATAATGCCTATGCTAAGTATTTTAGCAATAGGTGTGCCTTTATTTTTTTCATACGCTAAAATAGGAAGGAAGAATAAGGCTGAAAAAAAACCCTTGGCGACACGCAGGCTATTAAATTCGGTAAGGTATAAGTAAAATGAGGTGGTGTGTATTTGTTTTAGAGAGAAGAACCCAATTAGAGTGCTGATGCTGTAACTAGCAATTAGAAGCAGGATGACCCATTTAATTGCCCCCGAGGTTTTTATGAAGGTAAAATCGTAGCGATTGAATACTAATGAAACAGCTAAGCTGCTTAGTAAGAATAGGTCAAACTCTGTGATGAGTATTCGTCCGGACCAAGGGGTGAGATCAAGTACAGGAAGTAACGCGGGTAGTATAATTAACCATGTTTTTGACCAGAGACTCAATGCAATAGAGTAAATAGCTATTGCCACTATTAGTTCAGTTTTAAATGCTGAAAAATTGATTAATTGGTTAACGATAAAAAATAAAAAAAAGATTGATAATAGTCTTGAAGATATACTTAGCGTTAAAAATGATGTTTTGTTAATGTGCTGCATTGATTGAGTCATTGGGTACGCATTTACTTTAGAATTTTTCAAAAATTATAACAGAGTGAACTTATGGCAGGCACATTGTATCTTTCTAGTAAATTTAGATAGATAGGGTGGTGGGAGAATTTGTTCATTTACTCTGTGTAATTTTTAATTGTCAAAACATTGGTCAGTTTAGGTTGAAAAGGTTGGCTGGAGATTAAAAAAATAAATGAAAAAAAATAAGGCAATTTTTTTGGATCGTGATGGGATTGTCAATATCGAAAAAGACTACGTCTATCGTATTGATGACTTTGTTTTTATTGATGGTGTGTTTGATGCCTGTTTAGCACTTAATCAGGCAGGCTATAAAATAATAATAATGACTAACCAAGCAGGGATTGGAAGGGGCTACTATACTGAAACTGATTTTTTTAATTTAACCAACTGGATGCTAGGCGAGTTTAAGAAAAAAAGTATAATTATTGAGGATGTGTATTTTTGTCCACATCATGCAGTTCATGGAAAAGGAAAGTATTTAACCACTTGTGAATGCAGAAAACCAAAGCCTGGAATGATAATTAAAGCATCAGTAGAGCATAAACTTGATTTGGAAAACTCGTTTCTAGCCGGAGATAAGTTAACTGATATACAGGCTGGTCAGGCGGCGGGTATAGGACAAAACTTTTTCGTAAGGACTGGTAAATCAATACCTGATGAACATTGCACTTTGGCTGATGGGGTTTTTAATACCTTGCCAGATGTGGTAAATTTTATTTCTCGTTAAATTTTATAGCTATGAATTCTATTCTTTATCTGGTACATAGATTACCTTATCCTCCTAATAAAGGAGATAAAATTACTTCTTTTAATTTGCTCAAGTATTTATCGAAGCGGTATAAAGTTTATTTAGGCTGCTTTATTGATGATGCTGATGATTGGCAATATTTAGATCACGTCAATAGTTTTTGTGAAGAGTCATGTGTTGTTAACTTAAACCCTAAAAA
Source organism: Methylomonas sp. (assembly GCA_026988155.1). Lineage (GTDB taxonomy): Bacteria > Pseudomonadota > Gammaproteobacteria > Methylococcales > Methylomonadaceae > QPIN01. The sequence goes on along the minus strand of JALSLW010000054.1, from coordinate 21,221 downwards.
AGCAAAAATTTTAAGTGTTCGAGGGCTGTTTACAGGAGAGCCTTTAACTATCCCCTATTATAGTAACAAACAATTACAAAACTGGGTGGATGGAGTTATTAAGGAAAAATGCATTGACTCAGTATTGATTTTTTCCGGTGCCATGGCGCAATATGTTTCAGGAAGGTTAAGTGATAATATTCGTTCAGTTTTAGATCTTGAAGACGTAGATTCTGATAAATGGCGGTTATATGCCAAAGATTATTCGTGGCCAATGAATTGGCTGTATCAAAGGGAGTCAAAACATTTATTGGCTTTTGAAAAAGCAATGGCAGATGAATTTGATGTAACCGTCTTTGTTTCTAAAGAAGAAGCTGATTTTTTTAAGGAATTAGCGCCAGCATTGAGTGAAAAAATTGTTAATCGTGTACAGGGGGTTGATAGTGATTTTTTCTCTGCTGATTTAACGTATGAAAACCCTTTTCCAAAAAAAGCGATAGCTTTAACTTTTACCGGAGCAATGGATTATTGGCCAAATATTAATGCGGCCATTTGGTTTGCAGAAGAGGTTTTTCCTAAAATTAGAGAACAATTTGAACAGGCATGCTTTTATATAGTTGGAATGAATCCTTCTGAAGAGGTGCTGAAATTAGCTGAAAATGAAGCTGTTTTTGTAACGGGAGGTGTGCCAGATGTTAGGCCTTATATTGCTCATGCAGCGCTTGCAGTTGTTCCCTTACAGCTAGCCAGAGGCATTCAAAACAAGGTGTTAGAGGCAATGGCAATGGAAAAACCTATCTTGGCGACTAGCAATGCTTTGCAAGGTATTGTTGAAAGTCCTGGTTTTACCCCTTTGGTGGCAGATGATGAAGCGTCATTGGCTGATGGCGCCATTGCTATCTTATCCGGAACTGTTAAACAGGATGTAAAAGCTGGTAGGGCTTGTGTTTTAAAAAATTATAACTGGGATACCAATTTGCATCGCATTGAATTATTATTGAAAAATGGACTAGACTAGCTTATAAAGCTTAAATGAAAATGGCTTGCTTAGGAACGTGCACGAAATAATTTGAATAAAAAGTCTACGCCAGCGTAGCGGTGTGCCCAAATTCTTTTGTGCGCGTTCCTAAGTCGAATAAAATTAACAAAATTATTAATTTAACAAATTTAAAATAGTGGCAGGGATAACTATAAATGAAAATTATCAGGTCTAGAGCACCTTTAAGATTAGGGTTAGCTGGAGGCGGTACAGATGTTTCCCCTTACTGTGATGACTTTGGGGGAGCTGTGTTAAATGCAACGATTGCTATGTATGCACATTGTACAATTGAGCCTTTAACAGAAAATAAGGTTTATTTTGCAGCTTCAGATAGAAGTGAAAATTTTGAGGACAGTGCAAGAAGTCAATTCGATTATGATGGCTTATTAGATTTACACAAAGGTGCATATAACCGTATTGTTCGAGAGTTTAATCAGGGTAAGCCGCTGCCTTGTCGGGTAACAACCTATTCAGATGCTTTGGCGGGGTCTGGATTAGGATCTTCCTCTACTATGATGGTTGCTATATTAACTGCTTTTGTTGAATGGCTGAGCTTGCCATTGGGTGAATATGAAATTGCCCATATGGCTTATGAAATTGAGCGAGAGGAAATTGGTCTGTCAGGTGGACGGCAGGATCAGTATGCAGCTACTTTCGGTGGTTTTAATTTTATGGAATTTAATACCGGAGATCATGTCATTGTAAACCCTTTGCGAGTAAAAAACTGGATTGTAAACGAGTTAAATAGCTCAATGGTGCTTTATTTCACTGGCGTATCTCGTTCGTCTGCCAGTATCATTGATCAGCAAATCGAACAATTTAAAACAAAAGGTTCGCTTTCTTTAGAGGCATCTCACAAAATCAAACAAGATGCTTATGATATGAAAGAGGCGTTGCTAAAAGGAAATATCTCAAGATTTGCCAGTATTCTAGAGTGCTCATGGCAAGAAAAGCAAAAATTGGCACAAAATATATCTAACCCTGATATTGATGCTTTAATGACAGAAGCCAAAGCAGTAGGAGCTCTTGCAGGTAAGGTTTCTGGTGCTGGCGGTGGTGGGTTTGTGATGTTTATAGTCGATCCTGTAAAGAAAATGGATTTAGTCACTATGCTTTCTAAAAAAACAGGAGACGTAGTTAATTTTAATTTTGAAAAACAAGGTGTTCAATCATGGCTGATTTAGAAGCTAATTTTATAAAAAAACAGATTCAAGACTCTATTGAGACTAAACAATTATTGCTTGAAGACAGCTTGTTAATTGATCTAATTGATCAAGTTATTGATGTTACCGTTAATGCTTATAATAACGGAGCTAAAACTATGCTGGCAGGTAATGGAGGTAGTGCGGCAGATGCACAGCATATCGCTGCTGAATTGGTTAATAAATTATGTTTTGATCGACCAGCATTGGCATCCGTTGCTTTGACAACAGATACATCTGTATTAACTGCGGTTGCCAATGATAGCTCGGTAAACACTATGTTTAGTCGCCAAATAGAGGCAAATGGTAAGCCAGGTGATATTTTTATTGGGATTTCTACCTCAGGAAATTCTGCCAATATTGTCGCCGCCTTAAAAAAGGCTCGTGAGCTAGGAATTGTGACGGTTGGTTTAACGGGGAAAGAGGATGGTGCAATGGATCCGTTTTGTGATTATTGCTTGAAAGTTCCGTCAGTCAATACACCACGAATTCAAGAATGCCATATTTTAATGGGACATATTATTTGTACAGTCGTTGAAGAGAGATTGTTTGGGCATTTGAAATGAAAGAGGCCATTATTTTAGCTGGTGGTTTGGGAGCTCGTCTCTATCCATTGACTTTAACAGTTCCAAAACCTATGGTACCCGTTTCTGACAAGCCTTTTCTTGAGTACTTGCTGAATCGATTAATAGAACATGGATTTTCTCGTGTGATCCTGTCTGTTGGCTATTTAGGTGGACAAATTGAGGCGTATTTTGGTGAAAAATGGCAAGGGCTAGACTTGATCTATGCTTATGAAAAAAGTCCGCTGGGTACTGGAGGTGCTATAGCTTTGGCATTGTCCTTCGCCAAAACGAAACATATACTGGTCTTAAATGGAGATACTTTTTGTGCTATAGACTGGCAGGCAATGGAATCGGCCCATATTAAAAAGCAGGCTGATATGACTATTGCTTTAAAACCTATGAAAGACTTTGATCGTTATGGTAATGTTAAAGTTGTTGATGGCCGAATTGTTTCATTTGATGAAAAGCAACATGTAGTTTTAGGACAAATTAATACGGGTGTCTACATTCTAAAAAAAACTTTATTTGCAAGTTTTTCAATGCCTGAGAGATTTTCATTTGAAGTCGATTTTCTGCAGTGTAAATTATCTGACGTGCTTGTCAATGCATTTATGAGCGATACTTATTTTATTGATATAGGAATTCCTGAAGATTATCAACGAGCGCAGGTTGAGCTGGTTTCAGAACTTTAAATGTGATTTATGTCAATTGAAATTGTTAAGTTTGGTCGGCTTTCCGAAGAAGCTAAGCTTTTATTTGGAGGAAAACATGTAGGTTTTTTTTCTTCTATTCTGTGGTATCAGAATTGGGTTGATACTGTTTTACTGCAAAAAAATGAGCAAGCTATATTTTTAAACTATACTAAAAATCAGAAGTTAAAATTACTGCTTCCTGTTAAAATTAACAACTCATGTTTAGAAAGTTTAACTAATTACTATTCACCTATTTATTATTTATTATCTTCTACAGATATTGAACAAGAAGCTTGTTTACAAAGTTTTTTTAAAGATTTGAGAAACCTGCCTTTAAAGTGGGATACAATTACCTTAAGGGCAATGAAGCAGGAACATGCTATATTCTTATCTAAGTTGAAGGGTGCAGGCTTATTTAGCTTGCCTTTTTTTTGCTTTGCAAATTGGTATTTAGAAGTAAGGCTTCGTTCTTTCGATGAATATTTTTCTGAGTTGCCTTCCAGAGTTAGAAATACGGTAACAAGAAAAACAAAGAAGTTTAATAAACTTATAGGGACGGAAGTCAAAATTATTGTAGAAGGGGAGGGACTTGAAAAAGGAATTAAAGATTTTGAGTCCGTATATGCTTTAAGTTGGAAAGATGAAGAAAGTTATCCGGAGTTTATTTCTGGTTTGATGAAAATGGCCTCAAAACAAGGCGCGCTGCGTTTGGGTGTAGCCTATATAAATGCTGTGCCAGTTGCTTCTCAGTTTTGGATTGTCGCTGATAATACAGCATACATCTATAAGCTGGCTTATGATGAAAAATATAAAAAATTATCCATAGGCTCTATATTAACAGCAACTTTAATGCGTCATGTTATAGATGTTGATAAAGTAAGTTTTGTTGACTATTTAAGTGGAGATGATACGTATAAAAAAGAATGGATGTCCCATAGACGTGAACGATGGGGAATAATAATCTTTAATTGGCGCACATTTAAAGGCTGTTTGAAAATGATAAATGAATTTACACGATTTTATTTTAAGAAGTATTTTCTTTAATAAGTTATTTCTAATTCATTAATTCCTATAAGTAGAAGCAATATATACAATAGAAGTTTTTGTTCGGTATAAAGAAATGTTTAGGCGTAATTAAGTTAAAGTTTTTCATTGAATTAACAATACATTTATAGAAGGTTATGTCAGAACGATCAAGTATATTAAATATCTTAGCAGAGGCTCTTTCTTTTTCTGCTGATAAGTTGAGTGTAAACGAGGATTTAATGGGGGCAATTCCAGAGTTTGATTCTATGGCAGTTGTAAATATTTTACTGTTGCTTGAAAACCATTATGGTTTTATAGTTGATGATGATGAAATTGACGCTGAAATTTTTTCTACGGTGGCAAGTTTGACTGAATTTGTTGAACAAAAGTTGATTCATAACGAGTAATTGGAGTGATGCAGGCATTTTTTATACAAGGTATTCAGAGAAAATTATTTTCAGTTTATTATCCTGCTAAGCAGGGTGAATCATCAAAATTTATATTACATATTCCTGCTTTCGCAGAGGAAATGAATTGTGCACGACATGTGATTTCTCAGCAAAGCCGTGCATTTGCAGATCAAGGATATTCTGTTCTGCAAATAGATTTGTTTGGAACTGGAGAAAGTACAGGTGAATTTTCAGATGCAACATGGGATATTTGGAAATTAGATATAGATTCTGCTTGTCAATGGTTAGCTTTGCAAGGCGCCAATACAGTCACTTTTTGGGGGTTGAGATTAGGTTCTCTTCTTGCTATGGATTGTATGTCAAGCGTTAACCTAAAAGTTGAAAAACTGATTTTGTGGCACCCCGTTTTATTTGGGGAGCCGTTTGTAACGCAATTTTTAAGGTTAAAAACCGTGGCGGGAATTATGAATGGTAGTTTATCTCAAGTAAAAATTACCGACCTTAAACAGCAGATTATGTCTGGACAGTTTATTGAGGTAGCAGGGTATTTAATAAATCCTGAGATGATGACGATATTGATGCAGCTGGATGTTTTGAAAATTGATATTTCGGAAGATGTGGAAATTTTTTTAATTTATATCTCAAATGATAATGCTCCGCTTCAATCGAAAACTGTAGAGGCAACTGAATTTTTAAAAAAAAAACAATGCCTTAAATCTATTAGGCATGTGAAAGGAAATTCTTTTTGGGCTGTTCATGGGGGGGCTCTCCAGCCTGATCTGCTTTTGAGAACATTAGAAAGTTGTTCATGACAGAAAAGCTAGTAACTCTTAGTAAAATAGAGACGGAAATCCCGGTTGTTTTTAAATGTCGGGAAAATGAATTATTGGGTATGGTTCATACCGCCTCGGATGAAAAGCCGATTGGAATACTTATTATTGTTGGCGGGTCACAATACAGAGTTGGAGCGCATCGCCAATTTATTTTGTTGGCTAGAAAACTGGCAGAACAGGGGGTTTCAGTTATGCGTTTTGATCAACGCAGTATTGGTGATGCTAACGGAAGCCCGAGGAGGTTTGATCAGATAGAGGATGATATTCAATCTGCTATTGATGTTTTTATGTTGCAATGTCCGTATCTGTCTGGTGTTATTCTTTGGGGGCTTTGTGATGCTGCTTCAGCCGCTTTATTCTATGCACATGTAGATAGTAGGATTAAAGGCTTAGTATTGCTTAACCCTTGGGTATACACAGAGCAGGGTGAGGCTAAAGCATACTTTAAACATTATTATTTAGAACAAATCATTAGTTCTAAATTTTGGGTAAGGTTTTTTAGATTTAAATTTAATTATCAGCAATCATTACGATCCATGTTGCATCTTTTTCGCCAATTATTCATTGGTCATGGTAAAAAAGTGCATGGTAATAATAAACATGGTCTGTTTAATCATAACATGAGTTTACCCGAAAAAATGCGTAATTGTTTGGGAATGTTTCAACACCCTGTTTTACTTATTTTAAGTGGCCATGATTTAACAGCAGATCAATTTAGAGAGCTAGTAAAGTCTGATCAGAAGTGGCAGGCTTTAATGGCAGAGGATCGTGTATCGCAGCATGAACTATTAGAGGCAGACCATACCTTTTCCTCAGCAGTTTGGCGGGATCAAGTAGCTAAGTGGACACTTGATTGGCTGCTAATGATTGAATCTTCATCAGCTAAACCATAATTTCTTCACAGCTGGGCTGACTTAAAAATTTATGAGGGCTTGAGGTATAGCCATAAGCGCCAGACTGAAAGACAGCAATATAATCGCCTACATCTGTAACGGGCAACTCAATATTTTCAGCCAATATATCTAAAGGGGTACATAAAGGCCCAACTATGTTGACGGATTCCATTATTTCAGATTTTATTTTGCCGCCATTGACAATAGGGTAGTTTTTTCTGATAATTTGTCCAAAATTTCCGCTAGCAGCCAAGTGATGGTGTAAACCGCCATTCACAACTAAAAACGTTTTCTCCCGAGATATTTTCTTATCTATAACTTGGCAGACATAAATGCCCGCTTCTCCAACTAAGTAGCGTCCAAGCTCAATAATAATATCAGTTTGCGGATTGCTTTTTTTGAACTTAAGCATTGATTCATTTAACTGCTCCCCTATCTTTTGGGTATTTATAGGTGTGTCACTGGCAAAATAGGGAATGCCAAATCCGCCGCCAATATTTAGTGTTTCTATTGCTGTAGCACAGTGTTCGGACAATTTATTTATTAATAGAAAAGTTTGATTTTGCGCTTCTATAATAGAATCCTCTTTTAAATTTTGAGAACCGCTATAGACGTGGAAGCCTTTAAAGGAAAGATCCATTTCTTTGAATGCTTTCAAAACGGATGGGACCTGTTCTTCATCAATTCCAAAGGGCTTTGCGCCACCGCCCATCTTTACACCTGCCATTTTTAGTTCAAATGCCGGATTAATGCGTATAGCAACATTGGCAGCAAGCCCTAATTGGCTAGAAGTTTTTTCAATTACTGAGAGTTCAGATTTTGATTCGATGTTGATGGTTATTCCCGCGGCAATCGCCTGCTGTATTTCTTGTGGACGTTTTCCTGGGCCCGCAATGCTAATATTGTTTGCATTCATTGTGGTATCAAGGGCTGTTTTCATTTCTCCAGCAGAGGCGGTGTCAAAACCATCAGCTAAGGTTGCCATGTGCTGTACCAAAGCAGGCATTGGGTTTGCTTTTATTGCATAGTGAATTTTAAGATCATGAGGCATGTTTTTTCTTAATTCAAAAAAACGCCGGGTGATCAATGAACGGTCATAGGCATAAAAGGGGGTATGACCCACTCGGTTTGAGAGTTGCTTTAATGCAACGCCAGAAAGGAAAAGCTGATTATTTTTAACTTGAAAATTACTAAGAGGCGTATAGTGCTGGGACATATTATTCATAAATCGAACTACTGGTAAGGGCAACTCTATCTATTTTGCCATTTGCATTTTTAGGGAAAGCATCTAAAACTGTTATATTTTCAGGTACCATATAATTTGGCAGTTTTTCTTTGCAATATGATAATAAGTCTAGCTGACAATTGCAGTTACTGTTTTTACCGGTGACAAAAACATGTATCGTCTGACCTAATGTTTCATGTTTTATGCCTAAAGCCACCGCTTCTTTAACTAACCCTGAAGCGTACAGTTCATCTTCTATTTCAGTAGGGCTTACTCGATAGCCTGATGTTTTTATCATTTCATCATCACGGCCAATAAAATATAAATAGCCTTCATCATCAAAACTGACTTGATCTCCCGACCATACGGCGGTTTCTGTTATAGGCAATTCATGGATTTGGGTGGGGACGGGTTTATAGCGTTTAGCAGTTTCTTCTGGGTTATTCCAATAGCCAAGACTAACAAGAGAGCCGCAATGCACGAGTTCACCAGGCTCATTTGCATTGCAGAGACTGCCATCTTTTCTGACAACCAGTATTTTTGCATTTGGAATGGCTTTTCCTATTGAATCAGGCCGATTCTTAAGCTGTTCGGGAAGGAGGTAAGTGGAGCGAAATGCCTCAGTCAATCCATACATTAAAAACAGCTGTACATTGGGCAGCTGTTTTTGAAGTGTATTAATGATTGAAACAGCTAGCTTGCCACCTGAATTGGTAAAATAGCGCAAATGTGACTTTATTGACTCTGGCCAGCTTAATGAGCTGATTTGTGCAAATAGCGGAGGAACGCCAGCTACGCCTGTGATTTTATTTTGTTCAATCGTTTTAATGACATCACGGGGTAAAAGATAATCGAGCATAACGCAGCATGCGCCGGAATAAAGAGCGGTCGTCAGTTGGTTTAAGCCATAATCAAAGCTAAGTGGCAAAACAGCTAGCAGTCGGTCATAACAGGTTAAATTTAGATATTTTGAAACGCTTTTTGTCCCCGCAATAATGTTTCTATGCGAAAGAATAACTCCTTTTGGTTTTCCGGTACTGCCTGATGTATAAAGGATCGCGACAATATCTGTATCAATAATCTGCGGATAAGAGCTGTTGTCTTTAGCTAGGGAAAGAAAATTATTCCATGTTAAAATAGATTGAGACAGCGAAATAGTCTCAGGCATTTTATTTTCGACTATAATAATAGCAGTTAAGCTTGAACAGCGAGACAGTTTTTCTGATAAAACTTTTAGCCTAGATGCTGAGGTAATCAGTATTTGTACGCTGCAATCATTTAGAATGTGCTCTACTTGGGACGGTTTTAACACAGGGTTGATAGGTACAAATATACCACCTGCTTTAGCTGTAGAAAAAAAACTGGATACAGTTTCTAGCTGTTTAGGTAAAAAAATGCCAACGCGAGCCTGCGGTTTTAGACCGATTTCTTGTAAAGCTAGTGCCTGCCTATCAGTAAGTTCATTTAACTCCTGATATGACCATGTGTTTTTTTTATGGATTAATGCAACTGATTTGGCATGGTTTTGTGCCGAGCAAGAAAGAATATGATGAAATAATATTGGCATAGATTTTAAAGACACTTAAATTGAACCCAAAATTTTTTGTACATAATAAATGTTTTTTGCTGGCTTGATGGTATTTAAATGAAATTAGCTTATTTTTTTGTATTTATCTTAAATTCATTAATATCTGCTAGTGTAAATGCCGACTCTTTACCTGATATTATTGAAAAAATAAAAGGGTCGGTTGTGGCTGTAGGTACATTTATGCCGAAACGGTCCCCACAAAGTATTTTTTTAGGAACCGGGTTTGCAATTGGCAATGGACGTCTAATTGTAACAAATGCACATGTATTGCCTAAAAAAATAGACCATAAAAACATTGAAAAAATCGCTATTTTTGTACGAGAAAATAAAAAAGTAGCCGTGCTGGAAGTTAAAGCAATAGCAACTGACAAAGTGCACGATATTGCAATATTGCAACTTGTTTCAGGTACATTGCCTGCATTGAAGATATCTAAAAGAGCGGTCCGTGATGGCCAATCGATCGTTTTTACAGGGTATCCGATAGGGATGGTGCTGGGGCTTTACCCGGTAACACATAAAGGAATCGTTTCTGCGGTCACTCCAGTTGCTCTACCTGCAATAAGGTCTAGGCAAATAAATGCTCAGCTGTTAAGACGGCTGCGAGATCCGTTTGAAGTCTATCAATTAGATGCTACAGCTTACCCAGGAAATAGTGGCAGCCCTGTTTATAACCCAGAAACAGGGCATGTTATAGGTATTGTTAACAAAGTGTTTGTAAAAGAAAGTAAAGAGAATATGCTTTCTAAACCAAGCGGAATCACCTATGCAATACCCATTAGGCATTTAAATGATTTATTAATTAAAAATAACTTGATGTGAAGAAAATATGATTAGAATTTTTAGACACTATTTATCCAGTGCATACATAGGACTATTTATTGTAGAGTTTTTAGTACTGTTTTTTGCTATGTACTGGGGGACTGATTTTCGTTTTTTTTATAGCTCATCATGGTATTCAACTGATTATATTATTCTTTCCAGTGCCATTTTTGCTATTGTAACCACTATATCTAATATTGGTTTAGGACTCTATCGGCGCAGCTTAAGTTGGGATGACTATCATTTGCTGCCTAGAATAGGCATTAGTTTTGTATCAGCATTAATTGTACTGTTAGTCATCTATTATTCTTTCCCTGAATTTACAATTGCAAGAAGTGTACTGCTTTATTCATTTGCACTGGCTGGGGTAGGCATTTTATTTTGTCGCTATTTGTTTTATACATATATAAATAACTCTGATCTAAAAAAGAAAATTCTTGTTATTGGTACAGGGAAGAATGCCAGAAAATTAGTAGAAAGCAATAACGAATATATTCATCGCGGGTTTAAAATAACAGCATGCCTTAATTTAAATAACGCGCCTGTAGTGGTTACTGGCCACAAAGTAATTTCAGAATATGAAAGTATTTTGTCTGTAGTTAAAGGGTTCGATATAGATGAAATTGTGCTGGCACTGGATGATAGGCGCGGTGCATTTCCAATGGATGATTTGCTTGACTGCAAGGTGCATGGCATAGATATCCTTGATTTATTGACTTTTTATGAAAGAGAAAAATCAATGATAGATCTGGAGAATATTTACCCCAGCTGGTTTGTCTTTTCTGATGGCTTTGCCAATGGGGGCTTGAGGATTTATGGAAAAAGGTTTGTTGATATTTTAGCCAGTTCTGCTTTACTGATGGTCAGCTGGCCTTTTATGCTCATAGTTGCCTGCGCCATTTATATTGAAAGCGGATTTAAAGGTCCTATTTTTTATAAACAGACACGCGTTGGTGAGCTAGATAAAAATTTTGATGTTATCAAGTTCAGAAGTATGCGAACTGATGCCGAAGCACAGGGAGCACAGTGGGCTAAAGAAAATGATAGCAGGGTGACTCGCATTGGTGCTTTTATAAGAAAGGTGAGGCTGGATGAACTGCCTCAAATATGGAATGTTTTTCGAGGCGATATGAGCTTTGTTGGTCCTCGCCCCGAAAGACCACAGTTTGTTGATCAGTTTGATAAAAATATTCCTTATTATCGCAAGCGGCATCGTGTAAAGCCGGGCATAACAGGCTGGGCTCAATTGTGCTACCCCTATGGCGCTAGCGAAGAAGATGCCGTTCAAAAGCTGCAGTATGATTTATATTATGTAAAAAATTATAGTCTATTCCTCGATTTTACAATTATTGTTCATACCATTGAAATAATTTTATGGGGTAAAGGGGCTAGATAGTCGGTAATGGATATTTGGATCATTTATGTAATAAAAACCCTATTGCTGCCGCTCGCCAGCTTATTGATGGCTTCTTTTTTTGGTTTTTTTTATGTAGTAAAGAACGAAGGTAAGGGCGGAGGGTTTCTACTTATTCCTCTGCTCAGTTTGCTTTTGCTAAGCCTCCCTATTGTTGCATTATTTTTAGCTGAATCTCAGCAGCAGTACCCTGTGCTAGATTACTCTTCAATAAATGAAATTAGCCCTCAGGCTATTGTCGTTATTGGTGGCGGGGCCAGTAAAAATGCGCTTGAATATGATGCCGATATAACACTAAAAGACCGAACATTACAGCGTGTACGCTATACGGCGTACTTGGCAAAAAAGACAAAGTTGCCGGTTCTGGTAAGTGGTGGCAGCGTATTTGATCAAAAAAACGAAAGCGAAGCAAGTTTGATGGCTGGAGTGCTCGAAAAGGAATTTAATACACCTGTCCGATGGCTAGAGCCTGAAAGTAGAAATACAGCAGAAAATGCGCTTTATTCTCAGAAAATTTTAGCAAATGACATGGTAAGTCGTATTATTCTTATTACTCATGCCATGCATATGGGAAGAGCTGTTGAACAGTTTAAACGTGTTGGGCTAACTGTTGTTCCTGCTCCGACAGTTTTCTTATCAATGTCTAAAATCGATATTTTTTCTTTCTTGCCTTCCGCACGGGCTCTTGAAATAAGTTCCATGGCTATCCATGAATGGCTGGGCAGGCTATGGTATAAGCTAAGATATTGAAACTCCATACTCCGTATTTTCTTGATACCTTCCTCGTTTTTTAGAAGCATATTTCCTAGTCTGAGGGTGTCGTGTGATGCAGTCGACTTATAGACTTATCAATCCCTGTCAAAAAGAGTCAATGTTATTATATTGCGCTATTCTTAACTTATAAAATCTATTAAAAAATTATAAAAAAATTAATTATTATGAAAAAATTAAATATTTTTTTTCTATGTGCCCTGTTTGTCAGTGGAGTTTGCCATGCACAGCAAGCCCAGCTTTTATCTATAAATTATGGAAAAAGTATAGACAGACAAGTTGAAGTTGACTTTTCTTTAACAGGCAAAACTGAAAATAAAACATTTTTTCTTACTGAACCTGACCGCTTAGTTATAGATTTTAATGATGTAACATTAGCAAATGATTTTGTAGCACCAGTCGATAAATCGTTGTACGTAGAGAGAATAAGGACTAGTCAAAGAGCTAATAATATTTTAAGAGTCGTATTTGATTTTAAAGCAGATGTTAAGCCAGATAAGTTCATTGTTAAAAAAAATGATAGCCATATCTTATTGAGTTTAGCTGTATCACCAGCAACTAATAATATATTGCAAAATGTACTGGATACTTCCATTAAAATGCCTGTGGCTTCAGATGCTAGAAATATCAAAGGTGAGCCAACTGAAACTATTAAAAGCAGCGCTTACTTTTCTGATTGGGAGTTGTCTGGAAAAATCAGTGTTGAAGAATTAGGCTTTTTTCATCATAAACTAGATTCTCAGCAGCATAATAATTATATATCGGGAGCCATTGAGCCAGAACTCTATCGTGAATGGGATAATGGCAAACAAAGCTTTACCTTTTCCCCTTTTTTTAGATATTCTCAGCATGATAATCGGCGCACTCATTTTGATATTCGTGAATTAACCTGGCTATTATCTGAAGATGAATGGGAGCTGCGCGTTGGCTTTCGAAAGGTTTTTTGGGGCGTTGCAGAAGGCTTGCATTTAGTTGATATCATCAATCAGACAGATCTGATTGAAAATACCGATACTGAAGATAAACTAGGTCAGCCCATGATTAATTTGGCACTCATAAGGGACTGGGGAACAGTAGATCTATTTGTTTTGCCGGGCTTTAGAGAACGCACCTTTCCTGGCAGTGAAGGACGGTTCAGAAGTTTTCCGGAAGTGAGTGTAGGGGAGGCTGAATTTGAGCATCATGGCATTGAGAAGCACATGGCTTATGCCGTACGTTGGTCTCATGTCATCGGTGATTGGGATGTGGGTGTTTCTCATTTTTATGGCACCAGCAGAGAACCAACGTTTAAAGCAAAGTTATCGCCATCGGGTTCAATGCAGCTGATACCATACTATGAACTGATCAATCAAACGGGGCTTGATTTGCAGCTGACTCACGAAGACTGGATTTTTAAGCATGAAGGAATTATGCGTTCGGGGCAGGGAAATACATTTTATGCAATGACTACAGGTATTGAATACACCTTATTTGATCTTTTCAGCTCCGGGCTGGATCTGGGGTTTGTAGTTGAATATATGTATGATACCCGAGGCGCTAACAATAGGCTGGCCCCCTTCCAGGATGATTTTTTAACTGCTTTGCGATTTGCTTTTAATGATGTTCAAAGTACTGAAATTTTAGCAGGCATTATGTTTGACCGTACTAATAACAGCAAGTTTTATAACATTGAAGCAAGCAGACGGCTAGGTGATAGTTTTAAGGTCGATCTGGAAATGCGACTGTATAGCGGTGCACCAATAACAGATCCAAGCTATGCTATTCGTGATGATGATCATATCAGATTAGAAATTGGCTATTACTTTTAAAAGCATTGCCTTGGCAAATGTCACTGCTGGAACCGGCTGAAGACATGGCGGTTTTTGAATACAGCGTGCTGGTATTAGCTTGTTCACTGCCGTACAGGCAGCTTAGAAAAGCCATAACTTGACCTGTACCTTTTTTCAATCGTTCACTGCCGCACAGGCAGCTTAGAAATCCGATGGAACATCCCTTGACGGGGAGACCCAGTTCACTGCCGCACAGGCAGCTTAGAAAAAGGCTATATCCCGTTACTGACTGCCTACTTGGGATGTTAAATTGTGTCACTTGTCTGTAACTTGTCTGTAATACCTATTTCATATTTGGCGAGTAGTATCAACTTCGAATCAATAACAAATATTGGTTCTCATTAATTAAACACACCTCACATAAAGGATATTTATAATGAAAAAAATACTACTTGGTGTCGCTATTGCGGCCAGTTTTTCAACCCCTGCATTTGCTGCCAGTGACTTTGGTGCAAAAGTCGAACATTTACTTAAAGCGCAGGCCTTTAAATATTTTGGTTTCGTCAAACCTATTACTGACTCGGCTTCAGCACAGGTTGACCGGGTGCCAGGGCAGAACGCAAATGATCTTATTAAATTAGCTACGGGTCTTCATGCCACGATTCTAACTCGCAAAGCCGCACATGTATCAGATATGTTTGCTTTCTGGCCTTCTGAAGAGAATCCTACTCACACTATCTGGTGTAATGAAGGTGGTCGTGTACAACTTGACAATGGGAAGTACAATCCTTCAGTGCAAGCTATAGATTTAATAAGCGGAGAAGTTACAACGATTGTTCGTGGCATGAGGTCTTGTGATGGTATTCGTCTGACTTCATGGGGCACTATTTTGGCAACCGAAGAAAGGAGTGATGGCGGTGCCTATGAAATTATGGATGTACTTAATACAAATGCAACCATCTCGGATCGTGCAACAGGCGCTAATGATGATCCGGCTCATGTTGTAAAAAGAACGGCCTTGCCAATGATTTCTTGGGAAGGTTTGACGGTTCTTGATTCGGGAGTTGTTATTGCTGGGGATGAATGGCGTCCTGGTACTGATGCGGATGATAAGGATGGCGGAGCAATGTTCAAGTTTGTTCCTGAAAACCCACGCTCTGACAGCGGTGTAATCTCTGATTTAGCACAATCGCCTTTAGCAGCGGGTAGCGTTTATGCTATGCAGGTAAGTTGCAAAGATTCTAAGCAGCAATTTGGTCAAGGGTGTGAAATTGGCAACGCAGGGTGGGTCTCTGTAACGGCTGAAAATGCTAGAGATGATGCAGATGCAGCGGGCGCAACAGGATATTATCGCCCTGAAGATTTACATCGTGATCCTGCCTATGACGGTACTGGTGTGCGTTTTTGCTGGACCAACACAGGTAATGAAGGTGCAAAGAATTATGCAGAAGTTATGTGTGGCGTTGACAGTGATCCATTACTGGCTGATTCAGATACCCGCAGTGTGGTTGTTAATCGCTTTGTAGAAGGTGATTCTGATTTTAACTCATTTGATAACCTTGCTTTTCAACCTGGCACAGGTAACCTGTATGTTATTGAAGATCATCCCCATGGCGATATTTTTGCCTGTCTGCCTGACGGTAAAGACCGCGACATTAAATCTGACGGTTGCGTAAAAGTTCTGTCTGTTAAGGATGCGACTGCTGAACCGACTGGCTTTGGCTTTTCCGCCGATGGTAAAACTGCCTATTTATCAATTCAGCACAGTGATGATAGCAACTGTCCTGCAGGCAGTGATTGCGAAGATGTAGACGGTTACCCCACCAGTGATATTATAAAAATCACTGGTTTTAAAGTACCTCGGTAATTTATTCATTTTGTAGTCCCGCAGTTAAACTTAGAAAGGTCAGCTGGGCGCGAATTTATAGTGCAAGTTATTGGTTTAACGTGCTTTGGTCGATTAATGCTCCTGCATAATCAACATTCACTACATCCATGTAGCTTGTGCTAGAAATCGTGATCCAGCTGATTTCTAGGTTAAAGCGGGGCTATCCGAAAGTAAAACAAAAAATAGGTAACTAAAATGAGAACTAAATTTATAACGGCTATGCAACGTACTCTGCTAGCTGCAATTTGCTTTGTTTCAAGTACAGGTGCTTGGGCCGCCACAGTAAGAAATTCAGCATATATAGACCTTACAAGCTTGAATATTATATCAGTAGCAGGTAATGCAACCTTAGGCTTATCTCCTTTTTATAGCTCTGTAGAAACAACAATTAATGACAATGATGAATTTTCCGAAGATACCAATGCCGGCTCTGTAGTATTGTTTTCGGACAACGGTGCATTTGTTGAAGCCTCATCTGCTGTAGATCAGGACACTCTTTTAAGTCAGGTTGATGTAGAGCCAGAGGGGTTTGCCGCAGCGACTGCACTATATGAAATCGAATATACAGCAAGCGGTAACGGTGAGGTGAAGATCAGTGTTGATTACACTCTTGATGCAAATGCCAGTGATCTAAATGACAGTATTGTTTCTTCATATGGACTAGTAGAGCTACTGGATGAGGCTTCTAATTCCAGCAGTGAAGCCAGTATTTTTAACGAAGGGCTTTTGACTGACCCTACAAATGATTTCGGCACGTTGAGCTTGACATTGATGCTGCAAGATGGAGATACAGGCTTTTTGCAATTTACTGCGGCTTCCAATTCCTTTTCCGAAGTTGCACCAGTTCCTGTTCCTCCTGCATTTTTACTGTTTTTTTCCTCTCTACTGGGGGTATTTATAACAAGAAGGCCATCTTCTTAACCAATATTCTATGCCAGGCAAGTCAAGGGCGTGTATTCTCGCAGATGTGAACTATCGTTCCAGTAAGGCAAGTCAGCTACTGGGCAGAGAGTTCTGGGTCTGCGGGGATAAATTGCGGAAAAAAATAAGGTTGGGACGCTGATTTGTGATAATCCTTAATAAATCAGCTGAGCACAAAACCGTGAAGCGAAATACACTCACTGATCTGGTGAATAGTGAAAAACCGGATTAAACAGTTTATTTAACAAGCTACCGTTAAACTAAGCGTTCAGCTGATTTATTTAGGATAATGCATCAACTGAATTTTACAAAAATTAAGGCTGTTCTAAAATACTCTAATGTGATTGTTAGATAAGAATAAAGAGGATGCAATCCAATGTCGTTTAGTTAAGCATAAAGCATTCGGAGTAGGGACTTTAGTCCCTGCAAATACGGGGCTAAAGCCCCATCTCCAGGCTTAGTTAGCTCAATAAGCCTCTTGACTTAATGACATTGGGTAGCGCTCCCTTTCGGGTACAGCTTAGTCCAAAGTTGCTTCAACCTCCTTGTCCGAGCAAATATTTTTGCTCAAAATACTGTTTTAACCAAGCGTCTGTATCAATATTTGTTTCCGGAGCCGGATGTATTTTTGCCAATCGGGATCTGACTGCATGGTTAGGCAGGATCAATAGCTCAACATCATCCATTGATACACGGTTTTCTGGGGATAATTCTTTAAAATTAATGATGTTATACAGCTGCGTTTTTTTAAACCCCAAATTGTAATTCAGCTCCTCTCTTAAATCTAAAAACAGCGGCAGCAGCCTAATGCCTCTGTTAGAGGTGTCTAGTAATTTTTCAAGGCGCACTAAAAGCTGGTTAATTGCAAAACGGTAGATATAAGATTCCTTGACTAACAGGCGTGTGGCAATTGACTGTATCGACTCCCTGTCATCCTGGGTCAAACGCAAAGAAACTATGTGTTTGCGATCCTTCATTAATAATAAACTCCTTATGTAACTGATTATCACTTTTAATGTATATTAAAAATATGACATTTTTCTTACAGTTTATTATTTAATTATTAATAGCAGTTTGTAATACATTTAATAGTAATGACTTATTTATTTAATATAAATGAAATATTTAAAATAGATAATAAAAAGTTAACAGAAAAAGCACCTGTAATACATTTCACATTACTTTAATTGAATTGTCACTTTAATAAAAAAAATATATGCAAAAATACAGCCACGTTCAGAGTTCAGGGTAAGAACTCAAGTTTGACAGGTGTCATAGAGCGATTGATTTTCAGCTGAAAAGGAAATGGCAATCAATCGCTGAACAAGGGATATTCTTTGTCGGGTTTCACATGTTGCCAAACCTATCGTGAGATAGGGACGGAAAGCTGCGGGTCTTAATAGCAAGATAGCCGGGTTGCAAATCATTTTTAACTGAATGGGCAATCCGGCTTTTTTATGTGCGTTATTTATAGTTATTAATATTACTTTTTTGAGGACAACATGAAAAAATTTACAAAAAATATGGTTGCGGCAGTGCTTGCTTTAGGAGCGGTCTCGGCAAATGCGAGTATTTTGAATGATAACAGCTTAAATGGTGAAGCCTGGCTGTCAGTGTACGACACCACTTCAAAGCAAACATTTACTCTGGATTTGGGCGGTCAAAGTATAGCTGGTACACAAGGTATCACGGTGGCATCATTAATTGCTAATAAAGATGCTGTGGGGAATTTGGTCAATGTTGATTTGGGACAGTATTCTAAATGGAATGCATTTATTAGTCATGCAGATTTTAATCCATCGACCACAAAATACGTTGTAGGAACAGCAGGCATTAATCAAGCGACATATTCACCGAATGTTTTAATTACTGGTACTGATGATAGTTTTTTTGAAACCCATGCAGATTTTACTGCTCTTGGACTTGTTTCACAAACTATTAATGTTCATTCCCTAAATATAAACGCTGATACTGTTGGGGGGGTTAATCCTTATAATTTACATGAAACAACCTTAGTAATTGATGGCGATAATCATATTGGACAGCACGAAGAGGGAGCAGGTTCTTATCAGCTGTGGGGCGGTGCAACTTATAACCCCAATGGCATATACGGCCAAGAAATTGCCTTTCAATTGGCTGATGTAGATATTGTAACTTATGCGGCTCAACAACAGGCATTTGCTGCATCATGGAAATTAGATGGCAACAATTTAACTTTATCTGCTGTTCCAGTGCCAGCTGCAGTATGGATGTTTGGTTCAGCTATGCTGGGTCTAATGGGTGTTAGCCGTAAAAGAAAGACTGTTTAATTTATTATTTTAAAATATAGGATAAAATTATGAAAAAATTATTATTAGGCGCAGCAATCTCTGCTGTTATGCTATCGAATGCTGCAAATGCAGCGATTCCTGTAGTTGGCGGTAAGCCGCAGTTTAATGCGGCCAACACCAGCTATGTATTTTTATCAGGTGCTTCGGCCGCCCGTAAATTTATTGAAAAGCTGTTTGCTGATACCGGTGAAATTTGCGATGCTGGAACCACTGTTTTTAAATATAAAGACAATATTAATGGTAAAAAGCAAAATGCCTATTTGTGTGAATTAAACCCAACTCTGGGCGCAACTAAGCCAAATCTATTGATTTATAAGCGTAGTGAAGGCGGCTCTGCACAAGGCGTTAGCCCTGTAATAGCAGGAACTGCAATTGAATTTTTACAAATTCCTGGTGTTTCTCGTTCAGGTCTGAGCAATGTGGGTGCAGGTTCTTGCGGAACGGTAGACGCAAATAATAACATAACCTGTGACTATAATCTTTCATCTAAGTATTCAAAAATAATACCAGATTTTGGTGTATCTGATGTGGATCCTGGTCAGTTTACAGGTGTAAATACACCTGCTGGTTTTTCTCCGGTTTCTGCAGCTGACCTGGCATTGCTGACTGTTAAGCCTACTGCAGCATTGACTTTTGGTGTACCGGTCACTGTAAGTTTGCGGAATGCTTTACAGGCTGCGCAATTGGGTTCCGCTTGTGTAGGAAGCGAAACGAAAGCATGTATGCCTAGTTTGAGTAAGTATCAAATTGCCAGCATTCATACGGGTAAGCTAACAAGCTGGACTGATTTTAGAGTCGGTAATAGCGATTTAGTCAGCTTGGCTGATGCGGCTGATCGACCTGGAAATAACCGGGTACATATTTGCCGCCGGGTCAAAGGCTCGGGCACTCAGGCACAGCATGGCATTAACTTCCTTAACTATCCGTGTGCAGATGCTGCAACTCCACCAGTTCCTGGGAATAATTTTCCAGAAGGTGTTCCTGCAACTCAAGTACATGCACTGTCTTCATCAGGTGATGTAACTGACTGTTTAAATGAATTGGAAACAGCAACTAACGCGTCAAACGGTTTTAATAATCTTTATACTGCGGGCGGTAAGCGCTGGGCTATTGGTATTCAGTCACTAGAGAAAAAATCTGATTACTTCCGTTTCGTTAAGATAGGCGGAGTGGCTCCTACGCTAGAGAATGTAGCAAATGGTACCTATACTGACTGGGCTGAGTTAACTTTTCAATATAACAATGATCATTTTGCAACATTAAGCAGTGATGTAGCAACTATTGCTACTGACGTGATTGAATCATTGGGTAATCCTACTGTACTGGCAAGCCTTAACAGTGGCTTTGTACATAGCTTTGGTGCTAGTGGCTATCTGGCAGTACCACAGTTTAATACCGTCGCGGCAAATGCTAAGTTGGATCTGACTGCACCTGTCAATCCATATTCACATGGAACTTCAACTGCGGCAATAAATAATTGCCGAGTTCCAACTGTATTTGGCAGTCAACTGAACATTGATGTATTAGCGCCATAGTGAACTAAAGCATACGCTAGAGCCAGGGAAGGTTCTTTTATTTGGTTAGGCCTGGATAGCGTAAAGTTATCCAAGTCTGGCCTTTTTTATAGGCATTGGTAAATAAGATTCAGCGTAATTGCTAACGCTTATAAAGAAGGAAAATGTAATACATTTCACAATACTGTCACTGTTGGCCGGGCTAAAGTTTGTAATAATTTTACTTGGGTACTTATGTAACGTGGCCTTTTTTATGTGCGGTATTTTTTAAACAATTTTTAATTTAGATAATAGTATGAAAAATTTAACGAAAACGGTAACGGCTGTTACGCTTGCTTTAAG
>JALSLW010000053.1 GCA_026988155.1 Methylomonas sp. | reverse complement strand
TAATTTTACTTGGGTACTTATGTAACGTGGCCTTTTTTATGTGCGGTATTTTTTAAACAATTTTTAATTTAGATAATAGTATGAAAAATTTAACGAAAACGGTAACGGCTGTTACGCTTGCTTTAAGCACAGTCTCAGTAAATGCGGCTATATTAGAAGATAACTCACTTAATGCTGAAGCCTGGATGTCAGTTTATGATTTGACTTCAAAGCAGACATTTACGCTTGATTTGGGCGGAGCAAAAATTGGCGACACTCAGGGTATAACGGTTCAGTCTTTAATTGACCACAAGGACTCAACAGGTAGTTTGGTGAATGTTGATTTAACACAATACAGTCATTGGAATGAGTTTAAAAATCATCCGGATTTCAATGCATCCACCACTATATACCTCGTAGCGACTGCAGGCATTAATCAAGCGACATATTCACCTAATGTTTTAATTACTGGTACTGATAATAATTTTTTTGAAACCAGAGCAGATTTTACTGCTCTTGGACTTGTTTCACAAACTCTTAATACACATGTTCTCAATATAAACACTGACACCCCGGGAAGAGATTTTAAAAATTTTCCTGCGAATGTGACTACCTTAGTAATTGATGGAGACGATCATATAGGACAGCACACAGAGAGATCGGGGTCTACTGAACTATGGGGCGGTGCAACTTACAACCCTAATGGTTTATACGGCCAGGAAATTCCATTTCAATTTGCTAATGTAGACTCAGTGACTTATGCCGCTCAGCAAATGGAATTCGCTGCAAAATGGAAACTGGATGGCGATACTTTAACTTTGGCATCATCTGTCTCACAAGTGCCAGTTCCGGCTGCTGTATGGATGTTCGGTTCAGCTATGCTGGGTTTGATCGGCGTTAAGCGTAAAAGAAAAATGGCCTAATATCTATGGAATGAATGATGCGTTCGCTGGAGCCAGGGAGGCTCTGTCAATCAGGCTTGGGTATTGCAAAGATACCTGGGCCTGATCTTTTTGTAAGCTATATGAAAACTGATAACACATGTTAGTCATTTTAAGGAAGTTAAACAGGTTGTTTGGCAGATGGGTTCTGCTGATTATGGTATTGCTATTAACTAATAAAATGGCCGTAGCCGGCTCAAGTGAACAGGCTGGGTTTGATTTATTAGAGTTGAGGATCAAGGGCAATACTTTATTGGAACGAACTGAACTGGAAAAAATAGTGTATCCGTTTCTAGGACCAAAAAAATCAATTGACAGCGTTGAGCAGGCTAGAAAAACTTTGGAAAACCTGTATCAAAAGAAAGGCTATAAAACGGTTTCTGTTGATATTCCGGAGCAGGATGTGGTGAAGGGTGTGGTTTATTTGCAAGTGGTAGAAGGCAAAATATCACGGCTGCGGGTAAAGGGGTCGCGTTATTTTTCATTAGGGCGCATTAAAAAAGCTATACCTGCGCTTGCAGAAGGCCAGGTACCCAACTTTCCTGAAATGCAGCGGCAATTGACTGAGTTAAGCAAGCAGACAGGGGATAGAAAGATTATTCCGATTATGCGGGCAGGCAAAACACCGGGTACTTTAGAGGTGGAACTAAAAGTTAAGGATGAGCTGCCACTGCATGGCAGTGTGGAATTGACGGGGCGCAATTCGCAGGATACTTCCAGGTTGCGGCTAACTACTTCGCTCAGCTATGACAATCTGTGGCAGAAGTTTCACAGCGCATCTTTTATGTACCAGACGTCACCTGAAAAGCCCAATGAGGTAGAAGTGTTTTCTGGCACCTATGTGATGCCTGTTTTTGACAGTGATACCCGTCTGGCTTTATATGCAGTAAGCTCCTCATCAGATTCGCAAATTGCTCAGGCGGGAGATACCAATATATTGGGTAAAGGACAGATTTATGGGGCAAGACTGGTCAGAGCCTTAGAAGGAACAGAATCTTACATGCACAGTGTAACGCTGGGGGTAGATTATAAGGATTTTAAAGAAGACGTGCTGTTTGCCAATGTAAACCAGCGGTCGGCCCCAATCAGCTATCTGCCTTTTTCGGTGCAATATCGGGGATCACACCGAAGCGAGAATTTATTTGCCAGTTTTGATTTGGGTTTAACATTTTCATTAAGAGGTGTGGGCAATGATGCGCAGGAGTTTAGCCATAAGCGTGATGGGGCCAAAGCAAACTTTTTCTATTTAACGGCAGGCAGTGACTTAAGCTATAGCCTGCCTTGGAATATGGAACTAATGGGAAGAGTATCAAGCCAGTTTGCTGATTCCGGCTTAATCAGCAATGAGCAGTTTTCCATGGGCGGTACCGCAAGTGTGCGGGGATATTTTGAGAGCCAGGAGTTAGCAGATGATGGGGTGATGGGCTCGCTGGAACTGTACAGCCCCAGACTGGTACCCGATGACTGGGGATTTGTTAATTCTTTTCGGGCATTGATATTTACTGATGGCGCCAAAGGCTGGATTAAACATGCTTCTGAAGGTCAGGATAGAAGTGTTGCGCTTTACAGTGCAGGTTTTGGTCTGCGTTTAAAAATGTGGCGCTATTTGGTAGGTGCGTTAGATTTGGCTTTTCCATTAATTGAGAACGGTGATATTCGGTCTGGAGAATCCAGGCTGCATTTTAATGTGGGGCTGGAGTTTTAGGAAGCATAAAACATTCGGAGGAGGGGCTTTAGTCTCTGTAAATACGGGGCTAAAGCCCCGTCTCCTAGCTTAATGACAGTGGGGATAAGGATGCTGTCACTCGACGATTGGAGAGATCTTGCACAGTACAAATAGGCAAGAATTCCACCCGCTGGCCAGAATGAAAAAGCGCGCTGAGTGTGCAATTTTTTTACTAGGGTAACGCGCATTAAATAACCTACCCATATTGCGCAGGATTTTTATTCGTCTTCAAGGCGCAACGAAGGGAGCATAGCAAGCTATGTGACCGAAGTTGCAACGCTGGAGACGGATAAAAAGACAAGCAAGATTGGTGGGTTATTTATTGCGAGTTGCCTAGGGTGCTTAGGCTTAGAGTGCATTTTTTTAAAGCATATAAACAAGAACGCTTTAGAGCCAATAGATAACAGTTATTTTTTGTACAAGGTTTTAAACATGGTTAATAAAAAGACGAAAATCAAACAGCAGCAAAAAGTAATGGCTAAATTTAATCTTAGCCCTTTATCTGCTGGCGTTCGCCTTGCAATAACGGGGATGTTGGCCAGTACATTAACGCAGCCGGTTTATGCGGAATTGCCAGTGGCCGGGCAAAATTTTGTTTCAGTCGGCAGGGTAGATGCGCCTGTTATTACTGGCAATAAAATGCAAATTAACCAGCGTACAGACAAGGCTGCGCTAAACTGGAAAAGTTTTGATATTGGAGCGGGCAATCATGTCAATTTTTCTCAGCCAAATTCTACCTCTGTCGCCTTAAATCGAATAGGGGGCAATAAAGCCAGTGATATTCTTGGCAAACTGACGGCTAATGGACAGATCTATCTAATCAATAAAAATGGCTTTATTTTCGGGTCTAAATCAGTCATAAATGTTAACAGTTTAATTGCCTCTACTCATAATATTAGCGATGATGTTTTTGAGCGGGGTATTACCCGAGTTTTTGATGAAACCAAAGAAGCTGCATTTGCACTGGATACCGAGCTTATAGAGGCAAATCAGGCGGAGTTAAAAAAGATTCTGGTTAAGCATGGAGCTAAGATTACCGCTGACGATTCAGGAAGGATCATTATGGTGGCACCAGAAATAGAAAACCGGGGTGAACTGGAGGTTGGCAAGCAGGGACAGATCATGTTGGTTGCCAGCCAGGATAAAGTGTATTTGCAGCAGGCAGACTCTAAAGAATTCGCCGGTTTACTGGTAGAAGTGGATACAGGCGGCAAGGTCAGCAACTTTGGCAGCATGCTTGCCAAACAGGGCAATATTACCATGGCGGGCTTTGTGGTTAATCAGGCGGGGCGCGTTAATGCCACAACCTCGGTTAATGTTAATGGAGCTATTCGGTTGCAGGCAAGGGAGGGACATGCAGTTGTTAATGAAAAATTGGTAGGGAAAAGCACAATGCGAGCCACGGCGGTTGGCAATGAACCCCGAACAGAAGCCACTCTGTCTTTTGCTGATGGAAGTTTAACAGCAATAACGCCTGAAGATTCTAAAGCAAGTGCTATTGATGAGCAGACACAGCCAGATTCTTTTCTTGAATTTTCTGCGCATGATATAGAGTTTAAGTCAGGCAGTAAAGTTGTGGCGCCTGGGGCAAATTTAAAGATAACGGCAACTGATAGTCCCAATAATCCATTACTGGGGAATAGTGGTCGCATCACTATGGAAAAAGGCAGTGTTATTGATGTCTCCGGCATCCGTGGCGTCAATGTTTCAATGGAAAGAAATGTAGTAGAGGTTGATGTTAAAAGCTTTGAATTGCGTGATAGCCCTTTTCAGCGCAATAGCGTTTTAAATGGTCAGAAAGTTGATGTGGATATTCGCAAGGACACTGCTATTGTTGATACCTCGGGCGCCAGGTCCAGAATAAAGCGTACAGCATTTGAAAGAATGACCGAAGGCGGTAACATTGAAATGACCGCCAGCGGAAAAGTGGATGTACAGAAAGGTGCGGTGATTGATATTTCAGGCGGTTCTGTTGATGTTGCCAGCGGTAAAATAAAAACCACTTATCTGCAAAATGAAGTGGGGAAAATAGTTGAAATCAGTGATGCCAATCCTGATGAAAAATATGTCAACCTGTTTAAGCAGGAATATAGCGAGGTAGGCTATACCATTGCAAAAGACGCCGGAATTTTGGAGATTAAGACCCCTGATATTCTTTGGAATGGCGAACTTAATGCGGCGGTAATTAATAGACGCAGGCAGCGGACAAAAAAGACCAGGGCTAAAGGCGGTGATTTTTCAGTCGATATGTCTGTTTTTAATTCAACAAAGGGTATTGATATTCTAAACGGCGATGCTTTTGCCCGTTTGGACCGCTCAGGATTACAGAAATTTACTTTAAAAACCTGGGGCAAGGTATCGGTGGCTGATAATGTCAGCCTGGCATTTGAGCCATGGACAAATGTTGTTATTGAAGCTGGAAATATTAATGTTTACGGTGATATTTATACTGCAGGCGGCAAAATCAATCTTTCCGCCAAGCGTAATGTTACTTTAAATGGCGAATTGGTTTTAGGGTCTGATGCGGTGCTGGATGTGTCAGGCCGCTGGATTAATGACCCATTGACTATGCGACAGGGCATAACCCCGACCGAAGCAATAGTGATTGGCGGTGGCTCAGTTGCTCTTTCTGCGGAAGGTGATTTGACCGCCGAGCAAGGAGCAAAAATTCTGGCCAATGGCGGTGCCCGGTTAATCAAGGACGATAAATACGTGGCAGGGAAGGGCGGTGATATTGCTTTGAAGGCGTTAGGCAATGGAACTAGTGCCTCATTGTTATTTTTGGGTGCACAATTATCTGCCAGCGGTTTGGAAAGCAATGGCAAATTAACTTTGGCTAGCAGCGGCTTTGCTATTTCAAACAGAAACTTGACTGATATTGATAGTAAAACAACCTTTATTGATGCTAATAATGCAATATTTTCAGATTTTTCAAGCGTGACCCTGAATGCTGAATTTGAAAGTATTGTTATAGAAAGTAATGCAGCTATTAATTTAGCTCAGCGCAACAGGCGGTTTCATCATGATTTTATCTCTACAGCCAGCCACCGCTCTTTAGATAGTATAACGGCCGCAGTGATACTGCCAGAGCCTTTAAGGGAAACGGCCAGCCAATTGAGTCTTTTTGCAAAACGTGAAATAACCATGGCTTATGGCAGTTCAATTTTGTCAGAAGCGGGTTCTACCATTTCATTTGTCGCTGAAAACAGCATTTTTGCTGATGGCAGGATCTCGGCACCTGCCGGGAAAATTGCTATGAAGATAAAGGCGGCAGAAGGAGGGGCTTTTGATTCTAAGCAGGCGCTATGGCTAGGCGAGCATGCTGAATTGCTTGCTAAAGGTACGGTTAAGCTGGATGCCAACCCCAGGTTTAAAACGGGTGATGTACTGGCTGGCGGTGAGATTGATCTAATTGCTGACCGTGGCTATATCATTATAGAGGAGAAGGCGGTACTGGATGTCTCTGGCACCTCCACTGTACTTGACCTTGCCATTAATGGCTCACCTTCTTTTGGCTATCAGTCAGCGGTTATAGGTTCAGATGCCGGGGCAATCAAGCTGGTCGCAGCTGAGGGAATGCTGCTAGAAGGAGAGATGACAGGGATAGGCGGTACGGATATTAACCGTGATGCATCTTTGCTTATAGAATTGAATAGGAATAAACGGAATGAGCCAACTAATGTAGTCGTTAACCCTCCATTTCCTCACATGCCGTTAACGATGACTGTCACTCAAAACCTGAGCAGTGACTTCTCGTCCAGCTATGTTTTTGGCGATGAATTAGACCCTTTATTAACGGGGCATGCTGGGTTATCGGCAGATAACTTAATGCGGGGGGGCTTTGACTATATAGAGTTAATTACGCCCGATAGCATTCAGTTTAAAGGTGATGTTAACTTAGCAGCAGGGATCGGCTTGAAAATTGATGCCAGTTCAATTGGCTGGCAAGCAGAGAACGGACAAACTGATGGCACTGTCAATCTGGATGCGGCGTATCTATCGATAGGTTCTTCACTTAACCGGCAGGTAAACGGTGAACCTATTGCCGGTGATGCAACATTTAACGCCAATGGACAATGGGTAAGTCTGTTTGGTGCAATTAAGGCAGAAGGCTTTGGGCTGGTTAATATCAGTAGCCGGAATGATCTTCAGCTAAAAGGCATTCAACTGGGTGCCCGGGACTATTTAGGCGAATGGGTGACAGCCGCCAATTTGAATCTGTCAGCCAGTAAAATTTATCCTGCTTCACTCACAGAATATAGAATTGCTGTTGAAAATAACCCTGAAGGAGCGATTAACATTTCAGGTACTGAAGGTAATTCTGCTATACCGCTTACTGCCGCTGGCAAACTGACCTTGCAAGCAGCGCACATTAGGCAGGCAGGAACGGTTTTGGCGCCATTAGGTGAAATTAATCTGCAGGCGGCTAAAACATTAGTGCTGGCTGATGGCAGTGTTAC
The DNA here is from genome assembly GCA_026988155.1 of Methylomonas sp. Lineage (GTDB taxonomy): Bacteria > Pseudomonadota > Gammaproteobacteria > Methylococcales > Methylomonadaceae > QPIN01. Next base: position 99,959 of record JALSLW010000053.1, on the reverse strand, counting down.
TTCTGTTTCAGCTAAGGGATTGCTTATACCTTTGGGGGTCGTACAGGGCGGGCTAGACTGGCTGTACCCATTAAATTCAGTAGAAAACCTGATTTTTGATGCCGCTCAGGAAAAAAAGGTGGTTTTAAAAGCGCCAGCTATTGATCTGGTTTCGGGCAGTGTGATTGACCTTTCAGGCGGCGGCGATATCTTTTCCTATGAATTCCAGAAAGGGGCTGGGGGCTCATTTGATTATTTGCTGACGGGGAGTGGGAGCAATCAAAATAGTTTTGCAGTTATGCCCGCATTAGGGACAGAATTTGCACCTTTTGATTTTTTTCAGAGTGCTGGCAGCCCATATAAAAACGGAGAAACCGTTTATTTGAATGCTGGCAATGGTTTAAAAGCCGGTGAATACGCTAGGCTGCCAGCACATTATGCATTGTTGCCAGGTGCTTTTCTGGTGACAGCAATGTCAGATACCCAGGACCAAACGCTGAATGCACGCACGATAGACGGCCGAACAGTTGTTTCAGGATACTCGACTGTCGCCGGAACGGGGAAAAGAGATGCAAGAAGCTCTGGGTTTATGATTGAAAATGGCGAACAGGTTCGTAAGCATTCAAAATATGAAACCTTCACAGGCAATAAATTCTTCGCAGATAAAGCAAAAGAAAATGAAACAGTGCTGCCGGTGCTGGCAAAAGACAGTGGCATCATTTCTATTCAGGCACAAACCAAATTAAGGCTTAATGGCTTATTTAATATTGATGCGGCCGCTCATGGAAAAGGTGCTGGAATGGATATTTCAGCCACTAATATCCGTGTTGCCAACACTTTAAGCGAACAGCAGGAAGAGGGTGTTCTGGAAATTTTAGCCAGTGACTTAAGCAATCTAAATATTGTAAGCCTGCTGTTAGGCGGAGAACGCCAGCGAGGCGATAAAAGCGGTGAAACGGTTATAAATGTTGGTGCGGAAAGCGTCACATTTCAACAGAACTCAGAGCTGGATGTAAATGATTTAATCGTAACGGCGAATAACGGAATTTTTGTCAACAAAGGTGCCAAGGTTTCTGCAACGGGTAATATTGATACATCCGACAGACTGCTGACAGTCAATGGTGATGGTGCCTTGCTGCGTGTTTCTGGTTCCGCTCAGGTTGATTTGAATCGCAAGTCTTCAGCGGGGCTGCAAGGGCAATTAATTGTGGCTGAAGGTTCTATTCTGCAAGCAGATAAATCCATGCTGCTGGATTCGAGTCAATCAACTGAAATTGCCGGTGAAATTGTAATGAATGGCGGGTCCTTAAATCTTGCTGCCAATGCCATTAATATAGGTGAAGTTGATGGGCTGGAAAACAGCAGTGCACTGAACTTGTCTAATGCCAGTTTAAACCGTATGTCAGTTGATGAATTGGTGCTGACCAGTCGTGATAGTGTCAATTTTTATGGCAATACTGGGAAGCTAGATGCAACGGGTGTTTTTCAGGCAGCAACGGGCGGCTTAGCTGCGGTTGAAATATCTAAATTAGTGATTAACGCGGCAGGAATATCTGGTTTTGCAACACAGCATGGTGCTTCTGCGGATAATAGCGTTAATCTTAAATTGAACGAGTTCGAATTTAAAAATACACTAGGCTCAGTTGCTTCATTGCCAGCTACTGGGTCAGCCAAGCTAAATGTTGAAGCGGAAAGCATAACTGCAGGAGAGGGTACTTTTACCGTAAGCGGTTTTGAATCAGTCAATTTAACAGCTAATGAGCAGTTCAAAACGGATGGTGAGGGAAGATTATTAGTTGATGCGGCGTTAAATGTGGCTGCACCATTAGTAACTGCGAGCAGTAAATCAGACTATAAAATTGATGCTGCTGGCCACCAGGCTGTGTTTTCGGGTACGGGAAATCATTCAGAAAAAATAGTTAATGAACTAACGGGAAAACTGGCGATTACAGCCGACCAGGTCGCCGTCAATACGCATTTCTCACTAGCCTCTGGACAGCTTGGTTTAACGGCGCTAACAGGGGATGTTACATTGGCCGGGCAGGCGGCAATTGATTTGTCAGGACGGCAGTTTGTTTTTGCCGACCTGACTAAAGTGACTTCGGGGGGGGCCTTAAATGTGATCGCTGATCATGGTTCAATCCGTTTTCAGCAAGGCTCGTCGGTTAATCTGAATGGCGGTGATAATCAGCAGTTAGGAGGTACGCTCAATCTAAAGGCGATTGAAGGAGATGTTGAGCTTAATGGGAGAATGACTGCTCAAGCTGGTACGGCAATAATTGATGTTGCTGGATTTGAGCAGGCGGAAGACTTTAGCGGCTTGATCAATAAGCTGAATGATGCCGGCATAAGCAGGAAGTTTAATTATCGTAGCCGAGAAAGGGGTATTAACTTGGCAGCTGATGCCCAGATTAAAGCGCAGCAGGTCAAGCTTACAGCAGATAAAAGTTCGATCATCGTAGCAGGAAAGATTATTGCTGATGATGAGAAAAACAGCAAGATTGAACTGTTTGCAGCCGATAATATTGTGCTGGAGAGCGGTTCAGAATTATCCGCCAACACTTTAAGCTCGGAGCAGGGTGGCAAAGTGTTGCTATCTGCTACCGATAGTGATCTTGATAATTTAAGCGGAATTGACATTCAGGCTGGCTCTTTCATTAAGGTAGGTAATGCGAATGGTAAGCACGGTAAGGTAGTGCTGAGAGCATTGCGCAGCGATAGCGATGCGGATGGCATTGATGACAGCATCAATATTAAACAAGTTTTAGGGACAGTAACAGGCTATCAAGGCAGAACGGTTAGCAAAGAAGTAGATGGTGTTGTTACCCACTACAATGAAGGCAATCAGTTTTATGCCGAAGGGGTTAAAATTTATCAGGACAGTGACGGAGAAATTAATTCGGCTGATATTGCTGAATATAAAGCAGATGCTGATATTTTTATGGCAGAAGGCAACCGTCTAAAAGTGGGTGCTGATTTGCATTCGGATTTGCAATTAAGGCCTGGAATAGAGGTGCAGTCGGACGGTGATTTAACTCTGAACAGTGATTTGGATACCGTAGATTGGCGATATGCTTCGTTAATTGATACAGAGCAGGAAAAATATGATGCTGCCGTTGGCCAGGTCACGTTGAGAGCAGCTAAGGATTTGATTTTAAATAGCTCAATATCAGATGGATTTAAAGAGGGGATAATTGGCTTTACAACTATTGTAGATCAATTGCAAGCGGGCAATTCATGGTCGTTTAATTTGGTGGCCGGTGCAGATATAGACAGTGCTGATATGACAGCAGTCGATGACCTGGGCAGTCTTGTGATTGGCTCAGAGGTTAAAGTACGCACTGGCAGTGGCGATATAAAAGTTGCCGTGGCTGAAGATGTTACTTTTGTTAGCCAGACATCTGTTCTTTACAATGCCGGCAGGCCGGATACGATTTCTCCATACGGCAATTGGTCTGATTTTGCACTTGAATATGCTGTTTATAGTGAATACCCCATTTCAGGTGGAGATATTGATATTGTAGCTGGCGGAAATATTAACGGTGTCGCTTCCACGCAGTTTATCAATAGCTGGTTGCTGCGCCAGGGGAATTGGAGTAATACAGAAGACCATGCTGCAGAAATTGCAACTTCCTGGGGGATTGGTTTGGGTTATATGCCAGCAGGATTTAATGCCGCTACTTCTAATAAACCGCTATTTGAGCAGAATATAGGATCCTTTGGCGGAGGTCGCGTTTCTATTGCCGCCAAAGGCGATATTACCGATTTGGCGGTTATGATGCCAACTACCGGGAAGCAGGTGGGGACTCCTGATCCTAATGCAACCTTTCAGGAATTTTTAAGCAACAAAGTGGAAATTAACGGCGGGGGCATTATGCGTGTTGCTGCTGGTGGCGACATTGCGGGCGGTGTGTTTCTGTTGGGCAGGGGGCAGGGGGAATTGAATGCAGGCGGCTCCATTAAAGGGGGAACGCAGTTTACTGAAGGCCCTTTATTGGCTTTAGGAGACAGTCAATTCGTTATTAATGCGGGTGGTGATATTGATTTATCGGCAGTAACTGATCCAATGATATTGCACAATAAAGACAGTAATTTCTTCAGTTATTCTGAACGCAGTTCGCTTGATATCAGTTCAGCGGCGGGTAATGTATTTTTAGGGGCCGATAGCAAGGTTATTGGAGATATTTTGAAAAATAATGGATTGCCCGGTATTGCATCAGGAGGTGCTCACGCACAGCTATTAAAGATTTATCCCGCTTCTTTGAATGTGACCGCTTTTGGTGGCAGCATACTGCTAAAAAATCAAATTATCTTGTTTCCCTCGGCATTGGGTAATTTAAATATTCTGGCAAAAAACAATATCAGTTCGGCGAGTAGCCAATTATTTGTTGGCATGTCTGATACAGAACGCAGGTTACTGCCGACAGCAATATTTCCAGTTGCCAGCAATGCTATGAAAGATGCCCGGTCGCGGCTTAACCCGATTGTGCGGGGGGCGCTAGCACATGCTTCGACACCTTTACATGCTGAAGATTCAGAACCTGTGAGATTCATTACTGTAGAGGGGGATATTAGTCAGCTAAATATTACTGCTCCCAAGCGAGTCATTGTTAAGGCAGGTAATGACTTAGGCAACATGCAATTGATAATTCAGCATGTCAATGAAGGTGATGTTTCTGTAATTGAGGCTGGCAGGGATCTTAAATTTAGCAGTGAGCGAAATTTGGAATTAGGTACACTGGAGGCAAGCATTGACAAAATCGAGGTCGCAGGCCCCGGGGATGTATTGATTAAAACGGGCAGGCATATTGATCTGGGTGCATCTGAAGGTATTGTAACCCTGGGTAATGCATCTAATTCGGCATTAGCTGATTCAGGGGCAAATTTGACTATTATGGCTGGAATAGCGAAGGAACCAGATTATCTGGGTTTTGTTAATCAGATGAAACAGTTTGTACTCGACCATGAAGGGGATGAAATCATCTCAAAAAAGTTTTTCTCTGATTTAGCTGACTTGGATGTCAATGCGTTGGGGAAAATGGATTCGGTCAGTTTGAATATCAAACTGATGCCTTTATTTTATAGTGCCTTAAAAACGGGCGGTACTGCTGAGGCAAAAGGCAATGTGCTAGGCAATAAATTAGGATTTGATGCCATTTCTGCTTTATTCCCAGGTTCAGGCTGGAAGGGAGATTTAAAACTGTTTTTCAGTAAAATTCAGACCATTGCCGGCGGTGATATTAACCTTGCCGTTCCGGGCGGTGATATAAATGCTGGCCTGGCTGTGTCATTCAGCGGTGCAAAGCCTTCGTCAGAGCTAGGCATAGTAGCTCAGCGAGAAGGTGAGATTAATGCTTTCTTAAGCGATACTTTTTTGGTTAATCAATCAAGGGTTTTTGCATTGGGCGGTGATGATATTCTGGTGTGGTCATCAGAAGGTGATATTGATGCTGGGCGGGGGGCAAAATCAGCCATTGCGGCACCGCCTCCCATCATCCGTTTTGATGAAGATGGCAACTTGGTTATTGAATTTCCGCCCATTGTTTCAGGCAGTGGTATTCGTACTGCAGCAAGTGCAGGGAAACAGGCTGGCGATGTTTTTCTGTTTGCGCCTCAGGGTACGATTAATGCAGGTGAAGCAGGGATTGGCGGTAACAATGTGGTGTTAGTGGCTAAAGCAGTATTAGGTGCAGATAATATTGATGTGGGCGGTACCTCGGTTGGCGTGCCGACGCAAAGCAGTGCTGCACCGCCTGTGTCAGTTGCCAGCAATTCTACAGCCAGTGTTAGCAAGTCAGCAGAAAAGACGGTTCGAAATGGTTCTGCAGAGCAGGAAGAAAAGAAAATGGCATTAGGATTGCTAAGTGTGGATGTGGTTGGTTTTGGTTCTGGTGATGAAGATGAATGTGGCATTGGCGGTGAGCAGGATGATAAAGACTGTAATGGATAGATGTTGTTTGTTGGTTAAGTGAACAGAATGTAGGCTGGAGTTAGAGCCTATGCGAATCCTCTGAATTACCTATACGCAACAAAATATGGGATTGCATTGCCGTTTTACCCCTGTCTAGAAATTGCTGTCTCTTAACATTAATGGCAATGAGGCAGAACAGGGAAATAATAAGGTTGTTGAATAATGATTAATATTTTTAATGTGTAATACGGTTGTAATAAAGTTTTGGCAAAATTAAACAGGTATAAATACAAGTGAGAATAATAATGAAGAGTATTTCTTTTATTGGCTTAATGCTAATGTTTGTTTCCACCGCCCAGGCCGGGTGGTGGAATGATGGCTGGGCTTATAAGAAGAAAATTAGTCTGGATAAAGTTGCATTGCAGCAATCGGGCTTAGTTGCAGATGCAAATACCCTGGTCTTGGTAAGGCTGCACACTGGCAATTTTTCATATTTTTTAGATGTGGCAGAAGCAGGGAAAGATATTCGCTTTATTGCTGGAGATGATAAAACGCCATTGAAATATTCTATAGAAAAATTTGACCCTATTAATGAAATGGCTTTGATTTGGGTTAAATTTCCAGAAAATAATGCTATGAATGAGAATTCTTTTATTTGGATGTATTATGGCAATCCAGCTGCAGTTGATGGACAGGATAATGCTGGGCTGTATGCTGCAGATCAAGTGCTGACCTATCATTTTTCCGGGCAGCCAGTTCAGGATAGTACTGCTTATGCCAGTAACCCATCAGAAGCAACTACGAGTGCAAATATGGGGGGCGTTATTGCTGATGCCGCACAATTTAATGGTGAGCAGATTATCCGAATTGCTGATTCACCCATAATTCAAATGTCGGCTGAGAAAGGATGGACGGTTTCTGGCTGGATAATGGCGAATGAAAGTCAGGAGGAAGCCGTCATTTTTCAGCGTGGAGACGGAACTTTTTCGCTAGAGACTAAGGGTCAGGGTTTAGTTGTTAATATTGCTGATTCTGCTGGACTGGTTAAGTCAGTTTCTTCAACAGTTCCTTTCTCAGTTGGCAGCTGGCATTCTTGGGCAATAACGGTTGATTCCGCAGCAGTGACACTCTATATTGATAGTGTCGTTGCCGGGAGTGTAGCCGTTGATTTGGCATTGGCTGAAAAGTTAAATAAATTGTCAGGTGCAATGACTCTAGGTGCTGATACACAAGGCCTGCGTGGTTTTAAAGGGCTAATGGATGAGTTTAGTATTTTTACTGTCGCTAAGTCGGTAGATAGCATTAAATATGCTCACAAAATGCAGGGAATAGATGGATCTCTGCTAGTTTATGGAGATGATATATCTGAAGAGGATGGCGTTGAAGAAGGTGAAACCAACTATATGGCGGCAACCTTGCAAAATGTGTCTACCGATGGCTGGATTGTGATTGGATCTCTGGCAGTTATGATGTTCATTAGCTGGATGGTGATGATCACCAAGGGCGTGGTGCTGGCTAAAACTCGAAAAGAAAACAATTTATTTGTCGATGAATTTGAAAAGCTAGGGGTACAGGAAATGGAATCCTTAAACCGTGAAGACAGCGATGATGATGAAGAGGCCATAGAGTCGCCTCTGATGATGTCATTGACAAGTGGGCATGAGAAATTTCAAGGTTCTTCAATTTATCGTATTTATCATGCTGGGGTAGAAGAAATTCATCATCGACTGCCTAAAGCAGTTGGGGCTGATGTTGCCGATGTCATTATGAGTTCTCAGACCATTGAAGCGATTAGGGCTACCATGGAAGCGGTGATGGTAAGAGAGAACCAGAAATTAAATTCTCAGATGGTTATGTTGACTATTGCTATTAGTGGCGGCCCCTTTCTTGGTCTGCTGGGTACAGTACTGGGTGTCATGATTACCTTTGCTGCTATTGCAGTTCAGGGCGAGGTGAATGTCAATGCCATAGCACCTGGTGTTGCGGCCGCTTTGGCGACTACCGTTGCCGGTTTGATTGTAGCGATTCCTGCGCTGTTTGGATATAACTACTTAGGTAGCCGGATTAAGGAAACCTCTGCAGACATGTATATATTTGTTGATGAGTTTATTGCAAAGTTAGCAGAACGCTATAGTTGATAGACTGGGTTAATCGTTCCAAAAGTTCTGGTTTTTTTTTACCATGCTTCATAGCCATCTCTTAACTATCCCTCCCTCCTCTAAGGAGATGGTTCTTATGGTACTAGAGCTTTTGGATGGATTAACCCAAATACAAAAAAAGCCTGTGGATAGATGTTTTGTGGGAAATCTGTCTAAAAATGGCGATTAATAGATTAAACCTAAATAAATCAGTTGAAAGCTTAGTTTAACTGTAACTTGTTGAATTAACATTTTAATCCAGTTTTTTACTATTCACCAAATGGATGAGTGTATTTCGCTTCAGGGTTTTGTGAAAAATCCGTGCACAACTGATTTATTTAAAGCCAGTGGACGTAACCTTGAATGTGGGCTTAATCAGTTTTTCTAAGCTTATGGGGGGGACTTGTAGCTATAGTAATTAAGCCCATTTTATTTTAAAAATTTTATACTAAGCAGGTTAAATTATGAGATATAAAGAAGAAATTGAAGTCTATGATGAAATCAATGTGACTCCAATGCTGGATGTAGCCTATGTATTGCTCATTGTATTTATTCTTATGACCACTGCGGCAGTACAGGGAATTACGGTTAATCTGCCTAAAGCCAGCAATACGCCGAGTTTATCTAAACCGCAGACCAAAGCTATTACTATAATGGCTGATGGCACAATTTTTTTGGATACTTATCCTGTTTCTATGGAACAGCTGGAGTCTACGCTAATGCAATATAAAGCGGTTAACCCCGCTTTGCCGGTTGTGATTAAAGGAGATTCAGGTGTGCAGTATCAGCATGTGGTCAGTGTTTTAGATTTGCTGGGACGTTTGGAAATCACCCAAATTGGCTTAGTTACCCAGAAGTTGGTTAAGTAGATTTAGAGCATGAGTAAGAAGAATCATTATCGGGTGTATTTGCCTCGGGCTATTGGTATTGTTCTGGTTGTAGCCATTGTTTATGGCGTGGTAAATTTTATTCAGGGGTTTGTTGATGACAAACCTGAAAAAAAAGGACCAAAGGTTCAGAAAATCACATTATTTAAACCCCCTCCGCCACCCCCTCCGCCCCCTCCTCAGGATGAGCCTCCACCCCCGGAGCCAGAGATTGAAGAGCAGGTGGAACCAGAGCCGGAACCGGAAAATTTACCTGATGTTTCTGATGAAGCTCCTGCTGAAAGTCTTGGGCTGGATGCTGATGGCAGTGCAGGAGCAGACGGTTTCGGTTTAGCGGCCAGAAAGGGGGGGCGCAGCCTGTTGGCGGGAAATCCAAATGCCTGGTATGCAGGGATTGTTAAGAACGCAATTCTGGATGTAATGATGGAACGGGATGAGTTGCGTCGCAGAGCCTATTCAGCCTATATCAGTGTCTGGCTGGATGTAGATGGGTCGGTATTAAAATATAAGTTACACCGCAGCAGCGGCAATAAAAAAACGGACGACGTTATTCTTGCTGTATTAAGCCAATTGGAGCGCATTAGCGATGCGCCGCCAGTGGGCATGAAACAGCCTGTTAAATTAAAGATCACTTCAAGAATGTAAGCAGCATGAATCAAATTAAAGCAAAAGGTTTTACTAGAACGTTTTTGACAGTAGCAATTTTTTCATTGCTATCTACGGTTCAGGCCGGCGAAAAAGAAGAGCTGATAAAATTGCGGAACACTACTAGCAATTTAATTAATTTGCTGGTTAAGCAAGGCGTGTTAACTAAGGAAAGTGCTAAGCAGATGATCCGGCAAGCCGAGCGAGATGCCGAACAGCAGGCAAAGTTAGCGACTGAGGCCGATATAGTAGAGCCTGATGTGGTGCGAGTGCCTTATGTGCCAGAATTTGTACGTGACCAGATTCGTCAGCAGGTGCGGGCAGACCTGCGCCAAGATGTGGTTGCCGATGTGCTGCAGGAAGCAAAGACTAAGCAATGGGGAGTACCTGATGCACTGCCTGACTGGACGCGCAGATTTAAAATATATGGTGATATGCGGCTGCGCTATGAGCATGATCATTTTGCAGAATCAAATTTTGTTAATCCGGCACTGTCATCCACGTCCAGTGTAAATGATTACCTGGCAGTTAATAAAAATAAGGGATTTGGAAGTTCATCCGGGCTGCAAAATATCAATAAAGACAGAGACCGTTTTCGAGCACGTTTTCGATTAGGACTTAAAGCAAAAGTAACGGAAGGTTTGGAAGCAAATTTGCGTTTGGCTACTGGAAACATTAAGGATCCGGTTTCAACTAATCAGACCTTAGGCAATACAGGAGGGAAATTTGATTTTAATATAGACCGTGCTTTTCTAAAATATGAAGGAGTGGACAGTAGTGCCTACAACTGGTTGACCTTGCAAGGCGGACGAATTGCCAATCCATTTAGATCAACGGATATGATATTTGATAGGGATTTGAGCTTTGAAGGTTTTGCATCTACTTTTCGCTATAGCCTGGCTAAGGTTGATAGTCATTCTGATTCAGAAGACCAAGGTGCAAGCATATATATGACTTTGGGTGGGTTTCCTTTAGAAGAGTTTGAACTCAGTTCCAAGGATAAGTGGATGGTAGGCGGTCAGGTTGGGGCTGACTGGGCGTTTGGAAATCAGGATAAAGCATCGGTTAATGTGGCTTTTTATAAGTACCTTAATACAGAAGCCAGACCAGGAAGAGCTGGCGGTCCAGAACAGTTGTGCAGTTTTGAAGATGCAAATAGGGATTCGTCCGTACCGCAGTATTTGCAGAAAGGCAATAGCATGGCTGCTATTTGTTATGGTGATCAATTTACTAATAATGATCCGCAGCAGTTCGGCCTGGCTGCAGAATTTGAAATATTGAATATCACAGCTTCTTACGATTTGTCCATGTTTGCTCCAATTCATGTCAAATTGACTGGTGATTATGCGAAAAACTTAGCGTTTGACAAGGAGGATATTTTAAAAAGGGTAGGTGGCGGTACAGTTTATAGCAACCCTGATCTTGAAGGGCGTACCAGTGCTTGGCAGGTACGTCTTGACCTGGGCTGGCCATCAGTTCTGCAGTCTGGGCGGTGGAACACCTATGCCGCTTATAAATATATTGAAAGCGATGCTGTGCTGGATGCATTTACCGATTCTGATTTTCATTTAGGCGGCACTAATGCTAAAGGCTGGGTTATTGGTGCTAACTATGGTGTGATGGATAATGCCTGGCTAAGTGCCAAATGGATGAGTACTGATCAGATTGATGGGCCTAATATTGGTATTGATGTGCTGTTAATAGATTTTAATGCTAAATTCTAATCAAGGGGGGGATATGTTAAAAAGAGTAGTAGTGCTGATGTATTTGTCATCTTTTATATTTTGGTGTGCATTTGCCGATGCAGGCGTACGTGAAGCTTCAGCCGGAGGCAATAGTAAAATGCTTGTAAAGTTGCAGGGCATGGTGCGTCAAGCATCTCAGGAGCGCGATACATTGAAAGCTGAAAATGCAAAACTGCTGGATAAGGTTAGCCGTTTAACAAAGCAGAATGCGGTGCTGGAAACTGATGGCAAAAAAATCAGTAAAAGATTGGCTAGACAGCAAGGCAGCAATAAGCAAATGCAGGTGCGGCAGCAACAGACCTTTAGTAAGTTAGAGGAAGTGGTGGAAAAATATAAAGTGCTTAGGCTGCAAAATAATCAAATAAAGGCTCAGTGGGTAATGTTGCAGGGAGAACATAAAGCTACTAGTCAGCAGTTACAGCTCTGCAGTAATCACAATAGTAAACTGATTGCTGCTGCAAATGAGCTGTTAGAACGCTATCAGAACAAAGGGACTTTTGATGGGCTTTTGCAATCAGAAGGTCTGTTGCAATTCAAAAGTGTGGAAATGGAAAGAATTGTGCAGGAATATGAAGATAAAATCCGTGCGGAAGAATACCAGGAAGCAGTTAGTTTAAATTTAAAATAATAAGTTGACTGCTAGTTTCTGAAGTAATTAATTGATACAGTATTTATAGTATTAATTTAATAAATATTTAATATTGCTGTAATAATAGGTTGATATATTATATTAAGGGCAGGTTATTAGTATATTATTAATTTTACCTCTCTAATGATAGGGATAGGTTGTAATTTAAATTTAAAAGTAATAACTAGACTAAAGGACTGGTAGGTTAACTTAAAAAGTAATAGAGGTGAAAGATGTTCAATAACTTTAAACAAGCATTTGTCATTTGTCTTCTAGCGATTGCATCGATGCAATCAGCTCAGGCAATGGTATTTAGTTCTGCAGGTACGGTACCTGGCACTTTAGGTAATCCGGCTACCTTATCAATTATGGAAACCTTTGAGGTTGAAATGGGCGGAGAATATTTGGCCGTTTTAACAGATATAGGTACTGTTTTATCGCCAGTGATTGATAACTTCGACTCTCTGTCAATGGTTGTGCTAGACGATTCATTCAATGTTGTTGGTGCCCCTTTGTTACTTGCACCAGCAACAGGATCGGGAGAAGCATCAGTATCCTTCAGCTTTTCAGCAATAGCAAATGCTGTATATTCTGTTGCATTAGGCGGGGCAACAGATTCATTAAGCACATATGTTGCAACAATTTCTGCTGTCGGCACTGATGCAAGCCCTGTACCTGTCCCCGCCGCCATTTGGTTTATGGCGTCGGGTATGTTTGCCTTGATCGGTTTTGGCCGGAGAAAAATAGCATAACGCAAAATATTTAAAGTTTCGCGCTCTAAAAGAGAGGGAGGTCTTGGCTCCCTCTCTTTTTCTCAAGGAAGGGGGGTGTTGCAAATAACTATATTCGCTCTTATTCGATAGTTATGCTTTTACATTTAAAGTTACACTAGTAAGACATCTAATTCATTTTTCAATTCTAAAGCATGTAAATCATCAAAGCCGCCTATGTGCCGTTTACCGATGTAAATCTGGGGGACTGTTCTGCGTCTGGTTTTTTGCATCATTTCTTCGCGTAAACCTGGTTTAGAGTCAACATTGATTTCTGAATAGGCAGCCCCTTTTTTTGTCAAAAGTCTTTTTGCCATAGTGCAATAAGGGCAGAAGTTGGAGGTGTAAATAAGTATTTCTGGCATGGTTATTAATATATTATGATATGGTTATATATTTTAGCTATAAAGTGCAGTTTGTTCAAGCTGAACAGCTTTTTTAAAGGTTTTTATGATGTTGCAGGCTGTTTTTCCCATATTGTCAGAAAAAGCAATAATGCCGTCTTTATGACCGAGCATGCTAAATATTTTCTTGGCTTTCAGTTTCTCTGTCTGTAATAGCCGTTGAACTTCAATCGCCATTTCAGGTGTTCCATAAGCAATATCTGCAGAGGTGAAACAGAGACTTAACTGCTGAGTATTATTCCAAATTTCCGGACAGTGTACATGTATAACTGTCTGTTTGGCTTTATCTTGCTGATAGACGCTGGCATGGGTTAATGCTTCAGAGGAGGGAGGCATTTCTCCGATGGAGCGAATGTGATTTTTAAGCGGGTTGGCCATTATAACTTGAGAATAATGCTGTCTAGATAAAGATTCAATACCGCCAGTCTGTGTGCCGCTAATTATAAACTGTGTGTCATCTGAATCTGGCCGGTTAATTCGCTGGCTGATATTGCCAAAACCATAGCCTTCATATCTGTTTTCAATTTGTCCTATCAATTGCAATTTAAATAGCAGAGTTCGCCAGGCATTTATTTCAGAGATTGAAATATTTTTATCAATGGGCTGATCCTGGTGATCTAAGCGGTATTTAATGACACCTTCAGTTTCTGTCATAAGTGAATGCATGTGTTTTGTGAAATTAGCAAGACAGTATAGCCAACAATTTTAGTGGCGGATGTTTTTTTGGTATAAAATGTAGGGCTTTTGTTGTCTCCAGTAAGAATTTAGGTAAAATATGCGATGTCCTTTTTGTGCCACCCAAGATACACGGGTCGTTGACTCTCGGTTGGCGAGCGAGGGAGATCAGGTGCGAAGGAGGCGGGAGTGTGCTTCCTGTAAAGAGCGCTTTACCACTTATGAAGTAGCCGAGTTAACCCTGCCTAAAATTATTAAACGGGATGGGGCACGCGAGTCTTTTAATGAGAAAAAACTTCGCTTGGGTATGCTGCGAGCGTTGGAAAAACGCCCTGTAAATAGTGAAGATATAGAAGCCGCAATTAGCAGGATTAAGAAGACTATGACAACTATGGGAGATAGAGAAATTTCTGCTAATGGACTGGGTGAATTGGTTATGAAAGAACTTAGAGCATTGGACCACGTGGCTTTTGTACGCTTTGCTTCGGTTTATCGCAGTTTTCAAGATGTGAATGAGTTTACTCAGATCATTGAATCCATGCAAAAATGATAAAGTCGAAGCAAGATGCTGTCTATATGGCGCGGGCATTAAAACTGGCCGAAAAGGGGAGATACACTACAGACCCTAATCCGAGAGTAGGCTGTGTTTTAGTTAAAGATAACAAAGTCATTGCTGAAGGCTGGCATGTGAAAGCGGGTTTAGGGCATGCGGAAGTGAATGCCTTAAGCCAGGTTGACAATGCTAAAGGAGCGACAGCCTATGTTACGCTGGAACCATGCAGTCACACAGGAAAAACGGGCCCCTGCTGTGATGCTTTGATAGATGCGGGCATTAGCCGAACGGTGATAGCCATGCAAGACCCTAATCCATTGGTTGCGGGGCGTGGCATAAAAAAAATGCTGGATACAGGGATGAGTGTTGAATGCGGACTGCTAAAGGCAGAGGCTGCAGAGCTGAATAAAGGCTTTATTAAGCGAATGACTACAGGCTTGCCATTCGTACGCAGTAAAATTGCGATGAGTTTAGATGGCCGTACTGCAATGGCATCCGGGGAAAGCAAATGGATTACTTCGGCTGAATCCAGAGCTGATGTGCAGCGATTGAGAGCCGAAAGCTCAGCCATTTTAACGGGGATTAATACCGTTCTGGCTGATGACCCTTCAATGAATGTAAGACTGGAAGAGGTGGTTGCTCAGCCTGTCAGGGTAATCCTTGATACTGATTTAAACATGCCAGTAAAATGTAAGATGCAAGGCCTGGCAGGAGAAACATGGATTCTGACTTGCAACTCTGATAGGCAAAAAATAGACAATCTAGAAAAGGCCGGGTTTGAAGTTTTTCAGCTCAATGATAATAATGGGCGATTAGATTTAAACGCTGTGATGGCCTTGTTAGGCCAGAGGCAGATTAATAGCGTGTTAGTAGAAACGGGCGCTATTCTAAATGGTGCTTTGCTGGATGCTAATCTAGTTGATGAATGGGTGGTCTATATGGCACCCTGCATTTTGGGCGACCAGGGACGAGGGTTATTTAATTTGCCTGCCATGCAAAACATGGCTGATAAAATACAATTGAATATGACAGCTGTCAGGCAGGTAGGTGCTGATTTAAAGCTGACTTTTACAGTAGCAGAGTAAAAATGTTTACAGGAATAATTTTAGCAGTAGGAAAGATAGTAGCCGTTGAACCAAAAGGCGGTGATTTTCGGTTAAAAATAGAAACCGGAAAGCTGGATCTTGAGGGGGCCGGTCTGGGTGATAGCATTGCTGTTAACGGTGTGTGTCTCACTGCGATTGAGTTGGGTGCACATTATTTTTGTGCAGATGTTTCAAATGAAACGATTGCAAGAACCAGTTTAAAAGGTGCGCGTACCGGCACTGCCGTCAATTTAGAGTTGGCATTGACACCGTCAACCCGACTGGGCGGACATATTGTCAGTGGTCACGTGGACGGACTGGGGACAGTTGTTTCAAAACATCAGGATGGCCGCTCTTATCGTTACAAATTTAAAGCACCTGATAATATAGCTAAATATATAGCAGAAAAAGGTTCTATCTGCATTAACGGGGTAAGCTTGACTGTTAACGATGTGGATGGTGCGCTGTTTAACGTCAATATAGTGCCGCATACTTTAAAAGAAACAACTCTGGGTGAATTGGCTGCAGGCAAAGCAGTTAATCTTGAAGTGGATTTGCTGGCAAGATATATGGAAAGATTGATGAAAGGGGAGGCTGCTGCAAAATCATGCACAGTCACTGAAGAGTTTTTGCAAAACAGCGGTTTTTTGAGCAAATAAATACAACTTAATGAATACAATAGAAGAAATTATAGAAGATTTTCGCCAAGGCAAGATGGTTGTCATTATGGATGATGAGGACCGTGAAAATGAAGGGGATCTGGTGATGGCCGCCTCTTTTACCCAGGCTTCCGACATTAATTTTATGGCAAAGTATGGCCGTGGACTGATCTGCCTAACCCTAACGGCTGAACGGGGACAACAGCTTAGATTGCCTTTAATGGTCAATGATAACCGAACGGCTCATTCTACTAATTTCACTGTGTCTATTGAAGCTGCTAAAGGGGTAACTACGGGTATTTCTGCTGCTGACAGAGCGTTAACCGTACAGGCTGCAGTAGCCAAAAATGCTACGCCTGATGATTTAGTGCAGCCAGGGCATATTTTTCCATTGCTGGCCCAGCCGGGTGGGGTGCTTAATCGCGCAGGACATACAGAGGCTGGCTGTGACTTGGCAAGATTGGCAGGAGAAGAGCCGGCCGCAGTTATTGTGGAAATACTTAATGAAGATGGCACTATGGCAAGGCGGCCTGATCTTGAGGTTTTTGCAAAGCAGCATGGCCTTAAAATTGGAACGATTGCTGATCTAATTCAGTATAGAATTAAAAATGAAAATACTCTGGATCGAATAAGCAAGTGCCAGTATCCAACTGAATTTGGTGACTTTAATCTATATGCCTACCAGGATATTAATGATAACAATGTGCATTTAGCTTTGGTGATGGGGGATGTAGCAAATGATGAACCCGTTTTAATCAGGGTTCATGCAAGAAATTTATTGGATGATATGCTCTTTTCAAAGCGGTCAAGCGGTTCTATCAGCATTAATGATGCAATGAAGAAAATTGCTGCCGAAGGGCGGGGGGTGTTGGTTATTATTAGGCAGAATGAAGATAATAAGTCTTTAGTTGAGCATATACATCAATATCAGTTGCAAGATAATGGTGTGGTTGCGGTTGAAACGCCAGAGAAAAAAATGGATTGGCGTACCACAGGAACAGGTGCCAGAATTTTATCTGATCTAGGCGTGCGGCAGTTAAAGGTGATGGGTGCTGAGAAAAAATATTTTGGATTGTCGGGGTATGATTTAGAAGTGGTAGAGCATACTGAATAATTGCATTATTCCCGTGTACTTTGTATTGGAATTGGCTGCATTATAAAAAATTAAATTAAAAAATAGAGAAAAAAATGTCGGAAATAAAAGTAGTGGAAGGAAATTTATCAGTTACTGGCGGTAAATTTTGTATTGTAGCTTCCCGTTTTAACAGTTTTATTGTTGAGCAGCTGGAAGGTGGGGCAATTGATGCGTTGGTTCGGCATGGTGCGAATAAGGAGGATATCTGCCTGGTAAAGGCTCCGGGTGCTTTTGAATTGCCTATGGTTGTTCAGCGAGTAGCGGCTTCAAAAAAGTATGATGCAATTATTGCTTTGGGTGCTGTTATCCGCGGTGGAACTCCGCATTTTGAATATGTGGCAGGTGAATGTGTAAAAGGCATTGCTTCGGTTTCTTTGCAATATGATGTGCCAGTCAGTTTTGGAGTATTGACGGTTGATAGCATAGAGCAGGCTATTGAACGTGCAGGAACAAAAGCTGGCAATAAAGGTGCAGAAGCGGCCATGTCGACAGTGGAAATGGTCAGTCTATTTAATAATTTGGCAAATTAATGAGTTTGGCAAAAACTAATGCCCGTAAATGTGCGGTGCAGGCTCTTTATCAGTGGCAAATGACGGGTGAAACTTTATCCAGGATTGAAATGAATTTTTTGGAAGAAGAGCTGTTGAAAGGTGCTCGGAAAAGCTATTTTTCTGAACTTTTTTTCGGCGTGCCTAAGCAATTGAATGCAATTGATGAGGTGCTGTCTGAATTTGTTGACAGGCCGGTAGAAAAAATAGATCCGGTAGAAAGAGCTGTTTTAAGAATTAGCACTTACGAACTGATCAATCGTCTGGAAACGCCCTATAAAGTAATTATTAATGAAGGCGTTAATTTGGCGAAATGTTTTGGAGCGGATGGCAGTCATAAATATATCAATGGCGTTTTAGATAAGGTCAGTCAGAAAGAGCGTGCGGTAGAAATAAAAGCCAAACTGCAAAACAAAAAAGCCTAGTGGCTATTTCTGAGTTTGGTTTGATTCAGCAATTTTTTACTTCGCAGTCATTGATAAATGCAGTTAACCGGCTCGGCGTAGGCGATGATTGTGCGTTGATCTCTGTTCCCGAAGGGCAGGAACTTGCGTTAACTGTCGATACCATGGTGGAGGGTGTACATTTTTTTTCCGGCACTGATCCCGAGCAATTAGGCAGAAAACTGCTGGCGGTCAATTTAAGTGATTTAGCTTCAATGGGGGCAACTCCTGTTTCTGCTACTTTAGCTCTCACCCTGCCTGAAGTAAATGAAACCTGGCTAAAGTCATTCTCGAAAGGCTTTTTAAACTTAGCAAGGGAATTTTCAATTGATTTGATTGGCGGCGATACCACCAAAGGGCCGTTAACGCTTTCGGTTCAGGCAATGGGAATTGTGCCTGAAGGGCTGGCACTAAAGCGATCAACTGCAAAGGCGGGGGATTTGATTTTTGTTACAGGTTTGGGCTTGGGTGATGCAGGGTTAGGGTTAAAAATAGAACAGGGCTATTCATCCGTCTTTTCAGCTGAGGTGCTGCGAAAATTTCATTTGCCAGAACCTAGGGTAGCTGAAGGTATAAAAATTCGGGAATATGCCAGTTCTTGCATCGATTTATCGGATGGAATAGCCTCTGACTTAG
Source organism: Methylomonas sp. (assembly GCA_026988155.1). GTDB lineage: Bacteria > Pseudomonadota > Gammaproteobacteria > Methylococcales > Methylomonadaceae > QPIN01. The sequence continues at coordinate 81,118 of JALSLW010000053.1, read as the reverse complement.
CACATATTTTAGAGCAGAGTGCTGTAGGAGCCTGTTTAGATTGGGATAAAATTCCCTTGTCCCAAGCAGTTAAAGACTACATAAATGCAACGGGAGATTGGGGCCTGCCCTTGTCAGCAGGCGAAGACTATGAATTGTGTTTTTCGGTTGCACCCGATAAGGTTGATGCTATTGATATAGACTGTACACAGGTTGGTGTAATTGAATCTAAGGCTGGGTTAAGAATTAAACGTTTGAATATTATAGAAGAATTGGAGGTAAAGGGGTTTGAGCATTTTTCTTAATTCTGAGTATGGAAATAATAAGTTATCGATTGGGCAGATTTTGTCTAATCCCATATTGTTTCTAGCCTTTGGTTTTGGCTCCGGTCTGGCAAAAAAAATGCCTGGCACCATGGGGACAGTGGCAGCAATCCCCGTTTACCTGCTTTTTATTCAGACTGATCTTTGGGTTTACAGTGCTTTGACGCTGATAGTTTGCATTGCAGGGGTTACCATTTGCGATGAAGCTGCTAAACTGCTAGGTGAACATGATTTTGGCGGCATAGTCTGGGATGAAATTGCAGGCTTTCTTGTTACCATGTGGTTTGTGCCTTTTTCTTGGTATGCGGTTTTGTGCGGTTTTGTGCTATTTAGAATTTTTGATATTTTAAAGCCATGGCCTATTAAATGGGCTGACAAAAAAGTTGAGGGCGGTTTTGGCATTATGCTAGATGATGTGCTGGCAGGTTTGTTTTCAGCTGCTATTTTGTTTTTTATTGTCTAATATTTATTCTGAGGGCTGACGATTAGGATCTTTGTATTTCGGCCTTTTTTTATTTTTTTAAAAAAGAAATATGCCTGAATTCTGTGGCCATATCCTTATATAAAACTGGCAGATAGGCACTATTAATGGCAATTCTGCCAACTTGCTCACTTTGCTGGCCTATAATTTATTCGATCTGATCTATACTTAGGTGCAAGAATGCTATTAATTTAAAAAATCCGTGCCCAACTGATTTTTTTTAGATTAAACCTTCTGCCCTTAAGGTACGTACATTTTAGTTTATTCGTGTTCGTTTCTTTATTAACAATGTATAGACCAGCACCAAGTGACCGACTCAGCAATCTACCCCCCCATACACCTAGGTTCGCCAGGTGAAGATATCAGCAAGAAAGATCTTCATGCGATTGGCCAGCGTTTTAAAAACCTTAATCAATTACGCATGCGCCGAGTGCAAGACACTCTGCAAGCCCGGCAGCGAATATTCTTAAATATTCTGCCACTGCTGTTTCATCAAAACCATCCGTTATTGCCCGGTTTCAGTTCGTCAGAATCACCCGCAGGAATTCCTGACTACACACCAAACAAACTGGCAATTACCGCGGCCAAGCAGTTTTCAAAAGGCTTTACTTTCAAACGGAAGGCATTGCTAAACTACCCTATTCAGGGCATTTTTCTGATGGGAAGTGTGGGCAGCATTGCCTTTTCCAAAACCAGTGATATGGATATATGGCTGTGTCATCAGCCGAGTCTTGCTGAGTCAGAAATAAAGGAATTGCAGCAAAAAGCATCCGTCATTGAAAACTGGGCTGACTCTCTGGGTCTTGAAGTGCATTTTTTTTTGGTTAACAGCGAAACTTTTTCCAAAGGAAAGAATATCCCAATTTCTTCTGAAAGCAGTGGCAATACTCAGCATTATCTGCTTCTTGATGAATTTTACCGTACCGCTATTTTTATAGCCGGACGCATTCCTGCATGGTGGTTAGTGCCTCCTCACCAGGAATATAATTACTCAGCCTACCTGCAGCACCTGATAGACAATCGCTTTGTTTCGGAAAATGAAATTATCGATTTTGGCGGGCTGTCTACCATCCCTGCAGAAGAATTTATTAGCGCAACATTCTGGCATATTTATAAAGCACTCAATTCGCCGCATAAATCATTATTAAAGCTTTTTTTAATGGAAAGCTACGTTAATGAGTACCCCAAACCCCAGTGGCTAAGCTTTGATCTGAAAAGTGCAATCTATCAGGGAAATATCAATGTTAATGATCTTGATCCATATTTATTGATCTACGCTAAGGTTGAAAGATATTTACGGAAAAACAATTCAACCCAGCGAATTAATCTTGCCAGAGAATGCTTCTATTTGAAGATAATGGGTGGTCCCAGCAACTCTTTAGACTATAAGTCACGTGAATATAGAGAAGATTATATGCATGGCATTGCTACACAGTGGCAATGGCCAGAAGATTTATTTGCGGCTCTTCATAAGCACAAGTTCTGGGACATTAAAAAAGCGACTCAGGAACATATTGTTATCCGCACCCAGCTAAAGCATTGCCTGCGTATGATTTTGCGACTGGCAGGCAATTATGTCGACTCTAACTATAGGGATAATCAGGATTTAAAGCTCCTCAGTCGAAAGCTGCATGTTTTTCTGGAAAGAAAACCGGGTAAAACTGAAATTATTACCACACGTTCAGCGGTTCATACGCAGGAAAATGAGCTGTCAATTGTTGAGTCAAAAAATAGGCAGTCCAACGCTGTCTGGAGTTTATATTCTGGCAGGTTTAACAACAATGCTACCCCCGCCCACTCTGCCATAAAGCAATTGCCAAGCTTACTTGAACTTCTTGTCTGGCTAGTTATCAATGGGCTGTATAATAAACAGTTGCACCTGCGCTTTACTTCAGTCTCTTTAACTATGCATAGAGCTGAGTTGCATTTAATACTGGAGCAGCTTCATCAATTTCTATCCAAAAAAATTAAAGCTAATTCTGAGACTTTGGATGTTTATAGCAAGCCTGATAAAATCATTGCATCATTAAACATCATTAACCTTGGTCTGTCCCATATTGATGAGCGTGAAGACGGGATGATGGTTTTAAGTGAACGTTCCGATCCTCTAAGCTATGGGAAAAACCATGATTGCTTTATCTTACGCACTGATAGGCTGTCCGTATCAAGATGGGGCGAAATAACTGTCAGTCAATATGCCGGACTAGATGGTTATTTTAGCTGTCTAAGCAATATCTTCAATACCAGTTTGCAGCCTTTATCTGAAGACTCTGTAAAAACTATTTGCTACACGCCAACACGAGCCAATAGCATTATTTTGCGGTCAAATTGCATTGTTGAAAATTTAACCCGTTATTTTTTCAAACAGCTGGAAGTGTATAGCAACCGTTATTTTCTATGCGGAAAGCATTTGACTTATATTTTTCAAAAAAACAATGGCCAGCTTCGCTATTGGGCTATCGATTCGAAAGAAGAGTTGCTGCAGGAATTGGCTAAAACCCGTTCGAATTACGGTGAGGCCTATTTTGACCCTAATGTTTTTGAGAATTCTGTTATTCCTTATATCTACAGCCTAAATCAGACACAAACCATCCAAGTTTATTACCTATCCGATAATGGGTGCATTGATATTTACATTATTGACGAAAAAGGTGCTTTATATATTCAGCGACACAGCAATGCTAATGTCAGTCAGGTGCTAAATAATTATTCACTTTTCCTTGAGTCGGTCTCAACCCATTTTTTTTATCAGGATAATATTCAATTAGTTTTTTATGAGATCAAAATAGATGCGGCGAAGGATTTCTCGTTCCATCCTGCAAAATGGAATGATTCTCGAGCGTACACAGACTTGTCTATCCGGATAGTGATTGAAGAGCCTTCATCATATGGAGGAGCTACAGAATATTTCATCTATTGCAATGATATTGAATTCAGTACTATAGATTTTGGCGACCAGCTGTTTAAAGAAATTACAAATTACATTCTAGACTTTAGAAACAGTGGCGAGAGCTATCCTATCTATATTTCTGATATAGATATTCCCTGTACCCTTTTAGGGTCAGATGATGAAGCTCAGCTGCAAACAATTCATTATCTTAATTATAAGAAAAAAATTGAAGGGAAATTGAATGTTTAAGTTTGTCTTTATAGGCACTTACTGCGGTTAAGTTAATTAACGGACTTATTGCGTATTTCAGCATTCTGTTTAACACGTTATAGCTGAGATTAGCTATCAACAGTTTTTTTTAGATTATTGAGACCTGGATTGCTGATAAGTGAATATTGGAGTGAATGACTTAGCCTTTAACTTAATATGAATGCTGCGTAAAACGACTGCGGGTTAATATCCATACCCAAGCATATTGATTTCATCCAAAACGCCTTCTACAAAAATAAGCTCCCTCATAAATTTGGTCGGCCCAAAATTATATGTCCATACTTCAATAATTTCGACACGGCAATTTTGATGCCTATATCTGTCTATATACCAACTGTCATCCTCATAATAAGAGTCTCTAGTGCAGCCTTTAGGGGTTCTGCGCTCTCTGGTTTCTGAAAAATCAGCCGCACCGCATCGTAAAAGTATTTTTACTTTGCTGTCCCCCGCATCAACAATTCTATGGCCGCATCGGAGTGCGAAAACTTGCTCTGAAAAAATAGTCAATGGGATTGTCAATAGTATTATAAATGCTAGCCTCATAGCTCCGGTCCTCAATAAGTTTCTTCATGGTGCTATTCTATTTTTGCAGATTTGGCAGTTATCGCTGTCGCTTTAGGTACAATGGTTTTGCCAATTGGGGAAAGTGCTATTTTGGCAAGCTTTAAGTGCTGGAGACCAAACGGAATGCCTATAACTGTTATGCTGCAAAGCAATGCGGCCAGAAGATGGCCAAGTGCCAGTAGCAATCCGCCAAAAAGCAGCCAGATTAAATTGCCTATTATTCCTGCGGTTCCAGTACCAATATCCCTTTCCCCTGTTAGCATCTTCCTGCTGATTGCTTCGTTGCCGAATGGAAAAAAAGCAAATTTACCCATCACAAAAGAAGCTTTTCCCCAGGGAATGCCAATAATAGATATGTAGCAAATGCATCCAATAAGCCACCAAAGCAACCCAAGCTCAAATCCTCCAAATATAAACCAAATGATATTACCTACGATTTGCATTCTTTCTCCTTAATAATATTCAGCTAAAACCGTCAATTAAACCAAGATAATAGTGTGCTGGATAAGATTGACAGTCAACGTTATAGAATAGCATCATTTATTGCCAAATCACTTTCCTAAACTATACTTTATAGAATATTTCAATCACGGCCTCTCCAATAAATGAATACAGAAAACCGTAAATACCCAAGGTTTTGTCCTAAAAACTTAATCGCTAGCATTAGTATTGACCCGCCACATCCGGCTAAAAAAATTTCTATTAAGGGAGATGTTGTCGATATGAGTCATACAGGAATAAAAATAAAGCTGACAGCTCCTTTAAATATAGATATTCATGAAAGTATAATGCTCATAAACTTAACACTGCCTGAATCGGGTGTTTCTGTTGCCATTCGTGGCAAAATCAAACATTTAACTAATGAATCAGAATATGGACTGCAGTATTTAGAACCGCACCTTGATCACGGAGCTGATGATTTAATGTTTGAATGCATTAAAGCAGCTAGGCCCTCATAGAATATTTTATGGCCTTATGAATTAAAGTATTCTGCTGTCAGCTTTTGCTGTCGCTTATTGCTACTTAAAAATTAAGTGTTTAGCTATAAGCCTTCATTGTACATTTTGTAGAGGAGTAGCTCGACTATGTCTATCTTCAAGGCACATTTATCATAGTTTCAGCCTAACGATATATTGATGTAATAACTTTGTAACAATGCTGTGCCATATTGATCAATATGTTCAATTATTTCACTGTATTTAAAATTAAGGCATATAAAATCCCGCAATTATATATATTTTGATATAATAAAAGGATTTTCAAATTTCAAACCCTCTTTAGGAGATATAAAGCATGGCAATTAAAGTTGCAATCAATGGTTATGGTCGTATTGGACGTAATGTTCTTCGTGCACTGTATGAGTCAAACCGTACGGGCGAAATCCAAATCGTTGCGATTAATGACTTAGGTAATGCAGAAACAAACGCTCATCTAACTCAGTATGACACTGCTCATGGTAAATTTCCTGGTGAAGTTAGCGTTAACGATGGCAACTTAGTTGTCAACGGCGACACAATTAAAGTGTTCGCAGAAAGAGATCCATCAAAGTTACCTTGGGCTGATCTAGGAGTCGATGTAGTTCATGAGTGTACAGGTTTTTTTGCCAGTAAAGAAAAAGCCTCTGCTCATATTGCAGCAGGCGCAAAAAAAGTAGTTATTTCTGCACCTGGTGGAGCAGATGTTGATGCAACTATCGTTTATGGCGTAAACCACAATACGTTAACAGCATCTGATACTGTTATTTCTAACGCATCATGCACTACTAACTGTTTAGCACCGTTAGTCCAGCCTCTGTTAGATACAGTAGGTGTTGAGCAGGGGTTGATGACTACCATTCACGCTTATACTAACGATCAGGTGTTAACTGACGTTTACCACCCTGATTTATTGCGGGCCCGTTCTGCCACTCAGTCTATGATTCCGACTAAAACAGGCGCGGCAGCAGCGGTTGGTCTTGTTCTTCCTGCTCTTGTTGGAAAATTAGATGGTTTTGCAATGCGTGTACCTACAATCAACGTATCTATTGTTGATTTAACGTTCATGGCAAGTCGTGACACAAGCGTTGAAGAAATTAACGAAATTTTAATGACAGCTTCGGAAGGGTCTTTAAAAGGCATCTTAAATATCAATGCAAAACCTCTGGTTTCTATTGATTTCAACCACGATCCGGCATCATCTACTTATGATAAATCTTTGACCAAGGTAAATGGCCGTTTGGTTAAAGTTCTGTCTTGGTATGATAATGAATGGGGCTTTTCTAACCGTATGCTTGATACCACGGTTGCTTTAATGAATGCTAAATAACGGAACAAAATGCTAAGAAGAACCAAAATTTTGGCAACCCTAGGCCCGGCTTCTGATAAGCCGGGCGTATTGGAAGCCTTATTCGAAGCGGGCATTGATGTTGTCCGCATGAATTTTTCTCATGGTACCGCTCAAGACCATATTGACAGAGCAGAAGCCGTTCGGGCGCTATGCAAAAAAACTGGGCGCCTAGTTGGGATACTTTGTGACCTTCAAGGTCCCAAGATCCGTATAGCCAAATTTAAAGACACTAAAGTTTGGCTGGATAAAGGACAGGCTTTTGCCTTGGATATTAATGTTGGTTCTGATGAAGGAAATACCGAAGAAGTCGGCATTATATACGAACCACTTGCAAAAGAAGTCGAGCCAGGTAGCCGTTTACTGCTGGATGACGGTCGAATTGTTCTTGATGTTATTTCAACAGACGGTTCACGTATCGAGTGCACCGTTCATGTTGGCGGCTATTTATCCAATAACAAAGGCATCAACCTGCAAGGTGGCGGATTATCAGCTTCGGCATTAACAGAAAAAGATAAAGAAGACATTAAAACTATCGGAATTATCGATGCTGATTTTGTTGCTGTTTCCTTTCCTCGCTGTGCAGAAGATTTGCATCAGGCTAGAAGTTTGCTGGAAGCTGAAAACTGCTATGCTGGAATTGTTTCTAAAGTAGAGCGTGCTGAAGCTATTGAAGCTATGGATGAAATTATCCTTGCTTCTGATGTGGTCATGGTTGCGCGTGGCGATTTGGGTGTCGAGATTGGTGATGCCAATCTGCCCGCTGTACAGAAAAAATTAATTTCTCGTTCTCGAGAGCTTAATCGAGCGGTTATCACTGCCACACAAATGATGGAATCAATGATTGAAAACCCGATTCCTACACGAGCCGAAGTTTTTGATATTGCTAATGCGGTTCATGATGGTACTGATGCGGTTATGCTTTCTGCCGAGACGGCTTCTGGGAATTATCCGGTACAGGCAGTTGCAGCCATGGCTGATATTTGCAAAACAACGGAACTGCAATCAAGTGTGCGCCATTCAAAACACCGTATGAACTGTCAGTTCTCAAGAACCGATGAAGCAATTGCTATGGCTGCTATGTACTTGGCTAACCATTCCAAGGTCAACGGCATTGCAACCCTAACAGAATCAGGTTCTACGGCAATGTGGATGTCAAGAATCAGTTCTGGGATTCCTATTTATGCATTTAGCAGCCATAGAAAAACCTTGAGCCGAGTCACAATTTATCGAGGTGTATTTCCTGTATATTTTACTCATGAGTCGATGGATCATGCTGATGTAAACAAGGATATTCTTGCCAAGCTTAAAGCTAGAAAATGTGCAAATCAAGGGGATACTTTCATTATTACAAAAGGTGATTTAACTGGCACTCAGGGTGGGACAAATGCTCTTAAAATAGTCACTTTAGGTGAGGGCTTAACACCTTAACGCCATTTGCTCTTTGCTTAAGTACCCAAGTAAAATTAATTTAACTTGGGTACTTATCTAAAACAGCCGAAGAGCGGATACACAAAACAGCTTGAGAAACTGAAATCTAGTTTTCATTGATATTCAAGATGCACAAGCATTAGCATAGCTAGCTATGTAATTGTTTGTGCACTTCAAAAGAGGAGCGAAGGCGGTCAATTTCTCAAGTTCTTTTTGCATGCACTCTCAATGCATAGAATACTGCACCTAACTCCACGTGAAATCAATTACCTCGCCTATTGCCAGTCTATCGCTCAATCCTGCAATAGACCTGACTTATGAAATAGGCTGCTTACAGCACGATCAAAAAATACGAGCAACATCGGCTTCCTATGATCCCGGCGGTACAGGTATCAATGTCGGCAGAGCCCTGGAAAAATTAAACGCAAACTCTTTCACTTGCTGTATTACGGCTGGAAAAATGGGGGAATTCCTTTGCTCCATGCTAAAGCAAGAGCTTAGCAGTGTAATCACCTTGCAAATAGATGGTGAAACACGCATCAACACCACCTTGGTGCAAAACAATCCCCCAAATCAATATGAAATCAATGCAGTTGGGCCATACGTTACATCTGCTCAATTAGACAGTATTAGCAGTCAATTTTTAACTCTTTGTCAGGGGGGTATTGGCGTATTGACAGGTTCGCTTCCTCCTGGCGTACCGGATACCGCCTACCAAAGTATTAGTGCTGCATTGCTGGAGCAAGGGACCCGCAGCATTATTGATGCTCCTGTTGCTGTTATGAAAGCGGCCTTGCACAGTAAGCCTTTTCTTATTAAACCCAATTGGCATGAAATGGAAATTCTGCAAAATAAAACATTAGCCACTATAGAGCAGGTGGCGGAAGAAGCCAGGGTATTAGTTAAGCAAGGTGCTACTTACGTTTGTGTTTCATTGGCTGAAAAAGGAGCGCTGCTGACTGGGGAGACCAATACTTATTACTGCAATTCACCTAACATTGAGGTAAATTCAACTGTAGGGGCAGGAGATTCGTTGGTTGCCGGTTTAGCTTATGCATTTGCATTGAACAGAGGGCCTGAGCAGGCGTTAGGATTTGCTGTTGCCTGTGGCGCGGGAACAGCAATGCAGGCAGGGACGCAGTTGTTTAGCAAAAATGACTTAGAGAAGCTATCTAAAGAAATTAAGATTAAAGTTCTTGATATTTAGAAATTATGAGTTCATTTCTTAGTTGTCCTCTTATCGTAAGTCATCCGGATCATTTGACAGCAAGCTGGGCTCAATATGTTGTTAACCTGCACTCTGCCGATACAATTGTGAAGCAGGTGAAAATTATTTCTGTTGATGTGGGGACTACTACTCGCGTTCGCATAAGAGTCTGTCACAATGGGCCGGATTCAATGCCAAAAGAATGGTTTATAAAAATTCCATCACTCAACTGGCGGGCGCGTACAATAACAGCTTTGCCTAGGCTTTTGCAGACGGAAATACGATTTTATAATGAATTGGCCAGTAAAGTGCCTACTAGAAAGCCCAAAGTGTTATCGGCAAGAAGTGCTTTTCTCAAAGGGTCAACGTTGGTATTGAATGATATTGCTGAAAAGCAGGCTATCCCTGGTCACCCTGCCGACGCACTAACAGTAGGGCAAGCTTACTTAATTGTTGAGCAATTAAGTAAGCTGCATGCAACGTTTTGGAATAAAACTCATGAGAACCCTAAATATAATTGGCTTTCAGGCCCTGTAAGACAAATTGAGGATCATTTGGGTACTGCGCTTGCTGTACCATTAATGAAGCGAGGCTTAAAAAAAGCTGGCAAGCTTGTGCCTGAAGCATTACATGCTCCCGCTATTCGTTATGCCCGTCACCGACGCGAAGTCATGCGGTATTTAGCACAAGGGGTTCAGACCGTTATTCACCATGACTGTCATCCCGGGAATCTATTTTGGCAGGATAAAAAGCCTGGATTGCTCGATTGGCAAATGGTCAGAATTGGAGAAGGGATTGGCGATGTTGCCTACTTTCTGGCAACATCTCTGAAACCGCACATTCGAAAAGAAAATGAGATTCAGCTAATAAATCATTATATTAGCAGTCTAAGGGGTAATGAAGTCTCGGGTATTGATTCAGAACAAATGCTTAATAGGTACCGAGCGCATCTCACATACCCTTTTGAGGCAATGCTGGTAACTTTGGCAGTAGGAAAAATGATGGAGTTAAAAGCAAATGAAACTTTAATAGAGCGAGCTGTTTCAGCTGTAGAGGATAATAATTCATTTTTAGATATGCTTTAGTAAAGATTGCATTTATACATGCATGCTGTTTAGGTAAGTGTTTACTGTATTTGTAATCGAAAAACAGCAGTTCGTTATAGTCGCAGTGTATTGTTTTGCCGACTCTATCCGAGCTGATTTAAAATATTAAAAATATAAGGCTTGCTAAAATATAATAAATCCTTATAATAGAACAAATCAATCGCGGGGTGGAGCAGCTTGGTAGCTCGTCGGGCTCATAACCCGAAGGTCGTAGGTTCAAATCCTGCCCCCGCTACCAGATATTGAGAAACCCCTATATGGGGTTTTTTGTTTTCTAAGCTTAAGAGAAGTTTAGAGGTTATGATGTATTTATGGAAGAGCCGTAGGCTCTTTTTTTTTGTTTAAAAGAAAGTGAGGCAATATGAAGCAGGCTCCGGAACATTTGGTGAATTTGATCGAGCCAATTGTGGAGGGTCTTGGTTATGAGTGTGTAGGCATTGAATATAACCCTCATCCAAAGAATGGTTTGCTGAGAATATATATTGACTCGGAAAGTGGAATTTTGCTGGAAGATTGTACAAAAGTAAGTCATCAGTTAAGTGGCATGCTTGATGTGGAAGATCCCATTGCAGATAATTATCAGCTTGAAGTATCGTCTCCCGGTGCAGAAAGGCCTTTTTTCAAGCTAAGTCAGTTTGAGAAATTTATTGGAAGTACAATAACAATTAATGTATTTAAACCCATCGATAAGAGAAGAAAGCTCTTAGGGATAATTAAGAAGGTTGATGGAGAGATTATTGTACTTGAGCAAAATGGTCAAATATTAGAGATCCCGTTTCAGGCAATGAGCAAAGTTCGTTTAGTGCCAGATTATTCAATTAAAAAAGGAGGGCGAAATGGCAAATAAAGAAATTTTGTTGGTAGCAGATGTTTTTGCTAATGAAAAGGATATTGATAAGGATGTCGTTTATGAAGCGTTAGAATTTGCATTGGCTGCTGCCGCTGCAAAACGCCATGAAAATCATATTCTTGCCAGAGTTAATATTGATAGGGAGTCTGGTGATTACACGACTTTTCGACGCTGGGAAGTGGTTGCAGAAAATGATGAGATTGATGGGGATTTAGAATTTCCTGATTCTCAGGCTTTACTCGAAGTTGCACAGATGGATGACCCTGATATTGAGGTCGGTGATTTTATTGAAGAAGAGATTGAATCAGTTGCTTTTTGCCGAATTGCGGCTCAAACCGCAAAGCAAGTTATTATTCAAAAAATAAGAGAAGCTGAACGTAAGAAAATTGTTGAAGCCTATGAAGATAGAGTCGGAGAATTAATTACGGGAATGGTTAAACGCCTAGAAAAAGGCAGTGTATATTTGGATTTAGGTGGTAATGTTGAAGCCTATATTCCAAGAGAAGAGATGATTCCCAGAGAGTCTATTCGTATTGGTGACAGAGTAAGGGGCTATTTGAAAGAAGTCCGGTCAGAAGTTCGTGGACCGCAACTGTTTGTAAGTCGTTCAGCACCAGAACTTTTAATTGCTCTATTTAGATTGGAGGTGCCGGAAGTTGGGGAGGGCATGATTGATGTGCTAGCCGCTGCCAGAGACCCCGGTTCACGGGCTAAAATTGCCGTAAGAAGCAATGACCCCAGGCTGGATCCAGTAGGAGCCTGTGTGGGTATGAGAGGTTCGCGTGTGCAGTCCGTTTCGAATGAGCTGGCAGGAGAAAGAGTTGATATTATTTTATGGAATGACAACGAAGCTCAGTTTGTCATTAATGCAATGTCGCCTGCAGAAATAGAATCTATTGTTGTCGATGAAGATAAGCATTGCATGGATGTTTCTGTTGCTGCTGACAATTTGTCTCAGGCCATTGGTCGGGGAGGTCAAAATGTGAGATTGGCAACACAGTTGACAGGCTGGGAGCTGAATGTTCGTGATGCAGGTACTGATAGTTCAGCCAGCGATGATGAAATAGCTAATATTAAGCAGGCTTTTATAGATCAGCTAGATGTTGATGAAGAAATTGCAGATATTTTGATTGAGGTTGGCTTAACAAATGTTGAAGAAATTGCCTATATCCCAGTTGAAGAAATGTTGGAAATTGAAGGTTTTGATGAAGAATTGGTTGAAGCACTAAGAACCCGGGCGAAAGATGCGGTATTAATTAATGCCATTGCTTCAGAAGAAGCGATAGAAACGTCGAAACCGGCACAGGATCTTCTGGAAATGGAAGGAATGGAAGATGAGTTAGCGCATGAAATGGCTGCAAAGGGCATTCTGACAATGGAAGATTTGGCAGATCAGGCAGTTGATGATCTTCTGGGGTTTTCGGGGATAGATGAAGAACGGGCAGGAAAACTGATTATGAAAGCGCGCGAACCTTGGTTTGCCAGTGATCAAAGCGAAGGGGGGGAGGAAAAATGAGTGATAAAACAGTACAAGAATTAGCAGAGATGGTGAAAATACCTCTGGATCGCTTTTTAGAACAGTTAAAAGAGGCGGGCATTTCAGCTTCTGCACCTGGTGATTTGATTGATGAGGATGAACGGCTTAAGTTGCTGGCCCACCTTCGTAAAAGACATGGTAAGTCAGAGACAGGTGGAGATGGAGCTAAACCTAAGAAAATAACCTTGAAGCGAAGGAAAGTTTCTGAGCTGGTTCAGTCCACAGGGCCTGGAGTTGCAGCAAAAACGGTTAATGTCGAAGTAAGAAAAAAGAAAACGTACATTAAACGGGGTGAGCCTGAAATAACGGAAGAACAAAAAGAAATTGAACGTGCCAAAAAAGCTTTGCAGGAGCAAAAACAGCAAATAGCCGCTGAAGAGGAAGAGCGCAAAAAGCATGAAGCTAGTATTCAGGCTACTCAGGAAGAGAAAAAAAGAAAAGAAGCAATAAAAATACAAGCTGAAAAACAGCTGCAAACTGTAGAGAAAGAAGTTGCAGCAGAAGAGCAGTCTAAAGATGAAGCAAAAAAGTCGGTTGCTGAAACTAAAGATAAATCTGTAGAGCAGACAGTCGTTGAAAAAACAGTTGAAGTGGCTGTAGTCGCATCAGCGACAGCTGATAAAGAGGCAGATAAAATACCTGTAGAAGTAGAAGTAGAAGTAGAAGTAGAAGCAAAGGCTGAGGTTCCAGCACTTTCTGAGGAAGAGGTGACGGCGAAACGGTTGGAAGCTGAGAAAAAAGCTAGACTTGAAGCCTCTATAGAAAGAAATGCCGCTAAAGTTAGAAAACAGGCTGAGGCGAAAAAACAGCAAACTCTTCATAAGAAAAAGCAGGCAAGTGCGCCAAAAGCAACAGTAGCAAAACCAGCCGGACCAGCACATAAAAGAGGACTTGCTCCTGGCCGTGGACAGGCAATGCCAACAGGGGCGGGAAGAAAACAAAAAGGTAAAAAAGGCAAGCAAAAACGGATTCAGCGGGCTACCGAGTCGGATGCAAAGCATCAGTTTGAAAAGCCGGTTGAAGCCATAGTCAGGGATGTAACTATACCTGAAATGGTGATGGTTTCAGAGTTGGCTCAGAAAATGAGCGTTAAGGTCGGCGAAGTTATTAAGCATTTAATGAAGCTGGGCATCATGGCTACGATTAATCAGACGATTGATCAGGACACTGCTGTTATTCTGGTTGAAGAGCTGGGGCATAAACCAGTTTTACAAAGTGATGATGATCTTGAAAAAGAAATGATGGCCGATGTGGTTGATCAGAAAGAAGCGGATAGTCGTAAAACCTTACCAAGAGCACCTATTGTTACTATTATGGGGCATGTTGATCATGGTAAAACATCGCTGCTTGACTATATTCGAGAAAGTCGGGTTGCCTCTGGCGAGGCGGGGGGCATTACCCAGCATATTGGTGCCTATCAGGTAAAAACCGATCATGGCAGTGTGACTTTTCTTGATACACCGGGACATGCGGCTTTTACCGCGATGCGAGCTCGTGGAGCAGAAGTGACCGATATTGTTATTGTTGTAGTGGCGGCTGATGACGGAGTGATGCCACAAACCAAAGAAGCGGTTGAGCATGCGAAAGCTGCTGGTGTTCCACTTATTGTGGCTATCAATAAAATGGATAAGGCGGATGCTAACCCAGATAAAGTAATGCAAGAAATGGCAACACTTGAAATTGTTCCTGAAGATTGGGGCGGTGATACACAGTTTCTAAAGGTTTCTGCAAAAACTGGCGAAGGTGTTGATGAATTAATTGAAGCGCTTATTCTGCAGACTGAAATTCTGGAATTAAAAGCTCCGGCTGAAGGTCCAGCCTCTGGTTTTGTAATTGAATCAAGGCTGGATAGAGGCCGTGGTGCTGTTGCAACTATTCTGGTACAGAAAGGAACCCTTAAGAAAGGGCAGATTGTTATCTGTGGTCATGAATATGGTCGAGTTAGAGCCATGTTTGATGAAAATGGCAAGGCGACTTTGGAAGCGGGACCCTCTGCACCGGTAGAAATTCTTGGTTTATCGGGAACGCCAGAAGCTGGGGATGAATTTACCTTTGCCCAGAATGAAAAGGCTGCCAAGGAATTGGCGACACATAGAGAAGATAGAAAGAAATCAACTAAGCATGCTGCTCAGCAAGCTTCTAAGCTTGATGAGGTGTTTTCTAAAATGGCTGCTGGTGATACTTCTACTTTAAACGTCATTATTAAAACTGATGTGCAAGGCAGTTTGGAAGCTTTAAGAGAGTCATTGGTTGGGCTATCAAACGATGAAGTAGCTGTTAAATGTGTTTACGGAGGTGTCGGAGGCATTAACGAAGGGGATGCAAACCTTGCATTAGCTTCAGGAGCTATCTTAATAGGCTTTAATGTCAGAGCTGATGCAACGGCGCGTAAATTGATTCTTGAAAAGGAAATTGATTTGCATTATTACAGCATTATTTACGAAGCGATTGATGAAGTTAAGCGAGCGCTTAGCGGTATGCTGGCTCCGGAAATTCAGGAAAGAATTGTTGGGCTTGCTGAGGTAAGGGATGTATTTAAATCGCCGAAGCTGGGCGCAATTGCAGGCTGTATGGTTATTGATGGGTTTGTTAAAAGAAATCTGCCGATCAGAGTGCTGCGAGACAATATTGTAATTTATGAAGGCCAGCTTGAGTCATTGCGCCGATTTAAAGATGACGCCAATGAAGTTAAGATGGGCATGGAATGCGGTATTGGTGTTAAGAATTACAATGATGTTAAAGCCGGCGATCAAATTGAAGTATTTGAACGTGTGGAAGTGAAGCGGGAGCTGTAGCGGTGGGCAAGGAGTATGGTCGCAGTGAACGGGTTTCTTCGCAAATGCAAAAGGAACTCGCCTATGTTTTGCAGCGTGAAACCAATGATTCACGTTTTGGCTTTATTACAGTCAATGAAGTCGTTGTTTCTAAAGATTTAGCTGTTGCCAAGATATACGTGACTGTGCTGAATGTTGATGAACAAGGTAAGATTGATAATATTAAATTGTTAAATGAAATGGCTCCAGTTATTCGTCATCAGGTAGCTAAAAGAATGCGTCTTAGGCATATTTCTGATTTCAGGTTTTATTACGATGATTCTTTTGATACGGGAATGCGTGTGGCAGAGCTGTTAGCAGAAGATGATGCAAAAAAGAAATAGTTAGGGAGTATTTGTTGAGCAAGCGAAAATCTGGTCGTAATGTTCATGGCATTATTTTATTAGATAAACGGCTAGGAGTTTCCTCAAATCAAGCTTTGCAGGAAATTAGGCGATTATTTAATGCTAACAAGGCTGGACATACGGGGAGTTTAGATCCTTTGGCTACTGGCTTGCTGCCTTTGTGCTTTGGTGAGGCAACTAAAGTTTCAGCTATGATGCTAAATGATAATAAGCGTTATCAGGCTGTTGTTAAACTAGGGGTAATGACGGATACAGGGGACTCTGAAGGCAAAGTTATTGAACAAAAACCTGTGCCTGATTTATCGGCAATGATGATAAATGACTGTCTCAATGAGTTTGTCGGCGAAATTGATCAGGTTCCTCCCATGTATTCCGCCTTAAAGCATAATGGCAGAAAGCTCTATGAATTGGCAAGAGAAGGCAAGATCATTGAGCGTAAAGCGCGTAGAATTACAATTTTTGAGTTAGACTTATTGGATTTTACTGCCGATACCTTAACGCTTGATGTTTTTTGTTCTAAAGGAACCTATATACGTTCGCTGGCTGAAGATATCGGGCATAAGCTGGGCTGTGGAGGAACGATTTTAGGACTAAGGAGAACCCAGTCAGGCCAGTTTAAAATTGCAGATGCAATGACTATTGAACAATATCAGGCGATGTCACCGGAACAAATGAACAGTTGCTTGCTTGCTGTAGATGAACCGTTACAGGATATTCCCCAGATTGACCTTTCAATTCAGCAGGCCATTTTAATTAGGCATGGTCAGCAGATAGAATGCCAGGCAGAAACAGTTCAAGGCAAAGTTAGAATGTATAGTGAACAGGTCTTTTTAGGCTTGGGTGAAATGCTAATGGATGGTAAACTAGTGCCGAAAAAGATTTTTAATCTAAGTGCTGAAATTGCTTAGGTTTAATAAAGGATGGGAATAAATTTTCCCTTTCTTTATCTATACATTTGTTTCTACGCCCTATATGTGGAGACAATGTCGTTAAGTAAGCCATCATAAAGATGGCTTTATTTTTTAATATAATTAATCTATAGGGATTAAAAAAATGCCATTTACAGCAGAACAAAAAAAAGCAGTTGTTGAAGAGTATCGCTTATCAGACACGGATACAGGATCACCTGAAGTACAGGTCGCTTTATTAACCGCACACATTCTTCATCTGACACCTCATTTTGCAGAACATAAAAAAGACAACCATTCTCGTCGGGGATTGTTGCGCATGGTAAATCAGCGTCGTAAGTTGCTGGATTACTTAAAAAAGAAGGACGATGTTCGCTATCGT
This sequence comes from Methylomonas sp., assembly GCA_026988155.1. Classification (GTDB taxonomy): domain Bacteria; phylum Pseudomonadota; class Gammaproteobacteria; order Methylococcales; family Methylomonadaceae; genus QPIN01. The sequence continues at coordinate 63,690 of JALSLW010000053.1, read as the reverse complement.
TCGCTTATTGAACGATTAGGCTTGCGTAAGTAATTTAGCATAAACGGCGATTGATCTTAAGGGTTAATCGCCGTTTTTGTTTTAAACAGTATGACTTTATAAAGTGAAGACTATAAAAGCTCTTCATATTAATAACCTTTTATTAAGGATCTGAATAGTGACTCCTATCAGGAAAGAATTTAAATACGGTGATCATCTTGTAACAATGGAAACGGGCGAAATAGCTCGTCAAGCCAGCGGAACAGTATTGATTGATGTTGAAGGTACTTCAATACTTGTGGCTGTTGTTGGCAAAAAAGAAGCTCAAGGAGGCGACTTTTTTCCGTTAACGGTTAACTATCAAGAAAAAGCTTACGCAGCAGGTAAAATACCGGGCGGTTTTTTTAAGCGGGAAGGCCGGCCGACAGAAAAAGAAACGCTGACGTCCCGATTAATAGATAGACCTATTCGGCCACTTTTTCCTGATGGCTATACTAATGAAGTCCAGATCGTCGCAACTGTTGTTTCATTGAATCCGGAAATTGATACTGAAATTCCTGCCTTATTGGGTGCTTCTGCTGCTTTGGCGGTTTCAGGACTGCCTTTTAATGGGCCAATTTCTGCAGCTTGCGTGGGTTATAAAGAAGGTTCTTATTTATTGAACCCAACAAAAACAGAACTGGAAGAATCGCAATTGGAGCTGGTTGTTGCCGGTACAGAACATGCCGTTTTAATGGTTGAATCTGAAGCACAGCTACTTTCTGAAGAGGTTATGTTAGGTGCAGTGCTATTTGGCCATGAGCAAATGCAATGCGCTATTGAGGCTATTAAAGAATTTGCTGCTGAAGTTGCTGCACCGGCTTATGAGTGGGTTGCTCCTGAGACAGACTCTGTTTTAGAAGGCTTAGTTAAAGCAGACGTTGAATCAGGTATTCGGGCTGCCTATAAGATTGCTGAGAAATTAGTTAGGCAGGATGAATTGTCAGGCATCAGAAATGCCTGCGTTGCAAAGCTAACAGAAGATGATCAATATGAAGAACGTGATATCAGAGATATTATTGAACATGTTGAAAAAACGATTGTACGCAGTTCTATTTTAGACGAAAGAGTGCGTATTGATGGCCGTGACCTTTCAACAGTCAGAGCTATTTCTGTCAAAACAGGAGTATTGGACAGAACTCACGGTTCTGCCTTATTTACTCGAGGTGAAACTCAGGCCTTAGTTGTTGCAACGTTGGGTACAGAGCGTGATGCTCAAATTATTGATGCCTTGGCAGGAGAGCATAAAGAACCTTTTATGCTGCATTACAACTTTCCTCCATATTGTGTAGGTGAAACTGGTTTTGTCGGTTCACCAAAACGCCGTGAAATTGGCCATGGCCGGTTAGCAAAACGCGGTGTTGCCGCTGTTCTTCCTAATATGGAAGAATTCCCATACACTATTCGCGTAGTTTCTGAAATTACGGAATCAAATGGATCAAGTTCAATGGCTTCTGTCTGTGGCAGCAGTCTTGCTTTAATGGATGCCGGGGTGCCGACTAAAAGTGCAGTTGCAGGTATTGCAATGGGTTTGATCAAAGAAGGAGATAACTTTGCTGTACTTTCTGATATTCTTGGTGATGAAGATCACTTAGGCGATATGGATTTTAAAGTGGCTGGGTCAGCAGATGGCATTACTGCGCTGCAAATGGATATCAAAATTGACGGTATTACTGCTGAAATCATGGAGACTGCTTTAGAGCAGGCAAAACAGGGGCGTTTATTTATTTTAGGTGAAATGAATAAGGCATTGTCTTCAACCCGTGAAGAAATGTCGGATTTTGCCCCTAGAATTATTACTTTCAAAATTGATCCCAGTAAAATTCGGGAAGTTATCGGTAAAGGTGGTGCAACTATTCGTGGCATTACTGAAAAAACAGGTGCAAGCGTTGATTTGACTGATGAAGGTGTTGTTAAAGTCGCCTCTGTTGATAAAGCTGCTGGAGAAGAAGCTCAGCGCATCATTGAAGAGATAACGGCTGAAGTTGAAGTAGGTAAGATATACGAAGGCAAAGTAGCCCGATTAATGGATTTTGGTGCATTTGTTACGATTCTGCCCGGAAAAGACGGTTTGGTACATATTTCTCAAATCTCTGATGAGCGTGTTGAGAAAGTGAGCGATAAATTATCTGAGGGTAATATTGTCAAGGTCAAAGTGCTTGAAATTGATCGTCAAGGAAGAGTAAGATTAAGCATGAAAGAAGTTGGCAAGGAAGATTGATTCTTTGTCCAAATACTAATAGCTAGAAGATAAAGGGCCATATGGCCCTTTTTTTATGATCTCCGAAATTTTAAGTTATTCAAATATGTTTCCGAAGCAGGTTTTTGACCAAGAATGCAGAGCATGCAAACGATTAGATGGCTTCTTATCTGAAGTTAAGACAAAATATCCTGATTATCATGCCCGCCCTGTTGCACCTTTCGGCGATAAAAATGCTAAATTATTGATTGTTGGCTTGGCGCCCGGCATGCATGGAGCAAATGCGACTGGGCGTCCGTTTACTGGTGATTCTGCAGGTTTGCTGTTATATGAAGCGCTATTCAATTTTGGCTATAGCAATCAAAGGGATTCCTTGTCTTCAAATGACGGTCTGCAGCTCATAAACTGCCGTATAACTAATGCAGTTAAATGTCTGCCCCCGCTAAACAAGCCTAAGGGTTCGGAAATTAATCAATGCAATAAGTTTTTAACTGAAGAAATAAAGATGCTTCCGGATAATTCAGTAATTATGGTGTTGGGAAGCATAGCTCATCAAGCTGTATTAAAGGCGTATAAATTAAAACTTAATACTGCTGAGTTTGGACATAACAAGTCCTATCAATTGCCTGATGGAAAGACCTTAGTCAGTTCCTATCATTGCAGCCGGTATAATGTGCAAACAAAAAGGTTAACAAAAGAAATGTTTGCAGATGTGTTTGAGACAATAAAACAGCTGGCATGACTGAGACAGACTCAGATTTAAAAGCTGACATAAAAGATTTTTTAAAGAATCTGACAAAACGGCCGGGCATTTATAAAATGCTTAATGACAAGGGTCAAATTATTTATATTGGCAAGGCTAAAAACTTAAAAAACAGAGTTTCCAGCTATTTCAGAACTAAGACAGCTTCTCCAAAACAAAAGGCATTAGTCGTTAATATTTCGACAATAGAAGTAACAGTTACCCATACTGAAGGAGAGGCCCTACTGCTGGAAAGCCAGCAAATAAAACGGCATAAACCACGCTATAACATCTGCCTAAGAGATGACAAATCCTATCCTTATCTGTATATCTCAAGCTATCATGATTTTCCTCAAATAACGTTTCATCGTGGCGGGAAAAAAAAGCGGGGAAAATATTTTGGACCGTATCCAAGTGCAGGAGCGGTTAAGGAAACATTAAAACTGCTGCAAAAAATTTTTCCTGTTAGGCAATGTGACGATTCCTATTACAGCAATAGAACCAGAGCCTGTCTGCAATATCAAATTGAGCGCTGTACAGCACCCTGTGTCAGTTTGATTGATAAGGAGAGTTATGCGGAAGATGTCAATAATACAATTTTATTTTTAGAAGGCAAAGGCAATCTATTGATAGATCAATTGATAGACAAAATGGAAACAGCCTCTAAAAATTTGGCTTTTGAACAGGCTGCAATTTATCGTGACCAGATTGTTCGATTACGGACGGTTTTAGAGAAACATTTTGTACATGGTGAAAAAGGCGATGTTGATATTATTGCCTGCGCAAGTAAAGCAGGCATTGCAGCTGTGCAGGTGTTTTTTATTCGAAATGGACAAAACTTAGGCAATAAAGTGTTTTTCCCTAAAATATCTGATGATGCTTCAGATCGCCATATTTTGCAGGCCTTTGTTGCTCAATATTATTTAGAAAGGCAGGCACCTTATGAGTTGATTGTCAGCCATGCCATTGAAGAGGCTGATTTGTTGACTGAAGTGCTGGCAAAGCAGGCCAATCACTCGGTCAGCATAGCAGTAAATGTAAGAGGAAGCCGGTTAAAATGGCTGCAAATGGCGACAATGAATGCAGAAAACTCGCTGTTAAGCAAACTATCAGATAAGCAGGGAATGTATGCACGTTATCTGAATTTGCAAGAAGAGCTGGGCTGCATTGAGTTGCCTAACCGACTGGAATGTTTTGATATAAGCCATACTCAAGGTGATCAAACAGTGGCGTCCTGCGTAGTTTTTGACCGAGAAGGCCCTGTTAAATCGGCTTATCGCAGATTTAATATTGAGGGGATTACCCCAGGTGATGATTATGCGGCTATGTATCAGGCAGTAACGCGACGATTTAAACGATTAATAAAAGGTGAGCATCAAGCACCCGATATATTATTAATTGATGGTGGCAAAGGGCAGATTAGCCAGGCACAAAAGGCATTAGAGGAATGTGGAGTAAATAATGTTATGATAGTGGGCGTTTCTAAAGGACCAGACCGAAAGGCTGGTATGGAAAAGCTGATTTTAGTTGATCAGGAACTGCCTTTGGAGATATCGCCAGGTGCAAGTGCTTTACTATTGATTCAGCACATACGCGATGAAGCACATCGCTTTGCAATTACAGGGCATAGACAGCGTAGGGCAAAAGCAAAAAGAGAGTCTGTATTGGAAAGCATTGCAGGTTTAGGGCCTAAAAGAAGACAGCTTTTATTAAGGCAGTTTGGAGGTCTGCAAGGGGTGTCTAGTGCAGGTGTTGATGCGCTTGCTGGAATTGATGGAATAAGCAGACAATTAGCACAACGAATTTACGATAACTTTCATCACCAAGATGGCCATTGAATTTAATTTACCCACAAATTTAACAATACTGCGTATTGCACTGATTCCCATATTGGCAATTGTTTTTTATTTGCCATGGGAATTTTCCAATATTGCTTGTACGATTATTTTTTTTGTCGCAGGTTTCACCGACTGGCTGGATGGCTATTTAGCCAGAAAAATGAGCCTGGAGACAGCGTTTGGAGCATTTCTTGACCCAGTAGCAGACAAACTGATGGTTGCTTTCGTATTAGTGTTGATCGTTCAGCAGCAAGGAAATGCGACATTAGCTGTAGCTTCGGCTATTATTATTGGACGAGAGATTACTATTGCTTCTCTAAGGGAGTGGATGGCTGAAGTGGGACAAAAGGCCAAAGTAAAAGTATCATCACTAGGGAAATGGAAAACAACGGTGCAGATGCTCGCTATTGGGTTTTTACTTTATCGCGAAGATCTGTTTGGTTTACCAATTAATTTAATCGGGTATTGGTTGCTGTATATAGCGGCATTTTTGACCTTGTGGTCAATGATCAGCTATTTATCAGCAGCTTATACTGCACTAAAAGAATAACAAGAAAAACGTAAGTAAGTACATGGATAAGGACAACAGCAAGACTGAGAAAAAGCCAGTCACACAAGATGATGTTTTATTGGCGTCATTAAAACTATTTTCAGAAAAAGGATATTTTAATACCTCATTAACTGATATTAAAGATGCCGTAGGGATAAAGACAACCAGTGGGATTTACCAGCACTTTAAAAACAAACAGGCCATCGCAGAAGCTCTATATAGCAATATATTGGATAGCCTAAGCATTTCTATTGATGATATTCGGCGAAGAAATAAAAAATCTTCCGAACAGTTGCGAGAAATAGTTGATTTGCTCTTCAAATTGACTGATGACGCACCGGAAATTATGCGGTTTTTATTAGTTGTCAATATTAAAGAGATTTTGCCGGAACACAAAAATCTTGTTGAAACCGCACCTTTTAATAAAATTACCCGCGTGATTCATAATGGCATTAAAAACGGGGAGATTCGGGCAATAGATGCATTAGTTGCCTATAATTACTTTTTTGGGATAATTAAACATACATTATGCATGGTGCTTTCTGGCGAATTGTCTAAAACTGCAGATAGTTATCAATCTCAAGCATGGACAGTTGCTTGGGGCAGTATTATTAAAAAATAAATGTAATTAGCAGGCAGGAAAATGCTTTGTGGCTATAATCTCCGGTATTGGGTTGCCAGCCCTTTACGCTAATTGCAATGCTTTTAAATCAGCCATAATTTGCTGGCTATGGTTTGACGGAGTCACTTTTCTATAGATTTTAGCAATATTCCCTTGCGGGTCTATAATAAAACTATGCCTTTTGCAAAATTTAATAGGGCCCAGTTTAAATAAAGAACCATAAAGTTTGCTAACAGCGCCTGTATTGTCTGATAACAATGGAAAAGGAAGTTGCTGCTTTTTAATAAAATTACTGTGACTTTCAATGCTGTCAGTGTTTATGCCTAAAATTTTGGCATTGATTTCTGAAATATCCGCATAATCATCTCTAAACTGACATGCTTCAACGGTACACCCTGGAGTGTTGTCTTTCGGATAAAAGAATAATATCAGCCATTGCCCAAGGTAGTCAGATAAATGGTGGTTTTTATTGCTGTTATCCAATAGGGAAAAGTCGGGGGCTTTCTGCCCTGATTCTAATTTAGACATAATTGTGTGGTGGGCAAAAGTCGTTCAGTTTAAGAGAAAAAGCTATCAGGCAGCATCCTTTGCCGTTGTGCCGTACATTAATGGAAAATTGTAACGGAAAAACAGTTCGATGTGAAACAGGGAAAATTATTGACTGTGTGAAGCATATGCGCAACCGTACATTTAAAAATAAATATGTTTAACTTTTTATTAAAGCAAGCTGAGAAAAACCTGTCGCATCCCTCGCTATCCAGTGATTTTTTGGAAAAACGCTATCAGGAACTCGTTGTTAGGCAGCATATACACAGTGATGAAGCACAAATAAAAGTGCTGGGTCATTTACAGCATCTTTTAAATACTATCTCTGAGCAGCTTGAGCAAGACAAACAGCCGTTTTTCAGTCATTTATTATCCTCTCCTAAAAAAAACAGCCAAAGTCTCTACATCTTTGGTGATGTAGGACGTGGCAAGTCGATGTTAATGGATTTCTTTTTTGAAGCATGTCCCATTGAATCGAAACGACGAGTGCATTTTCATGCCTTTATGCAGGAAGTGCATGAATATATGCATCAATGGCGAAAACAGTACAAAGGTGATCCTTTACCCTCATTAGCTGTAAAAATAAGACAGTCATCATTATTGCTTTGTTTTGATGAGTTTCAAGTGACAGATATCGCAGATGCCATGCTGCTGGCAAGATTATTTTCCCGATTAATTAATCAGGGCGTTATTTTTGTTGCAACTTCAAATCAGCACCCTGATGATTTATATAAAAATGGCTTGCAGAGAGCACTTTTTTTACCTTTTATCGACTTGTTAAAACAATCCGCAGACATTTTAGAATTGGTAGCAAAGGAAGATTACAGGCTTTCACATTTTAAGTCGATGAAAACTGTTTGCCATATAGGAATGGATCAGAAAGGCGATGCGTTTTTACAGCAGCGATTTAATGAGCTGACCAATAATGGGAATATTGAAAGCAGAACCTTACATGTTAAAGCCAGAGCCATAGAATTTCCTCAGACACATGGCGATATTTTGTTCTCATCATTTGAAGAGCTTTGTGTAAGAGCGCTGGGGCCGGCCGATTATCTAACTATTGCCGATGAGTTTGGCACGGTATTTATTGCGGCTATTCCCGTTTTGGGCAGAGAAAATAGAGACCAGGCAAGACGGTTTGTGACACTTATTGATGCGCTATATGAAAAAAATGTGAAATTGATTTGCAGCATCGCGCAGCCTATCGAACAATTTGATTTTTATGATAGGCATTTTGATTTTAAACGCACCCGTTCACGGTTGATTGAAATGCAGTCAGAAAAATATTTTCAGCGTAAGCATTTGATGTAGAAATCTATACAGCTGCTCCAAGACAAAACGTACTCATTAAGCGTTTTGATGGGTAAAAAGACAAGCAAGCTTGTTGATTATATTTCCAGTTTGCTTAACAGCTCACCTTTCTTTCTATGGGCTATTTGTCATTAGTGCTATGCAATTCATTGCTCTTAAATAAAGCAAATGCTTTATAAGCGGCTATACTTAATTTTTGATGGATCACATATTGTTATTCACGATTAAATAAGAATTAGCCACAGTTAAATCTGTAATGAATAAAACAAAATCATCCAATACAAATAATAAACAGGTAGCTTTTAAAAACTCAATCAGCAGAACCTTGCTAACCTGGTTTTTACTTTTGGCATTAATCCCTATGAATTTAGTTGCCTTTATCAGCTATCAGCAGGCATCTGAAGGACTGTATAAAGTATCTGTTAATAAATTAAGCGATATTGCTCAGGCTGACAGTCAGTTTATTCATAACTGGTTTGATTATCGCTTTAGAGATATAGCTAAGCAGGCGGGATCCCCTTATACAGCAGAATTGCTGCGAAAAATAAAAACAGGCTGGGCACAAAGCGGGCGGCCACTGCCTGATTATGTTAATAGCGATAGCTGGGATCAGATAGCGGGTCAAGGACAGCATGATTTAGTTTCCATGATGAAGCATTATGATTATATTTATGATGTTTTTCTGATTGATCATAGTGGCAATGTTCTTTATACGGTAGAGCATGAGTCTGATTTAGGTGGAAATTTACTTTCCGGGGTATTAAAAAATACCCGTTTTGCCAAGGTGGTAAAGGCCAGTCTGAAAAAGGGGGTGTCACTATTCAGTGATATTGAGTTTTACTTGCCAAGCAATAATGCCTTGGCAGGTTTTTTAGTAACGCCTATATCTAATGAACATGGCGAAATAGAAGGTGTATTTGCCATTCAATTGCAAATGCAGAAAGTTTTTTCAGTGATTAGAGGTGATAAACCGCTAGAGCAGTCAATGATTCGATATGTGGTTGATCAGGCTGGAGAGTTATGGACAATACTTGACCACAACCCGGATGAGGCAATCAGTCGGCAGACAAAAACTACACTGACTAATTATATAGTCGGTGATGATGGCTTGCTGAGGACTGGGGTTAATCAAGATGATGCAGATATTTTGCGTAGGACAATAGAGACTGAACAATTTAATCGATGGAAGGACGAGCATGGTATTTTAGGAAAAAGAAGCCTGAATATGGCGGAAGAAGCTTTTGAATACCTGGGGCCTAATGGACAGCTTGTTATAGGTATGCATAACACGATTGATATACCGGGCGTTAACTGGGTCTTGATAACTGAAATAGATCAGGAAGAAGCCTTATTTGGTACTGAATGGCTAAAGAAAATTATGTCGCTTCTGGTAGTGCTAACTGGGTTCCTGGCTATGGTTTTTGCCTTTTTTCAGGCAAGGAGAATGACTAAGCCACTGACTGAACTGGTAAATGTTGCCCAGGCTGTTGAGGCGGGTGATTTAAAGCAGAAAGTCATGGTGAAAGAAAATAATGAGATTGGCGTTTTGGCTGACTCATTTAACAAGATGCTTGAAGTTAGACAAAGACAGTGGGAATCTCTAGAAGAAAGTAATGATATTGCCCAGGAAGCTCTGACTGAGTTGACCGAACAAAAATTTGCCTTTGATCAGCATGCTATTATCAGTGTGACTGATATAAAAGGGAAAATTACGCTGGTTAATGAAAAGTTTTGTGAAATTAGCGGCTATTCCCGAGCAGAGTTAATAGCCCAAAACCACCGGCTTCTTAATTCAGGTCACCATGATAAAGATTTTTTTGTAAACATGTATAAAGCCATTGCCAATGGCAATGTATGGCATGGCGAAATTTGCAATAAAGCAAAAAATGGAAGCTTCTACTGGGTAGAAAGCACTATTGTGCCAAACAATGATCAGCAGGGTAAGCCTCAAAGCTATATTGCATTGAGCACAGAGACGACCAAACGGAAACATGCAGAATTAGCGATAAAAGAAAACCAGGATAGACTGCAGCTGATTATGGAAAGCACAGGTGTCGGGGTGTGGGATTGGTTGGTTATGACGGGTGAAATTGAGTTTAATGTGCGTTGGGCAGAAATCACTGGACATTCTTTGGAAGAATTAAAACCGTTAAATATGGCGACTTGGACAAGCAAGGTCCACCCTGAAGATTTGACTAGGTCTAGTCAATTATTGGAAAAGCATTTTGACGGCGAAACCGAGAATTATGAGTGCGAGCTGCGTTTGAAGCATAAGGAGGGTCATTGGGTTTGGGTGTTAGATACTGGCCGATTGGTAGAGTGTGATGAAAATGGTTTTCCAAGAAGAATGATTGGGACGCTTTTAGATATAAGCAGTCAGAAAAATGCAGAATTAGAAACAGTTGAAGCACTGGCTTTAACTGAAGCAACATTGGAAGCGACGGATGATGGTATTTTGGTAACAGAAGGAAACCGTATTCTGCGAACTAATCAAAATTACAGCCGGATGTGGAATATATCAGCGGAGCTAATGCAGTGTACCGATAGGGAAATGATACTTCAAAACATCTCGAAGCAATTGCTAGAACCAGAACAGTACATTGATGGTGTGCAATCAGTTAGGGAAAATAATGAAGTTGAAATAGAGAGCCTCATTTACTTTACTGATGGCCGTGTATTTGAGCGCAGTTCGTGGCCTATAGAGGTACCTGGAAAAGAAGGTTTAAGAGTATGGAGTTTTAGAGATATAACCCTGCAGCAGCAATCAGAAGCTACCTTGAAACAGGCAAAGGAAACGGCTGAAATAGCCAATAAAACCAAGGGGGAATTTTTAGCAAATATGAGTCATGAAATTCGTACTCCAATGAATGGCGTCATTGGCATGACAGAATTGCTGCTAGACCATGAGCTAGACCCTGACCAGCAAAATCGAGCCTTAACTATTAAACGCAGTGCAGAATCTTTATTGACCATCATCAATGATATTCTAGATTTTTCAAAAATTGAAGCTGGAAAGCTGGATCTGGAAATATTGGATTTTGATTTAGGCATTCTATTGGAAGATGTCGCAGATACTTTTGCAGTGCGGGCATCGGAAAAAAATCTGGAATTTATCTGTTCAGTTAACCCTCTATTGCCTCAAAGGTTTAAAGGTGACCCAGGCCGAGTACGTCAAATTTTAACCAATTTGATAGGCAATGCGATTAAGTTTACTGAACAGGGTGAAGTCTCTGTAAGCTATCAGTTGATTACTGCAGACAATAATCGGCAGCTGTTGCGTTTTGCAGTAAAAGATACCGGCGTTGGGCTTACTGAAGAACAGCAGAGCAGGTTGTTTCAGAAATTTAGTCAGGCCGATGGCTCAACTACCCGCAAATTTGGCGGTACAGGTTTAGGCTTAGCAATTTCTAAACAGCTGGTAGAAATGATGAATGGCGAAGTTGGCATTGACAGTGAGCTGGGGAAGGGGGCTACTTTTTGGTTTACACTTGATTTAGAGCAGGCAGAATTCAAAATCTCACCAATAAAAGCTGATAATTTGAAGGCTGAAAATATTTTGCTGGTGGATGATAATGAGACTAACAGATACGTTTTTGGTCAGTTCCTTAGTGCCTGGAAAGTTCAGCATACTCTTGTGGAAAATGGGCCGGCAGCATTGCAGGCAATGTATGTAGCTGTAGAAAATAAAAAGCCCTACAGTATCGTTTTGATAGATATGCAAATGCCAGGCATGGATGGCGCTAAGTTAGGCGATATGATACGTGCCGAAGGCATGTTTTCAGCTACACGTCTAGCTCTTCTGACTTCTCAGGGCGTGCGGGGAGATGCTCAGAAAATGCATAAACAGGGGTTTTCCGCCTATTTAAGCAAGCCAATACATCAATCTGAGCTGTATAACGCTTTATTGCAAATGTCAGGGCTAGAAGACGGGGGCAGTACAGAGAGTTTGATTACCCGTTTTACTGCAAAAGAACAGCAGCCGCAGTTTCAGGCAAAAATATTAGTTGTCGATGATAACAGTACCAATCAGGCAGTTGCTAAAGGCATGCTGGCAAAATATGGCACAACAGTGGAACTTGCAAATAATGGTCGGGAGGCACTGGATCTTTTACAGCAAGGGGCTTATGATCTGGTATTTATGGATTGCCAAATGCCAGTGATGGATGGCTATACAGCAACAGGCCATATCAGAGACCCTCAGTCTTCAGTACCTAATCATGCTATCCCTGTTATTGCCATGACAGCAAATGCAATGCAGGGTGATAAAGAAAAATGTCTGGCAGCAGGGATGGATGATTTTATAGCAAAACCGGTCGATCCTATTAAACTGAGAAAAGTGCTGGAAAAATGGCTGTCTGCTGATGCTGTCAATCAGAAGGAATCGGCTTCTGAGTCCGAGTCGCAGATGCCGGTTGAGCAGGAGCAGACTGAAGATGAAGAAGAGTTGATTTTTGATTATTCGGCAATGAGTGAACGGATGATGAATGATAAAGAACTGATACAGGTGATAGCAGACGCCTATCTGGAAGATATGCCTAAACAGATTGAACAGCTAAAAGCATCTGTAAAAGAACACAATATTGAACAGGCATCCGCTCAGGCTCATAAAATAAAAGGTGCATCATCAAATGTAGGAGGCATGGCGTTGGCCGCTCTGGCATTTAAAATGGAACGGGCAGGTAAAATAGGAGATATGCAAATGATCAGCCAGCATGTTACGGTATTGGAACAAAACTTTGAGCAGTTAAAATCTACAATGGAGGAAACGCTTTCATGAAGTTACTTGTAGCCGATGATGATTTGACTTCTCGCACTATGTTGGCGGCTGTTGCCCGTAAATGGGGCTATGAGTCAGTGACTGCAGAAGACGGTGAAGAGGCTTGGCAGATATTGCAGCAGCCTGAACCTCCGCTTTTACTGTTAATTGACTGGGAAATGCCGAGACTGGATGGTTTAGGTTTATGTCAGCGCATCCGTGAAATAGACACAAAAAATCCGCCCTTTATTATTCTGCTGACTTCCCGCAGCGAAACGGATGATGTGGTTGCAGGGTTAGAAGCAGGTGCCAATGATTATATTGTAAAACCGTTTGCCAATGCTGAATTGCAGGCACGTTTAAAAGTTGGGCGTCGCATGCTTGAGTTGCAGGATGAGCTAAAAGAGGCTCAGAATGTATTGGTTTACGAAAAAGAAGTAATAGAAAATATTATTTTAAAAGCACGCCATTCAAAACCATTTGAAAGCTCACAGCTTAGGCAATTGGATAAACCCGTCGAAAAAACCTCTGGCGATATTGTATTGTCGACGTTTACTCCAAATAAAAGCCGATATATTTTAATGGGTGACTTTACCGGACATGGTTTAATGGCTGCAGTAGGCGGTCCGATTGTCTATGATATTTTTTATACCATGGCTGCAAAAAGCATCACATTACCTGAAATTGCCCGTGAAATTAACCGTCAATTGCTGGCAAAAATGCCAACTGGTCTGTTTTTAGGCGGTATTTTTATAGAGTTAAGTGCTGATGGCCGAGCGCTGTCTTTATGGAATTGCGGCATGTCAGATGTTTTGGTTTATCGTCATAATAAACTTATACACAAAGTTTCTTCCAATACATTGGCTCTAGGCATCATAACGCAAGATTTTGATAATGCTATTGCTATAAATGTTGAAGAGGGGGATAAAGTCTATGCCTATTCTGATGGCATAACTGAGATTATAAATACAGAAGAGCAGGAGTTTGGCCAGGACAGATTTGAGCAGACTATTGTCGAAATGCTTGAGAATGAAAAGGAGATAGCATTTCTGCTTGATACGGTTAATCAGTTTCGGGGTGAAGCCAAGCAATTTGATGATGTGACTCTAGTGGAATTAACCTGTTAGAGTAACAAAGCTGCAGAAATGTTTCATGCAAGGTCTCTATAATCTCGCGCAATTTTACTGTTATAATAATCTTCATTTTAATTAATTCTGGACGAGAGATTTGCATGATTCAAGGTAGTATCGTTGCTTTAGTCACACCAATGGATAGCAATGGCGCAATAGATAAGAACAGTCTGAAAAAACTGGTGGAATTTCATATTGAGCAGGGAACTGATTCTATTGTTGCTATGGGAACCACAGGCGAGTCCGCAACGCTAGATGAAACAGAGCATTGTGACGTTGTAAAGTGTGTTGTTGAATATGTTGCGGGCAGAATTCCGGTTATAGCAGGCACTGGAGCAAATTCAACGGCTGAAGCTATTTCTCTGACTCAGCGTGCAAAAGAAATGGGGGCTGACGCCTGTCTGCTGGTTACACCCTATTACAACAAACCTACGCAGGAAGGGCTTTATCTGCATTATAAAGCTATTGCTGAAGCAGTAGATATACCTCAGATTCTATATAACGTACCTGGCCGTACAGCGTGTGATATGCTGCCAGAAACTATTGGACGGCTATCGGCAATAGATAACATTGTTGGCGTTAAAGAAGCAACGGGTGAACTGGACCGGGTGAAAAAAATCCGTGATTTATGTGGTGATGATTTTGCAATATATACCGGCGATGATGCAAGCAGCCGAGAATTTTGTTTGCTAGGCGGCAATGGCAGCATTACAGTCACTGGAAATGTCGCACCTAAATTAGTTCATCAAATGATTTCAGCCGCTATGCAGGGAAATAAAGAAGCTGCTGAAGCGACTGATGAAAAATTGACAGGGCTGCATCAGCATTTATTTATTCAATCAAATCCTATTCCTGTTAAATGGGCGGTTGCGGAGATGGGCTTAATGGACAAAGGCATTAGACTGCCATTAACCTGGCTGACAGAGGACTGTTATGAGACAGTACGTAATGCAATGCGTCAGGCTGAAGTCTGTTAAGCAATGAAATTAAATATAATTGTTTTGTTTATGGCTTTAGGTCTGTCATCATGCGGCCATATAAAAGGCTATTTTCCGGATAAAGAAAAAGACTATCAATTAACCACTGAAATTCCCGAGTTAATAGTTCCTCCTGATCTGACTGATGCGGTAAAGAAGTCAGAGGCTAATGCTGCCACGGATACTATTCAAACTGAGTTGGCAGAAAATGCCGCTTCTGAAAGCAGAGAGAAAAAACAGTCAATTGATGTTGAATTGATCGAATCTGCCGGTGGCGTAACGCGCATACAAATTAACGATAGTATTGAAAGAACCTGGCGTACAGTGGGGAAAGCGATAAGCGTTCACTCTATTGAAATTACCGATAGGAATGAACTTGAAAAAGTTTATTCTGTACAATACGACCCTGACTTTAAAAAAGTAGAAGACGGTTCCATTTGGGATGAAATACTGTTTATATTTGGCTCAGATCCAGCCAAAGAAAAAGAGTTTAAAGTCAGTCTTGCTGAAAACAGCAGCTTAACAGAAATTACCGTGCTTGATGTAAATGATCAGCCTTTATCCGAAGGTGCAGGGTTAAAGCTATTGCAATTGCTATATAAAACTATAAAGGATGATTTGGCTGAAAGCCAATAGTCTTGTTTTCTGTGTGTTACATCCATGGGTTTAAATAATATTATTCTGTAGGCTGAGATGGAGCGAAAGCGTATTCTCAGCAATATTGAATTATCACAGTATGCTGGGACGCCATCGCCCCATCCTGCTTGTTCCAGGTCTATCTCCTCATTTTTAAAATTACATCTTACTGCAATATGCTAAAAATCTACGGAACTTCTGCGCTTTCGGCACATCGTTTTAATCAATTGCTAAATCAGCTTAAACAGACAGATGCCAGCATAAATGCTGTTTCTGCCAGATTTGTCCATTTTATAGAAATAGAAAAAGCTTTAACTGCAGAAGAAACAGCAATGCTTGAACGTCTACTGAGTTACGGCTATGCAAGCCCTGCAGAAAAACTTCAGGGACAGGTTTTTTTAGTCACTCCAAGGCCGGGCACTATTTCTCCATGGTCCAGTAAAGCGACTGAAATTGCCGAACGCTGTGGTTTAACATCAGTTATACGCATAGAAAGAGCCATAGAATATATAGTTGTCAGTGATAATGAGCTGAATTCAGAGCTTAAAGAGGGCATTGGCCATCTGATTCATGACAGAATGACCCAATCAATCTTTGAAAGTGAAGACGGCTTAGATTTATTTGTCCATCATGAGCCTCAACCTCTGCAAACTGTTTCAATTATTGAGCAGGGGCGTGAGGCTCTGGTTTCAGCCAATGCACAACTAGGCTTGGCTCTGTCGAGTGATGAGATTGATTATTTAACGGACAGTTTTAAAGCATTAGGCCGAGACCCGTCAGATGTCGAATTAATGATGTTTGCGCAGGCAAACTCAGAACATTGTCGGCATAAAATATTTAATGCCAGCTGGACTATAGATGGAGAACAGCAGGCTAAATCATTATTTGGCATGATTAGAAATACTGCAGACAAAAACCCGCAAGGCATTTTATCTGCATACAGTGATAACGCTTCCGTTGCAGAAGGGTCGAGAGCTGATGTTTTTATTCGCAATCCGCAAACAGGTGAATATGCCTATGTAGAAGAAGATGCACATTTGCTGATGAAAGTGGAAACTCATAACCATCCTACTGCCATTTCTCCATACCCTGGCGCAGCAACAGGTTCGGGGGGCGAAATTCGTGACGAAGGGGCGACAGGGCGTGGTTCTTCAACTAAAGCTGGACTGACAGGCTTTACCGTATCGCATTTAAAAATTCCCGGATTTGTACAGCCTTGGGAAACAGATAATGGCAAGCCAGAACGCATTTCTTCTGCTTTGGATATTATGCTGGAAGGCCCTATCGGCGGAGCAGCCTTTAATAATGAATTTGGCCGTCCCAATATTGCAGGCTATTTTCGCAGTTTTGAACAGGCCGAAGAAACAGGCAAAGAAAATCAATATCGAGGCTATCATAAGCCCATTATGATAGCAGGCGGTATGGGCAATATTCGTCCTATGCTGGTTGATAAACATAAAATTCCGGCAGGCTCATTGATAATTATTTTAGGCGGCCCTGCCATGCTGATTGGTTTGGGCGGAAGTGCTGCCTCATCACAGACTTCAGGAGAAAGCGCTGCCGAACTGGACTTTGCTTCTGTACAAAGAGAAAACCCTGAAATGGAGCGTCGCTGTCAGGAGGTGATCAATCATTGCAATGCTATGGGAAATAATACTCCCATTATTTCCATTCATGATATTGGAGCCGGCGGCCTGTCCAATGCTGTACCAGAAATTATCCATGACTGTGATAGAGGCGGAAAATTTGAACTGCGCGATGTAAACAATGCTGATAAAGGCATGTCACCCATGCAAATTTGGTGCAATGAAGCGCAAGAACGCTATGTTGTGGCTATTGCGCCTGAAGCATTGGAATTATTCAGCAGTTTTTGCGAGCGTGAACATTGCCTATTTGCGGTGATTGGTGAAGCAACGGATGAAGAGCACCTATCTTTAAGTGATAAATGGCTGGGCGGGACACCTGTTGATATTCCCATGTCAGTATTGTTTGGAAAGTCACCTAAAATACATAAAAATGTTACCAAAAAATCCCGTAAATTAAAGCCGTTAAAAATTGAGGATATTGATATATCTGAAGCCGTCAGCCGGGTTTTATCTTTTCCATCAGTTGCGGATAAAAGTTTTCTTATTCATATAGGAGACCGTTCTGTAACAGGGTTAGTGGCGCGAGACCAAATGGTGGGGCCTTGGCAAATACCCGTAGCAGATGTTGCGGTTACAGCATCAGGCTTCCATGCTTTAACCGGTGAAGCTATGGCTATGGGCGAAAGAACGCCATTGGCAATTATTGATGCACCTGCATCAGGCCGTATGGCAATTGCTGAATCATTAACTAATTTAGCAGCTTCAAGAGTAGAATCATTAAACAGCGTTAAAATCTCAGCAAACTGGATGGCAGCCTGTGGCAGTGAAGGTGAAGATGCGGCCTTATTTGATACCGTAAAAACAGTCGGGATGGAGGTTTGCCCAGAATTGGGGATTGCTATCCCTGTTGGTAAAGACTCTTTATCAATGAAAACTGTTTGGAATGAAAATGGTAAGGATAAAACCATGACCTCTCCATTGTCATTAATTATCACCGCTTTTGCACCTGTTTTAGATATCAGTAAAACACTGACACCTCAGTTAAAGGATGAAGACAGTGTATTGATTTTGCTGGACTTAGGGGTAGGGAAAAATAGACTGGGCGGTTCTGTTCTGGCGCAGGTCTATAGCCAGATAGGCAATGAAACACCTGACTTGGATGATACAGATCTATTCAAAAGCTTCTTTAATGCTATTCAGACTTTAAATAGTCAGGGTAAATTGCTTGCCTATCATGACCGTTCAGACGGCGGTTTGCTAGCGACTATCGCTGAAATGATTTTTGCAGGCCGTAAGGGTGCAGAAATTGAGCTGGACAGTTTGGCTTCTGAAAATGAAGATATTATGGCTGCCCTGTTTAATGAAGAATTGGGTGCAGTTATTCAGATTAAGCAAACAGATGCTGATGATGTCATTGATTTTCTAAGCGATGAAGGATTAGACCAGTGCGTACATTTAATTGGCTGGGTTTTAGATAAACAGCAGCAGTTAAATATCACCTATCAGGGAAAAGAAATTTATACAGCAAACCGAGTGGATCTCCAGCAAACATGGTCGGAAGTCAGCTATAGAATGCAAGCACTGCGAGATGATCCAGACTGTGCAAAACAGCAGTTTGAGCGTATTGCAGATGATAATGATCCAGGCTTATCGGCACAATTAAGTTTTAATATAGATGAAAAAATTGCTGCTGATTTGTCTGACCGGCCTAAAGTTGCAATTTTAAGAGAACAGGGGGTCAATGGACATGTGGAAATGGCGGCCGCTTTTGATCGGGCAGGCTTTACCGCAATAGATGTTCATATGAGCGATATTATTCACTCCAGAGTGAGCTTGAAGGGTTTTGTCGGATTAGTGGCATGTGGCGGTTTTTCTTATGGTGATGTATTGGGTGCTGGTGGTGGCTGGGCAAAATCTATCTTGTTTAATGCAAAAGCGAGAGAAGAATTTACAGCATTCTTTAAGCGTGAAGATACCTTTGGGCTAGGTGTCTGTAATGGCTGTCAAATGATGTCCGGATTAAAAGAAATTATTCCGGGTGCGGAGAATTGGCCAGAGTTCAAGAGAAATGACTCAGAACAGTTTGAAGCCAGGGTCTCTATGGTTAAGGTGCAGCCATCACCTTCAATTTTAATGAAAGGTATGGAAGGTTCTATGCTGCCTGTCGTTATTGCACATGGTGAAGGGCGGGCAGAATTTAATGATGCCTCGGATAAAGAGGCTTTAGTTGCATTGAATTATGTTGATAATTATGGCGAAACCACCACTGATTTCCCTGCTAACCCTAATGGCTCACCCGATGGAATCACAGGATTAACCACAGACGATGGACGATTTACAATTATGATGCCGCATCCTGAACGCTGTTTTAGAACCCTGCAAAATTCATGGCATCCTGAAAGCTGGAATGAGGATGGTGCGTGGATGAGAATGTTTAGGAACGCTCGGTTTTGGGTTGGATAAAAACTAATGAATTATAAAACAATAGAATCTTTTGTAGGCAATACACCACTAGTCAGGCTGCAAAGGCTGCCAGGTGAAACTAGCAATACCATTTTAGTCAAACTAGAGGGCAATAATCCCGCAGGCTCAGTAAAAGACCGTCCTGCATTAAGTATGATTAAACATGCTGAAGCAAGAGGTGAGATTAAGCTAGGCGATAGCCTGATTGAAGCAACCAGTGGCAATACCGGCATTGCATTAGCCATGGCATCGGCAATTAAAGGCTATAAAATGACTTTGATTATGCCTGACAATATGAGTGCTGAGCGAATAGCCTCTATGAAAGCTTACGGTGCAGAAATTATCTTGACACCTGCGGCAGGCAGTATGGAAGGGGCAATTGATTTAGCCAGAAAAATGCAGGATGAAGGCAAAGGGCGGATTTTAGATCAGTTTTCTAATCCAGATAATCCGCGGGCACATTATGAAGGAACGGGGCCTGAAATATGGCGAGATACTGAGGGTAAAATCAGCCATTTTGTGAGTGCGATGGGAACAACTGGGACGATTATGGGTGTTTCTCGATTTTTAAAAGAACAAAACCCTAATATTAAAATTGTTGGGGTACAGCCCGAAGGTAAGTCAAAAATACCAGGAATCAGGCGCTGGCCTGAAGAATATATGCCAAAAATATACAATCCGGAAACCGTTGATCAGATTCTGGATGTAAATCAAACATCAGCTGAGAATACAACACGAGAATTGGCTGCAAAAGAAGGTATCTTTTCTGGCATTTCGTCAGGTGGCGCGGTTTCAGCCGCTTTGCAATTATCTAAAAAAGTAGAGAATGCAATTATAGTCGCCATTATTTGTGACAGAGGGGATCGCTATCTTTCAACAGGCGTGTTCCCGAGTTAAAAATGAATGGGAGTAGCAACCTATCTGATAAACCTAGAAAAATCAGTTGAGCACGGATTTTGTGGGAAATCTGGGCGAAAAAGGCAAAGAATAGCTCGAAAATAATGGCCGTAGTCCTTATTGAGAGCTATTCTGCAGAATTTTTCGTCCAGATTTTTCACAAAACCGTGAAGCGAAATAGTCTCACCCATCTGGTGAGAATAGAAAAACTTGCTTAAGCATATTATTTAACAAGTTACAGCTGAACTTAGCGGTCAACTGATTTTTTTAGGATAAAGATATATTGATATTTCTTTATTTGCTTGTGTTACCGTCTTTAAGTTAACAAAGAAGATAAAAATGCAGGCTGGAGTGAATCTTAAGAGGCTGGGTAAGCATTCTGCTCTTGACCTCCCCCTTTTTCAAAGGGGGATTGAGGGGGATTTTATAATAAAATCTCCCCCAGCCCCTCTTTGGAAAAGAGGGGGGAGCAAAATGTTAATATTTATGCAGTCTCTTAAGCTTCACCCCCGCATTATACGAAAAGCTGGGATTACACTTTCGTTCTATCCCAGCCTACATCTGTTATTTTCTTAGCTTAATCCTAAATAAACCGTGAAGCGAAATACACTCACCCATCTGGTGAATAGTAAAAAACTGGATTAAACAGTTTATTTAACAAGTTACAGTTAAACTAAGCGTTCAACTGATTTATTTAGGTTAATGGCAATGATGCTGTGTGGCAAGCATATAACAACTTAGCATTAATGCCTTATGCATTCGCAGGCAAAGCATGCAAACGGAAAATAACCCTCTTTTAAAATGCTCATAAATTTTAAATCATTAGCATTTATACTGATACTGCTATTCATTCGCCCAGCCCATGCCCTTGATAGCCTAAGCGTCGAAGTCAAGCACATTAAAAGCAAAAACTGGCAGTTAGCAAACATCAGTCTTTCACTGCAAGATATACAAAAAACCTCACAGCAGCTTATCCTGCAGATCAAACAAATTACACTGCCAGAACCCTTTGCAGATCTTAAATTAATTGATATTCAATGCAGTCAGTTCAGCTGGCAGGAAAATAAAATTAACTGCAGCAAAGGCAGGGCAAAACTTAAATCTCATCTTGTATACCCAGATTCTTTTGCATTTTCATTTTCTTTAACTGAGCGGCAAAGCAGTTTTAGCATAAAAAATCTAAAACTGGCTAATGGCCGCCTTTCTTTAAAGGCAAGGGAGCAGGGTAGGCATTGGTCTGTGGCAATTAATACTAAAAATATAAAGCTAAAAGAATTGCATCGCTATCTTTCAGAACAAAACAGGGCATTGGCTGATATAGGCAACGGACAAATCAATGCAACGATTAAAGCCAGTGGCAATAGATATGGGCTTAATGCGATATTTATAAAGGCAATGGTAAAGCAGTTGTCCTTGCAGGCCAATCAGGGAAAAACAGCATTGGAATCAGTCGATTTAAAATGGGACTTGCAGGCGAGATTAAAACAGGGTGAATGGCAATGGCACAGTAGCGGAACTATAAACCAAGGCGAGCTTTATCAAGAACCTGTCTATTTAAAAGTAAAAGATAGAGAGCTAACTATAAAGGCAAGTGGCAAGAGGCTTAAGCAGGGAGAAATTCAATTGCATCAGGCTGAATTTAATCATCCTGATGCTATAGCATTAAAAGTTCAGGGGATGATCAAACTCAAGCCTGCTTTAAATCTGGAAAGTGCACATATTTCTACTAGAATAAATGAGCTGGATAGTTTTTCTACTCAATACGTTTTACCATTTACTGAGCAGACAGCGTTTGAAGGCTTTAAAATGCAGGGTAAATTAAATGCAGAAATTGATATAAAGCAATCAGAATTGACTAGCCTATCTGCTGATATTCAGTCGCTTTCTGTAACAGACGATAACAGACGCCTTGTTATCAATAAAGCTGAAGGGACAGTTAACTGGTCAAGTGACCCGGCTTTTAAGACCGCTTCGAATATACAATGGCGACAGATGAAAATCAGAACAATACCCATTGAAGCAGGACAGTTAAAATTTCTATTTAAACAGAAACAGCTCAGTTTGCTTGAACAGAGCATTGTTCCAATGCTGGATGGGAATTTAGCTATAAAGCAGTTTGAATGGCAGCATACTGCAGGGGAGGATGAGCCTAAGGTATATTTTGAAGGCAGAGTGAATCAGCTGTCTTTAGAGAAATTAACAGCAGCTTTAGACTGGGTACCGCTCTCAGGAACTATAACGGGTTATATACCCGGTGTTAAGTATGAGAATAAAACACTGGCAGTAAAGGGTGAACTGCAAGTTAAGCTGTTTGATGGAACCGTTACAATCAACAAATTATCTTCATCCGGATTATTTACTGATTTTTCAAAATTCTCTATGTCTATGGAGATAGAAAATTTGGATTTATTTCAAATTACCCAGAAGTTTAAAATGGGAGGCATGGAAGGACGTATTTCAGGATACATTAATAATTTATATCTGGAGAACTGGCACCCTATCACTTTTTATGCCTGGCTGGGTACGCCAGATAATGATGAATCAAGGCATAGAATCAGTCAAAAGGCAGTGGAAAATATTGCCAGCATTGGCGGTGGCGGGGCTGCCGATATAATTTCTAAAGGTTTTTTACGCTTTTTTGATACCTTTAATTATGACCGTCTGGGATTTGGCTGTTATCTGCATCAAGGCGTCTGCCAATTAATGGGGGTGGAAGCGGCTGAGCAGGGGTACTATCTTATAAAAGGAGGCGGTATACCCAGAATAGATATTATGGGTTACAACACCCAGGTAGACTGGAATGTTTTGATGGAACGTCTGTCCCGGATATCCTCATCGGATGAGGTCGTTATAGAATAATGTTGCTCAAATAAGAAAAACCAAGCGTTAGCTAAATCTTTAGAAAGTTGTTGCACAATGTGGCTTCTTTATCATCTTTGCGCATTAATTATGCGTATTTAAACTATGTCGTAGATATAGCAGATAAACCCAGAAAAACCAGTACTTTTGAGTTGTAAATCACAAACAGCATTGTTTTTTTAAGCTATGCTTTAGTCATATTTAGATGGTGGCCAATAATTAAGAATGCTTAATAATCAAATAAAAAATCAATTAAAAAAAGGTTTTACGCTAATAGAATTGTTGGTCACTATTGCCATCATCGGCATTGTGATGAGTATAGCCGTACCTAATTTTAGCGGAACTATAAGTAATAATAGGTTAGCAACGAATGCTAATCAATTGATTGCGTCACTAAACTTTGCCCGCAGTGAAGCTATAAAACGTGGAACCAAGGTTCATGTTAGAAAGATAGGAGGTGGAAATAGTATTTGGGACGGTGGATGGAATATATTTATAGATTTAGATGGTGACAATATATTTAATAATACAGATACGCTCTTAAAAACATATCCAGCACTGAGCAATGGATATACATTAAGAACAGGGGGAAATTACCATGTATGGGTTGCTTATTTGCCAACAGGCCTGATGGAATCTTCAGGGCCATCTACAAATGATACGTTTAGAATTTGTGCAACTGCAAATGACATCGTTAATTCACGCACGGTCATTGTTAATAGCGTTGGAAGAGCACGTGTATCTTCAGGGAATGCTGCAACATGTCCATAAACCTTACCGTATTCTGCATTATTAGTTTAATAGCATGGACATTGAGTATATGGAGGCTGATATAGTGTACATTAAGAATGAAGCAGGATTTACTTTAATTGAAGTACTAATATCTGTACTGGTACTGGCAATTGGTTTATTAGGGCTGGCTGGTCTTCAAGCCACAGGGCTAAAGAATAATGCGAGTGCTTATCACAGAACACAGGCTACGTTACTCGCATATGATATAGCTGACCGAATGCGTGCCAATAGGGTAGAGGCAAAAAAGTATGCAACTAGCACCTATAAGACTATAGACCCAGATAGTGCAAGCTATCAAGCGAGTTGTTTAAGTACTACAGGGTGTTCACCCTCCGCTTTGGCTCAAAATGATTTGTTTGAATGGCATTGTGCTATAGCCGGTTGCAGTGCAGAAAATGGCCCCCCTGCAAAGGATGCTATGCTCGCAACGCTACCTTTAGGTCAGGCAACGATTTCAGTGGTTGAACCTATTTATACTATTAGAATTAATTGGGATGATAACGGGGACGGTTCTGTAGACAATAATGATCCAAATTTTCAGATGAGTTTTCAATTATGAAAAAACAGTTCTATAAAAACTCACAGCAAGGTATGACGCTAATAGAAATTTTAATAGCCATGACGCTAGGGGCCTTTTTGTTGTCAGGTGTCATACAAATATATCTCAGCAGTAAGCAAAGTAACCGCATGCAGGAGAATATGTCTAGAATGCAGGAAAATGGGCGCTTTGCTATGGAGTTTATTGCCAGAGATATTCGGGGGGCTGACCATAAGGAGTGCTTTTCTGATGGAAGTACTGGTGGTGAAATATTTGGATCAAACGATTTAGGGTTAAATAATTCAGATCGCATCACAGTATTACAGAAAGATAATGCGTGTAGTGTAGCAGATGCATATTCTGTAATCTCATTTTTCATTCAAAATGCAAATGGACAGCCAAGTTTGCATAAAGTTACTTCCGGAGCAACATCGGTTGCCACTGCAACGACTGCCATTAATGCTGCTGTTACGGGCGCAACTGCTAATGATGCACTTATTGAAGGTATAGAGGATATGCAAATTGAATATGGAGAAGATACCGATGCAGTTGCAGATGGCACACCAAATTATTACGTTAATGCTGCAAGTATTATCGATATGGATAGGGTTGTGAGTGTGCGAATAAGTTTATTAGTTCGTTCAATTGATAATAATTTAACATCAGCACCAATAGCTTATGTTTATAACGGTATAAGTACAACGCCAGCTACCGGCGATAGAAGACTACGACGTGTTTTTACATCAACGATTGTTTTGCGTAATCGACTTCCATAAAGGGTGATTATAATGAAAAATAGAATAACGCCATTAAATAGACAAACAGGAGTGGTCCTGGTCGTTAGTCTGATTATGTTATTGCTATTGACGCTAATTGGTATAACAGGGGCAAATGTTACTAGTTTAGAGGAAAAAATGGCAGGAAATGCTCAAGACCAAAATATTGCTTTTCAAGCGACAGAGTCGACATTGATAGAAGCTGAAAAATTTATTTTAACTAACTCGCTCTCAATTTATGATGGTAATAATGGCTTGTTGGGTCAAACGGATACTGAACCAGATTATTTTTCGATGGCTACTTGGACGGTAGCAAATTCTGCTTCCACAGTTGATTTTGGCGAAAATTTTAAAAATAATTTAAATAATTCAATTTCTGATCCCCGTTTTATTATCAAAAAAATCAACCTGATTCCAGCCAGTGGATTGGTTGGTACGCAAACTACTTTCAAAATAACGGCAAGAGCGCAGGGGTTAAGTCCAGGTACTCAAATTATTCTTCAAGAAATTTTTGTAAGAACAAATTAATATTACAGGTGCAATATGAAAAATCAATCGTCTCAGTCCATACTGGCCACTATTTTTACTCTTTGCCTGTTTTCTGTTTCGGATACCTCTGTTCGAGCAGCTCCGGGTAGTCTTGAGCATATTCCACTATTTGTTTCTGCACCAGTGCCACCGAATATTTTTTTTATGCTGGATGATTCCGGAAGCATGTGGTGGAACTTGACTACCACTGGCGGGGGAGGGTGGAGTAGCGATTATTATGATAAGACGCCAAATTCCGCAGATGAATGGAGGACTTGGTGCTTGGGTTCTAATGTTTTATCGTATAACTCAAACACTATTTATAGGCCATGGGCGGGCAATATACCAGGAACCACTACGCCATTCCCTGATCAGGTGCTCACCAGCGCATGGTCTGAGCCAATTACAATGGGTGGGTCATTAGCCACTTCAAATACTATTGATAATAATTCAACGCAAACGGTAGATCTATCTAATGCGCCTATTATCCAATGGGTAGATGCAGATAGTGATGGTGTGTTTGACGAATCAGAATGCCCCACTTCAGATGATTATCGAGTTACTCGGGCAAGTGCCCTTGCAACAAATGAGGAAAAAACTAATTTTGCAAACTGGTTTACCTATTACAGAAATAGAGACCGTACTGTGACAGCTGCTGTAGGTCAAGTTATTGCTACCAGCAGTGCCCGTATGGGGCTGGCTACATTTTGGGGAAATAACGGAGTAGGGACAGAGATCAAAGATATGGCTGTGGATGCAAATAAATATGCCTTACTTGCTGATGTTGCTAATGTCTGGCCAGGTGGCTCCACACCGTTGCGAACACGTTTGGATTGGGTGGGACAGTATTTTGATAAATCAACAGCAACTCCGTCAGGATTAAATATAGGTTCACCAGCTAGTCCTATTTTGCCTGTTTCTGAAGGCGGGGAATGTCAGCAGAATTTTGTTATGCTAATGTCTGATGGTGAAAGAAATGGAGGGCCTGCTGGCGTAGATGACCAGGATTTAAATGTAGATAATATTTTTGTCTACCCAGGCCACAGAGATACAGTAGGAGATAGATTGGCTGATGTGGCGATGAAATGGTATAAAACTGATCTTGCTCCAAGTTATGCAGACAAGGTTACTGTACAGACAGGCGATAATACACAAAATTTAGATGAAAATGATGCGCAGCATTTAGTTACCTTTACTGTAGCCTTTGGGGTTTCAAGTTCTTTAGCTGATCCAGTGGATAGAACCCAGGCATTTTCCTGGCCATCCGGTTCTCTAACAGATATGCAGCATGCGGCCTACAATGGGCGAGGGAAGTTTCTTAGTGCGGGAAACCCGGAACAGCTGGTTCGTTCTATGCAGGAGGTTATTTCTGAAATTGAATCGCGTAAAGGAAGTGCCTCAGCCGTTTCATTTAATACATCTACCCTGCTGAATGGCACAAAGCTATATTTTGCAAGTTTTGATTCGGTAGATTGGAAAGGTGATGTAACAGCTTTTGGTATTAATAGAGTCACTGGTGAGCTAGATGCACTGTCTTCATGGAGTGCGGCCGAAAAGTTGGATGCTAAGACTAATGTGCAAATGGCGGATCGAATTATATATACCTGGGGGGTGGATTCGGCAGGCAGCAAAGATGGGGTGTTATTTAATTGGAGCCTTTCTGATCCCAAACCAGATTTAACTATTTTAAATGATTTTAAAATTAATCCGGATGAGACAACTGATCTCTTACCTTTTAATTCAAGCTCTGACCGCCTAAACTTTATTCGAGGGGATACTAGCCAAGAAGGCACTGGACTGGTACGTAACCGGGGTAGCCGTTTAGGAGATATTATTCATTCGGCTACCCGTTTTGTTGGAAGCCCAATTTCAAATTGGCCGAATAGCGGTTTTTTCGGTATTGATGGAAAAAGATATTCAGTTTATCAATCTTCAACGGTCAGAGATGAAATGGTTTATGTTGGAGCCAATGATGGTTTACTGCATGGATTTAGAGCGAGCGATGGTGAAGAAATGCTGGCCTATCTGCCCAGTGCCCCCGCTTCCGAATTGAACAATTCTGGCTTTCATTATTTAACTGAAGTAGATTATCAGCATAGATATTATGTTGATGGATCTCCTTTATCTGCAGATATTTATATGCCAGCGATCGATACAGGCAATCCATGGCGGACTATTTTAGTGGGCGCTTTAGGCGGCGGTGGTCAGGGGCTGTATGCATTGGATGTAACTGATCCGACACAATTTTTAAATACACAGCCTGCAGCTAACAAGACGGTACTTTGGGAATTTACCAATCAGGACGATGATCATCTTGGCTTTTCTTTTAGCAACCCTCAAGTCGCTATGATGAATAATGGCCAGTGGGCCGTTATAATTGGCAATGGCTACAATGCCACGGGGACAGACCATGCAGAATTGAAGATTCTGTTTATAGAAAAAGGCCTTGACGGAGAATGGGCGACGGCTGGAGATTATATTACTATTGATACAGGCAAAGGCAGTAGTGGCAATAAAAATGGCCTTTCTGCACCCACACTTATTGATTTGGATGGAAATGGCACAACCGATAGAATATATGCAGGAGACTTATTAGGCAATCTATGGGTTTTTGATGTATCAGGCAATACGACTGCTAGCTGGGTTGTTCCCTATCAGGATGGCTCCTCTAACCCTGAACCTTTATTTATCGCAGCAGATTCTTCTGTCGCTCAGCCGATTACCATGAAACCTTTGGTCGTTAAGCCAGATCCAGCCTGGATAGCTGATGATGCAGGTAACAATACGCCTAATTTGATGGTTTATTTTGGAACAGGACAGTTTATTGCTACAGGAGATGCAGTTAATACTAATCAACAGACATTCTATGGCATTTGGGATGCAGGCGCTCCAGCTGTTAAATCGAAGCTAGTACAGCAAACGCCAATATCCAACGTTCCAAGTGATGCCAGAGTATTTACTCAAAACCCGGTGACTTTGGCGCCTGGAGTGGAACTGGGCTGGTATGTTAATCTGCCCGAGGCGGGTGAAAGAGTCGTTGTGGATGCATTTGAGCATCGTGGTTTAATCTATTTTAATACAATGACGCCTTCGGCTTCTCCCTGTGATGCAGGCGGTACTAGCTGGCTGATGGCCGTGGATATGAAAACGGGAGGAAACCCGACATTTGCAGCATTTGATAGAGATGGCAATGGTAATTTTAATGTAGATGATCAGGTATCTGATGGCTCAACAGATTATGAGGTTGCCGGTATAAGGTTTGGGCTGGGTATAGCTTCAGCCACAGCTGTAATAACAAATGAAGATGGCAAATCCTTCGCCTATATATCGGGAACGGGCGGTGAGAGTGACGGCGGTGGCGGTAATGGCGGTCTCAAAAAGTATGATCTTCCCAGTGCACCAAAAATAACAGGAAAACGCCATTCATGGATTCAACTATTTAATTGAGTGAGGATAACAGGATGAAACAATCTAAAGTAATTTATGCATTATTATTACTCCCCGTTTTTGGCTGCAATTTAGCATTGGCCGACAATACCGCTTCGTCTGAAAAACGTTCGAGCTATGTCGATCAATATGGAATAGTTAATGCAGTGTATTTGGACGAATCACGTCTAGTGGTAAGTGATGTGAATTTACACTTTACCTTCGGAAGCCGTTTTTACAAGGCTTCCGGTGCCCGTATTTCTAATGTCGGAAATGAGCTTAAACCTGGGACTCCGGTTAAATATCATTTTTATAGAAAGTCATCTAATCGGGTACTTAAAGATTTAAAAATAATTTCTAAGCAGGAGTTTAAAAAATCACAACGCTCTGATGATGACTAAAATAGCTATTAGCATTCAACAGCTATCTCTTTAATCAAAAAAAACGGTCTATAAAAAACCAAGAGTAAGTAAAAGATTATAATAAAGCCAGACCTTTGCTTACATATTTTTTTTTGTGTTTGCATATGAAGTGATAAAATTAAACCTCAAGCTTTGAAGCTTCACCATTTTTAAAACAACCTTCAGTTAATACAATGTGGGCTGGGTGAAGCGGATAGCGATAAGTTTAAAGTTCATTTTTATGCAGATAAACCAAAAATACACCCATATAAACAAAGGCTTTACCCTAATTGAACTGTTGGTAACTATTACCATTGCAGGCATTCTTTTCGCTATAGCTATCCCTAGTTTTACGTCTGTCATTACAAAGAATCGGTTAACTGCTGCGGCTAATGAATTGATTACTGCGCTCAATTTTGCCCGCAGTGAGGCAGTAAAGCGTGGCGTTTCAGTATGGGTACGAAAATCAGGCAGCCATTGGGAAGACGGCTGGAATGTTTTTATTGATGCAGACGGCGATAATGTATTTGATCCAGGCGAGGAACTGCTTAGAAAATACGGGGCACTTGAAAGCGGGTACACGCTCAGAGGCAATAATAATTTTACAAACTTTATTAGATTTACATCCAGAGGTCAAAGCAATCAAAATGGCACTTTTTATCTTTGTGACAGAGGAGGCAATACTACCCCCGCTCCGTATACTGCCAAGCTAATCATTGTTAACGTTGTTGGCAGAGTTCGTGTTGGCAAAGATACTGACAATGATGGCATACCGAATGATTCTACCGGTTCAAATATGTCCACTTGCAGGCTATAGGGTGAAACGGATGATAAAAAATAGCGGATTCAGCCTGCTTGAAGTTCTGGTTGCTTTAGTTGTTTTAAGCATTGGCTTATTGGGACTTGCAGCATTACAGATTACAGGCCTTAAAAATAATCAAAGCGCCTATTACCGCACCTCGGCAACGGTAATGGCTTATGATATGGCCGACCGTATGCGGTTAAACCGGACAGTAGCGCAAAGCGGGGGCTATAATTTAGCTATTGCCGATAACGCACCCGGGGGAACCTCTTTAGCAGATACCGATAGAATCGACTGGCTAAATAATATTGCAGCTGCGCTGCCCGTGGGTGATGGTGCAATTGGTTTGACCACAGTAGGTACTAAACAGATAGTTAGCATCACTATTCAGTGGGATGATTCTAGAGGAAACTCTGGCAATGCTGCCCAGAGTTTTGTTATGAGTACTGAATTATGAAGACGAACAACGAAATACTTAACCAGTCTGGCTATTCTTTAGTTGAATTAATGATAGCGATGGCTTTAGGCACCTTTTTGTTGGCTGGCGTTATACAGATTTTTAGTTCCAGCAAACAAAGCTATCGGTTACAGGATGGACAGTCCAGGGTTCAGGAAAATGCCCGTTATGTACTGGAACTGCTGGGAAGAGATGTTCGTGAAGCTGGCTATACGGGCTGTAGGGGACTTGATAAAATCTCAATTATAAGAATAGGAAATGCACCTTTACCTATATTTGATGTTAAAAGTGCTGTTATTGGACGCTGGTGGGATCAGGGCTCAGGCAGTTGGAGCAATGCGGTTCCTACAGCTGTTACGGGAGTTGTTGCGGGTACTGATATGATTACCATTCAAAAAGGGGAGTCTTGCGGAGCTACATTGACGGGAAATACGACAGCTTCAAATGCTAATATTCAGGTCGTATCTCCAAACAGCTGCAGATTGAGTGCCGGTGATGCTACTATGGTGACAGATTGTTCTACAGCTCATATACTTAGAGCAACTAATGTTTCTTCAGGGGGCGGAAGTGAAACTATAGCCCATGCTGTGTCAGCCAATACAGCAACTCATTTATGTACTGGCTATCCAAATAGCTATCCTACTTCAAATGCTGGAGCTTGCGGTTCTGGTTTAAGCAAGACATACACATCTCCCCCGGCACAGCTTTTAAAATTTATTTCATATAGCTATTTTATTCGCCCTGGCGTTAATGGACTTAATTCTTTATGGCGCCTGGATAATACCAGGGGTATTTCTGCCCGCAACCCGATAGAGCTGGTTGAAGGTGTGGAAGATATGCAGATAACTTATGGCATAGGTGCAGGCGGTATAGCAAGTACCTATGCGGATGCTGCAACTTTCCCTACTCCGCCAGCAGCACCTGGCGGAGCAGTTCCAAATGATTGGTCAGATGTTATCAGTGCCAGAATAGCATTGCTGTTTGAAAGTGCAGATGCCAATCTGACCATAGGCAATCAGGTCTATACATGGAATGGCGCAACGGTAACTAGTTCAGATGGCAGAATTAGACGTGTTTTTTCTACTACCATTAATATCAGGAACCGAATGTTATGACTTGTAATAAAAAGGCCATTTCCTGCTCCCCAAAAAAACAGCAGGGTGTCATTTTAGCTATTGGACTTATTATATTGCTGTTGATGACACTTATTGGCATATCTGGTATGCAGTCGACAACTCTGCAGGAAAAAATGACGGGTAATTTTAAAGACAGGAATTTGGCATTTCAGTCCTCTGAAGCCGCCTTAAGAGATGCTGAACAGTATTTGCGTACCACTTTGACAATTCCGCCTTTTAATTCGACTAACGGCCTTTATCAGCCAGGTTCCAATGGCGTTGACGTTTGGACGACTGTTGACTGGAGTGATGCTTCTGGTTCGGTGCAATATAGTTCGACGATTCCCGACGTAAGCAGTCAGCCCCGCTATATTATTGAAGAATTGCCAGCAGTTTCAGATCCGAAAGGAAGTCTGGAGGCCGGAGTAACCCTGCCTGCAAGATTTTTTAGATCAACTAGCCGGGCAGTGGGCGGTACTGATACCGCAGTTGTTATATTGCAATCTGTCTATAAACGCTAGAGACGGCCATGCATTTTATGAACAAGAGTATGAGTATGAAAAATATTTTAACCATTCTGTTTTTTTCTTTGGCCTGGATAGGTATGGCTAATGCTGTGCCGGCACAATATCCATTATTTATTGCCAATTCTGCAGACCCCAACATACTCTTTAATATGTCGGTAGAGACGCCTATGGGGGGGGCTGCCTATAATGATCAGCCCGATACTGAAGGCTGTGCAGGACGGGTAAATGATGGCGGTACTGTAGGTGTCTGCTATTTTAAAGCTAAAACATATTTAGGATATTTTGATCCCAATAAGTGCTACACCTATAGCGCCGGCCGTTTTAATCCGGTAGGCGCTACCAATAGTGATCATGAGTGTACGGCTAAATTTAGCGGTAATTTTATGAATTGGAGCACAATGACGGCCATGGACATGTTTGTCTGGACCATGACCGGAGGCAATAGAATAAATGATGGTGCAGATACTACGACGGTTATTCGAAGGACGCGAAAGCATAATAACAATAGCTGGTTTCCGCATAAAATGGTTAGTTCTACTAGAAATGTTGCACCTTCTACTGTTACTCCTTGGAGCAGCAGGAAAATTTATATTCATAATACAGATTTTGGCGTTGAGTTTGGGACTTCGCGGGGAGGAAAGCAAAAAGGGACATACAATGTAAATATAAGAGTATGTGATCAGTCTGTTGGGCTGGAAGAAAATTGCAGGGCTTATTATGATGGTGGCAACTATTACAAACCTGAAGGCATCATACAGAAAAAAGCAGCTCATATGCGTTTTGGAGTAACCAGCTATTCCAATACTGACGGACATGGCATAGATGGCGGCGTGCTGCGCTCAAATATAAAGTATGTCGGTGCCATTATGCCAGATGGGTCCGGAGGATTAACGGCTAATCCCAATGCAGAAATTTTAGCGGATGGCACCATCGATATTAATTCCAATAGTGCCGATGCTTCGGCCAGTGGCGTTTCAAAATCGGGGGTTATTACTTACTTAAATAAATTCAGTGATGCAAGCTATAAAGCCTATGATCCTGCCAGTGAACTATTTTATGAATCGATTCGTTATTTTAAAAACCTGGGGCCTACAGCAGAATATTTGACGGGTGCAAATGGCGGTTTCCCCATTTTAGGGCGCTCGCGCTGGCAGGATCCTATTCAATATTCATGTCAGAAAAACTTTATTATTGGCATTAATGATGCTAACCCATGGAAAGATAAAAAATTGCCGGGCACTTTTTTTACCTCAAGCAGTTTTAATGGCCGAAATATCAGTGATGATTATGGTGAGCCATCAAATCCTGATCCAGATATTGATGTTACAGCATTAACCAATACCGTAGGTGATCTTCAGGGGATTACCGGAACTTCTCAATGTGTTGGCTGCACTGCAACTAATTGTGATCTGTCTGCGACTAATAAAACAATCACAGGATTGGGGGAGGTATTTGGAACCTGTCCTTATGTACCTAAAGAAAATTCATATTATATTGCTGGGTTAGCCTATTATGCCAATACTCAGGATATTCGAACAGGTACGGGTGGGGCCGATAACTTCTCAGGAAAGCAGACTGTTTCAACCTTTATGATTGATACTCAGGAATACAGCGATAACCCCCTGATAGGTCAAATGAATATGCTATGGCTGGCGGGCAAGTATGGCGGTTTTGTTGATGAGAATAACAATAGCCAACCTGATTTAGCATCAGAATGGGACACTGACTCAGATGGAGAGCCGGATAATTATGTGCTGGCTACTCAGCCCGTTAAGCTGGTTGCAGCATTAAATGCGGCATTTAATGATATTGAATCTAGAACAGGTACAACGTCTGCAGTTGCGACCAACTCAACACGGCTGAATGCAAACTCAAAAATTTACCAGTCAAGTTTTGATTCAACTGACTGGAGCGGAAATTTATTTGCCTTCCCTTTAAATACTGATGGTTCTATTGATAATGCCGAGGCCTGGAATGCAGCCAGCGGCATACCGGGTGAAAGCCTCAGAAATATCTATTCTTACGACCCTTCTCTTACTTCTGCCAGAAAAGGAATTGTCTTTGAATGGGCCAACCTTAATGCTGCTCAGAAAGCATTATTAAATACAGATAACTATGGCAATGCGGATGCTTCGGGTGAGGCCAGACTGGATTATATAAGAGGTGCTTCAAATAGCAGCTTTAGAAATAGAGCGAGTTTAATGGGAGATATTGTTAATTCAGACCCCTGGTTTATGGGACAGGATGCTGATTTTGGCTATAGTATTTTGCCTTCGACAGAAGGCGGTTCATATTCGGCCTTTAGGCTGGCAAAGGCCTATAAGCCTGCACTGCTTTTATTTGGAGCAAATGATGGCATGATGCATGCCATTGTAGGTGATGATTTTGATCAAGATAGGGCGGTTGACAGTGACAATGATGGTGATCCTGCTAATGATGCTGATATTGCAGGAGGAACTGAATTATTTACCTATATTCCTGATTTTGTCATTAATAAGCTTCCCGCATTGGCGGACCCCAACTACGGCTGCATATCCTCAGCCAACTGTCAGCATAGATATTATGTTGACGGTTCTGTAAGGCAGGGGGATGCCTATTTTGGCAGTACTCCTTCCTGGCATTCGGTTATTGTTGGAACATTGGGTGCGGGCGGAAAAGCCGTGTTTGCAATTGATGTGACGAATGCCAACCCTAATGCATCTTCACCAAATACGCCGTTTTCTTCATCAGCTATTTTATGGGAAATATCTACTGCACAAGCCTATAATTCTGCCGATTTAATAAATCTGCAAAGCAATTTAGGTTTTACGCTTCCTAAAACATCGGTTGTTCGTATGCAGGATGGCTCATGGGCAGCTATTGTTGCAAACGGCTATGACAGTGCCGATAAAAAAGCCGTTCTGTTTATTGTCGATATAGAAACCGGGGAGATCAAAAAAACGCTGGATACACTTGCGGGAGATGCAAGTACACCGAATGGTCTGTCAACAGCTATACCGGTAGATGTGGATGGGGATCGTATTACTGATTATATTTATGCAGGCGATTTATTGGGGAATATGTGGAAATTTGATGTCAGTTCTCCCAATGCTAATCAGTGGCATATTGCCTATAGCAGTGGCGGAACTCCTAACGTGCCTGTCCCACTTTTTAGCGCATGCAATGAAGACCCCTGCATAAACCGCCAGCCCATTACTGCAAAGCCTCAGGTAGGCAATCACCCGGATGGCGGTTTGATGGTTTATTTTGGAACGGGAAAATATTTTGAAGCGGGTGACCAAAATGGTGGGGCATCATCACAGGTTCAAAGCTTTTATGGTATTCGGGATTCTGGATCAGTTATTTCTGGAAGAGGGAATTTGCAGGAACAGACAATTCTTGCAGAGCAGGAATTTCCTGCATTAGGGAAAAAATTTAGAGTAACGTCTGACAGTTCAGTCAATTATTTCAGTGAAAAAGGCTGGTATATGGATTTAATTTCTCCAGCCAATGGCATTGAAGGTGAAATTGTTACAACAGGCGCTTTGCTACGGGCGGGACGCATTATTTTTACCACCATAGTTCCTACTCAAGACCCCTGTACTTCAGGGGGGGTTAGCTGGTTAATGGAGATTGATGCAATCACTGGTAAACGTTTAGCTACTGCTCCTTTTGATATTAATGGTGATGGCAGGTTTACCATGGAGGATTATTTGCTAATGTATGATACAGACCAA
The DNA here is from genome assembly GCA_026988155.1 of Methylomonas sp. GTDB lineage: Bacteria > Pseudomonadota > Gammaproteobacteria > Methylococcales > Methylomonadaceae > QPIN01. Next base: position 27,481 of record JALSLW010000053.1, on the reverse strand, counting down.
GACGGAGATGTTGATGAAGATGATGGAAAAATGCCTCCCAGCGGAATTTCAGATATAGGTCAGGGCATTGTAAAATCTGTAGGTGTTATTACCTGCGAAGACGGCGTGGAATGTAAATATACTATTGGCTCTAGCGGTGAAAAAGTATTGACGAAAGAATCCACAGATGATCCCACAGGCAGACAGTCCTGGCGACAAATTAGATAAAAAACGGTCTGCCTATTGATAATGAAGCAGATACAATTAGGAGAAAAAAATGGTTAGCAATAAAGTGGAAGTAAAAAATCAACAGGGGTTTACCCTGATAGAGTTGATGATAGTCGTGGCAATTATTGGCATTCTTGCAGGCATAGCATACCCAAGCTATCAGGATTCAATTAAAAAATCACGGCGTGCAGATGCAAAAGGTGCCCTGATGGGGTTTGCCAATGCGATGGAAAGATACTATACCGAAAATAATAGCTATTGCGGAGCTGCTGTAACCGACGCAACTGATTGCCCAGCCGCAACCGGAGCTCCAACTATATTTTCCACAACCAGTCCGGTTGATGGGGGAAGTGCTTTATATAATTTGACGATTGCTTCAGCAACTGCAACTACTTATAATTTAAGGGCAACACCTACTGGCCCCCAGGCAGGTGATGGACTTTTGGAGATCAACAATACTGAGTCCCGAGGTCGCTGGGATAGAAATAATGATGGTGATACTACGGATGCAGGTGAAAATACATGGGATTAAAAGTTTTTTTAGGATTGAAATATGGGACTAATATATGCAGAGCTGGAATTAGTAAGTGCCGAGGACGTAGGGCTGGCAAGAAAGGGCTATATTAATAAAGATGAGATTAAAAAAGAAAATGTAACGGCATTAGTTGATAGCGGAGCCTATATGATGTGTATTAATGAACATATTAAAACACAGCTTGATTTGCCCGTTGTGGACACTATGGAGGCAGAACTTGCCGATGGTTCATTGCAGGCTATGGAGGTTGTCGGGCCTTTGATTATTAATTTTAAAAATAGAACGACTAGCTGTAATGCTGCTGTGCTTCCGGGCGAGTCTGAAGTCTTATTGGGAGCCATACCCATGGAAGATATGGATGTAGTATTGGTACCAAAGCTGCAGACTATCGACGTAAACCCAAAATCAAAATATATGGCAAAAAAGAAAATTAAATAATTTATCTTCTTTGAAAAATGCTATGGCTGATAAATAGGCAGTTTGGCGATCCTATGATCTATTTTTCTTAGCATGGCTTGATACTTAGTGCTATAAACAGAATTAAACCGTTGTTTGAAGATAGCCTTACTCATGTTTTCCGGAAGATCCCTTACTTCTGGCATAAAGGCTGTGTAATCTTTAATGCCGGCCATTCTCTGCTGTAATAATCTGGCCTGGGCTGCGGATGCTACGGCTGTTTTTCCAAAGCGCAGGCCAGCCCTGTCACCTGCTAAATCAACAAAGCTAAAGCCGCTGCCCTGTTTGGCATCCATCAGTTCTTTTTCCTGTCCTAGGAAATGTGCAAGAGCACCTGCGCCCGTTGCCGCCAAAGCCGCGGATGCCATAAAATGTTTTGCCATATCAGTTCGTCTATATAAGGAAGCTGAATATTGACGATTTGTTGTTGGGCTAATATCAAAGGGAATAAAAGCCTGGATTTCTCTTTTATTGACATAAGTGCTGACAGCAATTAGAACTGCACGGTTTTCTGCTATGGCTGTGATGTCATTTGAACGCTGGTAGGCCAGATTAAATAAAGGCTGCAATAGCTCCGTTAAGGATAGTCGCCATTTTGGGTTGTGCCGGGCAATAATGCTGGTGATTTTTTGCTGATAGAGCACAACAGACTGGTAATTTTTATTATTTAGCCTAAGGGCTGTTTTCAGGCTGAGATCATCCGAGGTGATGTAGCTGATTGTCAACCCTTTAGGCTGTATTTGCAGTGATTTAATGTGCTGAGCGGCCAGGATATAAAATTCTTTTAAGGGGGTATATTTAATGATATTTTCGACAATTAACCCCGCAAATTCGTTGGCAATTTCTATTGAACCAATTTTAAGTGTATTTATTACAGGATAGCCGGCCTGCTTTGTTAGGTTAAAGCTAAAATTGAGATAGTTCCCAAAAGGGTTTTCAGGTAATAGCAAAGAAATTTTAAATCGTAACAGCTGCTCTTCAATGGTGATTTGCGAAGTGCTATGTATGTAATAATTCAGCAGATAGCTAAGGGCAATATTAAGGTCTTTTTCACTGAGCTGTATGGTTTGCTGATTTTTTATCCCCGTATTGCTGAGAATGTTTTTAGCTCTTTCAATATCGCTATGAGTTAATGACCAATTGCTTTTTGTTATAGCCGTATTTTCAACAGCATAAAACAGTACGATAGCGATTAATAAAGGGGGGGCCGCCAAATAAAAGAATAGCAGGCGAAAAGGGGGGAGGGCTATTTCTGTTAATAGAGTCAGTAACTTCCTTGTTTTTTTTTCTGTAATTGCCGATATCTCAACAGGCGAGTTGTTTGAGTTCATATTGTGCAAAAAACAGTGATTGACAGGTTTTTATAAGGGAGCTGGAAAAAAACAATCATCTTTCTAGGTTTAAGACTGGAAGCTACTCGTCTTACGAGAAAGTTAAATTATAGTCCGCGACCTCCAAATAATTAGCTTCTATTTCTAGATCTGTTTGGGTAAGCGGGGCACTGTCAAGCCAGTTGTCAGCAAACTTAAGGTCAATTGAGTCAGACTGAATAGATATTGTAAATTCGGGTACATTATTTGTATGGCGGTTACGATGCATTAAGATAGCTATTCGCAGAATAATGGTCAGAATTGGAGCATCATGATTCCATGGCTTATGAAGCTCTTTAAAGCGGGAACGGGAGAAACGTTTACGGTGCGTCTTAACGATGGTAGCCAGCAAACGCTGATCTTGCCGAGAGAAGCCAGCTAAATCTCCATTTTCAATAATATAGGCACTGTGTTTATGATATTGGCTATGGGCAATATCTCTGCCAATTCCATGCAGACTCACTGCCCAGCTTAAAAATTGGGTGATATTTTTTCTCTGCCCTTTTGAACAGCAGCTGCTGTCCAGTTGACTTAGAATGTTGTTGACAGTTTGCTGTATGCGGGCTGAGTGATCCTTGTCCGTATGGTAATGTTCGGCCAAGGTTTCAACTGTTTTTGAACGGATGTCATGGTCATAAATTCTGCCGAGTAAATCATGTACCAGACCCTCACGCAGTGCGCCATCAGACACGGTCATCTGCTCAATATTCAATCTTTGAAAAGTGGCATATAAGACGGCAACGCCTCCTAAAAAAACTGGCAGACGTTCTTCGCTCAATTCAGGCAGATCCAATTCAGTTACATGACTGCATTGAGTGATATGGCTAACCAGTTTATCCAGTCCTTCTTTGGTTATGCCGTTATTGCTCCATTGAGTGGCAATAAGTACTTTATGAATGCAGCGAATGCTGCCTGATGCACCGATAGCTTCATCCCAGCGACGGCTATTGAACATCCTTTGAAAAGGGGCTAATTTTTGCTGACAAAAAAGTACTGCTTTTTTAAAGGCTTTTTTACTGATAGTTCCATCCGGAAAAAAATTATTGCTGACAGTTACACAGCCCATATGAAGGCTTTCTTTAGTATGAGCGGTATCATCAATGCCAATGATATATTCAGTACTGCCACCGCCGATATCCATAACAAAACGGGAGTCGGCATTGCTGCCCAAGCTATTGGCAACACCTTGATAAATAAGGCGGGCTTCTTCTATACCGGCAATAATATCAATAGGGTGTCCTAAAGCCTTTTCGGCTTTAGCAATAAACTGTTTGGAGTTTTTTGCTGTCCTTAAGGTATTAGTGCCGACTATGCGTACGCTGCCTGCCGGAAAATTCTCTATGCGTTGACCAAAACGCTTAAGACAGTCCAGGGCTCTTTTTTGAGTTTTGGTATCAAGGTTTTTGTCTTCATCAAGGCCTGATGCAAGGCGAACCATCTCTTTAAGGCGGTCAATGGTTCGCAGTTTTCCATTCTCCAGTTTACATACAATCATATGAAAACTGTTTGAACCTAAGTCTATGGCTGCAACGCTGGAGGGTAATTCGTTGGTCACGGTGTTGTCCTGTTTTTTTAGTCTGTAATGTAAATTCTGATAAAATTGCTGGGTTATCAAATTAAACTGTTCATCTGAGTAATTTAACCCATTTTTCTGTTTTCGTTAAGTATTAGTTGCTATGAATGCATTATCTATCCGAAATTTAAAAAAAACCTACAGTAATGGCTTTGTAGCCTTAAAAGGGATTGACCTTGAGGTAGAAAGCGGTGACTTTTTTGCACTGTTAGGCCCTAATGGTGCCGGTAAATCTACTGCAATAGGAATTATCAGTTCTTTAGTCAACAAAACCAGTGGATCTGTGAGTGTTTTTGGCTATGATTTAAAAAAAAATAATGCAAAAGCCAAAGCTTGTATTGGACTGGTTCCTCAGGAAATAAATTTTAACCAGTTTGAAACGGTTAAAAATATTGTACTTAATCAGGCGGGCTATTATGGCATGCCTAAAAAACTGGCGTTAAAAAGCACAGAAGAATGTTTAAGACAAATGTCGCTTTGGGATAAACGAAATACAGTTTCGCGACGCTTATCAGGCGGTATGAAAAGGCGTGTGATGATTGCCCGGGCTTTGGTTCATGCACCAAAATTATTAATTTTAGATGAGCCAACCGCTGGGGTAGATATTGAAATACGCCGGTCCATGTGGGAAATGATGGAGCAGGTGAATAAACAGGGCACTACCATAATTTTGACTACGCATTATTTAGAAGAAGCAGAAAGTCTGTGTCGTAACATAGCAATAATTAATGACGGCATGATTGTAGAGAGGTCAGGCATGGCTGATTTACTTGCCAGGGTCAATAAGGATCGTTTTGTACTTGATTTGGCTAGTGAAATTTCAGTTATTCCTAAAATTGAGGGCTATGAGTTTGAATTGGCGGACAGTAAATCGCTACATGTTACGGTGCCTAAAGGGAAAAATATTAATCAGCTATTTCATAAGCTAACGGAAAATAACATAGCCGTATTAAGCCTTAAAAATAAGACGAACCGTCTTGAACAATTATTTATGGATTTAGTGAATGAATAACTTTATTGCATTTCGAACAATATTAAGTAAAGAAATACATCGTTTTCTAAGGATTTGGCCTCAAACACTGCTGCCGCCAGCAATAACAACATCATTGTATTTTTTGATTTTTGGAAAACTGATAGGTGATCGCATTGGCAGCATAAACGGCGCAAGCTATATGGATTATATCGTCCCCGGGGTCATTTTAATGTCGGTGATTAGCCATTCATACGCTAATGTAGTGTCTTCTTTCTATTCAACGAAATTCCAGCGTCATATAGAGGAACTGTTAGTTGCGCCCGTGTCTAACTGGGTGATTTTGCTGGGCTATGTTGGAGGCGGTGTAGCCAGGGGACTAATGGTTGGCTGTGTGGTGACTGGCATTTCTCAATTATTTGCTGAAATTACGGTAGTTAACTGGGGAGTCACAATTGCTGTCTATTTTTTGACAGCGACATTATTTGCATTGGCCGGATTTATTAATGCAGTATTTGCAGACAGTTTTGATGATATTTCCATTATTCCCAACTTTGTTTTAACGCCTTTGAGCTATTTAGGCGGTGTTTTTTATTCTGTATCTATGCTGCCTGCCATTTGGCAAACCATTTCTTTGGCAAATCCAATTTTGTATATGATTAATGCCTTTAGGTATGGTCTGATTGGGGTGAGCGATGTAGATATTCAGATGTCTTTTTTGATTACTGGCGGGTTCATTGCCTTTTTAACGCTTTTGAGTCTTTTGCTGCTGCATAAAGGAGTAGGGATTAAAAATTGAATAAAGCTATTCTATGTATTTGTTCTGTAGGGAAGGGGCTCTTGTGATCGCACTATCGCCTTATTCTGAAAAAGTAAAAACGGCACGCAGTTTAGAAATGTCTTTAATTTTTATTTGTTTAGAATTGACGGTGATTAAATCGTCTTTCTGAAATCTGTTAAATAGACGACTGACCGTCTCTAGAGCTAACCCTAAATGATTGCCAATTTCTTGCCTTGTTAATGACAGGGTAAATTCGGAAGCCGAAAATCCCCGTTTTTTTAAACGGTCTGAAAGACTGATTAGAAAAAAAGCTAGCTTTTCCTCTGCGGGCCGTTTACTTAAAATAATAAAATCTTTATCCAGATTCATTTTCTCGCTGCTGTGGCGGAAAAGCTCTTTTGTCAGCGCAGGTACATTTTTAAAAAGATCATTCATGTTTTGTGCCGGTAACTCACAAAAGCTTAGGGTTTCCAGAGCGATGGCTGAACGGTGGTATTTGCCATCAGAAAGTCCATCAAAGCCTAATAATTCTCCAGGGAGCAGAACATTAAGAATGTGTTCGTTGCCATGGTGATCATTTGTTACCACCTTTGAAGATCCTGATCTGATGGCAAGCACCCCTTTAAACTCTCCATTTTCGCGGAAGATGTAATCACCTTTCTGCAATGTCTTTTTTGGCTTGATAATTTGGCTAATGTGATTAATTTCATCCTGAGATAGACCTCTGGGGAAACAGATTTTATCTAAACTGCAATTATTGCAGGATACATGACTTATTTCTGTAGACATAATATAGCTAGATTAAACCGGAAAAAGGCTGAACAGTTACTGATTCTCCAATTTTTACAGTGCCTCTGTCATGTTCAAGAATAATAAATGCATTGGCTAAACTCATTGAACGGAGAATTCCCGACCCTTGTTTTCCTGTGGATTTAACTGTCCAGTGACCTTTCCCATCCTGTTGCAAAATGCCCCGTACAATTTCTGTACGCCCCTTTTTTTTTCGGATATTTTCAATAGATTCTACCTGTAATGTGGGAGCAATGGCTTTTTCTTTGATGGCTAGCATAGCTTCTATTGCTGGAAGTACAAATTGATAAAAGCTGACCATGACGGCAACCGGGTTGCCTGGCAAGCCAAAAAATACACTGTTATTAATATGGCCAAAGGCTAAGGGGCGGCCGGGTTTAATGGCAATCTTCCAAAAATCAACCTGTCCAGACTGCTTAAGCGCTGTTTTGGTATGGTCAGCATCACCGACTGAAACACCGCCCGAAGAAATAATGATGTCAGCAGATTGGCTAGCCTGATTGAAGCTGTTTAATAAGGTTTTTGGATTATCTTGTAAAATCCCCATATTGATGATTTCAATATCTGGACGGTCTAGAGCCGCATATAGGCTGTAGCGGTTGCTGTCATAAAGGCTACTTTTGCTGGGTGTGTCTCCAATGCTAATTACTTCATTGCCCGTGGAGGCAATGGCAATTTTCAGCTTTCTTTTGACTTTTATTTCGGCGATGCCTAAAGATGCGATCAGACCGATATCGGCAGGCGTAAGGAACTTTCCCGTTTGCAATATCGCTTCGCCTTGTCGGAGGTCTTCGCCAGCCAAACGAATGTTCTGGCCAGCTTTATGTCGGTCATCAATAAAGACAGTATTGTTTTTTAGTTCGACATGTTCTTGCATAATGACGGTATCAACACCTTCAGGAATGATGGCCCCAGTCATAATTCGAACACATTGCCTAGCAGAGACCTTCTTGGAATAGGGCGTTCCTGCATAGGCAGAGCCAATCACATTCAGTGATGCTGTACCCATAGACGGTAAATCATTGGCATTGAGTCCATAGCCGTCGACCGCGGCGTTATTAAGCCGTGGTACATTAAAGGATGCAATAACAGTTTGAGCTAATGTGCGTGCTTTAGCCTTTTCAATAGGGATGATTTCATAATCATCTATGTGGGGCAGGGCTGATAATATTTGGGAAAGAGCCTGCTCGGCGGGGAGCAGGCCAGACTCAAAAATATCAGTGCAGCTGGCTTGAGCAGGTATCATCATTTTATCTTTTGATCTTTAGTGTCAGTGTTGCCTAGATTGTCTACCCAGGATACAGTGACTGTATCCCCTACTTCCCCCCCTTTAAGCAAGAAATCAAAATAAGGGTTTTTTGAAATGCTGCCCCCCATATCGCAACTGATGACCTTTTTTCTATTATGCTCAATCCACAATTCCTGAATATGATGGGCAGGGATAAAATTGCCAATTTTATCCCTGTTACGGCCATTTTCCATAGGATGAGTAATCAATGTTCTAATTTGGGTGTTGCCATCCAGTCGTTTGGTTCTGATTTTTATGCTGGAGCTATTAGCCACCGCAGCCTCCTTTGGCAACTTTAACATTTTTTACTTTACGGTAAAATTTTCCATCAGCTTCAACTATCACAATGACATTACTGGTTTTAGCCATTTTTAACCGGGCGGATACCTGAGCGGCAACGGCTGGAGAAAGAGTAAATTCTGCACTTAATGGATGAGGATTGTTTTGCACTAAGATATAAATTTTTGTTATGTCTTTAAAGTTGCTGACAACCTTTATCGGTACGTTAGCACCATTTTCTGCAACTTTGGGTAATCGGTATATCTGTATTTTATAGTGGTTGTCAATCAGTTCAGCACCTTGAAATAAATACCCGATTGTTTCATGATAATTATTGAGACTAAATTTTAGCCGTTGGGCATGAGCCAGCGATGAATGCAGCAATCCACTGGCAATGGTTAAGCTATAGGCTCCGAGAGAGAGTGCTTTTGCTATAAAATTTCGGCGACTTTTAAGCATCTATTTTCTGTTAAAAAGTGTTATATACGCTTGGGCTGACTGTTCTGGGCTATGATCAAAAATTCCACCAATAACAGCTAGCAAATCAGCCCCAGCCTCTAATAAACTGGCACCATTTTCGGGTAAAATGCCGCCAATAGCAACAACAGGCACTTTAATTTGCGTTTTGGCCAGCAGCAGAGTATCTGTATGGGCTGGCAATGCTAAAGGTTTGGAGCTGGATGGAAAAAACCGGCCAAAGGCAACATAATCAACACCATCCTTTTCAGCTTGCAGGGCAATATTAATATTATCATAGCAGGAAATCCCAATAATGGCCTTTGAACCCACTACTTTTCTAGTCGCTGCAATACCTCCGTCATCCTTGCCTATGTGTACGCCATCAGCTCCAATTTGGCAGGCTAGTTCGGCGTCATCATTGATAATTAAAGGGACATGGTTGTTTTTGCATAGTTTTAGCAGCTGTTTAGCCAGATAGGTTTTGTCAGCAGAATGTTTATCCCGGTATTGAATCACGCAAGCACCGCCTTTTAGAGCGGATGAAACTTCCTGAATAATGCTATCAGCGTCTTTTCCTTCGGTTTGGGTAATGGCATAAAGCCCAGTAGCCGGAAAAATCAATGTTCATCCTCCATCCAGAATAGCCGGTTAGGATTGAATTGCCCTTTGCCAGGGTGGTAGGCATCGGCTAATGCGTTCCAGGTATAGTCCTGTGCTTCAGAAATTGCAGTGAAAGGGTCAAGGCCATGAGCTATTAACCCGGCAATGGCACTGGCCAGTGTACAGCCTGAACCGTGATATTCCTTACTTAATCTATCCCAGCTGAAGGTTTCTGTTTTACTGTTTGCCTGGAATAATTGATTATCTACCGTGGCGGACTGTTCATGGGTACCTGTTATCAGAACATAATCGCAGCCTTTAATGACTAATGCCTGTCCACAATCTGATAAGTCACTTTGATTTGCCAGTATTCGTGCTTCTTCGCTATTGGGGGTTAACACAGCAGTATGGGGCAGCAGCAATTCAACAATACTTTTAATTAACTGTGAATTTGATAATGATGTTCCTCCGCCAGCAGCTAGAACGGGATCTAAAATAACTGGGATATGGGGATTCTGTATTAAAATGGACTGGATAGCTGATGCGGTTTCATAATGACCAATCAGGCCAATTTTAATTGCCTTGACTGGAAAATCGTTTAGAACGGTTCGTGCCTGGTCAATGATATCCTGAGGTTTTTGCGGGATCAGTTTTTTAACATTACGGCTATCTTGTTCTGTCAGCGCGGTTATCACGCTGCAGGGGTGGCATTGATGGCTGACCAGTGTTTCTATATCAGCCTGTATGCCTGCGCCACCGCTGGGGTCGTGGCCTGAAAAAGATAAAACAATAGGGCGGTTTTTACTCATATATTGATAATGCGGTGTTTACCAGAGAAAATATTGTTTAGAATACCATATTTCCCTTTCTTCTTATTTTCTGAGCTTTAACGCTCTAAATTTATGTTTTAGCCAGATCGAGCACCCACTTAATGCCAGTAAAATGAGCAGTATGCCGCTAATATCAACCAGAACCACCCCTGCATAACCAAAAAAACGCCCACTATGAATATCGAGCAAGACTCTCTCCATTGGCAGCACTGAAGTGCGAAAACTATGTTTAATGCTTTTTGCGATGGATTTTGGCGGCTGGCGAGGTGTTGACCATTTAATTTGCTTATTGTGGTAAGGGTGCCAAGAAAGAAGACCATCATCGCTGGCCATTAATTCAGTTTCAGTTTGAATAACAACCTGTTGCTGAGAACCAATACCAATGCGAACAATAGCCTCAAAAGGACTTTGTTCAATTAGTTCTCCTTCCAGAGTTAGCATCATTAAAGAATTGCTGAAAGCAGCTGCAACAAACTCATTAGTTTCAACCGCGCCCAATAGCCGGTTTTGCTGCTTTAATAGCAGGCTGTGGTCGAAATAAATCTGCTGATTGGCTATAGTCAGCCAATGCTGTCCAGCTGAAAAGGATTTAAAATCAGTCGGTGAAGAAACTCCATACCAGTCCAGAATGGTATCGGACTGAATCATTTGACTGTCCAGCTTCAAGTCTTCCGTATGGTTTAGGGCAATGCCTGTAACGGCAAGCATTATAAGGATAACGGCTGAAAACAGTCCCGCATAACGGTGGGATTTGTATAGGAACCGCCAGCCTCGGTTATTTTTTTTCATTAAGAATTAAGCGGTTAAAAAACAAAGCCATTTGTGCTATTTTGGTTAATGCTTTTACTGATAAAGTGGCACCGGATATGCCGTCAATAGGTTGAGCCAATCTTAATTTATCTGTCAGTGTATTTTGCTTAAACTGGTCGGTAAAAAAATCATGCTTTACCTCCCAGCCTCGGCTTTCTCTAAAAGCCAAAACCTTAAGGACATCAATTTTATTGTCTTTAATGACGACCGCCACGGTAATGGGTTTTGTTTTACCCACTTCATTGATGACCCAGACAGACTGTTCGGGAGTTTGCCAATAACGGGTTCGAAGAAACCCAGGCTTATGCTGGAGGATGTGAGAGACCTTTTCTCGAATATCTTTTTTTAGCCATAACACTTTAGGTTTTGGCGGAGCGCCTGAAAAAACCTGGTGCAAAAAATCTTCTGTGCTTTGGTATTCTTTAGCCTGAAGTGAAGAAAATAAACTGACTAGGGTAAAGAACAAAATATTTTTTAGCATGATTATATTATATTCTATTTGTGACAAGGGATAAAAAGTGTATGCCGATTTAGCAAGGATAATTATATGGCAACTGCTACTAGGTAAGGTTGTAGATTGGGATGGAACAAAAGTTCAACCCCGGATTTTCGCATACTGCCGGGGTTACGCTTAAGCTTCTCGATACACCGTTTTACGGATCCTGCACTGCTCTGCCTTTTGCATCCATGCAGTCGCCCCAGTCTACACTTTTTTCTTTATTGGCTACGATGTAGGCTGGGGAAAGCATTTTAGAACTGGTAGCCTATGCCAAAATCAAAGCCATGTTCATCTCTGTCATTCGAACCGCTATGAATAGTATCTTCTTTATAAATATAATTGGCTTTTAAAACAACATTTTCATGAATCCACCAATTGGTTCCGGCTTCCCAGATATTAAAGTTCTGTTCAGAGCCTTTGTAATAATCTAATTGCTGAAAACGTCCAAATACACCGACATCACCGATAACAGTAGGCATTCTGTAGCTAGGTTCTACATACCAGCCATACTGTTCTGAAGCTGCTTGCTGGCTAGGGTCATTAATATCAAATTCCCATTGGCTATAAAGTGCTTTGCCGGTAAAAGTACCTGGGCCAATCGCATGGCTGTATATTGCATGAGTTTCAAATAGTGTACCTGATCCAATATCAACACTGCCATTACTTGAGTTGTCACCTTGTCCCATATCAGTTTGATGTAATGCAGTAGCTGCCAACTCCAGACCTGGAATACCTGTATATTTAACTCTGCCAACAAAAATAGGATCATTTGCTTTCTGTTTTGATATTTTTTTACGGCCACCACGGGTATAAAATCGATTATCCATATCTAAGCCGGTGGTAATGGCTGCATCAATGCTTAAACCATTATCAAATCGGTAGCTACCGCCAATACCTGCTTCCCACCAAGTGGTAGGAATAATATATTTTTCTACTTCATTGCGCTCAACACCGTAGAAAGTATTAGGCTCATGGGTTTCATTCAGAATTCCCACTGGCACTAAAAATAAACCGGCTTTTGCACTGGCGTTGCTATTAAAATCATACTCAATGAAGGCTTGTTCTAATTCGACTGCGCCATTTTGGCCATCCCCTGAAATGGAATGCTCAAGTTCAAGCTCTGAGAAAAAACGCAGTTTATCGGTAAATTCGTGGCCAAAGAATAGAACAAAGCGGTGGAAATCCACCTCTTCTTTATGATCCTTGCCTTCAATATTTCTATTTTGATAATGCAATTCGCCATAGCCGCCAACAGTTGTATTGTTAAACCATCCAGCTGTTTTACTGACTGCATCGTAATTTTCACTAACAGCTTCAACAGCTTCTGTATTGGTTTTAACCTCTTCTTTTAGTGCTTGGTTTTGCCGTTTTAAATAATTGTTCTCATTATTAAGCTGATCAAACCTTTTTTCTTGGACTTTTTTGTAGGCTTCAAACTGTGCCGCCAGTTCATCAACAGTTAAAGCGTGAGCCGCGGTGGCTGAGCCAAGAAGAATGCTGATAGCGAGGGGGAGTGATTTAAATGTCATGGGAGGAAAAGTAAAATAGTTTAGGTGTTGTTTATAGTATTGCACATACGAACGATTTGCAATACCTGTTGTTTTTTTTGATAATTGATTCCTTTACAATGAATTATTAAAGGCATAAGGTTGATGGTCAGATTAAAAGGAGGCTAACCGTGCTTAAGCATAAAGACTTGTGGGCAATGCATTTTCCGGAATTTATACAATGTGGCGAATCAAAGATTGACAGTTTGATGGAAAGTGCGATTTTGGTAAATATTCCGGCAGGACAGCAAGTTTTTGCATCGGGAAGCCAATGTGAAAATTATCTGCTGCTGTTAAAAGGTTCAGTAAAAACGCAGCTGTTATCTGAAAATGGCAGAGAAATGCTGCTGTATCAAGTCCGCCCTGGCGATTCTTGTGTTTTGACTACATCCTGTCTACTGAGCGGAGATTATTATCCTGCGGAAGCGTATACAGAAGAAGATACTTCAGCATTTGTCATTTCTTCACATGCCTTTTATCGCTGTCTTGAGCAGTCTGCTTTTTTCAGGGAATTTGTTTTTAAAAACTTTGCTGCTCGGCTTTCACATGTTATCGGACGCTTAGGTGAAGTGGTTTTTGAAGGGGTTGACTGGCGTTTGGCTAAAGAACTGCTGAGTGCTAATGCTGAGGTATTAAAGATAACTCACCAGGAAATGGCTATAAAATTAGGTTCAGCCCGTGAAGTGGTCTCAAGAAACCTGAAGCAGTTTGAAGAGAAAGGCTGGGTCAAGTTGAGCAGAGGAAGGGTGACTCTTCTCGATAAAAATGCATTAAAAAGACTTACAAGGTCAAAAGAATAGAGACACTGTCGATTTTTAGAAAAACCGTTTTTAATATTGCCTTTTCAAAGACAAATTGGATGCCGGCATGCACCTCCCTGTGCAATCTGGTTTTAGAGGAGGTAGAATTTATCCGCCAAAAACCTTTTTTAATAAATCAGTCGTTCTTGCCGCAGGGTTGCTACGAATGCGCTTTTCTTCTATGGAAATATATTTAAACAGGCCATCAAGCGCTTCGTTTGTTACATATTGATCAAGATCTAGAGTAGACCCGCCTAAAAGACTGCCGACTAGCGGGTTGCTAGCAATTCCTGTTAAATTTTTATAGGCTGCCGTTACGCCTGCCTTTTCAGTTGCCTGGTTAACTATTGGCTTAAACTTTTCCGTTAACGAGGCTTCTGCCATTTTCCGAAAATATTGAGTGGCTGAATCATCTGGACCATTCACTATATTCATAGCATCATCAACACTCATTTGGCGTATTGCATCTGCTAATATCGTTGCCGCCTCAGGAACGGCTTTTTCTGCCGCTTGATTCATGGTTGATTCAAAGGAATCAATATATTGTCCCTGTCCTAAAGTGCGAGCAGTAGCCACAACAGTTTTGAGTGAATCGGGTACTGCAATTTTAACTAGCTGATTACCTTCAAACCCGCCTGGCCGCCCTAATGATTTGACGGCAGACTCAACCCCGTTTGCCAAGGCTTCTTTAAGGCCATCAACCATATCGCTGTTTGTCAGAGATGATTTAACTAATTCATTGCCGCCATTTTTTGAAACCGTATTAACGGCTCCTTGCAATGTATCCAGCCATCCTTCAGCCTGAGCTCCCTGGCTGATTGACAATGCTAAAATTACAACCGCTAAACCTGCATTCTTTTTAAACATGGTATTTTCCGTATGTGAGTATGAGAATGAGCAGTATACTTCAAGTTACTGAATTTATGCTGAACTGAGCAGAGAAGCTTTGTTATAGCTGCTATAGAGTATTGGATTGCTATGGTTTTTATTTAATGGGTGCACCATTAAAGTGCGAGCAAGGATTTAATAATGGGCGTGGGTATAAAAATGCTCTGCAGTATCTAAGAATGCCAGTTGCTAATATCGTTATAAGTTTATTGGCAAGCTATTGTTAATAAGAGGAGATTTATTTTATAAGATAAATTATTCAAAGTTGGCTTTAATCTTGCCTATGTTAAATTTCTAGAAAAATTTATTAGACGAGTTAGTTCTTCTATAATTCCATGCTTGTTTACAAAGCCTTTAAACAAACAGGTAGAATACTCAGATAATTATAAAATATATTAACCAAGAGCGGCTAATGAATAATCCTTTGCAAAAAATTTATGAAAATAATATAGCGTGGGCAGAAAAGATAAAAACGCAGAGACCTGATTTTTTTTCTGATCTCTCAAAACAGCAGTCACCTGAGTATTTATGGATAGGCTGTTCAGATAGCCGTGTTGTTGCCGAACAGTTAGTCGGATTGCAGCCCGGTGAGCTGTTTGTACATCGCAATATTGCGAATGTTGTGGTGCCTACAGACTTGAATTGTCTATCTGTTATCCAATTTGCAGTTGAGGTATTAAAAGTTAAGCATATTATTGTCTGCGGCCATTATGGGTGCGGTGGTGTCAAGGCATCTATGGAAGGCATAGAGCATGGGTTAATTGATAATTGGCTTTGCCATATTAAAAGTGTACATCAGAAAAATGAGGATGAGCTGTTATGCATTGCTGATAAGACAGAACGTCTGGACAGGCTGTGTGAACTTAATGTCATTGAGCAGGTGAGGAATATTTGTCATACCACTGTTGTACAGAGGGCCTGGCGCAACAATAAAGAATTAAGTGTTCATGGCTGCATTTATACTTTGGAGACTGGCATTCTGAAAGATTTGAATATGAGATTTAGCGAAATTGATCATACTAATGATATCTATCAGCTAAAACAGGCTAAGAAAAATATTTATCAGCCAAATTTAAAAGTTATGAAAAGTGATTATGAAGGAAGATAGGCATTTCAATATTCAGCAATTAAATGTTGATTTTGGCATCAAGGATCAGGTTAAGTTTGTTGAAGGCCGTGGCGGCCTGCCCTTTATACAGATAACGACTGAAAAAGCCACCGCTGTAATTTCTATTTATGCAGGTCAGGTTTTATCATTCAGGCCTAATAAAGAATCTGAAGATGTTATGTTTATCAGTGATAATGCTTTTTTTCAGGAAGGAAAGGCTATTAAAGGCGGGATACCAATTTGCTGGCCCTGGTTTGGTGGTGCGCCTATAAAGCCAGAGAATCCCAGTCATGGGTTTGTGCGGAATGATTTTTGGACAGTTTCAGCTGTTGATGTTTTAAAAAATGGAGATGTTAGAGTACAGCTGGAATTTTTTGATTCTGATAAAACCAGAGAAATGTGGCCTTATCAATTTCACCTTTCATTAGATATTACTATCGGTGATTCGCTTACTCTAGATCTTGTGACTCAAAATAGAGGAGAGCAGGTTTTTACCATTACCGAGGCATTACATGCGTATTTTAAAGTAGGTGATGCTGCACAGGTGCAGGTTTTAGGGCTGGAAAAAACAGAATATTTAGACAAAGCGGAAGATTTTATAAAGGTCTGTCAGGTTGGTGCTGTTATTCTTGAGCAGGAAACTGATCATATCCATATCAATGTAGGGCATGATTTGACTATTTTAGATCCTGTTCTAAAGCGAAAAATACAAATCTTATCATCAGGGAATAAAAATGTTGTAGTCTGGAACCCTGGTGCTAAAGGTGCGGAGAAGATGCAAGATTTAACGGGTGAAGATTACAAACGTTTTATCTGTGTTGAAATAGCCAATGCAGCCTCAAATAAAGTGACAATACAGCCAGACTGTAAGTATAGAATGGTAACTAATTACCAGGTTGTTAGAGACTGATTGCATTAAACCTTGCAATTCTATTTTTAGAAATGCAAAAACAAATTCTATCTTTTCCAGAACTGGTAGGAAAGATTCTCTGGGTCAGATAGAATTTGGGTAGAACTGGTTATTTATTATTAGAATAAAAGTGTGAAAACTCAGCTGTGTCAAGTCTTTCATCTTTATTGGTATCTAGACTGCTCCATCTATCCGAGATGCGGGTAGAGTATACGGCTTCACTTTTACTGATATAGCCATCTTTATCCGTATCAAGCATGTTCCATAGGTTTGAATCATTCTGCTTGGGCTCTGATTTTATAGGAGCTAAGGTGGAACCAAATTCTACGACGGCACTTTCTGCAGTTACCGCAAATGAAACTAAGGTAATGGATAATATTGCTAATAATTTTTTCATTATAATCCTTAAATGTAGTTGCTGTTGTGATGAATATTGCTACTCATGTTAGCTAAAGCAAATGACATGCCAGATAATTATAGAAAAATAAGTTAAACGCTAAACCTGTTCGCAAGCTATTGTATGTTATATATTAATTATTTATCAGGCCCCCATTCGGTAGGATAAAATACGTGCTCAACTGATCTTTCTAAGATAATTGAGTTTAGGTTTAAATTGCTCATTCGTTTAGGCCTTCTAAACATTCTTGTCATCAAAAGACTATTGATATTGACGAAAGAGTGTCATGCTTTTGCGACAACATTGCATTATTGGCCGCCCAGCCATGTTTTTGTTCTTTTATAGATAAGTGTGTCATATCTTTATCTTTTAAATCAGTCTATTGGCTTAGATGTGAGCTGTCGTGGGAATGCAACAGATAGGGAGCGTGCTGAGCTGGTTCTTTATGCAGGCTTTTATATAAAAGGGGTTTAAGCTTCTTTTTTTATTTTAAATTGAGCCGCTTTAAGCTCATGGCGATCCAATAGCCGATAAAACTCTGTTCGGTTACGCTTGGCTAGCTTGGCAGCTTCCGTTACCTTGCCATTGGTTAATTGAAGCAGTTTAACCAGGTAATCACGCTCAAAGTTCTTTTTAGCATCATTAAAGCTTAATGATGCAGACCCCTGTTTTTCCTGCAAAGCATTTTCAACAAGACTAACTGGGATTAAAGGTGTTGTGGCAAAAGTGCAGATATGTTCAATTACATTCTTAAGCTGTCTGACATTGCCAGGCCATTCATAAGAAACTAACAATTCCATCGCCTCTGTAGACAGGCCTTTTGCAATGCCATGAGGGTTAGAATGATTGTTTGCAATAAAATGGTTGGCTAAAAGAGGGATATCTTCCAGTCTGTCAGCTAACCGAGGCAGGGACAAAGTAACTACATTTAGGCGGTAATAAAGATCTGTCCGAAAAACTTCTTCAGCAGCCAGTTTTTGCAAGTCTCTATGACTGGCAGAAATAACCCTGACATCAACTTTAATGGTCTTGTTAGATCCAACGGGACGGATTTCTCCTTCCTGCAAGGCACGTAACAGTTTCACCTGGAAAGCTGCAGACATATCGCCTATTTCATCAAGAAATAAACTGCCTCCATCAGCCTCTTCAAACAGACCTTTTCGGTTTGCAGAGGCACCGGAAAAGGCACCTTTACAATGCCCAAATAATTCTGATTCCAGTAGATCTTCAGGAATTGCGCTGCAATTGACAGTGACGAATTCCTTGTCTCTGCGTGAGCTAATATTATGTATTGCCTGAGCAATAAGCTCTTTGCCAGTACCGCTTTCCCCATGAATATAGACACTGATCTTGCTGTTGGCAACGTGTTCAACTTCTCGCAATAAATTTTCCATAAGAACACTGCGGGTAATGATTTTTTCTCGCCAGGAGAGTTCTTTTTTGGTTGCTTGGTCTAAAGGGTGGCAGATGTTTATTGATAGGGCTTTGCTGGCCAGTTCAACCAGTTCTTTAGGATCGTAGGGTTTAGTAAGAAAGCCAAAGGCTCCTTCACTGGTGGCGGCTACTGCCTCTTTTATTGTGCCATGTGCAGTTAGGATGATGACGGGGATGGTGGGGTAGGTTTCTTTGATATGATTAAATAATGCCATGCCATCCATTTCACCCATTCTCAAATCGGTTATGACTAAATGCGGATGGTAGCTTGGAATTAATGCAACGGCCAGTTCTGCGCTTTCTGCGGTATTGACTTCAAAGCCAAGTGAGCGGAAGCGTAAGGCAAGAAGCTTCAGTAAACTGGGATCATCATCCACCAGTAAAATTTTTTGTGCCTGAAAATTTTTTTCTATTTGTTCTGTCATTACTCGGTTTTCTGATTAATGGTGGTTTCAATTATTTTAAGTGCTTGAATTTTAGAGATAACTTCCTGTAGCTGAATTTCAGCTTCGTCTAATTTATTTTTTAAGTCACTGTTTTTTTTCTTATATTTACTGTTCTGGGCTTGTAAAGCGATTAATTTATCTATTAATTTGATTTGATTGCGGTTCATCCATCTTAAAGAGACATTGAAATCTGTATCTGCTTGGATGGCTTTCAATAATTTAAGCGTTTTTGTTTGGCTAAGGCATTTAAAATCATCATTTAACAGATAGACCAAAAGCCATGCCGATTGCCAGTCATTTTGGTGCAGGTAGTCTTGCTCTAATTGTGTACAGGCATCCTGTTTGCTTTCTTTAGTTAATTTGCTGTATTGTCGGCCTAGTCGCATTAGACTATGAACCTGATCATGTTTTTGATCAGCGTAAATTGCTTCCTCTGTTTCGGCTTTGGCATCATCTCCTTTATAAAATGGATATGAGGGCAACTGTTGACAGCCTTGTGTTGAAAGAGCAGTAAATAGTAAAAAAAGCCTAAATAGGGCTGACATCAGTTATTTCCTTGATTTTGCGGTAAAAGAATGGAAAATCGGGCGCCGCAATAGTTTTCATTTGCGGACAGTAATTTAATTGAACCATTATGTGCATCAAGGTAATGTTTTACTAATGCAAGTCCTAGGCCAGATGCTTTAATTTTCCAATCCGGAGTTGAATTGCCATAAAAAAAATCTTTAAATATTAATGGCTGAATTTCTTTGGCTATACCTGGTCCCTGATCTTCAATAATTAAGGTTATGATGCTATCTTTAGAAGAGAGGGTTAATCCAATTGAACCGTTTTGAGGTGAAAATTTAAGTGCATTTGAAAAGAGATTGCTGATAACAATTCTAAGTTTGTCATAATCGGCATCAATTTCAGTTGAGTGCAGGTTGCTTTTTAGAAAGATATTTTTACTCCTAAGGAGTAGTTCATATTCATCAGTTACTCTGTCTATCAGCGTTTCTAATTTAAAGCCTGTAACATTAAAAACAATTTGGGTCGAGATAGTTCTTTGGTATTCTAACAAGTTTTCGACCAAGTCGTGAATAGTGATATTGCCTATTTTCATTAATTGAATAATGTCTTGCTGCTCGGTATTTAGCTCGCCCACGACATTTTCGGATAATAAGTCAGTTCCTTCCTTTAACGTCGCTAAAGGCGTTTTAAGTTCATGAGAAACATTCCTGATAAATTGCTGTTTATCATTTTCCAGGTTGTCAAGTCTAACTCTTAGCCATTCAAGGTGACCGCCTAATTTTTGCAGATCTTTAGGTCCTCTGATGGAAATGGCCTGATCAAACCCTACTTCGCCTAAGAAACGAATAGCTTGGGCTATATCTTTAATCGGTCTAAGCAATAAACGAACAAAGAATAAAGACAAAAGCGATGCAATAATGATACTGCCAACGGCTAAATAAATAAGTTCTTGTTTTAACTGTTTAGCTGCTTTTAATAAAGAATCAGATTCTGAACGGACTTTTTGCTCTCCTTCAGCCACTAAGGTTCGAGCTTCCTGAGTTAATTGATCGAAGGAGTTAAGATCTTCCTGTGTTAGCTTGACTTCTTCACCTTCCAGTTTAGTTAAAAAATATTGGTGAAATGTATTTTCATTATGCTTTAAAGAATCCAGCTGCGTTATTAATTGCTCACTCCTGTCACTTATCTGAAGTGAGGCCATTTCTACCAGAAATTTATTCCTATTTTCTTGATACAAATCATAAAAAACTGACTTGCCGAAAAGCTGAATCTGTCGAATATTGCGTTCCATGGACGCTAAACGCTCTAGAATAATGCGGGCACTTTCAGTTTCATTTACCGCTTTAAATATAGTTGACTGACTTTTCTCTGTAAAGCTCCCTACCCCTGACACGGTATAAACAATCGCAAAAATTAATGGCAGGCTCATCATAATAAAGCTGGCAAATGCCCATTGGGCGAGAGAACCGATGCTGGTTTTTTTTCGGGGGCGTTTTTTAGTCACGGATTAGGCTGGGGTTATGATGGTGGGGCAACATGTTCTTTTAAAGAACTGTGACAGATAAAACCTGAAAAAGTTTTAACCGTTAGGATTATAAGACTATTTATTGCAAGTTATCTGACTATTTAGGTTAAAATTGACATATTAAATTTTTTTTGTATATAACAAGGATAAATAATGCTAGAGCAATACCGCAAACATGTTGCTGAACGTGCTGCTGAAGGAATCGTTCCTCAGCCTTTAAATGCTGAACAGGTGTCAGAGTTAATTGAGTTAATTAAACAGCCGCCCGCAGGAGAAGAAGCATTTATTCTGGATTTGCTGGTTAACCGTATTCCGGCTGGAGTTGATGAGGCTGCCTATGTAAAAGCTGGCTTTCTTTCCGCGATTGCTAAAGCTGAAGTCAGTTCACCTATCTTAGATGCATCCAAAGCGACTGAGTTATTGGGTACGATGCTAGGCGGGTACAATATTGCACCTTTAATTGAGTTATTGGATAGCACTCAGCTGGCGCCTATTGCAGCAAAAGCTTTATCTCATACCCTGTTAATATTTGATGCCTTTCATGATGTTAAAGAAAAAGCGGATGCCGGCAATGAGTTTGCTAAGCAAATCATACAGTCCTGGGCAGAAGCCGAGTGGTTTACCAGCAAACCTGAGGTTGCAGAAAAACTAACGGTAACTGTTTTTAAAGTGACGGGTGAAACCAATACCGATGATTTATCGCCTGCACCTGATGCCTGGTCTCGTCCTGATATCCCGTTGCATGCAAAAGCTATGCTTAAAATTCCCAGAGAAGGCATTACTGATGCAGGACAGCAAATTGAAGAGCTAAAGAAAAAAGGCTTTCCTATTGCCTATGTCGGTGATGTTGTGGGTACGGGTTCATCACGTAAATCAGCGGCCAATTCAGTTCTGTGGCATATAGGCAATGATATTCCCTATGTTCCAAATAAAAGATCGGGCGGTGTTTGTATCGGAGGGAAAATAGCTCCGATTTTTTTTAACACCATGGAAGATTCAGGTGCCCTGCCGTTTGAATGTGATGTTGAAAATATGGCAATGGGTGATGTAATTGATATATATCCCTACCAGGGAGTTGTTAAGCGCCATGATAGTGATGAAGTGGTTTCTGAATTCACTTTAAAGACTAATGTGATTCTGGATGAAGTGCGTGCCGGCGGACGTATTCCATTAATTATAGGGCGGGGGTTAACCGATAGAGCCAGAGAATCTTTAGGGCTGTCCGCTTCTGATGTCTTTGCCAGACCAGCCGATACTGAAGTTAGCAATAAAGGTTTTACTCTGGCACAAAAAATTGTCGGAAAAGCCTGTGGTGTCACGGGGGTGCGTCCTGATACTTATTGCGAGCCTCAAATGACTACAGTAGGTTCTCAAGATACTACTGGCCCTATGACCCGTGATGAATTAAAAGACTTGGCCTGCTTAGGCTTTTCTGCTGATTTAGTGATGCAGTCTTTTTGCCACACGGCAGCCTACCCAAAGCCAATTGATGTAGAAATGCAGCATACATTGCCAGACTTTATAATGAATCGCGGGGGGGTCGCTTTGCGTCCAGGAGATGGCATCATTCATTCCTGGCTAAATCGGATGCTATTGCCAGATACTGTGGGCACTGGCGGTGATTCTCATACCCGTTTTCCCATAGGCATTTCATTTCCGGCTGGGTCTGGGCTAGTTGCTTTTGCCGCAGCTACAGGCGTTATGCCTTTAGATATGCCAGAGTCTGTTTTAGTACGTTTTAAAGGGAATATGCAGCCAGGAATTACCCTGCGTGATCTGGTAAATGCTATTCCTTTGGCTGCGATTGAAAAAGGTTTGCTAACCGTTGAAAAGAAAGGCAAAAAAAATGTTTTTTCAGGCCGTATTCTAGAGATTGAAGGGCTGCCCGATTTAAAAGTAGAACAGGCTTTTGAACTATCCGACGCTTCAGCTGAAAGGTCAGCTGCAGGCTGTACCATCCGACTAGATGAAGCGCCCATCCGTGAATATATCAATTCGAACGTTACCATGCTGAAATGGATGATATCAGAAGGCTATGGCGATGCAAGAACCATTAACCGCCGAATAGAAAAAATGCAGGAATGGCTGGCTAATCCAGAATTGATGGCACCTGATGCTGATGCAGAATATTTTGAGACAATAGAAATTGATCTTAATCAGATTAAAGAACCTATTATGGCCTGTCCGAATGACCCTGATGACGTGAAAACACTGTCTGATGTAGCGGGAACAAAAATTGATGAGGTATTCTTAGGCTCATGCATGACCAATATTGGCCATTTTCGGGCTGCAGGAAAACTATTGGAAAAGCATCAAGGCCATTTGCCAACACAATTGTGGGTATCTCCACCCACTAAAATGGATCAGGATCAGCTCACACAGGAAGGCTATTACAGTACTTTTGGCAAATCCGGCGCTCGCATGGAAATGCCAGGCTGTTCACTTTGCATGGGGAATCAGGCCAGAGTGGCTGACAATGCAACCGTAGTTTCAACCTCAACTCGCAATTTCCCTAATCGTTTAGGTAACGGTGCAAATGTTTATTTGAGTTCTGCAGAATTGGCGGCTGTCTGTTCAATTTTAGGGAAAATACCGACATTTGAACAGTATATGGCCTATTTTGAACAGATTAATGCCACAGCAGATGATACTTATCGCTATTTGAATTTTGATAAAATTGAAAAGTATCAGCAGGTAAATTCATAATAAGTTTGATAATCCAGGATGGGCGATGTGCTATAGCATGCCCATCTTTTGACTTTTTCAAGGATAATTAATGACAAATAACGATGTTTTACGTCGTATACGCTACACCTTCGATTTTGAAGACTCCAAAATGATCGCTATATTTGGAGAAGGTGGCTGTGAGGTCAGCCGTGAGCAAATTAGCAATTGGCTAAAAAAAGATGATGATGCAGATTTTCAAGAATGTACAGATGAAGAATTGGCAACTTTTTTAAATGGCTTAATCAATGACAGGCGAGGCAAGAAAGAAGGGGACCAGCCTGTACCTGAAAAGCGCTTGACCAATAATATTATTTTCAAGAAATTGAAAATTGCATTAAATTTAAAAAATGATGATGTGCTGGAAATTTTAGGTTTTGCCGATTTTGACTTAAGCCAGCATGAGCTGAGTGCTTTTTTTCGAAAAAAAGGACATAAAAACTATCGCGAATGTAAAGATCAGGTTTTGCGTAATTTTCTACAGGGCATGCAGTTTAAATACCGTGATAATGCCTATTTAAAAGTAGAAAAATAGATGCTTTCTGGCCTTTTTGAATTTTAAATAGAAAGAGACAGGGCATGCCTCTATGTCGTTAAATTAAGCATAAAATATTCGCTGGAGGGACTTTAGTCCTTACAAATACGGAGCTAAATCCCCGTATCCAAGCTAAGGCAACTCGCAATAAATAACCCGCCAATCTTGCTTGTCTTTTTATCCGTCTTCAGCGTTGCAACTTCGGTCACATAGCTTGCTATGCCCCCTTTGTTGCGCCTTGAAGACGAATAAAAATCCTGCGCAATCTGGGTAGGTTATTTAATGCGCGTTACCTTAATTAGCTCTATAAACCTCTTAACTTAATGACATTGGGGCATGCCTTGTTTTTTCTGGTTCCCGGACCCCCTGTGTCAGAATATTGGTGGCCTATATGCTTCAAACTCAAGTTGTCAGAACACTAATGTCTCAACTCACCCATAACCACTTTATTTTCTGTAACTTTTTGTACTACATCCAGATAATAATCATCTCTGAACTCATGGATGACTTTTTCAATGGTTTGATTGTCTATCCCGCTGCCCAATAGTACTTCTTCTGTAAGCCGTAAACTGACTTCTAAAGTTTCTGATACTGTGGTATCTGCACCTTGGCTGATTAAGTCGGCACAATGCTGTCTGTCTATGGCTCGGGTATGAATGGGCAGGCTCGGATAATGCTGTCGAATAAGAGGAATCATCCGATCAACATTTTTTGGGTTATCCAATGAAATGACAATCATTTTGGCTTGATCAGCGCCGGCAGAACGAAGTACCTTTACATTGCAGGCATCGCCAAAAAATACAGGGAAACCTTGAGCCCGTGCTGCTTTAATCCGTTTCTGGTCCATATCAATGGCAATGTATTTAACACCGGCTGCATTTAAGATGGCACCGATTCGGGCACCGACTCTGCCAAAGCCTGCCAAAATGATGTGTCCTTGAGAATCTTCCGTAAATTCATCTTGATGTGCATCGGCTATTTCTGGAGTATAGAATTTCAGCAATAAAATATTGATGATGTTTACCGCAAAAGGGGTGAGTATCATGCTTAGGGCGATAATAAGGGTTAATGTCTGGCTAATTTGCCCATCTAAAATGCCTGTTGCGGATGCGAATCCAAACATGACAAAACCAAATTCGCCACTTTGAGACAGTAGCACACCCGTTTGCATTGCAATGTCATGGCGCATGCCGCTCAATCGTACCAGCATATATATCACACTTGCTTTTATCAGCATTAAAGCAAAGGTTAAGCCGATAATATTTGCTAGGTTTTCCCATAGCAAGCCAAAATCAATGCCCATGCCTATGGTCATAAAAAATAGGCCGAGCAATATGCCTCGAAAAGGCAGGATATCTGCTTCAATTTGATGGCGATAATGGGATTCAGCAAGCATTAAACCTGCCAGAAAAGCTCCCAGTGCCATGGATAGGCCGACTAGTTTCATTATCCAGGCAACACCAAGTACCAGTAACACAGCAACAGAAATAAAGACTTCAGGATCTTGGCTGGCAACTATTTTATCTAGAACAGGGTTGAGTAAATAACGGCCGACTATTAATAGGGTAACAATAGCTGTTATTGCATAAAGCAGGCTTAATCCAGATTCGGCAGCATCAATATCTCCGCCGGCAAGCATAGATACCAAGGCTAACAACGGAACCACCGCTATATCCTGCAATAATAGGATGGAAAAGGAAGCTTGCCCCATAATAGTGGCTATTCCTCCGCGTTCAGCTAATAGGTTTAAGCAGAATGCGGTGGATGAAAGAGCCAGCCCAAAGCCAATGATAATAGCATTATGCTGTGAAACGCCTAGCCAAAGAGAAGCCCCATAAAGCAATAGAGCAGTGATTAACAGCTGGGTTGCACCGAGGCCTATTACTAACTTGCGCATTTGCCATAGTTTGTCAGGGTTCAGCTCTATTCCAAGTACAAAAAGTAGAAAAATAACGCCAAATTCAGCTAAATGGCGAATTTCTTCAACTTCTGTGATGATGCCCAGCCCCCAAGGCCCAAGAATTGCTCCGGCGGTTAAATACCCTAAAATAGCACCAAGGCGTATAGCATGAAACACAGGTACAACAATCACTGTAGCGAGCAGCAATGCCAAAATATCCATTAAATACTGAGAGCTAGCTTCTTCCACTTTGAATGCCTTAAGTTAATTTGGATTTATTATAGTACCTTTAAAAAATCTTATTGTATGCAGTTCCAAGAGATAAACTGCCGTAAGCTCTTTCATGGTTAATGCGTATGTAGTCTGCTGGAACAAGGATAGTAAATTCGCTTGGGTAAAGGCAGTGAACTAATGTTTTGTAAATAAACATACTTCCAGACCTAGGTTTGCAGTCTCGTAAAAGCATTGAAAGTAATTATGATATTTAAATAATTAAGACTGTGACAAGAATCACAAAATAAGTAATAATTATGTGAACTGTTTATCATATATTAACTATATCGTGTATTCGGTTGTGGTTTTGCTTTACCAAAAGTCAAAGCAGTCAAAGATGCGGTTTTAGGGCTTCAAAATGATTGGTAAGCAAATGCAAATTATTTAAGTTATAGGGAGTTGCACATAATGAAATCATATCAATCCTGTCTACAGGAATTAGAAGGGGGCTTGGACTTAAAGTCAGCGCCTATTTTTTTAAAGCATAAATTTAAAGCAAAATCATATTTAGCTTTCCTTGGTATTATTGCTGTATCATTTTTCACTAGCCAAACTGCAGTAGCTGAAGACTTTGGTCGCACTTCTGCAACGGGAACCTGGAGTGATGGGGGGTGGGTCGGTTCTGCTGGCGGTACTGCTCCAAGTGCCAGTGATAAGGTATATATCGGCAATACAAGTGCAGTTGCCGGATCTGTTGAGCCGGCTGCGGTTAATTTGGGGTCTTCGATTGCCGTCCAAGATCTCGCTCTAGGAAATTCTCAAAGCGGTACTCTTGATATTTTAAGTAAAGGTGCACTTTCTGCTTCATCTGTTTCTGTTCGTAATGGTCTGTTAAATGTGCAATCTGGGGGTAACCTTTCAGCAAATAATTTGACCGTCTCCGGCGGTGAGTCTGTTGCGACACTTAATGGCTCATCATCGATAAATACAATTAACATACATAATGCAGCTTCATTCAATGCCAATTCAGCTTTGGATACTACTTATATGAATGTTGCCAGCAAAGGAGCTGTTAAG
>JALSLW010000052.1 GCA_026988155.1 Methylomonas sp. | reverse complement strand
ACCAATTAATGGAGACTATGCGCCATGGAAGCTTGAGTGTAAAAATCGACATCAATAAACCTGAGTGGCTAAGCAAAGAATTAGACCGTACGATTAACCGCCTTTCTGTCAGTTTAGTCACTTCAGCTTTAATAGTCGGCAGCTCAGTTGTAACGACAGTTAAAGGAGGTCCCTCTTCTTTCTTTGGCTTAATGGGATTTATTGGGGCATTTATTGGCGGAATCTGGCTATTGCTGTCTATTTGGCGCAGTGGGTAATGCAATTTGGCTATACAAACTTTATTATTCTTGAATTCGAAACAGGTAATCGACTAGCATTACTATCCGGGCTTTTACTACTTTTTTCCTGTACCCAATATATCCGAAATCCATTAGATCTGGAATTATATCAGGGACCTTTTCCCCATACTCTCGTCCCCAGACAGGCATTGTTCTAGGGCCATGAGCTTTTACCTCTTGTCGGCCATCGATGATTTTGTATACCCGCTGTGCAGGAAATACACCGCTATTACTCTTGGCCAGCATTGTTAGATCTGTTGGCCTAATCAAATAAACTCGGGACAATGGACCGTCTCCTTTGCCCGTGAGGCCATGACAACTTGCACAGTTAGCTTCAAATTCAGCTTTGCCAAAGTCAGGGTCTTCGTTTGCAAATATCCCGTTAGAAAAAATAACTAAACCAAATGCAATCTCTATTAAGAATTTCATCTGTCATACTCCAATAACTGGGGTCCAATAACTGGGGTCAAAATAACTGGGGTCAGCAAAATAACTGGGGTCAGAAATAACTGGGGTCAGTGTACAATAAACGTTACATTAACCCCAGTTATTATTTCAGCAACCACATTCATCTTTACCATGCCAGGTTCATGGCGCATCATAAATTGTCGCCAGATTAACCCAGCCAAGAATTGCACCAGGATTGTATTGTCCTTTCTTGAATTTAATTATATCATGATTTTGTATGGGGCCACCCTGGCCTCCTTCGATGGTATGCCATGTTCTTCCAACGAATCCGAGTGAAACACCGACGTGAAACTTATTCCATCGCACAATATCACCGTAATCTGGCCGCGCTAATAGATTATCCTTTTGTTTTACCCATGCACCAGGTATCCTGCACATCTTAGTGGCCCTTTCTAGGTCAAACACAGAAAATGCCCCCCCCTGTGCTTATTTGCAGGAATTATCATTCGAGAGTACCAACCCACAAAACTGTTACAGCTCGTTAGCCGACCATCATCCTCGGTGCCACGAATGCCATCTTTACCCGCCCAATTTCTCTCTAGCCTATTCTGCGTCAACCCTGTAATTTTAGAAAAGATAGCTTTGTCACGGTCCGACAATATTTCCCTAGGAAGCGTCCCTAACAGGTTGGAGACTTTCTCACGAATTATCATCCGTGTATATGGATTTTCATCGTTACTCATAATACAAACTCCAATATTGTGGAAGAACGCCATCCGCTGGAGCGCATTGGGTACACCCAGCACGGGCGTGAACTAATGGGGTGAAAGTCCCCTGTAGGAGAACCTACAATACCTAACGTTTTTAGGTGATTATAACTACTAGCCGACGGCAATTGCAACCTCGAGCCTTCTCCAATACAAAATGAGTCTGAAACTCACCCCGTATTCCAATATAAAATGAGTCTAACCTGACAAAATCAGGAAATCTGTTCATGATGAAGCAATGAAAGTCATCATGAATCTTAAATAATTAAAAAATACTCAAGAGTTACAAACCTTTTTAGATGGAGCCCAAGCAATAGCTTTTAGTGTTCCTGGAAATAAAACAGCACGATATGATTTTATCCAGTCGACATTAAAACAGTTTCACTACAGAGCATTAACTAAACGACAGAAAGGCATTGTCATCTGGAGTGACAATAAAAATTTGCACCGAAAAAACTGTCAAGTTTTTTTTAATTATCTTCTAGGGGGGTGGGTAGTTACGATAATCATATTGAAGGGAAAGATACATTTCATATAGAGGAATGACTTCAAGTCGTGAATTTAGTCGCCTTGTGGCGAATGGCTTGTAGCCACACTTTAGGCGGAAAGAACACTTATAGTGTCTACACCAACCCACCGGTCTTCAGCCGGTGGTTATTTGACTTTGTTACCCAAACAAAATGATATTCAATGTTGTAGACTGTATGTCTACCATAACGATAATCAATTTTGTCATTGTAATATTTGAAATAAATCTGTTCGTCTGAAAGGCGAAGGTTTTAACCTTGCGAATGGAAAATAAAACCGGACAATTGAGTACCGTGTTTGGTGATACAATTGCTGAAGTGATGGGAGACGCTGCTGCAGTTCAGTAACACAGGCGCTAAATATTTGTAGAAAACTAATATTAAAAAATCTTTTTTAAAACTAAAAATTCCAGGGAGCAGATCTTGAAAATTGTAATAATTGGCGGTGTGGCAGCTGGAGCATCTACTGCAGCACGTGCAAGAAGATTGAATGAAGATGCGGAAATTATAGTATTAGAAAAGGATGCATTTATTTCTTTTGCTAATTGTGGTTTGCCTTAT
Source organism: Methylomonas sp. (assembly GCA_026988155.1). GTDB lineage: Bacteria > Pseudomonadota > Gammaproteobacteria > Methylococcales > Methylomonadaceae > QPIN01. The sequence continues at coordinate 49,158 of JALSLW010000052.1, read as the reverse complement.
CATATAGGCGGTAAGATTAAAGATCGTAATGCTTTATTGCTGCAAACACCTAAGAGCCTAAAAGATTCGCTCAATATTGACGTTCGAATAAGTCATGAAGTCACTCACATTGACTGTCAGAAAAGACAGCTCACTGTGATTGATCATCTGCAGAAAAAAACTTATACAGAAAGCTACGAAAAGCTGGTGTTATGTCAGGGGGCAGATGCGATTAGGCCTCCCATTCCAGGCATAGATCATCATAAGGTTTTTGTACTTAGAAATATTCCTGATATGGATACCATTATTAAGGAGATTGATGCGGGGGCTCGAAAAGCCATTGTTATTGGCGGTGGTTTTATTGGTATTGAGGTAGCCGAAGCATTTCGGCAACGCGATATGGTCGTTGAATTGGTGGAGTTGCAAAACCAGTTAATGCCACCTCTCGATTACGAAATGGCCTGCGATTTACGCTACCATATGGAAAGCGAAGGCGTTCAGCTCCATTTGGGACATGCAGCTAGAAAGTTTAGCGATGCAGAAGGAAACGTTCAGGTCGTTCTTGATAATAGTCATTCACTAACAGCAGACATTGTTGTGCTGGCTATTGGTGTTAGGCCAGCCTCAAAACTTGCGATTGATGCAAAATTGGCTACGGGAGCCAGAGGCGGCATCAAAGTAGATGAACATATGCAAACCTCCGACCCCCATATTTATGCTGCAGGCGATATGGTAGAGGTAACTGATACAGTGACAGGTGAGCCGGCCCAGCTGCCTTTGGCTGGGCCGGCAAATAGACAGGGTAGAATTGTTGCTGATAATATTTTTGGCCTTTCCAGTCAATATAGATCCACGCAGGGAACGGCTGTTGTTAAAGTGTTTGATATGACAGCAGGGTCTACGGGAGCATCGGAAAAAAGCCTGCAAGCTGTTAATCGACCTTATCATAAGGTCTATCTCCATCCTTCTGGACATGCAGGGTATTATCCGGGTACTGCACCGATGCACATTAAACTGCTGTTTGAACCTGAAACGGGAAAGTTGCTTGGTGCTCAAGTGGTTGGCTATGATGGGGTAGATAAACGTATTGATGTCTTTGCAACGGCCATTTTTGCAGATATGACAGTTTTTGATCTGGAACATCTGGAACTGGCCTATGCACCTCCCTATGGCTCAGCAAAAGACCCTATCAATATGGCTGGATTTATCGCCGCTAACTTCTTGCGCGGTGATCTGGATTTCTGGTATGCAGAAAATTTCCCCGACCAGGTGGCGGACGGAATATTGGTTGATGTGCGCAGCCGCAAAGAATTTAATAATTGGAGCATACCGGGATCAATTAATATTCCCTTACGAGAATTGCGATCTAGACTAAGTGAACTGCAAACAGGACAGCCTATTTATGTATATTGTCGCGTAGGTTTTCGAAGTTATTTAGCCTACCGCATTTTAAAGCAGAAAGGATTTAAAACAGTTTCTATGCTAGCGGGCGGCTCTAAAACATTTAACTGTTTCTGCCGTACTGAATTAGCAACGGGTAAACCTGGAATTCCTTTTGTTTCTCATGCTGAAGAAGAGTTGGCAGAAATGCCCGATGCGCTTAAACATGCCTAAAATCATCCAATGTTCAGGGGGCAGGAAAAACATTTGGTATATCAATATATTCACGCTCTGATTTTATCCAGGCTGATAAAGTCTTAATATGAGCGGGCAAATTTTTTTTATCACGGATACTGCACTCCCAGATTATTGCCACTCTCCAGCCAAGCCGCTTTAATTGATAATAAACTGCACTATCCCTGCAAACATTGGCATCAAATTTTTTTGTCCAGTACTTTTGGTTTTGCTTGGGGGTACTGGCCAGCCGACAATTTTCATGCCTATGCCAGTAACATCCATGAACAAAAATAATCGCTTTATATTTTTTTAGCACAATATCGGGTGTACCCGGCAAGGATTTCCCATGAATGCGAAAGCGAAAGCCCTGGCGGTGAAGTAAAGAGCGGACAGTTAATTCGGGCTTAGTATTTTTGCTCTTGATCTTCGACATCATGATGGAACGTGTTTTTTTATCGACAAAATCCATAGCTTCAATGCTCTCAGTTAGACACGAGTATTAACTGCTGTGCGATGCGCAGCAAGCCTTACTCTGCTGTATAGACGGACATGGAATATCGCCATATGAACAGAAAATGCAGCAATCCCCATCCTTAGGCTTTAACAATATACCGCATCCTTTGCATTCATAATAGAATTGACAGGCGTTTTCTGGCATACGTTCTTTTTCTTCATGTCCGCATTCAGGACATGCAACAGTTGAGTCTAAAATAATGTTCATTTTGCCAGCCTTTTTTAGATTTTTTTATAAGTGATGAGGGTTCCCGTCATACTTTGGAATATCGGGATTCATCACATCCCATGGCTGCGCATCCGCAACCCAAAAATCCATATGTGGCTTATAAATGCTGGGATCGTCCAGTGTAGAGGCATTAACTGGCCTAATTTTATCCGACCCAGAATTTCTGCCAAAAACCGATGTACCGCATTGCGGACAAAAGCCTCTGTACATGGTATTTCCACTGGCAGATTCAGTGGAAAATTCTTTATAGATTCCAGTAATGTGCAACGCCTGATAGTGAACAAATAGCACAGGCATATAGGGTGTGCCAACGGATCTTTGACAGGTTCTGCAATGGCAGTTTCCGGCTCCAATGGGTTTTTTTGAAATACTATATTTTACGGTGCCGCATAAGCAGCCACCTGTAATTGGCAATTTCATTGTGACCACCTTTTAAATATATACAACTTAAATAGAGTTATATTGTCAACAATAATGAGTTTAAACTGGTCTTAGGTCAAGAGTTTTAGATTCAGGATAATAAAATGAAAAATAAAGTCAAATATGCCGATCTAAAAGATATAGATGAAAAAATGTATAACTGGTCAATCGGTCTATTGAGATCAGTTATAAACAGGCTTAAAGTCAATGTAAAACTGCATACAAATCAGCGTGCATTAAATGGCGATATTTTTTTATGCAACCATTTTTCCCGCTTTGAAACCCTTATCCCTCAATTTTTAATTTACGAAGAAACTGGGGCATACTGCTGCGCCATTGCCTCAGGCGAGTTTTTTACGGAAAATAACATTCTGGCTAAATATTTAAACAATATGGGGGTTATCCCTCATGACCATCCACACTTATTTTCCAATCTGGCTCAGCAGATTTTTCAGGGCAGAAAAGTCATCATTTTTCCAGAAGGCGGGATGATTAAGGATCACCGTGTATTTGATAAGCACGGAAATTATAGTATTTATTCCCGCATTGCAGGCGAAAGGCGTAAGCAGCATACGGGAGCTGCCGTTTTAGCCCAGGGAATTGAAGCCTTTAAAGCGACTATTCGCAATGCATACAGTAACAAAGACTATGTGCAATTAAATCAATGGCAGAAAGAGCTAAAGCTAGATTCTTTAGATCAGCTTTTAACCACTGCAATTAAACCGACTTTGATTGTTCCGACAAATATTACTTTTTATCCTATCCGCTCATCTGAGAACTTTTTGCTCAAAGGTGTTGAGCTGTTTGCTGATGGCTTAACAAAAAGACAGACTGAAGAGCTGCTGGTGGAAGGAAGTATTCTGCTTAAAGATACAGATATGGATGTACGCATGGGCAACCCTATAGATCCATATGACGTTTGGCATTGGTGGAATCATTATGTATTGAGTCTGGTTTCCTCAGAGTTTAAATCAATAGATGATGTGTTTTCACTTTATTCATCACCTAAAAATTGGAAACAAAAATTACTGGGACATTATTTTAGAAAAAATGCAAAAGCCACACGCAATCAATATATGCAAGATATTTATGCAAATTTAACCATAAATTTAAGTCATTTAGCCTCCACTTTAATTATGTATTGCATGCAGTGTGGACAGAGACAAATCAATAAACATTGTTTTTATAAAACGCTTTATCTTGCCATTAAGCTATTGCAAAAGAATAAAAACGTCAATTTACATAGAAGTCTGCTTAACCCTGATGAATATAATGATTTGATTGAGGGAAAAAGCAAGCGTTTTATCCATTTTATCTGCTTGGCAGAATCATCAGAACTGATTTCTTCTGATCATGTCAGCTATCATTTTTTATCCAAACTCTGTGAAGAGTTTGACTTTGACAGCATCAGAATGGAAAACCTAATTGCAGTCTATAACAATGAAGCTGAACCTATAGATGAAGTGCTTGATGCCGTAATAGAAGCTTACAGACAGTGTACTCAGGTCACTGATAAACAGCTGGCTGACTTGTCGCTAAATGATGAAATTATGTCATTGACATGGGATAAGACACTGTTTTCAAGGTCTCAGTATGATGATATCAATAAAAAAGAAACAGCAAATGAATCAGCAGAACCTTTTTTATTAAAACCCAAAATAGTGACGGGGAAAGGTGTACTGCTGATACATGGTCTATTGGCTTCTCCTGCAGAGCTTAGGCAATATGCAGAGAAATTGGCAAATCAAAACTACACTGTTCTGGGCATCAGGTTAAAGGGTCACGGAACATCGCCCTATGATTTACGTGAACGCACTTATGAAGAGTGGTATGAGTCTGTAGAAAGAGGAATAAAAATTATGCGGGCCTATTGCGACACCATTGCCGTTATCGGGTTTTCAACTGGGGGCAGTTTAGCGCTTAAATTGGCCGCAGAAAACAGTGATAAAATTATTGCTGTTGTAGCGGTTGCCGTGCCCATGAAATATGTGGATAAATATTTTTCGCTTATTCCTCTTTTGCATGGTTCAAACCAGCTGGTCAATTGGGCATCTCCAATCCCAATAGAAGGCGTAGTGTCTTTCATAGAAAATGACCCAGAACATAAGACTATTAATTACAAAAATGTACCCGTTAAAAGCTTATTTGAACTCAGGCGCTTAACCAGTAATCTTAACAGTCTTTTTCCCAAAATTACGATTCCAGCACTGCTTATATATGGGGATGAAGACCCCGTTGTTCATGCTGAAAGTGCCGACATCATTATGGATAATTTAGGCAGCAATATTAAAGAGCTGATTTGGATCCATTCTGATCAGCATGGTCTGCTGCTGAAAAACATTGGAGGAATCTGGAATTCAATTAATCAATTTCTGCAGAAACTTGAAAAATGACTGCAGAACTCTATCATGAGCGGGTAAATAACTGTCAGGTTTTATCATTGTTTTATCCGCATTTGCTCTCTCCACAATTTAAACAAGTCATACAGCCATCCATCAATACCATAGCCTTGGTACTGCATTTAACGCATAGAGTCGCTTTTTCAGGAAAAGCTTCGTCATCATTTGCAGATGTGCCCCCATGCTTATCTTCAAACTCTTTACGCTTTTCAGCTAAAAACTGTTTCTGATTGTCGCCCATTTCTTCCGTTTTAATCAGCCCAATAAACTTCATATGGGATTCGATTGCTGTACCGATTTCTGCAACTAGCGACGGCATAAATACCCCGCCCTTTTTAAAATAGCCACCTTTAGGGTCAAAGACTGCTTTCATTTCTTCGACCAGAAATGTAACATCTCCACCTTTTCTAAATACCGCTGAAATAACCCGTGTTAGTGCCAATACCCATTGAAAATGCTCCATATTTTTTGAGTTGATAAATACTTCATAGGGACGACGCTCTTCATGTTCTGTTCCCATATTTAACACCATGTCATTTATGGTAATGTACAGCGCATGTTCTGATTGCGGCGTTTTTATCTTGTAAGTGGAGCCTAACAGCATTTCTGGACGCTCTACATTTTCATGCATGCTTTCCAGTGCTGTTTTTTCCTGCTCTTTTTCAGCGACTTTATCCGCTTCGTTGATTACTTTGTAGGCAACGATTTTTTTTGTAATTTTATGTGTCATTAGAATTTACCGTAATAGCCTTCTTTTAATGCATCAAATAGATTGGCGGCTGTGTGCATTTCACCATCGTATTCAATTTCTTCACTGCCTTTTGCCTCAATAACGTGACCGTCTTCCAAAGTAAACTGATAGGTCGTTTTTTCTAGGTCTTCTTCTTTAACGAGTACACCCTGAAAAACTTCTGGATTAAAGCGGAAAGTGGTACAGCCTTTTAAGCCTTTGTCATAAGCATATTCGTAGATTGATTTAAAATCTTCATAGGGAAAATCAGTTGGTACATTGGCTGTTTTTGAGATGGATGAATCTATCCATATCTGTGCGGCAGCCTGTACATCTACATGCTGCTTTGGCGTGATGTCATCTGCCGAGATAAAGTAGTCGGGCAATTGCTGTGACGGATCATCGCTATAAGGCATGGCATCAGCATTGATCAATTTTCTGTAAGCCAGCAGTTCAAAAGAAAAGACGTCTACTTTTTCTTTAGACTTTTTGCCTTCACGAATGATATTTCGCGAATAGTGATGTGCGAAGCTGGGTTCTATGCCATTGCTTGAGTTATTGGCCAAAGATAAAGAGATAGTTCCTGTTGGCGCAATTGAACTATGATGTGTAAAACGGGCGCCCTGCTCTGCTAAAGCTTTAACTAAATCAGGCTGCTCCTTTGCGATAAGCTGCATATAGCGGCTATATTTAGCGTGCAGTACTTTGCCCAGTATTTTATCGCCTTTTTTATAGCCGTCAGCTTTCATTTCTGGGCGTTTATGCAGCATTTCGCCCGTTACCATAAATGTCTGTTCCATAATGGGGGCGGCCCCCTTTTCTTTTGATAACTCTAAACCTGCTTTCCAGCCTTCTATAGCTAAGGTTTTAGTAATTTCTTCGGTGATTTTTAAGGATTCTTCTCCGCCATATTTTAAGCCTAACATAGTGAGTGTAGAACCTAGCCCTAAATAGCCCATGCCATGACGACGCTTGCTGGTAATTTCATCGCGCTGTTTTTCTAACGGCAGGCCATTGATTTCCACCACGTTGTCTAGCATACGGGTAAAAATAGCGATAGTTTTACGGTAGGTTTCCCAGTCAAAACTGGCTTCGCTGGTAAAAGGCTTGTGTACAAAACGTGTCAGATTGATTGAGCCCAGAAGACAGCTGCCATAAGGAGGCAGCGGCTGTTCGCCACAGGGATTGGTCGCCCGAATTTTTTCACAGAACCAGTTATTATTCATCTCATTGACCTTGTCAATCAATATAAAGCCAGGTTCTGCATAATCATAAGTAGATGACATAATAATGTCCCACAAGCGGCGGGCTGGCATGGTTTTGGTGATTTTGCAGGCAATCAGTCCTTCATCATTGACCACATAGCCTTCTTTAGCGGGCAGATCGCGCCAGGCAACAAGCTCTATATTTGATAGATCTAGGTTATCTATGGCTTGGTCTTTCTCTGTTATAGGAAAAGACAAGTGCCAGGGCTCATCGTTTTTAACTGCTTCAATAAATTCAGTGGTAATTAATAAAGATAAGTTGAATTGTCGCAAACGGCCGTCCTCGCGTTTTACTCTGATAAAATCAACTACATCAGGGTGAGCAATATCAAAAGTCGCCATTTGAGCGCCGCGCCTTCCCCCTGCCGATGAAACAGTGAAGCACATTTTATCGTAGATATCCATAAATGATAATGGACCAGATGTATAGGCACCAGCACCTGAAACATAGGCGTCTTTGGGACGCAAGGTTGAAAATTCATAACCTATGCCACAGCCCGCTTTAAGGGTAAGTCCTGCCTCATGTACTTTATTTAAAATATCATCCATTGAATCTGCAATAGTGCCCGATACGGTACAGTTAATGGTTGAAGTTGCGGGCTTATGCTCCCTTGCTCCGGCATTTGAGACAATCCTACCCGCAGGGATCACGCCTTGCCGCAAGGCCCATAAAAATTCTTTATGGTATTTTTCCTGCAGGGCTTTATTTTTTTCCACACTGGCCAATGCCTTGGCTACTCTTTGGTAGGTTTCGTCAATCGTTTCATCAACTGCTACACCTTCTTTAGTTTTTAAACGGTATTTTGTGTCCCAAATATCCAGAGAAGCACTTTGCATTGGGATTTCTATATCGGTATCGGGAACGATGTGCAGCTGAGCAGTCATTAGTTATCTCCTTGTCTGTGTACTTTAAAAAGCCAAAATCATAAACCAACAGGCAGGACAAAAATCAATGCAATGTGGATATATGGTGTTTTTTATAAATATTAACACAAGATATAGTGCTTAAAAATATTTTATACCAACTTTTTTACTCTATTATTTATTTTCAATAACTTATAAAAAATTGTTTTTTCTTTGTAAAATATTTTATTTGATCTATATTTAAAGACTGAAATTAATATTAACGTGCGAGTATTGGGTCTATATAATGCATTTAAGCATCAGCCTAATAGAACTCATCACTTTTACTTGTGTCTATAGTGTCAATTAGGTTTTAAATTTATTTAAAATGTAAACGGAGAATACACTTTATGGCTAATAAAATTAGCTTATCCCAGTTCATAACCGAACAGCAGCGAAATATCTCTACCGATACAACCGGCGACTTAACGGCCCTGCTGAATGATATTGTCACTGCCTGCAAACAGATCTCTCACTTAGTTAATCAGGGTGACTTAATGGGCACCTGGGGCAGTGCCGATTCAGAAAATGTACAGGGCGAAGTACAGAAGAAGTTAGATATTATCAGCAACAATTACATGATTGATGCTCTAAAATGGACTGGGCATCTTGCCGGCATGGCTTCTGAAGAAAATGACGACCCGATCGAGATACCCGAGCAATATCCCAGAGGCAAATACCTTGCCCTGTTTGATCCTTTAGACGGCTCGTCCAATATTGATGTTAATTTAACAGTGGGCACTATCTTTTCTATTTTGCGTTGCAAGCAAGGCATTAAACCGACACTTGATGATTTTTTGCAAAAAGGCAGTGAACAGGTCTGTGCAGGTTTTGTACTCTATGGACCTTCGACTATGCTAATCTTAACAACTGGACAAGGCGTTAATGGCTTTACCTTAGACCAGGAAGTGGGGGAATTCTATCTGACCCACCTAAATATGAGTATTGCCGAGGATACCCAGGAATTTGCCATTAATATGTCTAACCAGCGTTTTTGGGAACCCCCTATGCAGCAGTATATTGCAGAATGCATAGCAGGCTCAGATGGCTTAAGAAATAAAAATTTTAATATGCGATGGATTGCCTCCTTAGTGGCTGAAGTATACCGGGTACTGACCCGTGGTGGTATTTTTATGTACCCGTATGACTTAAAAAAGCCCCGCAAAGAAGGTAGATTACGTTTACTTTATGAAGCAAACCCCATAGGCTTCATTGTAGAACAGGCAGGCGGTCTCTGTTCTACAGGCCGTAAACGTATTATGGATATAGACCCCAATGAAATTCATCAGCGTGTACCTGTTATTTTAGGTGCCAAGAATGAAGTTAATCGTGTTATTTCTTATCATAAGGAGTTCGATTCATGCAAATAGATGTTTTTAATGGTGATGCTGACGGTATTTGTGCATTATTGCAACTGCGGCTGGCTGACCCTATCAAATCACAATTAGTGACAGGTGTTAAAAGAGATATACAATTATTGGATGATGTTAAAGTGCAGCATGGTGATCATGTGACAGTACTTGATATTTCCTTTCAGAAAAACCGAAGTTCGGTAGACAGACTGCTTGATGAAGGAGCCAATATTTTTTATATCGATCATCATCAGGCCGGTGAGATTCCGAAACATAAACACCTGAAAACACTGATTGATACCGATCCCAACACCTGTACCAGCTTGCTTATCAATGACTATTTAGAAGGCAAATTCCACGAATGGGCAGTCACTGGGGCTTTTGGCGATAATCTTTTTGAAGCTGCCATTAAATCGGCCTATCCGCTGTCATTGTCTAAAAACCAGCTGGAACAGCTGAAAATGCTGGGAATTTGCATTAACTATAACGGCTATGGCACCAGTGTAGCTGATTTGCATTTTGCTCCAGACCTGCTTTATCGTGAGATGCTCCCCTATTCATCACCTTTTGATTTTATGGCTGATAATGAAGAGGTGTATGAAAAGCTATTGGCAGGCTATTCGGATGATATGGCCAGTGCGGAACATATCAACCCTGAATATCAAACAGATAAAGTGGCTGTCTATACCTTTCCTGATGAAATTTGGAGTCGCCGGGTCAATGGCGTATTTGGCAACAGCCTTGCCAATAAAAACCCTGACCGAGCCCATGCTGTGGCTAGCTTTAATGCCCAGAATGGCTACCAGATCAGTGTCCGTGCGCCATTAAATAACAAGATGGGAGCTGATGAACTGTGTTCTTTATTCCCGACGGGCGGTGGCAGAAAAGCAGCCGCAGGGATTAACCATATCGCTGTGGAAGACCTGCCCTCTTTTATCTCTGCATTTGAAGCGAAGTATGTTTAATATATAGAAATATGCGTAACTTTTGGAGCGGGCTTTATGTCCGCTTCACTGTGTGCAATAAGCATTTAATTGACCCTTTGTAGGATGCGTTTTAGCCTTGTCTATAATGGACACCAATATTTAAGACCATAGATAATTTAATCATGGCTAAAGCTTCTCCTAGCCATTTATAACATTGAACCGGCTGAGTATTTGTTTCCAGCGACCTAAACAACTACAAACAAAGTAGCAATAGAAAATATCTGACTTTTTAGGGTTTTATGCCAGACTTCATATAATGAATAAATAAAGCCGGATAATGGCTCTGTAATTGGGATCTGAGATTAACCACTGCTTCACTGATTTCACCATCAGTTTCACAGACTAGGCTTTTCATTAGCTTTAAAGCTTCATTTTCGTTATCAGAAAAAGTGCTGTTTTCTGCAAGTGCTGGACTATTCATCACCACCCAGGCAGGAAATAAGCTGGATTCCAGTTCAGGTTCCAGCACAGAAAAACCTTGCCATTTAAAAAGCATAACGCGACTAGCAGTCTCTTCAATCATTCCTTCAGCAATTTCAGGGTATAAATTAAATAGTTTAAACCAGTTTATGATGCCTTCTAGCTCTTTATTCAATTTAAAACAGGCTTCTGCATTGCGGAATATCAAAACCGGATATTTGACCCAGTTCGTCTCACTTTCTACCGAGGTGAGAACTCGCTGCCACTGCAATCCTTTGAAAGCAGTAAAACTCAAATGGCATTTAGGGTTTTCAAAATCAAAATGCCGCTTTTCAATTTCTGCAGAGAGCTCGCGCCACAAAGAGGTAAGGAAGTCATGTGCAGCTCTGCCCAAAAGTTCAAAAGCCAGTGGACTTAGCTGTTGCAATAAAACTTTAATTTTTTTATTGTCAGAAGTTTCAGAATGCGCTAACAAGTTCTCCAACGCCAGTAACTGAGTATATTGCTGATACTTTTGCGGGTTTGAAGAGTCTAACCTTGTCATCAGATTTGATATATCTTCATTGTTTTTATGAGTAATGGCTGTTATCAGGTCAGAAATAACACAGGCCTCTGCACTATCAAAAAACAAATCCATTTGCATTCTGTCATGGGCTGGCTCATAAATGCAGGTAAAAATCAGTTCATTTTTCGAGGAACGGCAAATATGCAATGTTTCTCCTGTAGCTGAAATGTATTTTTGCCTAAAGCTTTCCAGTTTATGTAAAGAAACATAGTCTCTAACCGCATCCAGAGCAGAAATTATTTCTTTTAGGGCTGTTTTAAAATGATCTTCTAAAAATTCTGCCTGCCCTTTTTTCCAATTCTGATAGTCAGCATAATCAAGATGGCCTTCTTTTAACATCCAGTTTAGGGGGGAAAAGCTTCCCTCCTCAAACAGAATTGAATCAACCTGATTATGGATAATACGCGTAATGGATGATTTAGACATCGGGTTATCAAAAAATAGTCAAGGAAACGAGAAGAAACAATTCATCAAAAAGTACACTTGTTTTGAATAATCGGAAGCAGATACAAAATAATAGTAAATGCCGAGCACTGCAATTTCAGTTTACCTCAGCATTTAATAGTTCTAAAAGTAGAAAAGCTCCATTTTTAACCGCACCGAATCAAACAAAAATTCAAGTTATCTTTTCAATATACTGCAGCATCAGTTGCACTGTTCTATTGCCTCTAAATTCATTAATATCTAGCTTATAGGCTGCTTTAATCGAACGGCAGCCTAGCCAATTCTCAGTTTTATCAACAAAAAAGCAAATGCCGTCAATTAACATTTCGCTCATCGGGAATCTAAGCACAAACTTTAAATGCTGCTGTCCGACTATTCTGCATTGAATCACGTCAAAAACTCCATCAAATACCGGTTCAGGAAAAGACTGCCCCCAGGTACCTGCATCGTTTAATTTTTCTGTAAATTCCAGCGTTATCTGCTGTTCAGATAATTGACCATCAGAATAAATTTTTTGCTCTAGATCGACTTTATCTAAATGCTTGCCAACTACTTCATCAAATGCTAAGGCAAAAACAGGATAGTCATGCATTTTAATGCTCATCCCGGCTGCCATGGCATGACCGCCAAATTTACTGAGAATTTGCGGATGCGCTGCAGCAATTTCGCTTAGCACATCACGGATATGTACACCTGGAATTGAGCGGGCTGAACCTTTAATCTCTCCATTATCAGCCGAAGCAAAAGCGATCACCGGTCTATGTAAACGGTCTTTAATTCTGGATGCCAGAATCCCAATCACCCCTTGATGCCAATATTTTTCAAAGAGACAGACACCCGCAGGCAAATGATTTTCATCCAGCATATTCATTTCATTCAGCAGGGACATCGCCTTATCTTTCATTTGCGCTTCAATATCCTTGCGGTCTTTATTAAGCTCATCCAACTGTTCAGCCATATCTTTAGCTAAAGCAAAGTCTTCGGTTAACAAACATTGAATGCCCAAAGACATATCATCCATCCGTCCAGCCGCATTTAATCTTGGCCCCAATGCAAACCCTATATCGGATGAGCTGATTGACTGATACTGTTTTCCTGCCTGTTCAATCAATGCCATGATGCCGGGATGGGCATGGCCTGAACGAATTCTTAATAAGCCCTGATGCACCAGCACTCTGTTGACCTGATCTAAAGCCACCACATCAGCAACAGTCCCCAGAGCTACAAAATCTAACAGCTGCGCCAAGTTGGGCTGCTCCATATTATGCTGTTCAAACCATTTCTGTTCCCGCAAGCGACTTCGTAATGCCATTAATACATAAAAAATCACCCCTACCCCTGCAATATTACCGCTAGGGAATTTATCATCTTTTACATTGGGGTTGACTATGGCATCTGCATCAGGCAATTCATCGCCGGGCAAATGATGATCGGTGACTAAGACTTTAATGCCAAACTCTTTTGCAACTGTAACCCCGTCAAGGCTGGAAATTCCATTATCAACGGTAATGATGACATCGGGCTTTTGCTGTTTAACTAACTCGACAATTTCCGGTGTCAGTCCATAACCATATTCAAACCGGTTAGGCACAACAAAAGACACATTGCTTGCACCTAACAGCTCCAGACCTTTTATGGCAACCACACAGCTGGTTGCTCCATCGGCATCAAAGTCGGCAACAACGGTAATTTTCTGCTGCTGTTTTATGGCTGTGATTAAATGTTCAACCATCGTTTCCATGCCTGACAATAGCCAGGGGGCAGGAAGGTTGGCCAGGGTACGTTCTAACTGCTGGTTTTCGGTAATGCCACGGGCAGAAAAAATAGTGCTTAAAATGGGATCAAGTTCTTTTAAATGTGATTTTTTTTTACTTTTAGGGCGTGGAACGATATTTTTTTTAACACCTTGATGATACATAGACAACCATTTTTCAGAATGAACCTAGAAAGATCAGTTGGATCTTTACCCATTTTTTTGTTAATTAACTAGCTTGATTTTGTTATGATACTACATTAATTTTTATTCCTAATCTCTGCGTCATTGCCATTAAGTTAGCTTAGGAAAAATACCCTGTTATTTCTGCATGCTCTCTGCAGGAATGCATTTATTGTTAGCATATAGATATCTCAACCCAACATTCTTTCTTTATAATCCAATATGAGCGAAACTGAAATTTTAGGCTATTGCGCGGCATTTCTAACCACGGCCTCTTTTTTACCCCAAGCGTTTTTAATCTTAAAAACCCGAGATACCCGCTCACTCTCTCTTACCATGTATTTTCTATTTACCATGGGCATTGTACTGTGGCTAATATATGGTATACAGAGGTCTGACAATGCCATTATTATTGCCAATATAATTACTCTTTTTCTTTCTGCAATTATTCTCGGCTTTAAGATATACAATGTTATTTATAAAGATGGCTAGTCCTTCGTCAATGACAGCTGTTTTGAAAGAGTATTGCCCGCCAAAACAATATTGAACTGAGAACCGGTTAGCTGTCTGAAATATTTTATTTAATTTTTATCCAATGTCCGTCGACAGCCTAATAATAGCCCCCTCCAGCATAAAATAGCAGTTGCAAATACACCTGCTATCCATAGCAAAGTTAAACAGTAGGCAACCACTGTTTCAGGTCCCCGGCACTGATTATAAACCGCACACTTCTCAGAAAGAAAAAGTTCTAAAACAAATTCAAGAATAAAAAATAATGCCAGATTATATAAAAAAGTCATAATGGCTCGGCGAATTTTCGGGGGATAGCTATAACCCAGCTGTTCAGTATCTCTCTCGCCTAACACCTCATATGTTTGAAAGGTCTCAGGGTGATTCAGAATAACTATTGATCCAACTAACAGGTCATGAATTGCCTGGTATTGCCGTGTTGTGAAAATTGGGATGATAGAAGGCAAGCCTAGTGTAAATTTAACTATAAACCTGACTATAGCGGGAAAGATAGTTATATTTTTCAAGGTGCTTTTATTGACTACGCAAAGCCCTAACAGGTGATGCCCTATAGTTGCACCAGTAAACGATACCAGTGCAGGTTCTAAGAGAAAAACAGCCAAACCGGCCAGTGAAACTGCTTTAATGCCTTGGATACCTAAGGCTGAGGCAACTATTAATGTAACCGCTACACCAGACGATAAAAGAATTCCATCAATTAAAAAGGCCTGCATCCGCCTTGACACTCGGGGATAGGCAATCATTTTCATTTTATTGTAATAATTCTTAGGCACTTCAAAACTAAGCGCCCTCAAAAAAAGGCAGTCACTGAATCAATTGCCTGTCCCAATATTTTATCTGAAACCAGTGCTACTTAAATTGTCGGTTAATAAGATTCAAAAATTCCATTCTTGTACTGCGGTCTTCTCTAAAGATCCCAGTCATCACTGAAGTAGTCATCACAGAATTTTGCTTTTCAACGCCTCGCATCATCATGCATAGATGTTTTGCCTCTACTACAACACCAACACCCTTGGCTCCAATAGACAATTCAACGGCATCCGCAATCTGTTTTGTCAGTTTTTCCTGAATCTGCATACGTCTGGCATACATATCGACAATACGTGCCAGTTTAGACAGGCCCAATACTTTGCCATCCGGAATATAGGCAATATGGCATTTTCCAATAAAAGGCAGTAAATGATGTTCACATAAAGAATACAGCTCCACATCTTTTACAATGACCATATCCTCCGTATCAGCTTCAAAGATTGCACCGTTTATCACTTCTTCCAGTGTTTTATCATAGCCATTATTTAAAAATTTAAAGGCTTTCGCTGCGCGCATAGGGGTGTCAACCAACCCCTCTCGAGTCACGTCCTCACCAACTTCTGTAATCATTTTGGAAAAAAGTTCTTCCACCGTTTAATCTCCGTTTATCTATCTGCAATAGAAAATTATATCACAGTCGAATGTAGCTTAATGCGTCTAATACAACCGATCCATCCGCTCCCTTTTTAGGAGAATTTTCACTTAATGCCCTGCGCCAAGTTCTTGCACCTGCAATACCATGAAAAAGACCTAAAATATGTCGCGTAATATTGTGCAGCCTGCCGCCTTCATGCAAATGCTGTTCAATATAAGGCATTAACTCCTCAACAATCTGGTGCCGGGTTTTAATGTCATTAGGCGATTTATATATCTGGGCATCAACTTCAGCCAGCAAATAGGGGTTGTGATAAGCCTCCCGCCCCACCATCACACCGTCAACATGCTGCAAAATATCGATTGCACTGCCTAAGGAGGTGATGCCTCCATTTAAACTGATATTCAACTCAGGAAAATCTTTTTTAATCTGATAGACAACGTCGTAGCATAATGGCGGAATATCCCGATTCTGTTTGGGCGATAAGCCCTTTAGCCAGGCCTTCCTTGCATGAATGATAAAATCACCGCAGCCAGCATCAGCAATTGTAGAAATAAAATTCAGCAATTCATCATATGAATCCTGCTCATCAATCCCTATTCTTGATTTTACAGTTACCGGTATTGAGACAGCTTGCCTCATGGCAGATATGCATTCTGCCACCAAATTAGGCTCTGCCATTAAACAGGCACCAAACCGGCCATTCTGTACTCTGTCGCTAGGACAGCCCACATTCAAATTCACCTGTTCATAGCCATACTGCTCAACAGCCTGAGCACATTGCGCCAAATCTGCAGGGTCACTTCCCCCTAGCTGAAAAGCAACGGGGTTTTCCGCTTTATTAAAGGCTAAAAAGCGTTCTTTAGAACCATGTAAAATCGCACCTGTCGTTACCATTTCGGTATATAGCAATGCATTTTTACTAAGAAGCCGATGGAAGTAACGGCAGTGTCTGTCTGTCCAGTCGAGCATGGGGGCTACGCTAAAACGATTAGATGCATAGATAAGTTTTTCTGACATTTTTACAGCTTTTGACTAATAAATTCACTATGTTCCTGCTGCCAGGGCAAGCCCTGTCTTGCGCCTATTTTTGTGCAGCATAATGAGCCTGCTACACTGGAGTATGTCAAAATATCCTGCCAATCCATATTTTTTGCAACAGCTGCAGCAAAAGCACCGTGAAAAGCATCACCAGCCCCTGTGGTATCAATAGCATTGACAGAAACGGCTCCCAGCTTTCCTATCTGTTTTCCAGTTTGCCAAATTAGGCCTTTTTTACCTAAAGTTATAACCACAGCAGGAGATTTTTTTGCCAGTCGTGTTAAAGCGGTTTTCACATCCCCCGCATATTGACAGGCAAATTTCTCTGATGCGACCAGATAGCTTACTTTGTTCATTAACTTTTCGGTACCTTCGTGTAAAGAGCCTGCATCTAAAACGGTAGGAGTTTTGTGTTTACGGGCTAATTCAAGAAGATTTAGAGATATTTCAGGTTCGTGGCCATCGAATAGAATGACTTTGGCATTAAGTGAAGAGAAGTCCATCGCATTTCCTGACAATGCTTTAGTTGATCCTTTATAATTAATTAATGCTCTTTTTCCATCAGGCTTTACCAATACAGCTGATAAAGGAGTTGGTGAGTCTCCCCGCACAATAAATTGAGTATTTACCTGATGCTGAATAAGTTCTTGCAGGTGCATTTCGCCATAAAAGTCTTGGCCTAAATACCCGGCAAACCCAGATTTTAAGCCTAGCCTTGAAACAGCAATAGCTGCATTGGCCGCAGGCCCTCCGCCAGAGGAGACTAAATCATCTGCAAAAACCTTTTCATCCTCACTAGGATGCCTATCGACAGAAAAAACCAAGTCATAACAGGCATGGCCTGCACACAAAACATCAATATTTGGGAAAGGAGTTATCATAGGATTTTTTTAATTATTCTCGTTTTCTCTGCATCAGGGCAGAATAAAAACTTGTTTTTCCCAAAGTAATTTATAGGGAATGAAGAGTAATTAGTACGCGAACCTAAATTGATCGATCTAGCGCTGCCCTCTATCTCTTCTTAAGGCGGGTTTCAATGGCTTTTCAGCCTGCATCCCCACAAATTCCATTAATATTCCCAATTCTTTATTATTCAGCTCATAAGAGTCTTTAGCCCTTACATTGGTAGGCAATACGGATGGACCATACCTTACCCGCATTAACCGGCTCACTGTTACTCCCTGTGATTCCCATAGCCTTCTGACTAGACGGTTTCGGCCTTCTTTAACGACCACATGAAACCATTTGTTTGCACCTTCGCCTGAGAAAAATTGAATGTCATTAAAATAGGCTTTGCCATCTTCTAGCTCCACCCCTTCTTTTAACTGCTTAATCATTTCATCTGAAACTTCACCCAAAATGCGAACAGCATATTCCCTGTCTAATTCCATCGATGGATGCATTAGCCGATTAGCCAACTCACCATTATTGGTTAGCAGCAAAAGTCCAGAAGTATTAATATCAAGCCTGCCAACTGAAATCCAGCGACCAATGGTCAGTTTGGGCAATCGTGAAAAAACTACAGGCCGGCCTTGAGGGTCACGCCTAGTCACTACTTCACCCGTGGGTTTGTTATAGACCAGCACTCGGGTAGTCTGCTCTGTATATTTTTCCCAATTAACCGTTCGGCCATTCACCTGAACCGTATCACCTGAAACCAGATGCAGACCTGGCGTCACTTTTACTCCGTTAACGCTGATTCTGCCTTCACCTATCCAACGTTCTATTTCTCGTCGCGAACCTAAGCCGCCACGCGCCAGCACCTTTTGAATTCGCTCCCCTTTTTGCGACTCAGTTTCTTTTGAAACCTGCGGTTTAGTGTCTGGTTTCTGAGATTGGCTCGATGCTTTGCTGTTTTTCACTGGTTTTTTCACTTGCTTGTTCTTCACTTAACTGTTCGACGGATGCTGGTTTTTCAGCATTCTGATAAATAGGCATTTGCTTTTCAGAAGAAAAATCAAAATCCTTAATTTCTTCTAAAGTTGGCAAATGGTCTAATGATGATAAATTAAAATAATCTAAAAATTCTTTTGCTGTTCCATATAAGGCAGGGCGCCCAGGCACTTCTTTATGACCTAAAACACGTACCCATTCTCTTTCTACCAGCGTCCTAATAATGCTTGAACTGACTCCAACTCCTCGAATATCTTCTATATCGCCCCGTGTAACAGGCTGTCTATATGCAATAATAGCTAGAGTTTCCAATAAAGCCCGTGAATATCGAGGCGGTTTTTCTTCAAACAGACGGGAAACCCAATAGGAGTACCCATCTTTTACCTGAAATCGATAGCCACTGGCCAGTTTCTTCAGTCCTACTGGTCTAGCGACATAATCTTCAGCAATCGAATCAACAGCATTTTGTATCTTTTTTAGTTCAGGTCTTTCAAGCTCAGGATATACTTGCTGGATATGTTTGCTAGTCATCGGTTTATCAGCGGCAAACAAAATTGCTTCTACAATCTTTTTGGTATCCGTATCTGGCGTTATCAATTCGCCTAATTCAAATCCATTTACTTTATCTAAAACCGATGCTATTTCTGTAGAATCCGAACTCTGAGTCAGTTCTGACCTTAATTGCATCTCTAGCTGAGCAGTTAAATTAGCCTTAACTTCACCTTCTAATCTAGGGGTTAAATCGGCTATTATTTCATCTCTGAACTGCGTTTCTAAATCCGTTTTTATCTTTAATGTCAGTTCTTTTTCCAGTTTAGCCTCAAGCTCCCCTCTTACTTCATCCATTAACTCAAATCTTAGCGCAACAGCTATGTCTTTGCTTAAAGTCTCGGTTAATTCCGCCTCCAATTTAACAGATAATTCAGTTCTAATTTCAGGTTCAAGCTGCTGCGTTATCTCTTCAGTCAGCTCGTCTTCCAGTTTAATTATTAAATCCGCAATCAGTTCCTCTTTAAGCTTTTCTTCTAAAACGGTCTTTAATTCCTGGATTATTTCAGGTTCTAGACTTTTGCTCAGGTCTGCTCTAAGTTCTGATTCAAGCTGTTTTCTTACTTTATCCTCTAGCTGAACCGTTAATGATACCTCGACCTCTTTAGTCAAGCTTTCTGTTAATTCACGCTCTAGTTTTGCCCTTATTTCCGGCTCCAGGCTTTTTTCTACTTCACTTTTCAGCTCAGATTCTAGCCGCTGCTTTACCTCCTCGGCTAGTTCAAGCTTTAACACAGCTTTAACTTCTTTAGCTAGGCTTTCCGTCAATTCTGACTTAAGCTCTGCTCTTATTTCTGGCTCAAGGCTTTTTTCTACCTCACTCTTCAGTCCAGATTCAAGTTGTTGCTTTACTTCATCGGCTAATTCAAGCTTTAGTGCAGTTTCAACTTCTTTAGCTAAACTTTCCGTTAATTCCGACTTAAGCTCTGCTCTTATTTCTGGCTCAAGGCTTTTTTCTACCTCACTCTTCAGTCCAGATTCAAGTTGCTGCTTTACTTCATCGGCTAATTCAAGCTTTAGTGCAGTTTCAACTTCTTTAGCTAGACTTTCCGTTAATTCCGACTTAAGCTCTGCTCTTATTTCTGGCTCAAGGCTTTTTTCTACCTCACTCTTCAGTCCAGATTCAAGTTGCTGCTTTACTTCATCAGCTAATTCAAGCTTTAGTGCAGTTTCAACTTCTTTAGCTAAACTTTTTGTTAGTACTGGCTCTAATTCAGCCCTAATTTCTAATTCTAAATTTTTTTCAATTTTACCTTTTAGCTCAGTTTCAAGCTCTTCTGTTACCTCGTCCATTAGCTCAAACTTTAAGGCCAGGCTAATTTCCTTAGTCAGAGTATCAGTTAATTCAATTTCTAACTTTTCCTCTAATGCCGCTCTTATTTCTGGTTCAAGCAGCTCATTTAGCTCCGCCGTTAATTCATCTTCTAATTTAGGGGTTAAATCAGCTACCAATTCTTCTCTAAGATGAGCCTCCAAACCACCTTTTAATTCTTGAGCTATTTCGGGTTCTAAGCTTTTTTCCAGTTCAGATCTGATATCAGATTCAAGCTGTTCTTTTACATCATCCACTAACTCAAGCTTTAACGATGATTCTATTTTCGGTGTAAGGCTTTTAGTCAATTCTGACTGTAATTCTAATCTTACATTAGGCTCAAGCTGTTCAATAAGCTCAGCTCTTATCTTGGTTTCTAAGTTGGATTTTAGTTCTGAAGCAATATTAGACTTTAAACTTAGCTTTAGCTCATTTATTAATTCAGGCTCTAATTCTTTTTTTAATTCTGTTTTTACTTCCGCTATTAGCGATTTTTTAAGCGCGGTTTTTGACTGTTTTGAAACATTTGATACTTCACTCGTAGCTGATTTTTGCTCTGATTCGGATTTCTCCAAAGAACTCTGACTGGATGATTTCGAGGTATCCTTCTTTGCTGAGTTCAAGGATGGCAAGAAAGGAGACAACCACCCCTCCTTTTCCTTCTGCTCGCGTAAATAGTTCTGAGAAAGGGAGGCTATCTGGCCTGTTAAGTTTTTCCAAAATGGCTGCCATTCTTTCACGGACTGATAGGGGTTCTTTAGTTATGGTATGGTGGCTAAGCTGCTCAACACGTGTGAGCACTTCTTGAAATGCCAAGAGCATTTCTCTTAATTCTATATCGGGGTATTGTTCTTCTATTTCTACACCTGAAACATCGACCAGTGTATCAAAAACATCGCGTTCGTATCTAGGCAGCTGTTCAATATCTTCTGCCGCTTTTTTAATGCATTCGTATTCTTGCAGTTTTCTGATTAAAAAGGCTCTGGGATCGTCTTCTTCCTCTTCTATTTCTGGCTGCCTAGGCAAGAGCATTCTAGACTTAATCTCAGCTAATAAAGCCGCCATCAGCAAATATTCAGCGGCCAATTCCAGATGCAGCACCGTCATCATCTCAATATACCTGACATACTGAGTGGTAATGCGAGATATTGGAATGTTTAGAATATCTATATTTTGTCGCCTAATCAGGTACAGCAACAAATCCAACGGGCCTTCAAAAGTATCCAGAAAAACTTTTAATGCATCAGGCGGAATATATAAATCTTCCGGAAGTTCTGTGTATGGCGTCCCTTCAACTAGAGCAATCTGCAATACGTTTTCAGCGGCATGATCAATAACTGTCTCACTCACAAAATCAAATGCCGGCTATGTTAAAAAAAATACTTTGGGCAAAATACATGGGGTATCCCAGCATATAGCTCAAACCACCGGTATATAACAGGGCGATTAAAATAATAAAGCCAAAGCGCTCCAGCTTATTATATTGCCATGCCAGCCTATTTGGCAGGAATCCTGTTACTATTCGGCTGCCATCTAACGGCGGAATAGGAATTAAATTGATCAGTGCTAACACCAGGTTAATTGAAATGCCTGCCATGCCTGTATAAATAAGAGGCAAAGAAACTGCTTCTATTTCAATAATGACACCCAGCCTTGCCAGCAAAGCCCAGCAAAGCGCCATCAATAGGTTAGATACCGGCCCAGCCAAAGCAACAATAGCCATATCTTTTCTTGGGTTCTTAAAATTTCTTGGATCAACTGGCACGGGCTTGGCCCAGCCAAATATAAACCCAGCCGAAGAAATGAGCAATAACCCTGGGATAATAAGAGTACCCAGCATATCAACATGTTTTACTGGGTTTAAAGTCAACCGCCCTAACATTGAAGCAGTATTATCTCCATATTTTTTTGCTACCCAGCCATGAGCCACTTCATGCACGGTGATAGCAAATATCACCGGCAAAATCCAAACTACAATCCTCTGAACTACTGTCAGGCCATCCATCATAATAATAAAATCCTAATCTAACATGGGGGCATGGCCTATGCCTTGCCTGGTAATTTCTATATCATTATCTGTACAATTAATGACCGTTGTTTCCTGAGACTCGATAATGCCAAAATCTATAATCAAATCCAGCTCTTTCTGCAATTTTTCCCTTATTTCATACGGGTCTGTTTCGGCATCTGCATTATCTGGCAAAATAAGTGTAGAACAGCACAGAGGTTCATCTAATTCATCAACAATAAGCTGAGTCACAATATTATCAGGAACGCGTATCCCTATGGTTTTTTTCTTTGCATGCTGTAGGCGTTTAGGCACTTCCTTTGTTGCATCTAAAATAAAGGTAAAAGGCCCTGGTGTCAGTGCTTTAATTAGCCTGTATGTATCATTATTTATTTTTGTAAAATTAGAAACCTGGGTTAAGTCCTTGCAAATTAAAGTAAAGTCATGCTTTTCACTTAACTGCCTGATCTGCCTTATTTTATCTAGTGCCCGCTTATCACCGATATGGCAGGCAAAGGCATAAGACGAATCAGTGGGCAAAGAAATTAAACCGCCTCTGTTTAAAATCTCTACCGTATGCGTAATTAACCGCCTTTGCGGGTTATCTGGGTGAATTTCAAAATATTGAGCCACTGGAAAACAATGCTAAAGTGAGAGAATAAACTGCCATTGTACTCTATCTTTCCGATTCTTTTTTTGCCACTTTATCTCTTAAATAAACTGGCATCGCCTTTTCAACCGCAACAGCCTGATTTTGCCCAAACCCTACAACACCCAAATCGACAATTGCAGAAGCTCTGGGCAAATGCTCTGCTTCCATATCCAGCAGCAGATCCCCTAAACAGGCAGATAGCTGCTGCTGATAAACGCCCCATCCGGAACCTATCCCAACACCTTTCTGCTTAGAAAAAAGGATATTTTCAGCTAAAGTTACCGCCTCTTCTCCTATTAACTCAGCATAGCCCTCCTGGTTTTTTTGATATACAGCCCAGAATATTTCACCCATCCGTGCATCCATTGCTGTAAAAACGCAATTAGCAACAGCATTTTTTAAATAGTGCTGCGCTATAGCTGCCAAAGTTGAGACGGGGACAACTGGCAGATCTACTCCAAAAGCAATTCCCTGAATAACAGCTGTAGAAATCCTGACTCCAGTAAATGAGCCTGGACCACGGCTAAATGCCAGTGCATCCAGCTGTTGCGGTTTAAGCTCCGCATCAGCCATAAGAGAGTCAATCATGGGCAGGATTAATTTAGTATGTTCTCTAGGCGCTATTTCAAAGCGCTCCTGCACTTCGCCATCAATGTATAGAGCTGCAGAACAGGCTTCTGTTGATGTTTCTACTGCCAGCATTTTCAATTTTGCCGCTCCATTTCTTCTGCTTTGTTGTTTGCATCCAGCAATCGAAAAAATTCATTCACATCCTCAATCTCTCGAGAACGTTTCATTGCTGGCACACTATTTAAAAACATATGGCCATATGCACGTTTCAATAATCGCGGATCACAGACCATCAGTACTCCTTTGTCATTAACATCACGAATCAAGCGCCCAACGCCCTGTCGCAGGGCAATGACGGCTGTAGGCAATTGATATTCAAAAAAAGGATTTCGCCCCTGCTTTTCCATTGCATTTAAACGTGCTTTTAAAACAGGGTCGCCTGGTGATGCAAAAGGAAGTTTGTCAATAATAACGCAGGATAAGGCATCACCCCTAACATCAACGCCTTCCCAAAAACTGGAAGTAGCCAATAAAATAGCATTGCCTTTTTCCTTAAATTGCTCCAAAAGCACAGCCTTTGCACGGGTCCCCTGTACCAGCAGAGGGTAGTCCAATTGATCTTCCAGTAACTCTGCCGCTATTTTTAATGCACGATGACTGGTAAACAGAAAAAAAGCTCTCCCTTTACTTGCTTTTAGCACAGGCAATGCAAATTCAACTACTCTTTCTGTAAAATCTGATTCTGTTGGTTTTGGTAAGCCTTTGGGGTGATAAAAAAGGCTTTGGGCTTCAAAATCAAAAGGACTTTCCCAGCTTTTGCTTTCTATGTCACCTAGCCCCAGCCCTGTTGAGAAATGAGCAAAGTTATTGGCGACACTTAAAGTAGCTGAGGTAAATATCCAGCTGGCTTTATGCTGCCGCATAAAAGACTTAAATTCAGAAGCAATATCCAGAGGCGTTTTGCTTAAGGTGAATGATTTGCTATGTGTTTCATACCAGCGTATCCATTTACCGCTATCGTCATTGATTAAACTGTTTAGCAAACTTTCCAGCTCTTCAACCCGGTCAAAACAGGTTTCTAACCCTTTTGTCCGTACAGAGGCCAGTTCTAATTGCTCAGCAAGTCTATCCAGCTGCTTATGGACGGATTCCAATGCTGCAGAAATTTTAGGGCTATCTTCTAAATCTTTCCATTCACCGCGCCTTAATTCCATGCCAAATGCCAGCCGCAGATCTTTAACCTCAAATTGCAGATCTTCACATGCCGTACGCAGGTCCGGCATATCCTTGGCATCTTTAAAATACTCAGCCAAAGTATCTGTTGCCAGTTCATTCAACTGCTTTCCACTAAGCGATAACCCTAAAAAATTAGAAGCAATTTCAGATAATTGATGCGCCTCATCAATTATCACTACTTCGGCTGTGGGCAGCAGTTCGCCAAATCCTGTTTCCCTTAAAGACCAGTCGGCACAAAGCAAGTAATGATTAACTACAATAATGTCAGATTCCTGAGCTTTTTTACGGGCCTGAACTAAAAAGCAGTCAGCATAGTCCTTGCATTCTTTACCTAGACAATTATCAATATTGGAAGTGGCCTGAGACCAGATAGGGTCACCTTCTGCCACATCTGAAATTTCAGAAATATCCCCCGCCTTGGTCCGTTTTGACCAGGCTTTAATACGTGCTAACGCACCTGCATCATCTTTGCTATAGCCAAAACTGGCATTTAAGGCATTGTCCAGGCGGTAAGTGCATAGATAATTTGCCCTGCCTTTCAATAATGCAGATTTAAAAGGGATATTAATTGCTTTGCGAATAAGTGGCAAGTCTTTATTAAACAGCTGATCCTGAAGGTTTTTTGTACCCGTTGAAATAATGACTTTTTTTCTGGAAAGAATAGCAGGGACTAAATAGGCAAAGGTTTTACCTGTTCCTGTCCCTGCCTCTGCTATTAGGTTTTTATTCTCTGCAATAGCCTCAGCAATTGAGCCGGCCATTTCAAGCTGAGAGTTTCTGGGCAAATAACCAGAGATTACTTTTGATAGCGAGCCATCACCACTAAAAAAGGATTCCAGTTCAGTCATTGGGTAAATATTTATGTAAAACAGATGGCGTAGCCTACCATGCATGCGGTTTTCGTCAAGCGCTACCAGGCAAAGTAGGGCTGTGTATTTATTTCTTGCTATGCATTAAGATAAAATATTATCTCAATAATCATTACAAGCCGATGCAGATTCTATATAATTTATTAAGGTAGCATACCCGCCCTCATCTAACTCCATATACCGCATCCCTATCTTGCATTGGTCTTTTGAAATTCGCCTTGAGAAGGAAACATGACACCGGGCACAAATTTTTTTTGCAACACCGTTTTCAAAAGGAAGATCCAGCCAGATAAAAAGTTCAACGGGCTTTCCATTGCTAACAAAGCTGCCGCCTGGGGTAATGAGGTCCCTTTTTATAATGCTGCACTGAATGCACACTCCATCACTGGAAGTATCGACAGCAACAACTTTTAGCTGCTGTCCCTGCTGGTTCTCAACAACAGCAGAAAATTGTTTTACTACTCGAGGATAAAGTCTTTTTTCCATAATAATCTCTCAACCAAAGGTCGTTTATTATCATGGTAGTATAAATCATTAATTTATCAAGTAATTATAAAATGTTACAGCTATTTTAGAGACTTCCCTCGCGCTAATTTTGGTAAATTGCCATCCAGCCCTATTGCCATCCGCATCACCTTATTTTTTACCGGCAAGATACGTTCAGCCAATCCCAGACCCAAGTTTCTAAAAAATTTCATCGGCAGTATTTTATTGCTAAAAACGCGATAAAAAGCATCCATGACAGTCATCATTCTTAAATTTTCATTCCTGCGCATTTTTTCATACCGCTGCAAAACAGCAATATCACTTATATTTTCACCTTTTGCATTAGCCTCTACCAGCACCTCAGCTAAGGCCGCCGCATCCAGCAAACCAATATTAACACCCTGTCCAGCCAATGGGTTGATCATGTGCGCTGCATCACCCACTAGAGCAACACCTGCTTTTACATATTGCTGAGCATGCTGTCGCTTTAAAGGAAAGCTTGCTACCCCCAAAACCTGTTTTATTTTCCCTAAACAGTCGGGGAATGTCTCTGTCATTTCCGAAATTAAAGCCTCTGCAGGCAAACTCTTTAGGCGTCTAATCTCATCGGCCGAGTTATACCAGACGATTGAACCATAATTTCCTGTCAGCGGCAGAAAAGCCTGGGGGCCACTTGGCACAAAACGCTGCCAGGTAATATCTTGCTGTGCATAGTCAGTTTCTACATAGATTACCATTGCATGCTGCCGATAATCCCAACTGGTAACGCCTAAACCAACAGCCTGCCTTACTCTGGAGCTGCCTCCATCGGCGGCAACAAGCACCTTCGCATGCAATTCAGTATCATCAGACAGTTTTATAGTTGCCAGGCCTGAAGGGTTATAATTGATGTTTTTAATGCTGGCTGGCGCAAACAGTTTAACATTGTCAAAATCAGCCAATTTATCCAGTAAAGCTAATTGCGTCACTCTGTTTTCAACGATATATCCCAGCTCAGGCAGATTAATATCATCACTGTTAAACTCTGTATCACCGGCCGTCTCCCAAACACGCATACGCTTAAAAGGACAGTACCTGCGATTTAACACCCCTTCCCAGGCTCCCACTGCCTGCAATATTTTTTTTGAAGCCAGGCTTAAAGCGGAAACGCGTAAATCATGAGACTGTTCCGCTGAAAATTCATCGGGCAGTGTCTGCTCTATAACGGCAGCCTTTAAGCCACTGTTACCCAGTCCACAGCCAACTGTAGCCCCCACCATGCCGCCACCCACAATTACAACATCAAATTCTTGCATATCACTAGCTATCTCTAAAAAAAATAAAAAAATTGGTTGTGCCATCTGCACATGCAATGAGTGGTGAAAAGATTTGACTAGAAAAGACAGTGCGGATAAAGAAACCCCAAACTTTCTAATCAATTTCCTGATGATTACCCATCATTATTTTCACTTCACTTTTACCGCACCAGCCTCACCTTTAACCTTGCGTCCTCAACCTGCTCTTATGGTATAATTGGAAAGTTTCACTGATAGAAATTTCAGCAGTCAACCCAAACCAGAGCTGTAAACGCTTGACTCTAGCAAAGAAACCGCATTGACTGCAAGACATTAAAATACAATTAAGGACCGGGATAGCGATGATTAAAAATTCCCTTAAAAATCACACCATTCAAATACTTTACGATGAAGACTTATCACAAGATAGCTGTGGCGTTGGCTTTATAACCCATAAGAAAAGCAAGCAATCACACGATTTATTGATAAAATCTCACGAAGCACTTTGCACCATCCCTCACCGAGGCGGTATGAGCGCAGAAGGGATTGGCGATGGTGCGGGGGTAAATATAGACCTGTCAATTAAATTTTTTCGTAAAGTAACCGGCTTAAACAGCTTGAAACTTGGCCAATTTGGCGTTGCCAACTTCTTTTTCCCTGAAGACCATGTCAAATATGATGAGGCAGCAACTGAGCTTGTTGAAAATCATTTAAAAGACTTTGATCTGCCCGTTATCGCCTGGAGAAACGTTCCGATTGATAACTCGGTAATTAACAAAGCATCTGTCAAAGCCCAACTGCCAATCAAACAGCTTATTTTTGGCCGTCCCAATGCCTTAAAAGACGCAACCGATGATGAATTTGAAAAACATATTCAAGTTGCACTGCTGACCATTGAAGCAGAAGGCTTTACTCGCCATGAACTAGAAGGCTTTTATCCTTTGTCTATGAGTTCGCGCACTCAGGTCTACAAAGGCCGCCTTAATTCTTTTGAAGTAATTCCTTATTTTACCGATTTATATGATGCAGATCATGAAATAAGCACCCTATTCTTTCACACCCGTTTCTCGACAAACACTGCACCTGCAACCATGATGGCTCAGCCATTTCGCTATATGGCGCATAATGGCGAATTGAATACCGACAAGAAAAACAGACTCAGTGAAAACGCCATTGCCCGCCAAAATAACAAAGAAGTTATTTTCCCGAACGGCCAGTCTGATTCAGGCCGTCTGGATCAAACCTTAACGCGCCGCATCAATGAAGACGATCTTGATATTGTTACCGCGATTTTAGCAATGATGCCGCCTGCCTGGGAAAATGACACCTCGCTGTCTGATGATGTCCGCGCCATGCTAGAATATTTTAGCCTATATGAAGAAAAAAATGATGGCCCTGCCGCCATCATTTTTAATGATGGCATTCGTGTAGGAGCTCGTCTTGACCGTCTAGGCCTTAGACCTTTGCGGTCAGTTGAAACAAAGGAATACCTGGCAGTTATGTCAGAAGCAGGACAGATTGATTTTCCAGCCAAAGACATATTAAGGCGTGGCCGCATTGAAGCCGGCGGCATGCTGTATTTTGACCATGGCACAGGTGAAGCTTATAACAGCCATCAGGTGATGGAACGTCTTGCCAAAGAAAAAGACTATAAAGCCTTACTGAATAAAAACGCAGTGCATATTGCCGATTTTGACAAAGTTGAACTGTCAGAACTCAATAATGAACATGCTTTAAATATTGACCAGAGGCATACAGCCTATTCTCTTAACCAAGAAAGTTTCAGATTTTTGCTTGATCCCATTTTAAGCAATGGAATGGAAAAAGTATCCGCAATGGGCTATGGCATTACACCCAATGCGCTTTCAAAAGCAGAAGGCGGCATGTCACGCTATTTTAGCCAGCGTTTTGCTCAAGTCACTAATCCGCCCCTTGATTCCTTGCGCGAAAGCGATGGCATGACCTTGCGTGTAGCACTGGGAGCCAAGCCAACTTTTGCTGAGCACGAAAGCAGACAGCTAATCATTGACACTCCCATTCTGCAACGCACCCAGCTAGAACAGATCCGTCGGCAAAAGGCAGTCAGTCATGCCACATTTGATATGCTGTACACACCTGACTTTGATAACGCAGAAAAAAACGAAAAGGCATTAGAACACGCAGTCAAAAGCATTTGTCAGCAAGTTAAAAAAGCAGCCGAAGAAAATTTCGGCATTATTATATTAAGCGATCAAAATATTAGCCAAGATAAAGCGGCCATCCCTGCCTTACTGATGATTTCTGCAGCTAATCAGCACCTGACATCGCAAGGTTTACGCTTTAACTCTTCCATTATCTTAGAAACAGGCCAAGCAGCCAGCCCCCATGATATTGCTACCATATTAGGGTTCGGCGCATCCGCCATCTGCCCGCTCAGTGTACATAACCGTGTTGTTACACATTATACTGATGAACAGGCCCAGCAGCATGCACTGGACAGCTTTCAAAATGGGATTAAAAAATCATTGATGAAAACGATGGGAAAATTTGGTTTATGTACGGCTGAAAGCTATATCGGCGGTGAATTTTTTGAATCAAATTATCTGGATACTGACGGTCCTGTACTCAAAAAATATTTCCCAAACATCCATTCTTCCGTTGGGGGCGTTCAGTATGCAGATATTGCTGCCAGTGCCGCCGAATGGCACCATAAAGCCTTATCTGTCAATGAAGAAAAAGACATTCCCTTTCTAGGCCTGTTTAAAGAACGCCAAGACGGTGCAGGCCATACTTTTGGCAATACAGCTGTCAGAGAATATATCAATATGACGGATGAAGGTATTCTATACATTCCTCAGTCCGATCCTGAGAAATCCGCATCCGTCAGCGACACTGCCTATCTTGATTTTGGCTATGAAAAAAGGACTCCCCAGCAGATTGACGACTTCGGCATAACACCTGCCTACCGCAGCTTTACCAAGGGACTCTATCAGGAACGAAACAGCAGACCAGCAGCTCTTCGTGATATTGTTGACTTTCCAGCTGACATTCGCTCTGCAAAAAGTCGCGATGATTTTGATTTTATTTTAAACAGCCAAAATTTGCGAGGCAATAATAACTTTCTTATTGTTGGCTTAAAAGTTAAAAAAACTAACGCGATACACTTTGAAGTTTCTTTTACCGAAAATTCATCTTCTGAGCGGATAGAAGCGCTTGCTGAACATTTTAACAACCGCTTTTCTAAAGAAAATTTCAGTTTAACAACTGATAGCAATGCCATCAATATTAAAGTCCGCAATACCGCGAGCCTAATAAATAACTATCTAAACACCTTAGAGACTGCTCGCACACCAATTTCTCTTGCAGAAGTACAGCCTGCACATGAAATTACGGCCGCATTGGCAACAGGTGCAATGAGTCACGGTGCTTTATTGTCAGAAGCCCATGAAGCAGTTGCTCAAGGTACTAATATAGCCGGTGCCATGAGCAACTCTGGCGAAGGCGGCGAGCATTCCAGCCGTTTTAACACCATAAAATCAAGCAAGATAAAGCAATTTGCTTCAGGCCGTTTTGGTGTATGGGCCGGCTATCTTGCTGATCCGAATATTGAAGAAATTGAAATTAAAATTGCCCAGGGAGCAAAACCTGGAGAAGGCGGTCAATTGCCTGCAGCCAAAGTATCAGTTGAGATTGCCTCGCTTCGTGGCGGAACGCCAAAAGTTGAACTGGTCAGCCCTCCACCGCATCATGACACCTACTCCATTGAAGATTTGGGGCAGTTAATCCATGATGCAAAAGCTGCCCGCGTTAAAGTGGTAGTTAAGCTGGTTTCATCGGAAGGTATCGGCACCATTGCTGTCGGTGTAGCCAAAGCAGGCGCCGATGTGATCAACGTTGCTGGCAACACCGGGGGAACCGGCGCCGCAGCCGTTACCAGTTTAAAGAACACAGGCCGCTCACCGGAAATTGGCATTGCCGAGGTTCATCAAGCACTAGCGGCTAATGGATTGCGGGACAAAGTGGTACTGCGTTGCAGCGCAGCCCATCAAAGCGGTGTTGATGTTGTGAAATCTGCTATTTTAGGCGGTGATTCTTTTGAATTTGGCACAACTGCTTTAATGATGCTTCGCTGTGTAATGGCTAAAAATTGCAATGTATTATGCCCTGCCGGCTTAACCACAGCACATGAAGAATTTAAAGGCGATCCTCGCGTGCTAGCTCAATTTTTTATGAATCTGGCACACGAAGTTAGAGAGATTTTAGCCAGCCTTGGCTACGCCAGCCTGCTAGAAATTCGTGGCCAAGCTGATTTACTGCATTTAATTGACCATCCGGCCATGGTTGGACAGCTTGATTTTACGAGGCTGCTAGCTCAAGTTGATGAAGTTAAAATTCAAAACCCAGTTTACTTAGAGGCTAATTTCAGCATAGATGATACATATTTAGCCCAGATAAAATCTGCCATTACCAAAGGCCAGCCTATAACAATTGAAGGTGCCAACTTTAAATTAAACAACTGCAATAAAACTGTTGGCGGTCAAACGGCTATTGATATAGAACGTTTTCTCGGCTATGAAGTATCCGAACAGCAGGCCAATGATTCATCACTTATATACACCAATCAGCATGGCCGGCGCTATTTGGCAGCCGACAGTGTAACCATTAAAACCACCGGCTCTGCAGGTCAAAGCTACGCAGCCTTCAATAATGATGGCATGCATTTAGAACATTATGGTACCTGTAATGATGGCGTAGGCAAATCTGCCTGCGGCGGTACAATTATCATCAGCTCTCCAGGCGGCGGCTCTAAAAAGTCGGGGGAAAATGTTTTAATTGGCAATTTTGCACTATTTGGCGCAACAGGTGGCAAAGCCTTTATCAATGGCGAAGCTGGCGACCGCTTTGGTGTCCGAAATTCTGGAGCCATGGCTGTTGTTGAAGGCGTAGGCGACTTTGCCTGCGAATATATGATTAATGGAGCCATACTTAACCTAGGCACTTTTGGCAAAGGCTTCTGCACAGGCATGTCAGGCGGCAATGCCTATCAATATGACCCGGAGAACCGCTTAGAAAATTTATATGACACTAGTTCAGTTGAAATTCGCTGCTTATCAGAAGAAACTGAGGTTTCCAAAGCTCATGAGCAATTTATTCTCTATATGCTGGAGCAGCATATAGAATACACGGACTCAATTATCGGCAAAAAAATTCTCAGCGACTGGAAAAATGAGCGCAGGCATTTTAAATTTGCCATCCCTTTATGGCTCTATAAAACACAGACAGCTGAATATTTAGGCAAAACCTTAGATCGTAAAGCAATGATCGAAGAACTGTCGTCTGCCTATGCTCAAGAGCAAATTAAATTGGTAAGAACAGCCTACCAGAACAATACTGCATTATTTGATGGTGCAATTCCTGATTATGGAAAAACTGATACCGCGCTTACCTTTAAGCTAATCAATAGTTTTTCTGTTATTGATCAGGCACAGAAAATAGCAAAAAATCAGCTTGCAAAATCAGCACATAATGACTTAACAGATCAGCAAATCAGTCGGCAAGCAGATAAGTTAATTCTAGAACGTCCCAGAAAAATCCAGGACGCTTTAGTTAAAACAAATA
The DNA here is from genome assembly GCA_026988155.1 of Methylomonas sp. GTDB lineage: Bacteria > Pseudomonadota > Gammaproteobacteria > Methylococcales > Methylomonadaceae > QPIN01. The sequence continues at coordinate 15,976 of JALSLW010000052.1, read as the reverse complement.
GAGAAGCCTATAGCAATTATACTGATGAACAGCTTGCTGACTTATTGGCTGACAAGCGTTTGACCGACTATAAAACTGCATTGATTCAGCGAGATGTACAAAGCATTTACTCTATTGGTTCTACTGCCTGGATTATGGAGCAGCAGAATGCCAACCGAATTGCTTTAGCTGAAGTAACGGGCATTGAAGAATATATTGCCGGTTTAACCAGCCTTGACATTGTTCAAACCATGTTAGATGAAGCTTGAATCGCCGAGAAATATCGATTGAAAACAAAATTCGCATAGTAGTTGCTTGCGGCACCTTAGCGATATAAAGATAGTTAAAAAATATATGAAAACACCTAATATTCCACAAAACGCCCCCTATACTGACACCCAACGTGCATGGATAGGCGGTTTTTTTGCAGGCATGCATAGTCATATACTGCTCAGTTCTAATTTAATTGACCAGACAGATGCCCGCGTTATCAATATTTTATATGGTACGCAGACCGGAAATTCTGAATCTTTTGCTAACGATGCTGCGACAATTGCTAAAACGCACGGACTGCTGCCGGTTGTTAAAAGCATGGATGAGACTGAAGCAGATGCACTGGCCCAAATGGAATATCTGATGATTATCACCAGTACCTATGGTGAAGGTGAAATGCCTGATAATGCTCAAATGCTTTGGGATTCTGTCAGCGCAGATTCTGCGCCATCAATGGATAAAATTAAGTTTTCAGTTTTAGCGCTTGGCGATTCCAGCTACGATCTATTTTGCCAGGCCGGAATTGAATGGGACAGCCGTTTAGCAGAACTAGGTGCTAAACGTCTTTATGACCGGGTTAACTGTGATGTTGGCCATGACGAGGATGCTGAAAACTGGATAAGCAGTGTTATTCCTATGATGGCTGAGGGTGCGGCTGTTACCTTAGTTGCCGATGCGAAAGGAAGCAGTGAAAAGGCAAAATATAACCGTAAAAACCCTTTTGCAAGCAAAATGACTGTTAACCGTCTGCTTACTTCTGAAAAATCATCCAAAGAGACCCGTCATTACGAATTTTCGCTTGAAGGTTCAGGCTTAACTTATGAAGCGGGCGATGCCTTAAATGTTATTCCTCAAAACTGTCCAGAATTAGTAGCTTCTATTGTCAGAGCTATCTCATGTACAGGCAATGAAGATGAGCCCGTTAATGGCGAGCAGATGTCATTATCAGATGCTTTACACAGTCATTTTGAAATAAAATTGCCTAGCAAAGAATTATTGCAGGAAATTGCAAACCGTTCAGGCGATCAGCAGCTCAATGGCCTGCTAGACAGTGGTGATAAAGCTAATTTAGCTAAATACCTATGGGGACGGGATATCTTAGATTTATTATTGCAGTTCCCTAATATAGAGTTTTCAGCCGCTGAATTTTTAGCACTGCTAAAACCTCTGCAGCCTCGCGCCTATTCCATTTCATCAAGCGGGAAAATGCATCCTGACAGCGTCCATTTAACAGTTGCCAGTGTTCGATATAACGCCCACAACCGCGAGCATAAAGGTGTCTGTTCAACCTTTATGGCGGACTTGGTTGATAACAATACCCGCGTAAATATTTTCTTTGCTCCCAACAAAAGCTTCAGAGTTCCGGAAGATAATACCTTGCCTATAATTATGGTAGGGCCAGGTACTGGCATTGCCCCATTCCGGGCTTTTCTGCAGGAGCGTGAGTTTAGAAAAGCCAGCGGTAAAAATTGGCTGCTGTTCGGTGACAGAAACGAAGCCACTGATTACATATATCGTGATGAAATTGAAGCTATGCAGAAAAAAGGCGTGCTTCACCGCTTAGATTTAGCTTTCTCAAGAGACCAGGAAGAAAAGATTTATGTACAGGACCGTATGCTGGAAAATGGGGCTGAAATGTTCTCCTGGCTTGAACAGGGTGCATCATTCTTTGTCTGCGGAGACGCTACATATATGGCAAAAGATGTTGACAAGGCTCTGCATGCAATTATCGAAAAACATGGCAATAAAACTGCTGAACAGGCTACTGATTACGTCAATCAGCTAAAGAAAGAAAAGCGCTATGTACGTGATGTTTATTAATCATCTTTCGTAGGGGAAAAACCCCAATGCCATAAATTAAAAGGTTTATAAAGCTGATTAGGCATAGAGACGGGGCTTTAGCCCTGTATTAGTAGGGACTAAAGTCCCTACTCCGAATGTTTTATGCTTAATTTAACAACATTGGGGGAAACCCTTATGACTACCCTTTAATGATACCGTCCGTAGAAAAAAAGGGCTGTCACAAAAGGCTGCCCCCTACAATATAACCCGGCCTTTCCATAATCATGAGTTTAAAGTTTGTAATTATCCCCGTCACTTCCTATCAGCAAAACTGCACCCTATTAATTTGCGAACAGACAAAAAAGGCCGCCATCGTTGACCCTGGCGGTGACATTGAAACTATTTTAGAAACCATAAAGGCCGAAGATGCCATACCAGAAATTATTCTGGTAACCCATGGACACCTTGATCACGTCGGTGCTGTTGCAGAATTGGCTAATAAATTATCTTTACCGATAGAAGGACCGCAAAAAGAAGATCAATTCTGGCTAGACTCCCTGCCCTCGCAAATTAAAACCTTTGGGTTTCCTCCCAGCGACACCTTTATTCCAAATCGCTGGTTAAAAGATGGCGATACCGTGAGTGTTGGAGAACAAAGGCTTGAGGTTATTCACTGCCCAGGACATACCCCGGGGCATATTGTATTCTTTCATAAACAGTCTAAACTTGCTTTAGTGGGCGATGTGCTTTTTAAAGAATCTATAGGACGTACGGATTTCCCTAGAGGGGACTATAATACTTTAATTGATTCAATTAAAAACAGACTTTGGCCTTTAGGCAAAGAGATAAAGTTTATTCCTGGGCACGGTCCAATGTCCACCTTTGGCTATGAAATGCAATATAACCCTTTTGTTTCTGCAGAGTGAACTTTTTAACCATTAAATCTAAATATGGCCGTTATTCTAAATCAAGTTTTATGGCAGCAGGTGCCTGATAAGCTAAAAATTATATTTCATTCCTTACCTGTTGCAACAGCTGTATTCAACTTAAACAGTCTAAAACAAGGCGTTGAAATATATAAAAACATTAATATACCGACAAAGAACTGTGAACAGATTCACAAACAATAATTTTCATAGATAAAAAGATCAGTGGCTTTTTGTTTACGGCATAGTGCTTGCCTGATATAATTTCCACTCTATTCTGTACTTAAGTATGAAGCATGCTTTGAGAATAGTCTTTATAACCATTTTTTTAAATACTGAGGGGTAATATGTTAAGTTTTAATAAGTTTTTTGCGCTGCTGGCGTTAGTAAGTGTATCGATGGGAGCTAATGCTTCAACATTTGTTGGTGACTTAGGCACATTGGGGCCTGCTTCAGTTGGTACTCCAGCTGTATTAGTCATTAATGAATCATTTGCTACTGGTGCAGTAGATCATTACTATACTTTCGACATTGATACTGCTGGCCTTACATCTGCAGCAGGTGCATCTGCGACATCAATTGTATTCGAAACATTCGGCTTTGAGATCTTCAATATTGACAACTTTAAATTCGCACTGACTGATGGTGCTGGGTTAGCTTTAACAGCCTTTGTCGGTTCTGGCGAAAGCGTTATTCTTAATCCAGTAGCAGATGACACTTATGGCATTTTGTTTCAAGGAACAGCAACTGGATTATCAGGCGGAATGGTTAATGGCCCTGTAGTTCTATCAGCAGTCCCAGTACCTGCAGCTGTTTGGCTGTTTGGCAGTGCAATGCTTGGCATGGTCGGTGTTAGCCGTTCACGTAAAATGGCAGCATAATTTTTCATTATTTGAAATAATGCATAAATTAACCCGTTATCTTTATAAGATAGCGGGTTAATCGCTATCAGCTACAATACACATCCTTCGCTACACCACACACCACGGAAAAAAACTTTCCAATAAAATAGCACTCTCCAATTTGCTATTTCTTATTATTCCTACGATAAAACCGAGGCTGATATTTTACTCGCTTAAGGTTTAGCTTTCGCTTACAAATTTCTACTTCTGACAATAGCTGAAATATATCAGCAGGCATTCCATCAGGCAAATCCACCAGAGTATAATAATTGCGGATATCCAACCGTCCAATACGGTTCCTATCCACCCCTGAAACTTCAATTAAAGCGTTCTTTAAATGATCTTCTGATACCGAATGCTTTCGGCCTATATCTAGGCGATATCTTACCAATTTTTGTTTAGCGGCCACTTTTTCTGCTTTTATTTTTTCTGCATTTCTATCTGCTTGTTTTTTGTTTTCAAGGACTAAATCAGGCTGATTCAATATAGACAACGCGGCAGCACAGTCTAAAAAACTGACCTTCAGTTCAGCAGACAGACGCCTTATTAATTGCTGATGCAGGAGCAGCTCTTCTTTAGCAATAACCGCTTTTAAGCTATTTTTTAGCTGTTCTTCCTTATTAGCAGACTCCATTCCCATAATTTATAATCGATCCAAATTAATATCAACAAATGCTTCATCACGCAATCGGCGCAGCCATAACTCAGTTTCTTCTTCAATTTTACGCTTACGAATTTCTTCTCTTGCCCTGTTTTTTTTATATTCAATACTATTATCTCGGTCCTCTCTTTCCAGCACCTGAATAAGATGCCAGCCAAACTGGGTTTGAACAGGATCGCTGATGCCATTAATTTCTAACTGATTCATAGCTGCTTCAAAAGGCGGCACTAGATCACCGGGGCCTACCCAGTTTAAATCTCCGCCATTAATTGCAGAACCTTTATCATCCGAATTGGAACGCGCCAATGTTGCAAAATCATCACCATCCTGAATTCTTTGTTTAAGTGCCTGTAATCTTTTTTTAGCTTCGGCATCATCTATTAATTCATTGGTTTTAATTAATATATGCCGAGCTCTTGTTTTGGTCACGATATGTTTATTCATACCTTTTAAATCTAGCATTTTAATTATATGAAACCCGCTGGGACTGCGAATCAATTCAGCAATATCTCCTTTATTCATTTTGGCCACAGCGTTAACAAAAAGAGTAGGCACTTCACCAAGACCTCGCCAGCCCAAATCACCGCCTTTTAAGGCGTTGCCACCATCTGAAACGGTTACAGCCGTATGCTTAAAGTCAGCGCCCTTACGCAAATCAGCCATTACTTTCTCGGCTTTTTCCTTAGCCGTTTTAATTACTGACGATGAGGCTCCCTCGGGAATGGCAATCAAAATATGGCCAAGATGGTATTGAACCTGTTCCTTGCTTACTCCCTGCGTTTCAAGATAATGGCTGACTTCCCTATCTGTTACTTTAATTCGCGAACCCACTTCCCTGGCTCTTAGCTGATTAACAATAATTTCATTTCGAATGCTTTCTTCAAATCCCTGAAAACTCATGCCTTGATTTTTCAACTCATTCCTAAACTCATCGACCGTCAAGCCATTACGCCTGGCAATATCGGCAACAGAACTACGGAGCATTTCATCACTGACCCGTATCCCCGACTTAGCGGCCAACTGTCGCTGCAGCTTGTCCATAATCAGCCGTTCCAGCACCTGCTTTCTAAGTACAAAAGCAGGCGGAATCATCACTTTATTGGCTTCCAATTTTTTTACAATATTCATTGTTTCATTGGTCAGCTCGCTATCCAAGATAACGCCGTCTTCAACAACAGCCACAATGCGATCTAGCGGTGCCGCTTTTACAGCAAAACTGGATAATAGTGCAGTTAAAATTAAAACTGAAATCTTAATCATCTGTTTTTTTCTATTCATTTATTCTGCTCTCTGATATCCCTTCAGACTTTTCTCAAGAAAATCATCAATTTTAGTACCAAAACTTGTTAGCCCTTTAAGCTCAACCTGCACAAATATACCTTCATCCATTTCATCTCCGGAGCTGTCTGTTATGGTATTTGCAAACCGCCTCCAAATTACTCGAAAACGCCAGCAGCAGCTTTCTTTCTCTAAGCCTAAAAAGCTTTCTTTTGTCGAATTGAATTTCAGCGAATACTGCCAACGCCCAACCCCGTACCAATTGTCATACAGAGGCCATCTAAAAGAAGCATCTGACTGTATAATATAGTCTGTATTGTTTATAGCAAGATCTGGCCTGTCTTTTCTATACCGATAGCCTAAATTTATTATTTTTCCGCCCTGCCCTCTGTATCTGATTTCGGCCTGCCCTCTAGCCACATCATTTATATCCGGATTCCATTGGATTGCGGATGAAAATGAAATGCTGTCCGTTAACTGTCCGTTCAATTCAGCTACAAGGTTTGACAGACTGTTAGTTTCAGGGTCGCCTGATAAAGTAACATTTCTATCTTTAAAATAAAATATTTCACCGATACTTAAATTCAGCCTTTCCTGCCCTGTCTCTGAGTCGATTAATCGAGAGGTCATCGCTACTGTAATTTGATTGGCATCTTGCACCCTGTCAACACTGCTAAACCGGTTTTCTCTGAATAAGCTGCTATAGCCAAAGTCATAGAGTGACGAATCGAATACCGGAATATCAGCCTGATCTCTTTCCGGAATATACAGGTAGAACAAACGCGGCTCTATGGTATGCATATATTTTGAATCTGAAAATTCAAAATTTTTCTCAAAAAACAGACCGCTATCGACAGAGACAATTGGCAATGTACGGCTAATGCTCTCAGATTTCCCATCCGTCCGATCATTCAGTTCATACAGCGTATGCTGCAAAGAAAATTTAGGTTTAAAAAAAGATCCGGCCGTTTCTATAGGAAACGAAATTGAAGGTCTGGTATTAAACCGATGTCCACTTACCCGCCCATTGCGATAGAAATTCACATATTCATTTTCTACCGCAAGGTCTATTGGCCATTGGTCAAAAGAATGATCCAGATTTAAAGTTACCTGAGGAAGTTTTTGGTAAGGCTTTGCATCATCTGTAATATTCCTATCTATGGTCTGATAAGCTTCTAAACGCGTAGAAAAGGAAACGCCTTCTGTGCTGTAATTCAAATCAGCCTGACTTCTCAAATGCCTGTCGTTAGAAAGACCTAGGGCATTGCTTAATTCATCAAAATATTCATCATCAGAGACATAATTCAAATCAATATTACTGTTCAGGTTTTCAGAAAAATGTGTTTTATTCTTAAAAGTTCCGGAAAACCGCGCTTCTTGGCGTAAAGTATCATATGGAAGATATTCCAGACCCAGCGAACCCGATGTCATTTTTGTTAAATAGCGAAACTCCCCGCCTAGCATCCCTCCGCGCTTTGACATATATCTCGGCCAGATGGTTAAATCATAGTTGGGGGCAATATTCCAGTAGTAGGGAATGCTAAAATCTAAGCCATTTTTATCATTTGCACCGAAGGAAGGAGGCAAAATACCTGATACTCGCCGATCATCCACAGGAAAGGAAATATAAGGCGTATACAAAACTGGAATCCCTTTAAACTCCAACCACGCATGTTTAGCCGCGGCCTTGCCTGTTTTCCTATTCATTTTCAGTCTATCTGCATGGACAGCCCAATCTTGATTGCCTGGAGGACAGCTGGTAAATGTGGTGCTATTAAAGCGGGACAGAAACTTGCTGTCTCTATAGACCACATCAGCACTGCCCCGAATGGGTCCTGAAGGAGAAATAAACAGAGCTTTTCTGAGTCTTGCTTCATCTGTGCCTAAGTTTAGCAAGGCTGTTTCACTGTACAGGGATATTTCGTTTTCATTATAAAAAACATGCCCCTGAGCATCCATGGTATCTGATAGCGTGTTATAGCTAGCCTTGTCAGACTTCACATTTTGATCGGCACGAATAATATTTACATTGCCAAAAAAGCTGGTTACCTCCTTATCAAAAACTTCGGAATAGTCAGCCGTAACATCCATTGGTGCAGTGTTTCTTAAATCAGTACCAGCTGTTGATGGATAAGTATTTCGTGATGAACTGCCACAATTTTCCCAGGGATCGTACTTTAATTGGGAGTGTAACGTGCTAAAAACCTGTTCCTGCTTATAGTCAAATGCCGCTTCAAATAGGCCGGAAGAGTATTCCGCCTCTCCAACAGCTTGAGCGACGCCTTTTGGGTCTGCACCAATTAAACTGCAATTCCAGGTTTCATCCTGACCACCTGCCTTACAGTTCCAGCCAGACTGGGCAGCAACTTTAGGCGGAGATGGAGACAGAACAGGTTTTGATGGCTTGGCAATAACTGGAGCAGAGAAGGGAACAGAATGTGGTTCAGCCAATACGGCTGGCATTTTTTCTTCACTTTCAGTTTGATCAGCTTTAGTCTGATCCGCTGACGTCTGTCCTTCACAATTCCACTTGCCATCTGATCCCTTTCCGCAATCCCATTCGCCATCTTCTGCAACAATCAATTCTGCATATGTAAAAAGAAAAACAACAAAAAAATATCTGCAATGCATAGATGCGTATCAGTAAAAGTTAACTTGAGACTCAAAAATCGAATAAAATAGCCGTTCATTTGTAACTGCTCAGTATACTATTAAGGACAGTATACTGAGTAGCTGAACATTTTACCTTAGTTTATAACCCTGATTGCAATAAATTCATGTCAACAGCCGATACCCGTGCAAAAGCAATTCTAGACTGGTTAACTCACAGCCTTAGCTTAAACATTGTGAAATTTGAGATTGCTTCCTGTGATGCCAGTTTCAGACGATATTTTAGGGTTATTCACAGCCAGGGGCAGCATATTGTAATGGATGCACCTCCTGATAAAGAAAATATTGAACCCTTTATTAGGGTAGCAACATTATTAAAGCAGGCAGGGCTAAACGTTCCTCAAATTTATCAGCAAAACCTTACTCAAGGGTTTTTACTATTAGAAGATTTTGGCAGCGACTGTTTTCTGGATCAACTGAATGAAGAAAATGCAACAGCATTATATTGCAGCGCATTTAGCAGTCTGCATCAGCTGCATTCAGACTCCAGCTTATCTAACAGTGAATTTCCCAGCTATAATAAAGCGCTATTAAGCAGAGAACTTACGATTTTTTATGACTGGTTTCTAAAACAATGCCTTGCTCTATCCATACCGAAAAACATTCAGGATAACGTCAACCAAATTTTAATCGCATCAGCATTAGAGCAGCCTCAAACCTGTGTACACCGGGATTTTCATTGCAGAAACCTGATGTTTTTGAAAGAGAATTCGCCTGGCATTATTGATTTTCAAGATACAGTCATTGGCCCAATCACTTATGATCTGGTTTCTTTGCTGCGTGACTGCTATATCAACTGGCCTGAAGAAAAAGTATTGAAATGGATGACCCTGTATTTTCATAAAATTACTAAATCAGGATTAATCAATACTGAGTTGGAAACATTTACCCGCTGGTTTGACTTAATGGGATTGCAACGGCATTTAAAAGCTATCGGCATTTTTTCCCGCTTAAATTTGCGTGATGGCAAGCCTGATTATTTGGCTGATATTCCCAGAACTTTAAACTATGTCAGCCATATTTGCAGCAAGTACACTGAACTTGCTGAATTTAACCATTACTTAATAGAAACTATTTTACCTGCCTATAACAGCAAAAAATGAAAGCAATGATTTTAGCCGCCGGACGTGGTGAAAGAATGCGTCCATTAACAGACACAACGCCTAAACCTTTACTTTTGGTTGCAGGAAAACCAATTATTCAATATACCATTGAGCAATTGGTTTCAGCAGGGTTTACAGAGATAGTTATCAATATTGCCCATTTAGGTGAACAGATTAAGCAGGTATTAGGGTCAGGGAAGCAGTTTGGCGCATCTATTGTTTATTCAGATGAGGGTGAGACAGGTCTAGAAACAGCCGGTGGCATTGCAAATGCGCTTACTTTGTTGGGAAAAAGCACTTTCTTGGTAGTTAATGGCGATATTGCCAACGATTACAATTTCAGTCAATTGCATAATAAAAAAATAGACCTGGCACATCTGGTTTTGATCCCCAATCCCGAACATCATCCTGAAGGTGATTTTCATTTATCAGCTGGCGGTCTGGTTTCCGAAACAGGAGGCTCAAGCCTAACATTCAGCGGGATTGGCCTCTATCATCCAAAACTATTTAATAATATGGAAGCAGGGATAAAAAAACTGGGACCATTGCTGCGAAAGGCGATGGCAAAAAATAGAGTAACCGGAGAAAAGTTTAACGGTTTTTGGATGGACATTGGTACACCTGAACGCCTGAAAGAGATGGAAGAGCATTTACTATTTACTCTGAACGATGAATAAAGCTTCCCTCAAAAAAATCATCAATCCTCTGGGTCTCTTTTTTTCTGCTTTCTTCAAATTTTTTAATTCTGTCGAAAGGTTTGGTCACGAGCTCAAAATTATTATGCCGTATAATCTGGGGTTTAATCATAACAACGGTTTCAGTATTTGTGGCAATAGGGTTTTCACTTGAAAATAAAGCCCCCAGAAGAGGAATATCTTCTAATATAGGTACGCCCTGATGCTTATTTGTTACGGTCGTTCCAATCAATCCTCCGATAAAAACAGTTGCCCCGTCTTCAACTAAAACGCGAGTAGTCACTTCAGTAGTTGTTTGATTGGGTATGGTGGAGTTGTTATCGCCTGAAGTGGATACCGATCCAATGCTTACTTCCGGATGAATATCTAACATAATACGGCCGAAATGGTCTATTGAAGGCGTTACCCTTAAAATCACTCCAGACTCAAGAAACTGAATAGTCTGAGTAGTCACCTGGTTAATTGTTGTTGTTACAGAATAGCCTTTTCTATCACCGATAATAACTTCAGCTTCCTGATGTTCAAGCGCCAGCAGCCTTGGACTGGAAAGTGTACGAACTCTGTTTTTTTTGCTAAGCAGATTTAACTGAACCTCAATATTCTTAGTAAAATAATTGAAAGCCATGCCCGCAGGACCAGCACCAACGCCAATAGCTAGGTCACGAAACTGATCTGCTACGCCTAATGACTCTGCCCCTAGCATTGTATTGCCATGATTCCAGTTAATGCCATACTTCTGCTCATCATCAAGCGTAATTGATAAGATTTTAGCTTCAATTAAAATTTGTGCCGGTGCCTGGTCAAGCTGATAAAGCAATTTTTCAATGCGAGTCAGAAAATTAGGCAAATCTTCAATTACAAGAAGATTCCGCTCCTGCAAAATATCAATATTGCCATATTGAGACAAATGCTTTTCTAATATTTTTGACACCTTGCTGGCATTGGAATATTGAATTTTATAGGTTCTAAAATCAGTCAAACCACCTGCTATGGTCTTACCTACATTGCTTTGGCTAGAAATCAAATAGCCTTTACCCATCCGTTCCACAGCTAGACCGGCAGCTGAGGCGATAGCATAAACAGCCTGCTTTACCGAAACATCATACAGATTAATCGATACTTCCCCTTTAACATCCTTGGCCAGCACGATATTAATATTATTTTGCCGTGACAGCATCTCAAACAGTTCACTGACTTCCGACTGCTTAACTGATATTGAAATTAGCTTGGGTATCGATGGTTTTGAACCTGCAACAGACACTGGCAACAAAGCAATAAATAGAAAAGTCAGTAAAAAAAATTTAAAAGTTTTCATCTGTCGCATTTTCTTCATCTAGAGTTAATCGGGTAATTTTTCCTTGGTTTACAAGCACAACACTGCGTTCATAAACTTTAATTAATTTATATCCGTTCACTTTCCCACCTAGGATAATAAGCTGCCCGCCAATATTGGCCATAGAGTTCTTCCCAGCCCGCAAGGTCATTAAAAGATGAGGTGTCCAGGATGATTTGCTGGATTTCTTCTCAGCTGTTTTCAGTTTAAATGAAGGCTGTAAGAAGGCAGGCTTTTGAAAAGGATCGTGCAAAATAGCTGCTGAATCAGCAGGGTCTTCTAGTGTTTCTGCCATGACATTAGCCATACCAGCGGCCAAACTAAATGACAAAAAAACAAAAGATGCATTCATTTTTTATCCTCAAACTGATAGGCAGCAATGGTTAAGAACATTTTTCGCTGTTTATCCTGATCCGCTGCAGCAAGATCAAACTGTTTGATAACAATCGCCCCTAAATTTTTCTCAATATCTTTCAGCCAGGCAAAAAGGCTGAAATAATTACCTCTAACTTCAACTTGAAAAGGCAGCTCTTTAAAAGTAAATAGCATTTCCGGGTTTTGCGGTTTTACTCTAATAACTGTGACCTGATGTCGCTCAGCAGTTTTATCTAGCTCACCAATAACATAAGCGACCATTTTATTAGCAGCAAGCTTTTGTCCAGTGCCATGCAATTTATGACCTAGCTGTTCTACCAGCTGCAGCTGCATTTCAATCTTACTTTTCAAAGGAATGCCTGTTCGCGCTTCATCCTGCAATAAGGTTAGCGCTTGCCGCTGTTGCCAGAATTGTTTAAAGGGAGATTTTATGACATACAAATAGCTGGCAGACAACGCCATTAAAACAAGAGAAATCAGCAAAAATACAAGCGTTCGAAGCTGAACCTGTTCCTGTAAGGTCTTATACATGACTTTTATTGTGCTGATTATTAATCAGAATCACAATATTAAAATTGACAACCTGAGTGTCAGCATAAGTCTGCACTTGGGTATCGACTATTTTGACATCTTCAATTTCATCCTGATTAAGTAAATCCTGCACAAATAGAGAAAAACTGGAATGGTCTCTGGCCTGCCCCTTGATTTCCATGTGTGTCTCAAGTTTCCAGGCTTGCTGTTTGCCTATTTGACTATTTTCTTGCGGAATAATAATAAAATAGCCAGTCTGTACCGTTTGCGGAGGCAGGCTGACAATTTCTCCGGCACGACGAAAGGACCACTGCAAAAACCAGATATTGTCATTCAATACCCGATCAATCAATATCATGATTTTGCGCACTGGAACACCGCCCCGCACTCCCTCCAGAATTTCCAGGTTTTTATTTAGCCGCCTTTCAGCAGTCAATAAGTTATTGTAGGTTTTCTGCTGCCGCAGATTAAAAGACTTGTCGCGCTGCAACGATGAAATAGCAGTTTGAATAGCTTGATTTTTACTGTTAAGACCGAACCTTATAAAAATAGTCAGAACAACAATCAAAGCCAATGCAGCCAAAAACAAATGACACCAGCGCTGAATTTTAAGCCGTTCTCTGTAACTGGCCGGAATCAGGTCTATTTCATGGCTCATCAGATTTTACCCCGCATTGATAGCCCAGTTGCTACGGCTACGCCTGACAGGGGGCCCAGATCATTCAGCAAGGTTGGCTTTTCTTCTGCCGAAAAACCAAAAAACGGATTAATTGTCTGTACGGGTATGGATATTAAGCCATCAATTATTCTATCAACTGCGGAAATTCTGGACAGACTGCCCATTAAATAAATCTGTTCAACTGCTCCGCCCCGCGTTTCTGAAGCCACATAAACCAGAACATCTTTAATTTCTTCACTCAAATGGACGAAACAGGGGTGAAGCACATCCAGCAATACACTGGTCATTCGGCCGTCATCCAACTCATCTTCAAGCAATAATTCTTCAGATTCACCTTCAGCAATGTCATCTTCAGCCAAACCATATTCATGCAATACTTTAAATGCTGTTTTACTATCAATATCAAAAGCTTTGGTAATTGCATTGATAATGTTGTCTATGCCAAAATCTATTTCCCTATCCAGTAGCAATTCATTGTTCCATATCACTGTTAAATAGCTTTTTTGAGTACCAAAGTTAAGCGTCAGTACCTTTTGCGTTTCTTCAGAGCTGTTCAGCGAAGATACCAGACGCTTGATGGCAACAGGGCCTATTTCTAATGCTTCAACAGCTAAACCGCTGTAATTCAGCAACCCTAAATACTCTTCTATCCCATCATGTTTTGCCATTGCGACAAGTGCCACACGGTTAATCTGTTCCTGTGTTTGCGGATTAATCGGCAAATAATCAATCACATAATCAGATAAGTCGTCATCAACACGATGTTTCAGGGCATTTAACAGCGCCTGAACTTCAATATCGTCAGTTTTACATTGAAAATTTAAGAATATGATTTTCAATAAAGGGGATGGTACGGTTGCCACCACACTACAGCCTTTAAACCCAGCTGATTTAAAAGTTCTTTTAATTAATGCCTTAAATAGTTTTGGCTGCTGAACTAATGCTTCATAGCTGCTATTATGATAGTCAGAACTGGCGGCAATAATAACCGGCTCTCCCGATGTAAAGTCAACCTGCACCATATTCAGCTTTTCCATTCCCAGATCCAGGCCAATAAAAGGTGATGGAGCAAAAAGTTTACCGCCAGCCTTGCTGTGCAGATTGCTAAAATTTAGCTTAGATATAGACATGCCTATCCTTAGCTTCAGAAAAACCGACTACCTTATTTTTATTTATTTTTTTGTGCTTATATAGTGCGCTATCAGCTTGCTGATAAACTGTCTCAGAATCCTGAATTCTGGCCAAAGGCAAAGTCACTATCCCCCAGCTAAAATCAAAAACAGCCCTGTCCTGCTCTTTGCTTAATAATGATTTGATTTCAGTTCGAACGGTTTGCATAAATGCATTGGCATCCCCCCCGACTAATAACAGTACAAACTCATCGCCGCCAATCCTAATTAACTGGCCTTTCCTATTAGCAGTCTGCTTAATTGTATTTGCCGTCACAGTCAGCACGCGGTCGCCAAAATCATGGCCAAAAGTGTCATTCAGCAATTTAAATTTATCCAGATCAAAAATAATGAAATGCAGATGTGAGTGCTCACTTTGAAAATCAGTAACCAAATCAATAATAGCCTGATCTATATAGCGCCTATTCCAGGCTCCCGTCAGCGGATCAATATTGGATAAGGTATACAGTTCGGCATGTGCTTTCTGCAGATCAAAATGTGCTAGCAATTCTTTTTTACGAACTGAAGTGGTACGTACCACCAGCATTATGCTGGTAATGCCGGCAGCCAACAGAAAAAATTGCAGTGTTCTTAAAGTTTCATCATCAAATTGATGACCGCCGTTTAGGGTTGACAGTGTTAATAAAAGATAGATGGACACAATAATGATGATGGCTTCGCGCAGCCCCCAGGGAATTATCGGAATAACCATAAACAGCAGTACAATATTAACCAGCAGAAGTGGGCTAAAGCCACCTAACTGATGGGCGATAAACACATAGGCCGTTGCGCTGATAACCAATAAAGTCATGCCTAAGGCATGCAGTGTCTTAATCTCTGACACTACACGGGAAGAAATATTGATATGTGCAGAAAGGGCTATCACCCAGAAATAGTTTAAGCTGTAGCCATTAATCAAACTCATCTGCTTAAAAAAAAGCATGGCAAGCAAAATCAGCAGAATCAGCAAGGTGCTCATAATTTTAAGCCCCTCTTGAGTTTCAGCTATCAATTGCTGTTGAGCAAAACTTTTTAAGTCAGGGTCTTTAAAATTATTCATAGACCATAGCTTGTTAAGCTCAGTACATAAAGTCATCGGCTATCAACAGTCCATATAGATTAGTCATATGAAAAGTATAGACAATGTTTTGTACTTAGCTCGGTTAAATGCAAAAAAATTACTTTAGAAAAACTACAGAGTATGGCAAAAGTCTGGGTTAATATCCTCTTCAAATTACCTTTAAAATTTTCATGCATTTCCTCCAACAAGGATAATATCTACATTACTGCCGTCTTTATTCAACATTTAATGATTTCTTCGAGAATTACCTATCCAGCATTTTGCTTTGTTGCCTAGAACAGCCCCCGTAAGTTCATGCAAAAACAAATGGTATAACGTCGTAAAACCGGACAATAAAGAACTAAAGCTAAAGGCAAGATAGTTACAGGCTACTCTAGTTGATCAGGCGATTACCGATAAATTAATATGTGAGATGAAATTACAGATATTTATTGCCCAACTATTAAAAGAGGCGACAATAGATCTTCGTAAGAAGTTAGTTCAACTGGACAGAGATATATCAAAGGCGATGGATGTCGTACTAAAACCTAGCGAATCCC
>JALSLW010000051.1 GCA_026988155.1 Methylomonas sp. | reverse complement strand
GCCTGGCCGACTTTCAGCTACCCAATCTTCCCGGCCAGCTCTACAGCCTCAAGTCAACAAGCCTCAGCGATGGCCGAACCTGGAGCAGCGACCCCATCAGCAAAGCCGGCCCGCTGTCTTTTGTGATTGGCAATAAGTTACTGGATGTTTCGTTATTTAATGCTATAGATAACAAAACATTACCCAATATAAAAGTTTCAGCCTACCTACGAATGCCTGATAACTCATTAAAATGGGTAGAGAATAAAATAACAAATACAAATGGCCAAGTCAGCTTTGACCTCAAAGGCTTAGGAAGTGGCAGCAAATACGCCCTTTCTACTCGCCCTTATGGGATAACAATTCTCTCTACGAACATTCTAAAAACAGGGCAATTTCAAATCCATGCTGGAGCTGTTGAAGTCACTTTGCGTAAAAAATCTGACGGCTCTCTAATCCAGGATCAGCAATTATATTTATATGAAAGAGTTTCATTAAACAAAATACAATGGCTTGCTACATCTACCACTGACCAAAATGGCAAAGTATATTTTGACTCACCAAAGCTAGCCTCCGGCAAAACCTACCTTATAAGAGGAAAAAACATATTTGGAAACAATCAAAATTACTATAGCCAGTGGATTACAAGCAAAGGTCGGTTTAACTTTATCGTCTCACCTGATGATCCTCATCAACTAGATACAGAGCCTCCCAAGTTTAATCACTTCTACCCTAGCAATAACGCAACTCTGGCTGATAAAGGCTTTGAGTTAAAAATGAAAATAAGTGATAACAATAATGTTAAGAATGTCAACATTCGTATTATTGACCCTATTAAAGGAATATCGACAGGTCAGGCTATACTTCTAAATAACGAATGGAATTTCTCTGTAACTCCTACTATGATTTCAAAAGACCAGACGATCACTCTTGAGGCAGAAGCCTTTGATGATGTCGGTAACAAGTCAAAAGTTAGTTATCAATATTCAATAATAAATGATCAAGAAAAACCTACATTAACTATTTCTTCACACGAAAATGGCGATCAAGTTGATGAACATGGTTTTTTACTATCGGGAACGACTTTTGATAACACTGGATATATAAAATTAATAGCTACAGTCACAGATCCTTTAAAAGGCAAAATTATTGACCATAAGGAACTAGAAATTGGAATAAACCACAGATGGGCATTACTGGCTAAAGATTTATCGAGGGGACAGAACATTAAAATTAATTTGGAATCAACTGATTCGGCGGGTAATGTTACAAACATCCAGCTTTTATTATCTGTTATGACTGATAACGCTAGTATGATTCAATTAATAAACCGCATTACTTTTGGTATAACACCCGAATTACTAAAAGAATTACGAGAAATTGGGGCTGATAATTTTATTTCTCAGCAGTTACACCCTGAATTGATTGATGACTCAGCATTTGAACAGCAATTAAGCAAAATTCTTGCGAATGAAACAGATCCTTTTCAAAAATTACATTTTTCACAAGTTGCGCGCGCAACATCAAGCAAACGGCAACTATTGGAAGTAATGACACAATTTTGGGAAAGTCATTTCAGCACTGATCTAGGAAAAGTTAGAAGAGTTAGCAATGAAGAACAAGAAAACAATCTTTTTAGACAGCATGCTTTAGGTAATTTCAGGGATTTATTGCAAATTAGCGCCTCTAGCCCTGCAATGCTTATATATTTGGACAATAAAGATAGCAATAAAGATGAACCAAATGAAAACTATGCGCGAGAATTAATGGAATTGCACACGCTAGGAGTAGACAATGGTTATACTTCTAAAGATATTGCCGAAGTAGCTCGTGTTTTTACTGGCTGGAGTGTTAGAAATGCTAGCTTTTACTTTAACCCCAATAGCCATGATAAAAATGAAAAAATAGTTCTTGGTACTGTCATTCCTTCTGGTTTAGGTATTTCCGAAGGAGAAATTGTACTTGATTTGTTAGCCGAACACGAAGCTACCGCAAGTTTTATTTGTACAAAACTATTAACCACTTTTGTTTCTGACACACCAGAGTCAAATGACGTCAAACATTGTGCCACAGATTTCTTAGCCTATACCAATGATGATAAGCAAATAGCTCGGGTACTAGAAGGGATTTTTAAATCCACCTCATTTTCTAACAGTTTAAATTTTCATAATAAAATTAAAACTCCCCTTGAATTTATTGCTGGCTTGTATAGGCAACTCCCTGTATCGGTTAACTATGCAAAAACCCGTACTCGTTTATCAGACTTAGGAATGCCTTTGTTTTATTATTCTTCACCTACCGGGTGGCCAGAAAAAGCTAAAGACTTAATTAACTCCAATCAAATAATGCAACGCTGGAAAATCACTAATGGAACTCTCTTTAACAACCCGTCAAAATGGGTGAACCATCTTTTAGAGCCAAATACATTCCTCATTAATAAAGGTGTTGAGACTACGGAAGGCGTAATAGGGTACTTATTTGAAATACTCCTATCACATGATTACTCTGACCTTGAACGAAATGAAGCTCTATCCATTTTAACCAATAATAACACTGAAAAATTTGATATTTATGATTCTAATGCAGAGGAAAAAATTCGAAACCTAATGGCTCTTATGCTGCAATTGCCAGCTTATCAATTACAATAAAGGATATCCCTTATGAAAAGAAGAAACTTTTTACGTAGCATGGCTATAATGCCTATTATTGGTCGAAGCTGTTTAGCTGGTGGCTCAATGCTAGCAAATATGAAAAATGCATACGCATCAAATGGAAAAACTTTAATTGTTATCTTTCAGCGTGGAGGATGTGACGGATTAAACACTGTTATTCCTCACGGTGAAGATGAGTATTATAATTTAAGACCGGATATTGCAATCCCCCCCCCCAGCAGTAATCCCAAATCTGCATTAGATCTTGATGGTTTTTTTGGGTTGCATCCTGCGCTAACAGGGCTTTACGATATTTTTCAGCAAGGCGACTTAGCAGTACTACCCACTGTAGGCTACTCAAATGCCAATAGGTCTCACTTCAGCAGTCAAGATTATATTGAGAGTGGCGTTCCTAATCAGAGGTTAGTGAGTGGCTGGCTAAATAGGTATTTATCTAGCGCTCAAAGTAGCAATGAATTACGTGCTTTAAGCTTCAGTTCTCTAGCACATGCATTACAAGGCATTAATCCAGTTGTTACACTTAATGATTTATCAATCTTTAGTAATCAGGCTATTAGCTCTCAAAACGATACTTTACAAAATATCTTTAACCAATCAGTGAACAATGAAAACCCAGCCCGTTTTTTATCATTTAAACATGGAAATTTAGCATTAAAAAGTATTGCTAATTTGGAGGGCTTTTCTTCATCTAATTATACGGTAGACAATGGTGCTATTTATCCAAATACTTTGTATGGCCAGCAACTAAAGAATATTGCTCAACTGATTAAATCAAATATAGGGCTAGAAGTAGCTACTGTATCTAATAATGGCTGGGATCATCATGCAAATCAAGGAGGGGCTCAAGGAGATCAGGCTACAAAACTATTGAATTTTTCTAGTGGAATTGAAGCTTTATATAAAGACCTAGGAACTGAATACATGAATAATGTGACTATATTAACAGTTTCTGAATTTGGGCGAACGGCAAAGCAAAATGCGAGCTTAGGAACCGATCATGGAAACGCATCAACTTGGTTTGTTATTGGAGGACAGGTCAATGGTGGCATTTATGGTAATTGGCCAGGCCTATTGCCAGACCAACTTTATCTGGAAAGATACCTTGCCCATACCACTAATTTTACCGACGTATATGCTGAACTATTAATTAAACACTTAGGAGTAACAAGTGGTCTACCTACTATTCTGCCAGGTAGTCAATATCAATCCATCGGTTTTTTATCGTAACAAAAGAAATTTTCTTAAGGACTGGGAAAATTAGTTTGACAATTTAATATCACACTTACTACCTTACACTTTGAGTGAGATAAGAAAGCTCTTCGCTCTTATCAAAAATAATGGAGGTAGTGAGTATAAGAATATCGCAATATATTAAACACCCTGCACAACAATAAACTAACTCATTGATTATTGTCTTTATCCCAAAAGAAAGACTTACAAGCTATATGCTTTGTTTTTTCATTTAATCTACATAATGTACTATTTTGCAGAAAGCTTGCCCTCAATAAGTTTATGAACTGCGGAAGACACAGAAAAATTATAGTTCAATAGCTTATAGGCATTATCTCCCATTTTTCGTCGTAACTTAATAGACTTTATTAATTGGATAGCATTATTTGCCAACAACTCATCATCACCATTTTCAGAAACAAACCCTGCACAAGCATCGTTAATCATGGTCTGTAAATCATTATTTTTATTTACACTCCCTAATATTGGCATTGAGTGCTTCATATATCCCAGCAACTTCCCAGGAAAGTTATGTGTCTTATGATCTTTATGAAGACTGAAAAGACCTATATCAAACTCAGATAACATCTGTTGATATTCGTTTTGGTTTACTGAAGGCAAACAGCTAATTTTATTAAGACCTTTTTCTATAATATATTTTTCAATCATCTCGACTTCATCCCCCCTACCCACAAATAAAAAATGAACATCGGGGTAACTTTCTAAGGATTCTGCTAGCCTAACCAAATTCATCATGTCCTGAGCATGACCAATATTTCCACCATAAAAAAAAACGATCTTGTCATTCAATCCAAACTTTTCACGATAAAAACCAGGACTCACTTTTTCTTTATCAACTGAAGACCAGTTATATAAAACATCAAGCTTGTGCTTGAATTTTTCATTCGTTTGAAAATATATTTTATTTGATGGCGATTGGACACCTATTACATCAGCGGCAGAGTAATTAATAAACTCGAACAATTTAAAATAGAGGTATATTGGAGATTTGTTACTCATTAAGCCATTATCAACTACCCACTGTGGAAATATATCTCGTAAAACTAAGTAAGACCTGGCATTCCAAAGTTTCTTTAATTTATTAACTAAAAATCCAAAAAAAATGGTAGGTGAATAATAAATAATAATATCAAAATTATTTCTTCTAAAGTGATCCTTTAAGCTTTTCCAAGCTCTAAATGATAATAGCGTCTCATTAATTGCCCGCTTAACTTTTGAAACATTTTTAATCGACCCAGATTTAAAACGTAAAACCTGAATACCCTCAAAATCATCAATAGTATAACTTTCATTCAAACTATCATCAGGCGTACAAACAGAAACTTGATGCCCTTGCGATTTCAATTCTAAAGCAAGATCATGCATCATCCTTGCGGCCACTTTAATGCTTCTAGGCAAATAATCATCAACAACAAGTAATAATTTCATAATCTATAGTTGATAATGTTTGTATTGCTCAGGGTGAGATTTCATCCAAACTTGCAGTTGCTCTAACATAGCCTCATAACCTGGCACACTATAGTCAAAATCACTTCTAGTACAAGTTAGGCTTTTATCCACCTTATATCCCTCAAAAGGAACCACATTGATTCCTCTATCCCATACCTTAGAAAAAAGTATTAACAGATCATATTTTGATATTTTTTCTGCAGGACAAAGCTGATAGATGCCTACAATATTTTGGCTAATTAATTCACCGGTTGCTTTTGCAAGCTCCAAGGTTGTAACTCCAGACCAATAAGCTTCGGTATATCCTTTTATTTCAGCATGCTGTTTTAAAAACCAGTTTAATAACCCTGTACCATCTGTTTTTAATTCAGGCCCAATGATTGATGTCCGTATAGTCAAATCTCTACCATTATCAATTTCACCTAAAGCTTTCGTTCTTGCATAGTTATCATCCCCATCTTTAAACGAACTCTCCTGGTATTGCCCGTCTTTTCCAGAAAAAACACAATCAGTACTGATATGAATTAATTTAAACCCCTCCGACCTGCCAAGTTTTGAAAGAAAATGAGGCAAATAGCTATTCATTTGAATTGCAGTACAAATATCATTAGAAGACTGACCGACTAAAACCCCAATACAGTTGATAACGAAATTAGGCTTAGTTTTTTCAAGATATTTTTGTAAGGCAGAAAAATCGGAAACATCCAGTTTATCTGTAACATACTTACCCTCTCCTCGAGCCACTCCTAGAACGCTATAACCTTCAATACAATTAAAATGTTCAGCCATAATATGTCCAGCCATGCCTGCACAGCCTAAAACAACAACTTTTTTCATATTAATACTCTTTCCAAATAGTCCGTTTTATATAATCGGTATAACTAAGGATAATTCTTACTACCTTCTGAGACACATTATCAACATCATAATCTTTTACAATATGACTCTTCTGCTTTTGATCAGTTACAATTTCGATAGCATTTAAAATATCTCTGCTTTTTAATCCAGCCATAATTAACGTACCCTCATCCATCCCTTCTGGGCGCTCGTGTGCTTGACGAATGGTAATGGCAGGAAAACCTAGAATTGATGATTCTTCAGTAATAGTACCGCTATCAGAAATTGCACAAAAAGCATTTTTCTGCAAATAGATGTAGTCAAAAAAACCTAGGGGTTTCATAAATTCAATCAAGGTATGAAATTCTTTAGCTCCCAGTCCCTCAAGTTTTTTTCGAGTACGTGGATGAGTCGAAACAATAATTCTTTTACCATAAGTCTTAGCCAGCGTATTTAAAGAATCCAAAAGGTCATTAAAATTTTCTTCAGAATCCACATTCTCTTCACGATGTGCACTTACAATAAAGAAATCTTTCTGTTTTAACTGCAGTCTCTCCAGCACATTAGACGCTTCAATTTTATCACTATAAAACGCAAGTACCTCTCGCATAGAAGATCCTGTCTTTATAATGGTTTCAGCACCTATACCTTCATCCATCAAATAACGCCTAGCATGCTCCGTAAGCGTCATATTAATATCGCTTAGATGATCCACAATTTTACGGTTTATTTCTTCAGGCACTCGCTGATCAAAACACCTATTCCCTGCTTCCATATGAAATACAGGTATTTTTCTACGTTTAGCGGAAACAACGGAAAGGCAGCTATTAGTATCCCCATAAACCAAAATTGCATCTGGTTTAACTTGCTCCATAATTAAATCAGACTTGGCAATTACATTACCAATGGTTTCAGCAGGTGTATCACCCGCCGCATTTAAAAAATGATCTGGCTTTCTAATTTCCATCTCATTAAAAAAAACCTCATTTAGCTCATAATCATAATTCTGCCCCGTATGTACAAGAACATGATCTGTAAATTTTTCTAACTCTGCTATAACACGACTTAATTTAATTATTTCTGGGCGTGTCCCTACAATTGTCATAATTTTTTTCATCAGAAACTCTTATCCTTTTTTTAGTTCATTTTTTATAAATTCAAGCTTCATCAATGCTTCGATCATTCCCTCCACATCTAACCTAGTAGTATTTTCCGAGGTATAATCTTGTTCTATCGAAAGCTTTTCTTCACCCTCTTCAAAAAACTTAGCATAATTTAAATCCCTAGTATCGGCTGACACTCTGTAGTAACCACCCAGATCATCCGCTTTAATATACTCCTCCCTGCTTAAAAGTGCTTCGTGCTTCTTCTCACCATGCCGAGTTCCTAAAATACGGATTTCATTTTTGGAATTGAATATTTTCTGTAATGCCTTAGCAAGAACAAGAATAGTTGCTGCAGGTGCTTTTTGCACAAAAGTATCTCCTTGCTTACCATTTTTAAAAGCAAACAGGACTAAATCTACTGCCTCAGGTAAAGACATCATAAACCGCGTCATATCAGGGTCAGTGATAGTCAATGCTTCCCCTGATTTAATTTGCTCAACAAACAATGGAATCACGGAGCCACGAGAAGCCATTACATTGCCATAGCGAGTATTACACATGACAGGTCCATTTTTTGGAACGTTACGAGAAGTAGCAACAGTTACTTTTTCCATTAAAGCCTTACTCATTCCCATCGCATTTATAGGATAAACTGCTTTATCTGTACTTAATACAATAGCATTTTTAACACCATTATTAATCGCAGCTTTTAAGGTGTTTTCTGTACCCAGAACATTGGTTCTTACGGCCTCTACTGGATAAAACTCACATGAAGGAACCTGTTTAAGAGCCGCGGCACTAAAGACAAAATCAACCCCCCGCATTGCTGAATTAATGCTATCAAAAGAACGAACATCACCGATATGGAATTTAATTTTATCGTTGCTGTATTTAAGTCGCATATCATGCTGTTTTTTTTCATCTCGACTGAAAATGCGAATTTCGCCTATATCACTATTAATGAACTTGTCCAATACGGTATTGCCAAAAGAGCCTGTGCCCCCAGTAATTAATAATATTTTATCTTTGAACATGATTTTCCCTTTGAATAATATTTATCCAGCCTAATAAAAATAACATAAGTTAAAAAGTAAGTAATTATGTTGGTGATGATGTTTTTTGCTCAAAACCAAATCGGACAATTGCTTTATAGGTATTTTCAGCACAATATTTCCATAAAAATCTATTAATGTCAAAATCAGAAATTATTCCCTGAGGAGAGCTAAAAAAAATATTAATTTTATTGGCTAGGTCTTGTGACTCTCCAGCTTTAAAATAAGTAGCTCCATCTTGAAACATTTCAGGTAACGGTGACTTATCAGAAGCAATAATACGACAAGATGATGCCATAGCTTCAATTGCAATATTTGGGCAAGCCTCTATTTCTGTAGCCGTAATAAATAATTGGGCATGACGATAGAGTACTATGATTTTTTCAATATCAATAAAACCCAAGAAATGAATTCTATCAATCACCCCACTACGTTTAACCTCATCAGCAATAAGTGCCTTATATTTTGCATCATTACTATCACCTGCAACAATTAATGTACTATCATGATTTTCAGCAGATAAAGAAAATGCCTTAATAATAGTTTCCAATTTCCGGTAAGGTAGGATAGAACCACTGGTAAAAATATACGACCCACTCTCAAGGTTTACCTGCTTTAATATCAAATCATCATTCGAGTGTTTTATCGGGCTAAAGCGTTGATCGCGACCATGATAAATTCTGACAATCTTACTTTCTGGAATATTCAACTCATCAACCATATAGTCTTTGGCAAAATCGGAAACAGCGATGATTAAATCCGATTTTTGTAAGGTTAACTTTGACACGGCCTGTAAAATAATATTTCTTATTCTATTTCTCAATGTTGATGGATATTGCCAATGTAAAAATGCCTCCATATTTCTCAGCATAGACACTGTTTTAACGCCGGAAAAAGAGAACGCAATCTGGTAAGGTGTAAACAATGTATCTATTTCGAACTTCTTAATAGTTTTCTGAACAATATACTGTTCAGCTAGTGGTTTAAAGACCTTAGGTACTTTATCAATAATTATTAGTTTAAATTTTAATTGATTAACATCAATCTTATCAGCATCAATTTGCCGCTGATACAGTAAAACATAGACAACCATTTCATCATGCTCAGCCCAGTTACCGACAAAAGGTAATATATTTCTCAAATACGACCTAGCACCGCCACTATGAGATTGTAGAAAATTGATTAATAACTTCATGACTTTTTTATAAATTAATTATCCCTTAACAGGGTTTCATATTCTTCATTATATTTTTCACACATTATCTCGACATCAAACTTTTTAGCAAGATTCAGCCCAATAGAAGTGTTTTTAATATAAATACTTTGATTATCCATATAATTCAAAATTCCATATGCAATGCTTTCAACATTTTCAGGGTCAACAAGAATCACAGCTCCAGTATCGCCGACAATATTAACAATTGAAGAAATGTTAGATGCTACCACAGGTATTTTAGCTGCCATTGCTTCCACTAGCACATTTGGCATACCTTCCGTGTTAGATGGCATTAAAAGCAAATCACATTGGGCCAGTTTTGAATAAATTGATTTTTCGAAACCATGAAAAAAAACCAGGTTATCTAACCCTTGCCGGCCAACTAAATCCAAAGCTTCTTTCTTTAAATTACCATCCCCAAAAATATCTAATGTCCATTGTTTATTTTCAGGGATTTGAGCCAACGCTCTAACTAAGTTTAAGATATTTTTCTCTTGAACAAGTCGGCCCACAAATAATATACTTATAGGTTTATCAACTTTCACTTGATGATTTATTTTTTTCTGTATAACGGAAAAATCCAGTCCATTAGGTATTGTAACGCCACTTTTGTACCTATATAACAGCTGATAACATTTTACCGACTGTGACACCTCATTATTTGATATAACTTTTTTAACAAAAAATAAAGCAAAAATATACTCAATCGTAGACAAAAAACGATGAAAACTCATTCTACGCCTATAAGAGAAGATAACAGGCTTATTCTGTAATGCTGCGGACAGCATCGCAGGTATAGTTATAACAGCAGGTAACCATAAATGAACGATATCAGGCTGAAAACTCTTGATTGTTTTAAAGCAAGTTAAATAAAGACCAAAATCGAATTTTCCCTGCCGCTGATGTAAAAAAACTTCAGCATTTAAGTTTTCCAGTTCAACATATCTAGATTCTACACACAAAACGCCATGAATAGTATTTGGATGCGTGTATTTCAGCAACAATTGCAATTGCCGCTCTGCTCCACCACCCGATAAAGCGTAAATCACATGCAATACTTTAATTGGTTTAACCATTATTGCTATATTTTTTTAAAAGAACCCGTTTCTTTTCAAATGGAGAAAGGTGCTTAATCCGAATACATTTTTCCATAGTTGATTTATGATACTCATCCATAGAAAAAACAACTTTTGCTGGTACCCCAACCACTACTACATTATTAGGTATATCTTTGGTAACAATCGCACCAGCACCGATGACCACATTATCTCCCACATGCACCCCAGGCATAATAATAGCGCCATAACCTATAAACACATTATTTCCAATAACAATCTCACCAAACACATCAATATCAGGCTCGGACTGACGGAACACCCAAACACCTCCGTCATGAGTGACAAATTGTACATTAGCTGTAACTGTCACATGGTTTCCCAGTTTAATTAGATATGGTTCAGAACCAAAAGTCCCTGCGCCGGGTTTGATATTAATTAAACGAGCATCTTTACCAATAACCACACCCAAACTGCGAGCATAGGCAACAGGGTTCCGCCGTGCTTGATACAAATTAAATAGGCTTCTGAAAAAATTCATAAATAGTACTTTTAGTTTATGTAGAAACTGTAGATAAACGATTTGTAAGATAACGCACACGAAGCCAAACAACGATAAGTTTAACGAAATGAGTTATGCCTATTGCACCTGCAGCACCAAGCATTCCATAATTATTTATCAGCCACCAAGAACTGGTTAACATTACGGCCATGTTCAGCACGGCTAATACACTCTGGAATTTAAAATCACGAACTGCCGTTAAGCTACATCCAATTGCGGCCGAAGCATAAATAATCAATCCCGCCCACATCACTTGAACAAATAACGAAGAGTAATTTGCTATGCTTGCGGTGTATACTTGATGTAAAATAAAATCACCAAAAAACTCAGCAACCCAAACGCCTATCATACCCACCAAAATAATTAATAAAAATATTTTTCTAGATAAACTGCGAAAAGCCATAAAGTCTGTATTACTATATTTTGCCAATCTAGGAACAGCAGATTGCCCAATAGCATTAACTAAAGTAGAGCCGGCAACGATAAAGTAACTAATAGATGCAAAAACACCCACCATAGCTTCTCCATAGTACTCAGCAATAAAATAACGGGGAATATTTAAATTCAAGGTATTTGCAAATACAACGATGCCTAATGGCCAAGCAATAATAAATAGTTGAGAAACTGATTTAACCTTACATTCTTCATTTTCATGATTGCTCTTTAGATCAAGACGCCGATAATTTCTAGCATCAACAAAAAAATATACTGCCCAGCTTTTAAAAATCGCCACAACCAATGCTTGAATCAAGTTATGGGTAACATAGTACACCATTGCAATGACCAAAACGTTAGAAATTCCTCGAGTCATTATTGAATGCGCAATCAAATTCATTTTCTCTCTTTTTTGCAAGTACCCATGTACTAAATCTGATTTCGACTCAAAAAACTTATAAAAAGCCAAACAAATAATAGCTAAACAGATTTCGAGCCTGTTACGATACATCCCCGCCGCAACAGATACACAGATTAAAATGGCAATTAGAGAAAACAATTGTCTAAATTGGGTATAACTGGCAAAACTTACGAATTCTCTTGTATCTGTAGCTTGTATTGCCCTCAAATTCATATTGCTCAATGCAAAAGTAGGGCTTACTACAGCCAAAGCTAGGGCATACACACCTAGAACCCTTTCACCCCCCATTTTTACTAAGGCAATCAATAATAGCCATTGGGAAAATGCATAAACTACATTACCAACAAAACTGGCTCCAATATTTTTTTTTAAACTTGCCATATATATGCTTCAGAATTAGGTCAATAAAAAAATTGATATTTAATTAGAAAAGTTATTCGACAACTTTATTTTTAAACCCCATGTATAGCTGACAAGCAATCCAAGCCAAAACCATAACCTCATCTCTCCAAAAAATATATTTGCATTATGAAACCACCCATGAATTAGTATAGCGATGTTTGCTGCTAAAAATATCAAGTGATAAATATGGGATTTATTGACCAGTTTCCACCTAAACACTTGTTTAAATGCGCCATAAAAAATATTCAAATAAAAAATAAACAATAAAATAGCTGCCGGCAATCCAAAATACACAGCTGTGGTTATTAATAAATTGTGTGGATCATAGCCATCAGTTTTTTTCATAGCGACTTTATATTCTTTTGTTGAATTACCGCCTATAATACTTTTGCCATCCATATTCCTAACATTTTCAGGAACCCCAAAAGGGTATTTACTAATCACTGGATAAAAAACTTCCCAAGTTCCAGCCGTTCGCATATCATTTTTTACTTTCTCAGTTTTATTTATTATGCCATCAAATATATTATTATTTAATATAATTAATATTATAAATACAGTTGCTATAGAAATAACCGCTGATAAGGGTAAAAAATTTCTTTTAAGTTTGTGGCAAACACCCATAACCAAGAGAACACAAACAACAATTGCTAAAACACCTGATCTAGATTGGCTAAGTAGCATACTCAACAACAACAAAGCTAAGATTGGAAAAGAAAAAAATCTTGGAATTATCTCAACTTTAATTCGATTTGCCTTTTGATAAAAATACCCTATTAGTAAAATTAAACTAGGGCTAAGTAAACTATATGTTAGGGCTACTGGATTATATTCAAGTCCAGTTGGTAAAATCATTCTTCTACTGTAATAAGCTGTATAATTCCAGCTCCAATCTGCCAGCCCTAAAAACTGGAGAAAACAAACAATCGCACTTAAAAAACACGCTAAATAAACAAAATTTAACACCAGTTTAAGTCTTTGGATATTTTCAGATACAATAATAGCTAAAATACTAAGAGATATCCCTGTAAAAAGTTGAAAAAAAACAGTATATGTTACTTCTTCATAAAAAAGCTTCACAGAAAAAATCATTACTATAAAAACAATAACAACTTTTTGAATGTTATTATATCGCCCTATAGCATGAATAACGCTTGAAAAATTAATAAAAATCTGCCAAAAAAGTAAAAACCACACAAGCACTACTTGCAGAGGTATCTCACCAAATCTAAAGGAGTATGGCTGGACAGTAAAGAGGAACATAACTATTCCAAGTAATAACGCCCACCAAAGTGATATTTTATTATTCATTTCACTTAATTTCCTAACTTTTTACAATTAGAATTGCAGAGTACTAATGTAGTAATATAGCTTGCAATTTTCTTTCTAATTATTTCAGGGGAATCCTTTATAGGATTGTTTTTTAAAATAAAAAGATATTCCCTTGCCTCCTCAGCAACCTTATCGTTAGGTCTATTAAATAATATGTTTTCAAGCGTAGTTAAATATTTAATATCGTCCACTGCCTCTCTAAACCCCTCCCAGGCAATAGTGTCAATTACACCATCTATTGTTGGGTAAGTAAAAAGGTGATCCCTATATATTTTATGATCAGAGTCATTCCAAGCAAATCCCATAGCATGCTGATACGCATAATTCATTACGCCATCAAAACCATCTTTCCATAAATCATACCCATAATTTTTCCTATATACATATGGGTTTTCAACTCCAACCTGTGGATTTGCATACCTATAAACTTTATTACCTTTCTCATGAGCTAAGACAATTTCTCTATGTGGTCTCTTACCTTGATAAACAAGGATATCCGTTAAGCCCTTAGTTAAGTTTGTGTGATTATCGCCCCCTGCAGCTATAATCTTCACACCCTTATTTTTTACTATATTCCAAATTTCATTTTGGCTTGAAAGTATTTTATTTTTAGCCTCATCAACCCCATACAAATATAAATTATCAAAACCATATTCATTTTTAATACTGAGCAATACATCTATATCATTTAGCAAAATAGTGAGATATTTATTATTAGGTATCCCTATTAACCGCCCCAAATAATATAAATCTTTTCCTTCCATCCCTACACTTTTAAGTATTGATAAATACTTTTTAAGTTGCTTTTGTGCAAAATCATCAAGGGCACTAAATTTTTTATTATGCAATAATTGGTAAACAGTTATATTAGATATACCGTGTTCTTTCATATTTAAAAATTCATGTTTCAGCTGGGTTTCACTTTTAAAGTCAGATGAAATATATCCCTCAAGATCAGAATCAAACAATGATAATTGACCTCGGTAATATAAAGTATATTTTATTTTGGAAGAATCTAGTTTAAAAGGTAAAATATTAACCTTCATAACCATACTTGCTACTACTATCTTATTTGATAATAGTTCTATCTTTGCTTTATAAAGCCCTGGCTGAGAGCCCTCAGGCGCTCTTAGTGTAAACCATAATTGTTTGTTTTTATTTTTCTCTAATTTAAACGGCAATATTTTATTAGAATCTTGTACCCCAAACGCACTGTTTTTAACTATCCGATTCCCAGAAATCAAGTCATCAGGAAAATAAGTTTTATTATCAGAATTCAACTTTATTAAATTCCTTGTATTCTTACCTAATAATACAAGGTTATCATTTTTTAACAGTAATTCTGGCGTTAAAACACGTTTTTCTGATAATTTAACATGGGTTTTCCAAGCCCCTTCATTTTGATACCAAACTTTTACTATTCTAGTATCTATCATATCAGAAGGTAATTTAGTACCATTTTCGTTTTGAGGAGCTTCTATCTTAATTCTTATGTTATCAATTATTTCATCCGCCCTAAGAATAATTGACGCAGGTTCAATTTCACCAATTGATACATCAACAGATATTGAATCTTTGCATTCCAAATTATCCCATTTTGTATCCTCTAATATCTGTTTGTTATTTATTGGGTTTATGGAACAAAATTTAACGGAACCATCAACCGAACAATATCCATTAGACAACCCCAAAAAAATCATTAAAACAATACTATTTATGAAATTAATTTTATTATACATAGCCTTTTTTATACAGTATGTATAACTCATAGCTAAATAGCTGTTGTGCTTTACATAAATAGGTTAAATAACAGAGTCTAAAGCATACTTAGCCTACTCTAAAATTGCGTACTGCTATCAAACAATATTGGAATCCACAGCGTTTTTAATTATAATTATATATATCAACAAAAAGTAAGATATAGCAATGAGAAAATAAATTATATTATTATTTTTTACAGTTACCATTTAAATCTTTTTATTTAAAATTATTTTGCTAAAAGTCCACCAAACCAACAATATTATTATAGTAAACATGAAAGGTTTAAAGAAATTGCTACTATCATTTCTGACGGTACGTATAAGGGGCCATAACATGCTAGTACTAAATATAAACAAATATGGACTATAAAATAATGGAACACTATCTAACCGACAAAGCCCAAAACCTAATGCAATAAAAAAACAAAATACTCCAGCGGTACCAAAATTCAGAAAAGGTTCAGCAATTGCAGAAAAACCAACACCAAAACCGTGCTTAAAATGCCAAGGAGCGATTCGATAGGTTAACCAATCAGCTGGGCGCATATTTTTTATCACATCAGGGTCCTTTCCTTTTTGTTTCATTGCATACTTACGAGATCTTTCAATATTGATATCTCCCCCCATATTTGGAAAAGAATCCACGACTGAATAAAAATAACTACTGCCATATCGATACCCATCAATTTTAGGCACCAACCTAATAACATTTGCGAGCGCTTTAACTGAAGAACCCATTTCAGAAATACTGCTTTGTATACTTGCTTCACCCATAGCTTTGGATACTTTATTCATATTAATTTCTGAATATTTACCCATACTTCGAAGGTAACCTGAAGCCGCTATTAATGTCAAGACTAAAACAACTCCACTTATAACGACAGGCAAAGGCAACTTTCGGCCAGACTTTACCCACAGAGCTACGCCCACCAAAGAAGGAAATAATGCAGCAGACCGATAGCCAGCAAACATAAACATCAAAAACGCAAAAAAAGCTAAACCTAAGCCTATTAGAAATTGTTTTTTAGTTGTCTCAGAAAAAAAATAAAGCAATATACTTCCAGGGAAAATCATCATAAACACGCCAAAACCTCTAGAATCGAGATTAGATGAAAATATTTCATCCCGAGCATAATTTAATAAATTTCCATAGGAATACAAAGCCATTGAAAAAAAAATACTTGACGCAATTAGCAAACCAATTGCACTCCAATGGCCTGCCGCTTTCGCTCGCATAATTAATTGCGGATCAATATTTTTTAAATACTTCTTTCCAGTTAATGCTGCGCAGGAAAAACCAATACCAAAAGAAGATAAGGCCAATAATATATGCCACCCAGAATTTTCTAACCACGGGCTAAAAGATCCATGCTCCCATGAACTGGGTAGCTTTATATCACCTAATGCAAACTGATAAAACAAACTTAAATGAAATAATATCAATGCGGTTAAATAAGCCGTTGAAAAAAGATAAATATGTTTAAAGGTACGCCACGCAGAAAACAAATATAGGGTTATCCAAACGATACTGCAAAAAACAATTGACAAATACCAACCAGCATGACCACTAGGCCTATTTACAATTTCTATTCCAGAATAAGCACTGAGGACGATAGAAACCATCAATAGCAAAGCTGTTGAAAAATTGCTCTTGCGGATATAAATTATTGAATTATCCATTTGCTTTAATCAAACTATTTCATACTCGGATAGCACCTTATCAAAAAAATCAAACCACTTTATTGTCTGTGCATTTACTGCAACTCCAAAAAAACATTGGTTTGCTATTGCTAATCTAAAATTCTGCTCCGCAACTAGCACATCATTGCTTTTTTTCATGTAATACTGGTACATATTAATATGTGGTTTAACATGACCAGAAAAGAAGGCGACTTCTTTTGATAGTTCCTTGGGACGACCTTCATTCATTTCTCCATTAAGCCCTTTCCAATTATATCTACTATTGCCTAACAGAATTGTATCTGGCAAAGCACTGCGAACATCTTGAATCAATTGTTGCAACCCCTGTTTCAAAGAACTCCCTAAGTAAGGAACATTAGCGAATCGACCATAAATCGTACAGTTATCGAGAAAAATGCCATCAAACTCATACTTATTGACGAGTAATTTGCAAGCTTCTACAAATCGTTGCCTAAATTCTTCATCTCTAGGGTCATATATTCTGCGTTTCATAACTTTTCCTGACGGTATGTCTATTGTTGGAATAATTCCTCCAGGCAAGGTTAACCAGCTATTATTTACTTTTCTTAACAATTCATGACCTGGCCCTCTCAAACCATTTTCATCAAGTGTCATTTGATATGCTAATACCTTTTGCTGAGAATTGAGTCCAGCTAATTTCTTACGAAAACGATAATACTTAGAACTAGATTCTTGCGGAATAACTGTAATAGGATATTTTGCTATGCTGGATTCCTGCCCTTTATGCAATTTATATTCTGGGTCTATATAAGCTAAACAATATAGCGGTTTCATACCATGGGACCATTCAATTGTGCTTTTTATAGCAAAATTAGGATAAATTCCAGGAGAAATAGCACTCATTAAAACAGCACTAGTACTTTTTAAGAAGAATCTTCGTTGCATAAGGGTTTCCAAATCATTGGCTTATATTATTTACATACCAATCCAATGCCACATTAATTCCTTCACCTACTCGGTGACTTGGTTCATAACCTAACAAATTTCTAGCTTTAGATATATCAGCTAGTGAATGTCGCACATCACCTTCTCTAAAGTCACGATAAATTGGTTTTGCCTCCTCAAGATATGAAAGTTTAGGTAATAACCCTGCATGAATGTTATTGTAAAGTTCGTTTAACGATGTCCTATCCCCTACAGCTACGTTATAGACATTATTAGCCACATCTTCACTTTCTACTATTGCGGCCAGTATATTAGCCTGAACTGCATTATCGATATAGCAAAAGTCTCTACTTGTCTCACCATCACCGTTGATATAAATACTTTCATTATTTATCATTGCACTAACCCATTTAGGTATTACGGCAGCATATGCACCATTGGGATCTTGTCTTTGTCCAAAGACATTAAAGTATCTAAGACCAATTGTATTAAATCCATAAGCTCTGGCAAACACTTGTGCATATAACTCATTAACATATTTAGTTACTGCATAGGGGGATAGTGGATTACCAATTTTGTCTTCTACTTTTGGTAAATCAGGATGGTCACCATAAGTTGAACTTGACGCGGCATAAACAAATCGTTTAACTTTTGCATCACGGGCAGCAACTAGCATATTTAAGTAGCCAGTGATATTACTTTCATTGGTTGTTATCGGATCATTAATAGATCTTGGCACTGAGCCTAACGCTGCCTGATGAAGCACATAGGCAACTGACTCACAGGCTTTTTTACAGTCATCTATATTTCGTATATCACCTTTTATAAAGTTAAAGCTCTTCCATTTCTCTTCACCAACAATTGCCTTAACTTGATCAAGATTGTGCTGATGCCCAGTGGAAAAATTATCTAATCCAATGACTTCCTGGTTGTTTTTTAATAAGGTTTCTAAAAGGTTAGACCCTATAAAACCCGCAACACCAGTCACCAACCATTTTTCAGGATGTACATTTAATTGGCCTAATATTTTTTTATACTGTGTCATTTTTACAATCTTCCATCTACGTCATTGGCTGACAATATATATTTAATATCAAAAAGCACGTGTTGCTGTTTACCTAAAGTACGAATTTGCTCTGTACCCATTGCAGTAAACTGATTATGTGCTACAGCTAATATGATAGCATCATAATCGTCCTTTTTTGGTTGACTGATCAGTGTTATATTGTACTCATCTTTGGCTTCTTGTGGATCAACCCATGGATCATGTACATCAACTGTTGCTCCGTATTTGCTAAATTCTTCCAACATATCGGTGACTCGTGTATTTCTTAGGTCTGGACAATTTTCTTTAAATGTCAACCCCATCATTAAAATTTTTGAACCATTAATATGAATGCGTTTTTCTAACATTAATTTAATAACCTGAGAAACAACATACTCCCCCATACCATCATTGATTCTTCTGCCAGCTAAAATCATTTCAGGGTTATAGCCTATCTCTTGAGCTTTGTATGTCAAATAATATGGATCAACCCCTATACAATGCCCTCCAACCAGGCCTGGCCTGAAAGGTAAAAAGTTCCATTTAGTACCTGCTGCTTTAAGTACCTCTTCTGTATCAATCCCTAACCGATTAAAGATAAGGGAAAGCTCATTTATCAGGCCAATATTAACGTCACGCTGAGTATTCTCTATCACTTTTGCCGCTTCGGCCACTCTTATTGATGATGCTTTATAAGTGCCAGCTTCAATGATACTGGCATATAATTCATCAACTTTATCTGCAACTTCGGGGGTGGAACCTGAAGTAACTTTAGTAATATTAATAACCCTGTGCACTTTGTCGCCAGGGTTTATTCTCTCAGGACTGTACCCTGCGAAGAAGTCTTCATTAAAAATAAGCCCTGAGCCTGCTTCGATTATTGGTAAGCAAACCTCTTCTGTTGCTCCTGGGTATACAGTAGATTCATATATTACAATATCATCTTTACTAACCACCTCAGATAGCATCTTGCTCGCCGATTTTAAAGGTGATAGATCAGGTGTTTTACTTTTGTCTATTGGAGTTGGTACTGTGACTATGTAAATATTGCTCGACTTAAGCTCCTCAATATTCGAGGTAAACTTTAATTTATTAGCCTCAGCTAATAACTCTGTCTCGACCTCATTAGTTCTATCAAAACCTTTTTTCAATTCATTAATTCTGGCTTCATTTATATCAAAACCTACTGTGCTATAAATCTTACCAAATTCAACTGCTAACGGTAATCCTACATAACCAAGACCAATTATCGCTATTTTTGCATTTTTCAAATTACTCAATGTTTAACCTCCATTTTTTTACAAGTCAGTTAGATTTTATCTTTTACTTTTCAGTTTAATTTTATCTAAAAAAATATTAATTTAATTCGAAGAGTTACTCCACCAGAAAAGGCCTCTACATGGTTTACCCTTTTCATCCTACATTCATTACTTTACAGCTTTATGACGCTGCTTGGTAACAGCAACCCTGCAGCCATAACAATAAAGGATAACCACTTAAATTGTTAATAGCCTTTATGTAAAAAATAACTTTATTCTAGTAAGAACTCGAAAATAATAACACTTATGCATTTAGATTTGATGGGTTTCATGCACCCTTGAATAGAAACTACTCAGAAAAAATGATCCGATTTTCGCATTAAATCAGTAGAAAATACAGTTTTAAAGTTGCACCAATCTGTAATAAAGTTCTATATTATTTGTAATCAATATAGCTGTTTAAAAAATCAAGGAACTGTTCATTAGTTTTTTAAACATACAATCAATAATATATTTTTTATTTCATCAATTATCTTATGTTTTTACCTTTAATACCTTTAGAAATAAGATAAAAATAAAATAAAAATTGAGAGGATCATTAATTTAAATTTTTAGTCGATTAAGTATGATTATAAATTACACTGAGAGGTTTGGTTACACAAAAATAAAAAACCACTCAAACTTTTATAGATTAGATACTCATGACCATACCATCTATTTTTACAATTCAGTCAAATCTTCATCTATCTCATTATCCATAACTAACTGGATATCAATATCAGTCTTCTGCTTAATCAACTCCTTAACTTTAGTTTGCTCTCTATTCTCTCTGCGAACCAAAGGAAAAATCCCACCATACTGTTTCCCTCTAACAACATCCAGCGTGATATCTAAATTAATTTGTTTTACCCCTTCTGAAAACCCATATACCAGGGCAAAGTCACACAACATGTTTATTAATCGCGGTATACCGCCACTGTGATAAAAAACAGCTGCAATTGCATACTTGTCAAAAATATTTTCTTCCCCACCAGCTGTAACAAGTCGGTGTTTAATATAGGCGACTGTTTCCATATACCCTAATGCTTTGAGTTTATAGTCAACAGATACCCGTTGAGCTAACTGCCTAAGATCGTGACGCTGCATTAAAGCCAGCAACTCGGGCTGCCCCACTAATACTAACTGTATAACCAGATGTTTATCAGCGTTAATATTCGAAATCAGTCGAAGCTCTTCTAATGTATCTACATCCATGTTTTGAGCTTCATCTATTATTAAAATAGTTTTCCTATTTTTTGCATAATTACCGATTAAGAAATCCGTTAAAACCTGATAGCGCCCTGCTTTATCCTGGGCTTCTGTTGAAATATTAAATGCCATTAATACCCATTGCATTAAATCTCCAAAGGCATTATGAGCGTTTGAGATCAGTCCTACATCAACATTATCATCCAGTCCCTGCAGTATCGCTCTAATTAGCGTGGTCTTACCTGAACCTACTTCACCTGTTATTACTGATATACCCGCTTCGCTCTGCAATCCATATTTGAGCATTGTCAATGCTGTTTCGTGCTGCTTGCTCAAATAAAGAAAGCTTGGATCTGGTGAGAGTGTAAAAGGCTTTTCCTTAAAGCCATAAAATGCTTTATACATTTTTAATACATTTCACTTGCTGAATTAACTTCAGCCGATTTGTTTAGAATACATCCTATATATTTATCTTTATCAATCATTTCAATGCTCTTTTTCACTTCATCTTCACTATTGCCACCTTCTTCTACAACTAATACACAGGCATCTATATTAGGCATATAGATCATGGCGTCATCTGTTTGCAATAAAGGGGGCAAGTCTACTACGATAATTCTATCTGGATAGCGCTGTTTTAATTCATCTGCCAATTCTAGCATTTTAGGCGTAGAAAGAAGATCTGAAGACCGTTTGATTGGGCGACCAGCTGGCAATATCACCATTTTTTCTCGCCCAGGATGCACCAACAGTTCAGCAATAGTTTTCTCGCCCGCTAAGTAGTCATTCAGCCCCGGTTCTGCAGGCATTCCAAAATACTCATGTATGCTTGGTTTCCTTAAATCAAGATCCACTAATAAAACTGAATAATTTGCATCCATGGCAATGCTGATGGCTAAGTTTATTGCTGTCAATGATTTCCCAGCGCCTCTTTTTGGACTGGTAACAGCCAATACATTCCAGTTATTGGACTGCATTTTTTGCAATACTTTTGTTCTCAGCATTTTATATAGATCTGATCTAGGATCATCATCTAGCCCAGCAACGACTCTATTATTTTTTAACTGTTCTTCTGAAACCTCTATATTCCGAGTTTTTGAATATTCAATCTGCTGAGTATTTTTTCGCACTTTCCCTGTAGTGTATTCATCAGGTGATGAAGGTTCCGACTTCTCTGTTTGGTGCCTTTGCTGCTGAGCTTTTTCTAAGGCTTTTTTGATTCGTTCCATTTTATATCTTTAAAAATATGTTTGATTGCTGTAATTGCTAAATATTTCGCTCGGTTACTGTTGCATAATCTATATCTTAAATCTACCCAGGCTGACTAAGCCCCGCCTTCCTGAAAAGAACATACCATAGAACATCCAGCGGCATGATATAAAAATGAAAGAACATAACACCAAGAACTATCCCTGCTAATAAAAAGGATAATAGTTTTATTCTCCTTTTCCTATTTGCAGAAATATCTTCTGCATTCTCAATATAGGGAATAACCACTAAAGGCTGTTTGCCAGTTGCAGCCACTACAGCACGCGAACCATAAATAGCCGAATTCAATGCTTCTTTGATAAAGGCAAATGCCGCAGCCAATCCCAATGATAAAATAAAACCTAAAAATACAATGGCTTTACGGTTCGGCTTGAATGGCTCTTCCGGAAAGATAGGAGGCTCAATTAATGAAAACCTTTCAGCTTTGCGATCTTTTTCCATTGCCTGCGACATATCGGCTTCCATTTGCTTGGCTTTAACTTCGCGGAATTTCATTAGTGTATTGTCATATTCACGAGTCATTGCTAAATATTGCCTTTCAACTTGAGGCGCTTTAAGCAGTCCCTGTTCATATTTCTCTAGCTTGGCAAGTAACTTGTTTTTGAGCGCCATCATAGTTGAACGTTCAACCTTGGCAACATTAAGCTGAGCTAACAGCTGAATGTAAGCGGGATTATCCGGCCTTGCATTAACTGATTTCTTTGTTTTAGCCGGTCTTTTTAAAGCCTCCTCTAAGTTGACTATTTGCTGCTTAAGCTCCTTAACATTAGGATGTTCAGCAGAATACCGATCTAGCAATACCGTTAATTCAGCCTTTTTCCCTTTAAGCTGTTTAACGAGCTCCATTTTATCAACGCCTCCAACCTCTGCTTCCAAGGCTGCTATTTCTTTCTGCATTTTCAGTACATCAGGGTGATCAGCAGCATACTTGGCTTTTAGGGTGACTAATTGCGCATCTAATGTTTTCAGTCTGTCTCTAGAACCATATATTCTCTGGCCCGTTTCTGAAAAAGTAGTCATATTAGGCTCAATCTGAGACAGTTCAGCTTCTAAATAAACAACGCGGTCATTTGCAGAAGAAACTTGACGGTTTGTTTCCATCAGCTGCTGCTCTGTTCTATCCATTAACGTCATATTTAATGACTGCAACTCAGGCAGGCTACCTTCATTTTCTTCTTTAAATTTTGCCAGTTTTTTTTCTAACGCAGCCATTAACTGGGCAAGCTTTTTTGACTCAATAGCTAAAAAACTGGTTGCTTCTGTTGCAATTTCTGAGCGTCGCTTTAAGTTTTCGTTCAAATAAAGATTCACCAGTTCATTAGCTACCTGCTGAGCCTTTTTAGGTGATTTGCTTTCAAATGAAAGGGTAAACGCAATAGTGGCCTGGGTTGGCCGGCCAGTCATTGGGTCGACCACATCTGCGCTGACCATTTCTAAATTAATGTGCTCCCTCATTTTTTCCAAAACCACACTAATCGGGTCGACTTTCTGTTCTTTTTGATAAAGCTCAAATTTATCAACAATCTTTTTCAGATTAACAGAACTCATCACTCGCTGGCTTATAACCTGAATTCGCTGATCAGCAAAACTAGTGACCGTTGATCTGACCAAATCTTGAGGTATTTCCTGCTGTTCAATCAGTATTGTCGCTGTTGACCTATATGTAGCCGGCCATTTGGCGGCAATGATAAGTGTTAAAAAAAATGCTATTAAACCAATTACCAGCATTTTATTTTTATTCCGTTTTAAAACCCCAATATAATCCTGAATTCCTTTTTCCGCCTGCTCTTCCACTATAAACCCTCTAATAATTCAATTCTTTGTTTTTGGTTTCGAGCTACCGTAAAGTCTCTGCCCGAAACATATTAAGCATTTAATATCGCTGCGTTGCAATCTTGCCCCATCGATAATTTAGCACCAGAAAGACTGAGTTTGAATCAGCTCTTCCAGAATTACTGCTGCCGTTGTATTTTTGCGTTCTATATTGATAGCCTGCTGTCAGGCTAGTTTGCCTATCAAACGCCCACCTGATAGAAGGTCTAATTCTAAAATAAGTTCTATCATTATTATTATCGCCATTATTTGCAGACGTTGAATCGCTATAGCTTCCCGTTAATGATAGGTGCCAATTTTGAGCAAAATTATACTTAAAATAAGCATTAACAGTATCCCTTAACTGCAAACGTCCATCCCCTTGCGCACTGGTTGATCGCGAGTAGCTTATCCCTGTATGTCCGGATTCAAATTGTTTGTCCATACTAAATGAAAAGGTCAATCCTTGCGTATCAGAAGAATTATTCACCTCTTCAAAATTTCTTGTCTGTCTATTAAACACAAACACAGATGGCACCTCTGTTTTAGTAAATCGTGATCCGACTTGAAACGAAGCAAACCAAGTAGGTGCTATCTGATATTCTGCTCCAACATTTATACTGTACTCAGTAATCAACTGATCTCTTTCAGGCACATCATAAAACATGACCGAAGTACTCAAACTATTACTAAACAATGGCGTCCATTGCTGCTTAAAACTAATTTGTGCAAAATCTATTGCATAGTCAACATACGAACTAGCTTCTGACGAGTCATAAGCTACTTCTGTATGTGAATAGTTCGCTTGCAACAGTTGCGTTTCTGATAATGAATAGCCCCAATCAGGTGCAACTGACCATTTGTTGCGTTGTATATTCCTTTCATTTGTAATGCCTGATCCATCGGCTCCATCAACTTTTCCGTCTTGATTGGCATCAGCAAGAAATTCACTAGTCAGTGTTGTATCCTGCGTGTAATTAGCGCTCAATCCTATTCTGTTTTTTTCGGTCAAATTGTAAAATGATGATAAATCAAACCTAAAATCTTCACTGTCAATGTCGACATCGCCCCTACTGCCCTTATTAACAGCATAGCGATTAATGCTGACCTGACTATCAAGAGCTATATCATAGCTGTCTGATCGAATGCCAGCTTTAGCGTTTGCACGAGTAATCACACCAAAAGCAGCATATTTATTAGTTTCCCTCAGCCTTTTATTATCATCGTATTCCGTGTGAAGAGTTATTGAAGGCAAAAGATAAATTTCTCTCGCATTAACAGAACCTGTCCACATAAAAGAACTACTAGCGAGCAATAAAAACAGACAGACATCTTTCTTTAAAAAAGAATTAAAAGAACTATATTTCATAATGCAGGAGATTCCAGCTAATTTATTCAACATCAAAACCAACTAAGGTACAACGACCACATCACCTGCTTGAAGCACTATGTTTTGCTCCAGCTCATCGCCATCTTCCAATTCACCGTATTCAAATTCTATCGCCTGCTGCTTACCATTTGCATCTCTGCGCAGAATGATAATGTTGTTGACCGATGCAAACTGTGTCATTCCGCCCGCCATACTGAGTGCCTGCATAACATCAACATTTCGGTTGACTGGAAACTCCCCGGATGCTCTAACCTGCCCGATAACATATATCTTATTGCCCGCCAATTGTTTGGCTGACACTGTAACAACAGGGTCAGCCAGATACTGCTTTAATTTTTGAGTAATGACTTTTTCAATCTCGCTGATACTCAAGTTTTCTACCTGCACATCGCCAGCCAGAGGAAATGATATGCCTCCATCAGGTCTAACAACTACATCTTGCAGCATGCCTTCTTCTTTCCAGACACTAATTTCAATAACATCACCAGGATTTACTGTGTAAGCTTTCTTCTTCACATTCTTATCCGCAGCCACTTCAGCAAAACTACTGGCCGAAGACAGGATCATTATTGTTACTGCCAATAAACTTACAATTTTTTTAAACTTGATCATTCTA
Source organism: Methylomonas sp. (assembly GCA_026988155.1). GTDB lineage: Bacteria > Pseudomonadota > Gammaproteobacteria > Methylococcales > Methylomonadaceae > QPIN01. Next base: position 24,954 of record JALSLW010000051.1, on the reverse strand, counting down.
TTTTCCGTTATTCAAATAAATAGTTAGGTACCACATATAAATCACATCTAAAGTGGCGTTATAAATTCGTCCGTCACCAATCTATAATAACAGCCATATTATACAGCACCCTATATTACAGGATAATGACCTTAAGGGTTCCTGTGAGATAAAAATTTATCCGCATGACTTCAGCGCAATGCAATATCAAAACCAAAATCAGTATGCAATAAATAAGCCATACCAACAAAAACCTATAGCTATAGGTTAATAAAGATATGTTCTTAAAAATATAGTGCCATATGCCACAATAGACAAGTGACATAACTCATTTTTATTCTACGTTGCCAAATCATTCATTCGCATTTCACAACTTTTCAAAAAACCAGTACATTTATAATAATCAGTATATGGGAATTAAAACATTAGTAAAGACCGTTTTTCTTGCTTCCAAATCCGTACACCCAATCGCCCGATCAATCAATGTTCTAGTTAAATGCGGAGCAAACATCTCAATAAAGGGATAGATGCAGGGCTTTATATGCCGGCCTTTCTTTATTGCAATCTGGCTTGTGCTTACGCCAAATAAGTGTTTTACGCTTAACACCCTTAAGTCACAGTCATGTTCCGGATTAAATGCCATATCGGCAATAATTCCTACCCCCAACCCTAGCCTGACATAGGTTTTAATTACATCAGCATCAACAGCTGTCAGCACTATATTTGGCTGAAGCTTATGCCGAGCAAAGGCCTCATCCTGCTTATACCTCCCAGTAAATCCATGAACATAGGTAATGATGGGATATTGCACAATATCCGCCAGAGTCAACTTATGCTTCTGTGCTAAAGGGTGATCCTTTTTAACGATAACACTTCTGCTCCACCGATAGCAAGGCAAAGCAACTAAAGTTTCACGGCCAGCCAACACCTCTGTCGCAATCGAAATATCCACTTCATTCTGCTCTAATAGAGTGGCAACCTGCTCAGGAGTTCCCTGCTGCAAATTCAGACTGATATCAGGGTACTTTGATAAAAATTGCTCTACAATGGCCGGCAAAACATACCGTGCCTGGGTATGAGTGGTCGCTATGCCTATAGATTTCTGTTTGCCCGCAAATTCTTCAGCCACTTGCTTAATATCATCCGCTTTATTAAGCATTTCTTTTGCTAATGCTAAAACCCGCTCTCCTGCCACAGTAAGTGCTGTCAATTTTCTAGCATTTCGCTCAAACAAATCAACTCCCAGCTCACCCTCCAGCAGAGCGATCTGCTTGCTTATCCCCGATTGCGATGTACATAAAACCAAAGCCGCTTTAGATATATTAAGAGCCTGGTTTTCAATTTCTATTAAGTAGCGCAACTGCTGCAGCTTCATCTCTTATCTTTTTTTGGAATAATTATATATTTTTAAATTACTTTTAAATATATACAACTTGCGCTATATTTGCTCATTTTTTCACAAACACTAAATAGATATTGGAACTTTTTCACATTGCTGCCGGTGCGCTGGTTGGCTTGATTATTGGCCTGACAGGTGTCGGGGGGGGGTCATTGATGACCCCTATCCTAGTCCTTGGATTTGGAATATCGCCCGCCATCGCCGTTGGAACAGACTTATTGTATGCCGCGCTAACAAAATGCAGCGGCATTTATTTTCATCACAAAAATAACACTATCGACTGGAAAGTTGTTTTACTTTTGGGGAGCGGAAGCGTGCCCTGCTCCATCATTACCATTTCAATTTTGGAGCATTTAAAACAGGCCGGCGTCAATTTTGACAATATCATAATGCTGACACTCAGTGTAATGCTGATTTTAACGTCTTTTATTATCCTAATAAAAAGTCGCTTAATTGCCTTTATCCATTCTAAACACAACGATAGCTTTGTCGTTAATTTTGTTAGAAATTTCAGGCCTCATATCACCGTTTTCTGTGGATGCTTACTTGGCTGCGTGGTCACACTTTCTTCTGTCGGTGCGGGAGCCATCGGCTCAGCCATTCTTTTCCTGCTATATCCGCACAAACGGTCTATCGCCATCGTAGGAACAGACATTGCCCATGCCGTTCCCCTAACAGCTGTTGCCGGTTTAGGCCATTTGCATTTTGGAAGTGTCGACTTTAGCTTACTGTTTGGCTTGCTCTTTGGCGGTATCCCCGCCATTTATTTAGGCAGTCTTATTGGAAAAAAATTGCCGGATAAAGTGCTTCGTCCATTGATTGCCCTATTGTTGCTAGGCATGGGAATTAAGCTGATGATTTCTTAGCCATGATATACCTTCAGCACCTTTATTTATAATTCCTTTTACCAAACAATGCAGAACCTACCCTCACTATTGTCGAACCTTCTGCGATAGCTGCTTCTAAATCACCCGACATACCAAAAGAAAAGGTATCCAAAGAAACATGCTTCAACTTTTTTACAGTCTGATAAAGCTCGCGGTAGGGTAGGCATTGACTCTCAAAACCAGTGGCAGGTTCAGGAATGGCCATTACCCCCCGCAAACAAATATTTGGCAACAGACCGACCTGGTCAATCAATGATGGCAGCTCTTCAAGCGTAACGCCGGATTTTGTTGCTTCATCACTAATATTCACTTGCAAACAAATATTCAGACTAGGCAAATGGCCAGGACGCTGTTCACTGAGCCGTTTGGCAATTTTTAACCTATCTACACTATGTACCCAATTAAAGTGGGCTGAGATAGCTTTTGTCTTATTAGACTGTATCGGACCTATAAAATGCCAGCTTATATCATAAGCAGCCAGCGCCCGCTGTTTTGCCAAAGCTTCCTGTAGATAACTCTCGCCAAACAGCCTTTGTCCTGCCTGATAGGCTGCCGCAATAACTGCTGTCGGCTTTGTTTTGCTGACAGCCAGCAACTGCACAGACCCTTTGTTTCGTCCTGTTTCTGACTCAGCATAACGCATAAGGGATTTTACTTTTTTTAACCGCTGTTTTATCTTGTTCATTTACGAATAGCTATTGTGAAATTCTACTATTAAACCTCAGACCTTTAAAAACCCAAAGAGATGATCTATATTTAAATGAATTAATTTAAATACTGCGGAGACACCTAATGGATATTGCTGAATTATTGACTTTTTCAGTTAAAAACAAAGCGTCGGACCTACACCTTTCTGCCGGACTGCCGCCAATGATAAGAGTAGACGGGGACATCCGCAGAATAAATATTCCCGACTTGGACCATAAAGAAGTTCATGCGCTGATTTATGACATCATGAATGACAAGCAGCGAAAAGACTACGAAGAATTTCTTGAAACTGATTTTTCTTTCGAATTGCCAGGTGTAGCCCGATTTCGTGTCAACGCATTTAATCAGGAACGCGGAGCAGCTGCGGTTTTTAGAACCATTCCCTCCGATGTACTCACACTAGAAGACTTGAATGCACCTAAATTCTTTGAAGAACTGTGTAAAAAACCAAGAGGCTTAGTTCTGGTAACAGGCCCAACAGGTTCTGGTAAATCAACTACTTTAGCCGCCATGGTTGACCATATCAATGCTAATGATTATGCTCATATTTTAACGGTTGAAGACCCTATAGAATTTGTTCATGAAAGCAAAAAATGCTTAATCAACCAAAGAGAAGTTCATAGAGACACACAAAGCTTTAATAACGCCTTGCGTTCAGCACTAAGGGAAGACCCGGACATTATTCTAGTTGGCGAAATGCGTGACCTAGAAACTATTCGCCTGGCATTAACTGCCGCCGAGACAGGCCATTTAGTTTTTGGTACTTTGCATACAACGTCTGCAGCTAAAACCATTGACCGTATAATTGATGTATTCCCTTCAGCCGAAAAAGACATGATCCGCGCCATGCTGTCAGAATCACTCCAGGCAGTTATTTCACAGACACTGCTGAAAAAAATTGGCGGCGGGCGAATTGCCGCCCACGAAATTATGGTAGGCACTCCGGCAATCCGCAACTTAATTAGGGAAGCTAAAGTTGCACAAATGTATTCTGCCATTCAAACAGGCCGTAAGGATGGCATGCAGACATTAGACCAGAATCTCAAAGAACATGTCGACAAAGGCTATATCACATCAAAAATAGCAATGGTTAAGGCGGTTAATAAAGATATGTTCCGATAAGCTTTTAGCTTCCCCCTTTTAAAAGGGGGAAGATTAATTGCAGATACTCAATCTTATCGGCTTTCCTTTATTGTTTCATATGCTTTTCTTATTTGCTGTGTTTTCTCCTTGGCAATTGTCATCATTTCTTCCGGCAACCCTTTTGCCACTAATTTGTCAGGATGATGCTGACTCATTAGCCTGCGGTACGCTTTTTTAACCTCAGCATCTGTTGCGTTTTTTGAAACTCCCAGAACGGCATATGCATCATCTAGCCTGTTTTCCACTTGATGCTGCTGACTGTGTTCATAAAACCGCTGCTGTGCCTGAAACTGAAGTTTAATTCTCTGATATTCAAATTTTGAAATGCCCAAATGCTCACAAATTTTATGCAGCACACTTTCTTCAGCCAAGTCCAATTGTCCGTCAGCATAAGCAGCCTGCATCTGCAGCTCCAAAAACATGCGAATTAAATTCGTCCGTCTATGGCACTCCCTGCGAAACTGCTCTAATACATCGCCAAGAGGAAAGTTAGTCGCCTTACCCTGTTCAAATAGATTAATCGCTGTTTTCCGCATTTCTCCTGACAAAGCCAGCTCATCCATTACACGTTTAGCCAACTTAATCTCATCGGGTGTCACTCGGCCATCAGCCTTTGCCATATGACCCATAACAGAAAAAGTGGCGGTAAAAAAAGCCATTTGAACACGATGCTGATCACCAAGATTCAATCCTTCATCATCGCTTATCCCTTGCAAACCCTCATCAAACTGATGCCCTACAGAAGCACCAAGAATAGCGCCCAACGGCCCTCCCATTAAGAAGCCAAATGCACCGCCTACCACTTTGCCCAGCCAACTCATTTTTATCGCCCCATTTCAACTTTCCAATAAGGCATTTTAACACCCGAACAGCTTTAATTTTAGTGATAAAATATCTGTATTCATCATACATACTAAATTAACTGGCTTTTATGAACGCTCCCGCTGCACTTTTTGAATCATCAATTTCAAACCTAAACCTGCTGTCACGAGGCAAAGTTCGCGATATATATGAAGTTGATGCCAAACACCTGCTCATCGTAACTACTGATAGGCTATCTGCTTTTGATGTAGTGCTTCCGGATCCAATTCCAGGCAAAGGACGAGTACTGACCAGTGTGTCTAATTTTTGGTTTGAAAAGATGAAAGATGTTATTCCCAACCATTTAGCCAAGCTAACATTAGAAGATGTGATTGCTAATACTGAAGAACGCGCACAAGTAAGCGGCCGCGCCATTATAGTTAAACGCCTTAAACCTCTGCCTGTCGAAGCAATTGTCCGCGGCTATCTGATTGGCTCCGGCTGGAAAGATTATCAAAGCTCAGGGGCAGTTTGCGGTATATCCCTGCCAAAAGGCCTGCAGCAGGCACAGCAATTGCCCGAGGCTATTTATACGCCATCTTCTAAAGCTGCCGTCGGCGACCATGATGAAAATATTTCTTTTGAACAGACTATTCCCTTATTGGGTGAAGAAGTTGCAGAAAAAATCAAACAGGTTAGTCTGGCGCTTTACACTGAAGCGGCAAAATTTGCCAAAGAAAAAGGCATTATTATTGCCGATACCAAATTTGAATTTGGCCTAGATGATCAAGGCACTTTATATTTAATTGATGAAGCCCTCACCCCGGACTCTTCAAGGTTTTGGCCTGCGGAACAGTACCAAATAGGCATAAGCCCACCCAGTTTTGATAAACAGTATATTCGTGATTATTTAGAAACGCTGGACTGGGACAAAACCTCGCCTGGTCCAACCCTGCCCAAAGAAGTGACAGAAGTATGTGCAGCCAAGTATGCTGAAGCTGAAGCTATCTTGACTAAAGCGTAGGGTGGACATGATTTTCGCACATAGTGAACAATCCTAACCCGACTTTTGCAAAGATTGCCGGATTAGGTTTCACGTAACAAGTTTATCCATTTTACAGAACACCATGCTCAGCAAAAGAGTATGGCTGGCCATCACCGATAATAAAATGATCCAGCACTCTAATATCAAACAAATTTAAAGATTGCTTAAGCTTTTCTGTAATCTGTCTATCAGACTGACTCGGCTCATTAACACCCGACGGATGATTATGAGCAAAAATCACTGCTGCCGCATTGTGGAATAAAGCTCTTTTGACGACCTCTCTTGGATAAACGCTTGCGCTGTCAATTGTTCCTCTGAACAGTTCCTCAAATAAAATGACTCGATGCTGGTTATCTAAAAACAGACAGGCAAATACCTCATAACTATAGCCTCGCAGCTGGGCACTTAAATAAGCCCTTGTCGCTGTGGGACTGGTTAAGGCATCACCTCTCTGCATTATTTCCACATAATGCCTCTTAGCCATTTCCAGTACCGCCTGAAGTTGCGCATATTTAGCACTACCCAGCCCTTTTCCCTGACAAAATAACGCTTGATCCGCTTCTAGCAATGTCTGCAGCGAACCAAATTCATCCAGCAGCTCCCTCGCTAAATCAACTGCAGTTTTACCTGCAATTCCAGTACGTAAGAAAATGGCTAGCAACTCGGCATCTGTTAAAACTTCAACGCCTTTAGCCAGCAACTTTTCTCGCGGTCTCTCTTCTGCCGGCCAATCCTTAATAGACATGTTTAATAAAGCCCTTTATCCCAAATATTTAAGCATAGAAGAATTTGTGTAAATTTGTCATAATTACATACCATAACTAACTTTTGGATAAAACAATTAATCAACGAATATTATTAGGTATTTGCGGAGGAATTGCCGCCTATAAATCTGCAGAACTAGTCCGACTGCTTCGTAAACAGGGATGCGAAGTCAAAGTGGTGATGACATCATCCGCCATGCAATTTGTATCAGCCTTAACCTTTCAGGCACTATCAGGCAATCCTGTTGCAACGCTGCTCCTTAATGCTGAAGAAGAAAATGCAATGGGCCATATTAATCTTGCCCGCTGGGCCGATAAAATAATTATTGCTCCTGCTACAGCCAATATTATGGCTAAATTCAGCCACGGCTTAGCTGATGATTTGCTTTCTACTATTTATTTGGTCGCAACGTGCCCTGTTTATATTGCACCTGCCATGAACCAGGCCATGTGGAATAAAGCCATAACTCAAGAAAATTTTCAGCATTTAAAAAGTCACGGAGTAAAATTCATCGGCCCAGAACAGGGCAGTCAGGCCTGTGGAGAAATAGGTTTTGGCAGAATGGCCGAAGCTAAAGATATTTTCCTATCTTTAGTGCAATCATCTGCCGAACCCGGTCTTTTGCAAAACATAAATATTATAATTAGCGCAGGCCCCACAAGAGAGCCTTTAGACCCGGTTCGCTACATTAGCAATCGCAGTTCTGGAAAAATGGGCTATGCTTTAGCAGAGGCGGCAAAAAATGCAGGAGCCAATGTAACTTTAATCAGTGGCCCTGTCATATTGCCTGTGCCTGAAAATATACGTTGCATTAAGGTAGAAACTGCCGAAGAAATGCACCATGCCGTCATCTCAAGAGCAGATATGCATGATATATACATTGGCGCGGCGGCTGTTGCTGACTACAGTCCTGTTACCGTAAGTAGATCAAAAATAAAAAAGCAGCATAATGATAGCTTTATAAAAATGCAAAAAACAAAAGATATTTTGACTGATGTAGCGACCTTGGGCGATAGACCGTCTTTTGTTGTCGGTTTTGCCGCTGAAACAGATGATTTAGAGCATTATGCTATAGATAAGTTAAAAAGAAAAAACCTTGATATGATTGCTGCCAACTGGGTTGGCAAAGAAAAAGGCGGTTTTGAATCAGACGAAAATGCACTCCAGGTATACTGGAACTGCGGAAAAAAAACCTTAAAAATGACTGATAAAAAACTATTGGCAGAACAGCTAATTTCCTTAATTGCAGAGAAAATGGATGAAAAAAATACAGTTTAAGATTCTCGATAGCCGGCTAGGCAACCAGATTCCAATGCCAGAATATGCAACAGCAGGTTCGGCAGGTTTAGATTTACGTGCCTGCCTAGATGATTCAATAGAATTAGAACCGGGCAATACCATTCTTATACCCACTGGCATTGCCATTCACATAGCCGACAGTCAAATGGCCGCAGTACTGCTTCCCCGTTCAGGGCTAGGCCACAAACATGGCATTGTTTTAGGCAATTTGGTGGGATTAATTGATTCTGATTATCAGGGGCAAGTGTTTGTTTCTTGCTGGAATAGAGGAAACACCGCTTTCACCATTAAAATTGGCGAGCGCATTGCTCAAATGGTCTTTGTCCCTGTTATTCAGGCAGAGTTTGAACAGGTTTCTGAATTTGGAGAAAGCCAGCGTGGCGATGGCGGTTTTGGCCACACCGGACGGCACTAAACAGTTTGATGGAGGAATGAAATGATTCGTATTTTTAGTCTTTTGGCTATTGTAGCCTCGGTTATGGCTCTTATTGCCGCAAGCGGAGCCTATTGGATGTCCTTGTCTGATGTTAATCAGGCAAGGCAAGAGGCTGCTGAGTCACTGGCTCAGGGCCTGGCTTTAAGCGTATCAGCACAGGTTGACACTTTACAGAAAGCTGTTTCAAAAATGGCGGCAACGCCTGAAGTCATTGAATCTATTGGGACCAAAGACCCGCGGCAAATGGCTGCAACGGCATCAATATTAGAACAGTATTTGCCTAATGTGATGAAAATCAGAATCTTGCCTGCAGATGTCACCGACTTGGACCAATCAAGCATTCCCCATATGGGCAATGCTGATCTTCTTATGGCTCAGGAAACCTTAAAAAACACACAATTCCCCGTTATTCAGGGACAAGATAAAAATAGACACCTGGCAATAACAGCGCCAGTGGTAAAAAACAATGAAGCGATAGGGATAGTTCTTGCCAGTCTTAAATATGATTTTCTGCAATCTATTTTAAATACGGCTCTTTTAAAGTCTCCTCATCCTATTGAAAATGCCATTGAACTTAAACAGCAAAATGTCTCTCTTGCTAAAATTGGCAATTCTTCTGCCGAAACTGATTTATCTAATTCGATAAAAATCGCCAGAACCTTCTGGAATATCCATTATTCACCTGCAAAGACAGCCGGTCTTTTCTCCGACCCCACCATAACTAGCATTATTATTATTCCGATCTTAGTTATTGGTTTAGCATTTTTCATTGCATATCGTAACCTGACAAATCTATTGAGACAGGATCAGGGCACTATTTTAAAAGCAATTAAAGACCTATTCTTAGGTAAATCAAAGGGCAGCTATCCTGTCAAATTAAACGAAATGAAATCGCTTATATCTACCATGGTTCAATTCAAACGCTTTGTAGATAGCCGTGACAATGAAGATGACTCATTTTCAAATATAGAGGGTGCAGAACCGGATAATTTTTTTGACGAGTCTGACGGCATCAGTTTTCTTGATATGGATCTAGGTGGAAACACTGAAGAGAGTACTATCCAAACACCCAGCACACCTATTTCTTTGCCCGAAATAGCAATTGACCAGCCCGAGCTTCCAGATGCTTCCAATTTAGCGCCTTCAGAAAAACCAATCTCAACAATCTTTAGAGCTTATGACATCAGAGGCATAGCTGATGAAACAATTACTGAAGAAATTGTCTTTAATATTGGTCAAGCTGTTGCCTCCGAAGCCAAAGAAAAAAATATCAATACCATTGTATTAGGCAGAGATGGCCGATTATCTAGTCCTGCTTTTGCAGAATCATTGGCAAAAGGCATTATTTCAACTGGCACAAATGTGCTTGATGTTGGCCTGGTTCCATCGCCACTAGTCTATTTTGTTGCTCAGCATACAGAAGGAAAATCTGCCGTTGTGGTTACAGCCAGCCATAACCCTGCAGAATATAATGGCCTAAAAATAATTATTGACGGCGAATCACTTGCTGGCGAAAGAATTCAGCAAATTAAACAGCGAATAGATGAACAAAATTTTGTAACGGATACGCCCGGAACAATAGATAAAAATAATATGTTTATTAATGAATATATTGGCATTATCGCCGAGGATATTCATCTGGTCAGACCTCTTAAAGTAGTTGTAGACTGTGGCAATGGAGCCGCTGGAGAACTGGCACCCACCCTATTAAAAACTCTTGGCTGTGAAGTCTTTGAATTATTTTGCGATATCGATGGCACTTTCCCTAACCATCACCCGGACCCTACCAATCCTGAAAATTTGCAAAACTTAATCGCCGGTGTTGAACATTACCAAGCCGATCTTGGCATAGCCTTTGATGGCGATGGTGATAGAATAGGCATCATAGATGCCAAAGGGAAAATAATCTGGCCAGACAGGCTATTGATGCTGTTTGCTAAAAATATATTAGCTGACCACCTTGGTGCTGAAATCATTTTTGATGTGAAATGTTCCCGTCACCTTTCTGACTATATTACTAAATTTGGAGGGCGTCCTACCATGTGGAAGACGGGGCACTCCTTCATGAAAGCTAAATTAAAAGAAACAGGTGCTTTGCTGGCGGGAGAAATGAGCGGGCATATTTTCTTTAATGACCGCTGGTTTGGGTTTGATGATGCTCTGTATTCTGCAGCCCGTCTTATTGGCATTTTGTCTGCTGATACACGAAGCAGCGATAAAGTTTTCGCAGACCTTCCAGAAAGTGAAAGCACCCCGGAAATCAGTATTGAATTGAATGAAGGAGAGAATATTATTCTAATGGAACAGTTTCTTGCTAAAGCTAATTTTAAAGATGCTGAAATTATTGCTATTGATGGCATGCGAGTTAACTTTACCGATGGCTGGGGACTTATCAGAGCGTCCAACACCATGCCAGCCCTGGCACTTCGCTTTGAAGCAGATAATGCGGAGGCGCTAGCCCGCATCCAATATCAGTTTAAGGAAATGCTCACAGAAATAAAACCTGACATTAACGTGCCTTTTTAATGCGTTAAATCCTCGCTCCTAAATTTATTAATTATTGAGTAACTCTTAAATAACAAAACCATAAGCAGTTTATTTTGTTATTTAAGAGTTGCATTATTCATTTCCCAGGTTCTCATGAAAAAAAATACCTCGCATCACATAGCACATGTCCTCATCGAGGCTTTGCCGTATATAAAAAAATTCAAGAATAAAACTGTTGTAGTTAAATTTGGCGGCAACGCCATGATTGATGATGAACTTAAACATAGCTTTGCCAGAGATATAGTACTAATGAAACTGGTCGGCATTAACCCCATTATCGTCCACGGTGGAGGCCCTCAAATCGGCAAGCTTTTAAAAAGGCTAAATATCAGCAGTCAGTTTGTTGATGGCATGCGAGTTACCGATAGCGAAACCATGGATATAGTTGAAATGGTTCTAGGCGGGCAGGTTAATAAGGAAATTGTCAGTCTAATCAATCTTCATGGTGGCAAAGCCATTGGACTAACAGGTAAAGACGGCGACTTTATCCATGCCAGAAAAATTAATTTGAAACAGCTAACAGCTGAATCACAGGCCTCTGAAATCATCGATTTAGGCCATGTGGGAGAAGTTAGCAGCATAGACCCTGCTGTAGTCAATATGCTTTGCAATAGCGATTTTATTCCTGTTATTGCGCCGATTGGCGTAGGTGAAGATGGACACTCATACAATATCAATGCTGACCTGGTTGCAGGCAAAGTAGCCGACGTTTTAAAAGCTGAAAAATTATTATTGTTAACAAATACTGCCGGCATCTTAGACAAAAATAAAAAACTGCTGACAGGACTGTCTATCACTGATATTGATGACTTGATTGCTGACGGCACTATCGAAGGCGGCATGATTCCTAAAACACTGTGCGCCACAGACGCATTAAAAGGCGGCGTTTCTAGCGTGCATATCATTGATGGCCGAGTCGACCATGCGGTATTGCTAGAGCTGTTTACTGATCAAGGAGTTGGTACGTTACTGGTTAGACGCTAAGCAGTAAAAGCGTTTAGCGGAAACACCCCGCCAAACTGCCTGAAATATTGCAAATAATGTCTCACTGATCTTTTAGCATTTCTTCAGGCAAGGTTGATTTAATAAAATCATTAAACAGGTGTCTAATTTTCTTTACTTTTTCTCCCCTGCACAGTAAATCCCCCAGAGAAGATTTACGGCAGCGAATATCAAGAAACAGTTGCTGACTGCCATCGTTCTCGTCCATTTTAGAAACAGACAAGCTTAAGTCTGTATCTTTGTATGGTGTCCGCCCCATAATCAGGTTATCCGTTTCAAAATCTAAAGGAACTGTCGAATAAGTCCGTACAAACTGCTTGGCGCTGATCCATGCCTGGTCACATAGAGCAATAGTCTCACAGACAAACAGCCCTAACTCATTGGCCGCTCTATCTTTTGCAGTCAGATAGCCAATAAAGTCCCGCTCTTTCTTTTTTGATTCAATCAAAAAAGAAAATCGCGCAATATCATTTTCAAAAGCTTCTCTTATTCTTTTCTTTTTCTGAAACTGATTGGCAATTTCAACATAGGTATCATTAATCTGCTGCCTGGCAGTCGCAATGTCAGTCAATAAATTTACAGGAACTCTGCGCCCATCCCTTTCAAATTGAGCCGCTTTTTTTTGCTTTGTTATCAATTGCGATTCCAACCGATTTAAATTGCTCCGAACTATTTTCCTCTTGCCATCAAGTGCCAGCATTTGCCCTTTTAAAGCCAGCAGCATATCATCAATACTGCGATAAGTACTTAATAAAACTTTATCATGTGATTTTTGTTTATTAATAATGGCTTCCTGCTGTTTTCTAAGTAAAATCAAACGTTTTGCCAATTCTTGCTGCGCCTTGGTTTTCTGTTTTTCTACAACTTCAACAACCCGGATATTTTGATTTAATGATTCTCTTCTATGTTTAATATCCTTAGGAGACACCTGATCAGAATAAAACACATTGCCATTGTCATCCACCCATCGATACATTTTTTTATTGGCAAGAGCGCTATGTCCGCTTAGTGCTAAAACTAAGATTGCTGACACGATTTTTTTATTTAAATGAATGTGGAGCATAAATTATTTATTTCCAGTTGCCTTAGTGCTTTCTTCCGTACATTTACTTATGCAGTATAGTTTATTTTAGTTCAACTTCAAGTATACAAAACATACCGGTTTTCGGCATAACTACCTCCTAAATCAGCTTAATAATACCGCTAATTGACTTAATGGCGGTAAAATCATCATTTTCGCAAGCTGCAAAAAAACTAACGCTGCCAAAGGCGATAAATCAATCCCTCCCAAGTCAGGTATGATTTTTCTGCACAAACTCAATAATGGTTCAGTCAAACTCTGTAAAAGAGAGCTTGCCGGGTTGTAATTGCCAGGATCAAACCAGCTGAGGATTGCTCTGGCAAACACGGCAAACACAAAAATGTTAAACACCATTTCGACTATCTCTTTCAGCGAGTAGACCACCAATGCCCCAACACCAGGAACAGCACCCTGCAACGCCAAAATTGAAAAATTTGCCAGCATTTGCATCCCTAATGCCAACACAATGGATGAAGTATCTATTTTTCCTACAGAAGGCACAAGCCGACGCAAAAACTTCAGTGGCGGATGGGTTATTTTTACTAAAAACTGCGAAATCGGATTATAGAAATCAGCCCGAGTCCACTGAAATAAAAAGCGCAGAATAATCGCTAAAATATACAATGAAACCACAGTATCAATTAAAAACACGATAGGATTGGTCATATAGCTAGCACCCATTATTTTTCTCCTAATTCTTTAGACATTTCAATAGAACGATCTCTGGCGGCATGCAAAGCCTTAGAAACCAGCAAAGAAAACCCCCCTTGCTCAAACGTTTTAATTGCCTGCTCAGTGGTACCGCCCAGAGAGGTCACTTTACGCCTTAACTCCTCAGGTGTATTACTGGATTCCAAGGCTATTTTAGCAGCCCCAAGTGCTGTTTGCTGAACCAGTAATCTGGCAGTATCTTCACTAAGCCCCAACTCCAAAGCAGTTTTTTCCATCGCTTCCATCAGCAGAAAATAATAGGCGGGACCACTGCCTGAAACAGCGGTCACAGCATCCAGTTCACTTTCCTTGGCTACCCATAAAGAAATGCCTACTGCACGCAAAATATTTTCTGCTAAGTCCTTTTGCTCACTACTTACTGCATTATTTGCATGTAAAGCAGTTGCCCCTGTTAGTACAAGTGCCGGTGTATTGGGCATACAGCGCACAATAGCAGTATTTTTCCCTAGCCATTGAGCAAGGTTTTGCTGTGAAATGCCGGCGGCAATGGAAACAAATAGCAGATTGCCAACAATCAAGTCCCTGGCAATATTTTCAGCTACTGTCTGCAGGACCTGAGGTTTAACCGCCAATACTACAACATCAACACACTTAACCAGTTCATCATTATTGCCAGTAATATTGACCTTTAATTGTTCGGCTAAAGACTGCAATATGTCCAAGTTAGTATCACTCACCCATAATTGACTTGGCGAATGGCCACTAGCAATTAAACCTTTAATTAAACTCGATGCCATATTGCCGCCACCGATAAAGCCGATTTTTTTTGTATTCATCAAAATTCGAAATAAAGTTTAGATCGGTTCTATTTTACTGTTTATTGCAACTTAGGCAACTGAAAGCAAATAATCCACTCACCTATACGTCTTTTTATCCGTCATTAGCCTTGCCGCTTGCGAGACAATTTCCAGCGCCTTTAAACGCCCTTTCTGCAAACTTTCAATATAAATAAAATGCTAATTTATAAATAAAATGCTAATTTAGTAAGCAATACCTACACCAGCTTAAAAAAACGAATGGTCCACACGCTTTTTATTGAAGAAAACATCCGTCAGCACCCCCGTACGCTTGCAATCATTGACCGATTCCCAAAGGCTAGAAAAATCATCTGTGAGCGCTATGGCGAAGTGTTCAACCCTAAAGCACAAAATTTTCGGCTGCAAAAACAGGATCCAGCCTTAATTTTAGCTGAAAAATATAAACACTTTGCTTTACCTGCACCTCCTGGCTATAACATCGGCGCAAAAAACAACTATTACTTTTCACATATGCTGAATTGTCTGTACGATTGTCGCTACTGTTTTTTACAGGGCATGTTTCAGTCAGCAAATTATGTTTTATTTGTTAATTTTGAAGATTATCAGCAAGAGATTAAACAGATTTGTCACGCTTCACCTAATGAAGATATTCATTTTTTCTCCGGATATGACTGTGATAGTCTAGCCTTTGAACCTGTTACAGGATTTGCCGAACATTTTTTACCTTTTTTTGCCAATATCTCCAATGCCTGGCTAGAAATAAGAACGAAAAGTACTCAAATCAGAAACTTGCTAAAAACAGCGCCAAATCCACGCACCATCATTGCCTTTAGTCTGTCACCTGATGAAATTGCCACAAAAGTTGAAGATAAAGCCCCTAGCCTAGCCCGCAGATTGGATGCTCTATGCAAATTGCAGAAACAGGGCTGGCAAATAGGGTTGCGATTTGATCCCTTAATCTATCAAACAGGCTATCAGGAGCAATATAAATGCCTATTTGAACAGGTATTCAGCAGAATAAAAATGGATTCACTGCATTCCGTTAGCCTAGGCGTGTTTCGGCTGCCTGAAAAATACTTCAAAAAGATACATAGCCTCTACCCAGAAGAACCCTTATTTGCTAGTCCACTTGAAACCAAACAAAAAATAACCTCTTATAAATCAGAGCTAGAACAGGAAATGCTGCAATACTGTACCGAACAATTATTAAGCTATATTCCAGATTCCAAATTTTTCCCATGCACACTGTAAAAAGAACACTGCTCGTCACTGGAGCCAGTTCTGGCATTGGCCGCGCCATTGCAAGACAATTGCTGCTCGATGGCCATACTGTAATCGGTACTTCAAGAGATTGCACAAAATTTAAAGTCAGCTGTCAGAATTTTAGCTTTATAGAACTGGACTTATCCCAGCCTGAGCAAATACCAGTTACCTTAAAAACTCTCGGAAAAGCATTTCCTGCGTTGGATGGCGTTATATTTTCAGCTGGATATGGGCAATTTGGTGCAATAGAGCAATTTTCATTTGCTCAAATTGAGAAAATGATGACAGTTAACTTTACCAGTCAGGCCTTTATCACACGTGCGCTTCTCCCTAATTTAAAAAGAAGGTCCCAGAGTAATTTGATTTATATTGGCTCAGAAGCTGCCTTGCAAGGCAGCAGAAAGGGTTCCATTTACTGCGCCAGCAAATTTGCCTTGCGCGGATTTACTCAGGCCTTAAGGGATGAATGCGGAACCAGTTCCGTCCGTGTATCACTCATTAATCCGGGCATGGTAAAAACACCTTTTTTTGACGGTTTATCTTTTCAGCCAGGTGATGGCGCAACACATGCTTTATTAGCTGAAGACATTGCCAAAACTGTAAGTTACATACTAGACTCTAATAGTAACAGTGTGATTGATGAAATTAACCTAAACCCTGCCAACAAGGTCATTCAGTTTAAAAAATAATGCTTGCAAAACCCCTAGTCTATTTCGCCTACTTATTAAAGACATCTGTTTATTATCAGCAGAGCAAACAGTTTTTTTATAATCTGCTAGAAAACCCTCAGAGCAAAATGAAATCATATTTTGATATTTTTATGATTTGCCTGGTTATGCTGAGCGTTTTCTTTCTGGTTTACAATGTTGAACATGAACTCAATAGCGCCGGTGAGTTTTTTGAGCAGTGTGTTGTTACCGTATTCATCACTGAATATTTATTAAGGGCTTGGCTATACTCTGATTCTCACCTTATCATCATAAAAGAATATGAAAAAACAGAATACTTAAACACCTCATTCAGTACACTAAAAACGCTAAAAATGGTAACCGCGAAAAAGCTGAGATACATGCTTTCACTTTTTGCCATTATTGATTTACTGGCAATTCTGCCAAGCTACCGGCCGTTAAGAATTTTACGGATATTGCTGATTTTCCGTTTGTTTAAACTGTTCCGCTATTCAAACAGCATTAAAGTTTTTGCCGATGTTTTATCCAGTAAACGCTTTGAACTCATTACTTTAGCCATATTTTTGGGTTTTCTGGTTTTTATTTCCACTATTGCCATTTATTTATTCGAAAATAATTCCAGTGGCGGCAATATCCGCCATTTATATGATGCTTTTTATTGGTCTATAGTCACTATGTCTACCGTTGGCTACGGGGATATTACACCGCAAACATTTGGCGGCAGAATTGTAACTATTGCACTTATTCTTACAGGACTTGGAGTACTGTCATTCTTCACTTCGATTATTGTTTCTGCCTTTAATGACAAGATGCATACTTTGCGAGAAAATCAAACCTATGCTGAATTAAACCGGTTTAACGATTTCATCATTATCTGTGGCTTTGGCAGAGTAGGTCAAGAAATTGCATCACAATTTGAAAAAGATCAGCAACCCTTCATCATCCTCGATAATGATGAAAACAGTATTTCATTGGCCAAAGAAAAACATTATCTTTATATACAGGATGATGCCAGTAAAAACTCTGTACTGCTCAATGCAGGCATTAACACAGGTGCAACCGCTATTTTATGCACTACAGGCAATGATGTAAGCAATGTCTATATAACCCTGACCAGCCGTTTTCTAAATTCTGACATTAATATTATCGCCCGCGCCAACAGAGAAGATAATGTTAAAAAACTATATCAGGCAGGCGCAAATAATGTGATTCAGCCTTTTCAAATTGCGGGCTTGCTGGCAGCTGAATATGTTGGACAACCCGTTGCATTTGAAGCGATATTAGGGATCCTGCAGGGACAAAAGCAAATTCAGCTGGAAACCTTGGTCGTCTATCCAAATTCTTTACTGGAAAATCAGAAAATCGTGGACATCAATTTTGAGAAAAGAAAACTGACCTTGGTAGGTGTCATCAGTGCCAATAAAATCCATCAAAAACGACGTAATCGCTATAAAGTTATGGATCAGCATTTTTATTTTAACCCTGAAAAATACTTTGAATTACAGACTGAGGACATGATTGTGGTATTAGGTAGAAAATATTCAATTGAGCATTTTCAAGACCAGATCAAAAAAAGCAGATTAAGTTAAATTTCAGTTGAGAGATCATGAGGCAGCTGCCACTCAACAGGCAGTTTATTGTGCTGCTTTAAATAATCATTGGCCTGGCTAAAATGCTGACAGCCAAAAAAACCGCGGTAGGCTGATAGTGGTGAGGGGTGAGGCGCCTTCAATACACAATGCCTTACCGTATCAATCATGGCCCCCTTTTTTTGAGCATAGCTTCCCCACAACAAAAAAACTACATGTTCGCATTCTGCATTGACTGTTTCAATAATTTTATCCGTTAATAATTCCCAGCCTTTACCTTGATGAGCATTTGGTTTGGAATCTTCCACCGTTAAAACAGCATTGAGCAGCAATACGCCCTGTTTTGCCCAGCTCTCCAAATAGCCATGATTAACCGCAACGATTCCTAAATCTGTTTCCAGCTCCTTAAAAATATTCACTAATGAGGGTGGCGTTTTAATCCCTGGCAAAACTGAAAAACATAGGCCATGGGCTTGTCCAGCCTGATGATAAGGATCCTGCCCCAAAATGACCACTTTCACATTATCCAGTGGCGTAATCTCAAGAGCATGAAACCAATTAGATGAATACGGGTAAATCACTTTCTGCGCATCTTTTTCAGCACGTAAAAATTTTTTAAGCACCTGCATGTAGTCTGCATCAAACTCTGATGCCAGTACTTTTTGCCAACTGGGGGCATTGTCTAAAACCACTTGTGCTCCTAAAAAAAATTTAGACATATAATATCAGATAGGCTGGAGACGATATAGCTGTACACAAGTCCTAATGCTATTCACAAAGATTCTGTCTCTGAAAATGTGGCAAAACCTCATTATTTAAGAATGATTTTTTAGATATTGACCACTCACGAGTCAATAATGGTGGATAACTGGTTTTTTATGCTCACCCTAAGCCATTGAAAATTTATTTTTTTTCAATACATTAAGCCGTCAGCCACTTTTTTTTATTATATGAACTTAAGCTGAACATTGCCAAACAATAACTCAGTTGGTATTATTCAATTCTATTATCAGCAATCACTTAGAAAACAAGAATAATAAAATGACAAAAAATAATGCACCTGCTTCTCATAAAAATAAACTTTCGGCTAATAATAAAAGAGAGCGGGGGGCAATTCCCAACCCACTCATCGTTGACTTTGTTTTTATGATACTGCTGGCTATTACAATCGTATTCGTTACTATTTAACCCTACTTTAAAGATTAAAAAGGCGAGATGTACATAGGGGGATGCGCCGCCCCCTATTATAATACTTCAAGCTTAGCATAAGACAGCATCAGCCACTTTAAACCTACATTCTGAAAGTTAATCTGCACTCTTTCCTGTGCACCCTCTCCTTCCATCTGCAATACCACTCCCTCACCAAACTTTATATGCTTTACCCGCTGCCCCAGTCTATAAGTTCCTGCCTGCGGAAGCGATGAACTTTTTTTAACGGCGGCAACAGGCCGGGTAACATTTGCCCGAATTCGAATTTCCTGAATAAATTCAGCCGGAATTTCTTTTAAAAAACGTGACGGACGCGGGTAGGTTTCCTTGCCATATAAACGTCTTGATTCGGCATGGGTAATAATTAGCTGTTCCATAGCCCGAGTTATCCCTACGTAGCAAAGCCTGCGTTCTTCTTCTAGCCTGCCAACATCATCGGTAGACTGTTGAGATGGAAACAGGCCTTCTTCCAACCCAACCAGAAAAACAAGCTTAAATTCTAGTCCTTTTGCTGAATGCAAAGTCATTAGCTGTACACAGTCTTCGTAATCATCTCCCTGCATATCACCCGACTCAAGTGCTGCATGAGCAAGAAACATATCCAGCTCATTCAGGTTCTCTTCATTGTCCTCATCAAAATCAAATAAACGGGCTGCATTGGCCAATTCTTCCAGGTTTTCTATTCTTGTTTCGCCTTTCTCACCTTTTTCTTTCTTATAAGCTTCGACGAGACCGCTTTTTTCAACGATCAGCTTTACTTTGTCAAACAATTCTTTTCCTTTAGCTTCTTCACCCAAACGTTTAATCAGATCTAGAAAGCCTTTTAAGGCATTGCCAGCCCTAGGTGTCAATTTATTTTGATTAATCAGCTCTACAGAGGCCTGCCATAAAGATATTTCATTTTCTCTGGCTAAAAGCCGAATATTATCAATTAATTTTGCCCCTACACCTCGTGTTGGAGTATTGACCACCCTTTCAAAAGAGGCATCATCATTATGGTTGGACATTATACGCAAATAGGCCAGGGCATTTTTAACCTCCATTCGCTCAAAAAATCGCAAACCGCCGTACACTCGATAAGGTGTTCCTGTGGCCATTAATTTCTCTTCAAACTGTCTTGACTGGGCATTAGAACGATACAAAATGGCAATATCCTGACGCAAACCGCCATCAGCCACCCACTTCCTAATTTTTTCGACTACAAAATAGGCTTCGTCCTGCTCATTAAAGGCTGTGTATAAAGAAATCAATTCACCATCACCAGAGTCAGTCCATAGCTCCTTACCCATCCGTGAATCATTTTTTGCTATTAGGGCATTCGCTGACTTAAGAATATTGCCTGTGGAACGGTAATTCTGCTCTAATTTAATCACTTGATGATTAGGATAATGTGACTGAAAATTGTATAAATTTTCTATTTTTGCACCTCGCCAGCCATAGATAGACTGATCATCATCCCCCACCACAAATAAATTGTCCCTACCTTCTGTCAATAAGCGCAGCCAAGCATATTGAATGGTATTAGTATCCTGAAACTCATCAACATGCACCTGTTTAAACCTATCCTGATAAAACTGTAAGACATCTTCGTTATCGCGCAATAATTCATGAGCTCTAAGCAATAATTCAGCAAAATCTACTAAGCCTGAACGGTCACAAATTGCTTCATAGGCTTTATAGATCTGCAGCTGTACACGCTGAAAAATATCGTTTGGCTCAATCATATGCCTAGCTCGGATACCCTCGTCCTTTTGAGCATTAATAAACCACATCATTTGCTTAGGAGGCCATTTTGTATCATCTATATTTAAGCTTTTTACCAGACGCTTAATTATTCTAAGCTGATCATCGGAATCCATCACTTGAAAAGTATCAGGCAATTTGGCCTGCTTTGCATGCCGTCTTAGCAGGCGGTGGGCAATCCCATGAAAAGTGCCAATCCACATGGAATGTGCAGAAATATTCAGCAAATCCTCAATACGCCCACGCATTTCCTTGGCGGCCTTATTGGTGAAAGTAACCGCCAGAATGTTATGAATAGACAACCCTTCTACCTGTATCTGCCAGCCTATTCTGTGTACCAGAACACGCGTTTTTCCACTCCCCGCACCAGCTAAAATCAGCATGGACCGGTTAGGTGCAGATACAGCCAGACGCTGCGCATCATTTAAAGAATCAATTAGTGAAATATTTTTATCCATTGTTTATTGCTTGCACATTTTTGCAGGCTGTGTATATTGAGTAGGTTAAATGGACCCTATTAAAGGGCATCTTCATAAAAAAAGAGGTAGGTACAATGAGTTTTGATTATAAACGTTTAGTTAAATTTGAAATTAATGTCGGTGATAAAGACAGTAGCATGCGCTTAATTGCAGGTTCAATCCTATTATTTATCTCAATATTTACTGCAAAGATCATCCTTCTTGTTGCAGGAATCGTTTTAATTGCAACAGGCTACTCTCGCTTTTGTCCTGCCTATGCAGCAATGGATAAAAACACCTGTGACACATCAGAAACAACAAAGTAAGCCATGCCGAAAAAATACAGGGAAGTATTCACCTTATACAACTTGCTACAAATAACTCCGCAAAAATACAATGCAATACTGCAGAGTTATTTGTTGCGAGTTGATTTACTAACACATATTCAGCCGTTCATTATGACTGGCCAACCCCATCTAGTCCATATTTAAAATCTACGGCCAGCGCGTGACAATCTTATTCCCAATCCCAGAAAACCATCATCAACGCTTCAGTTTACATAATGAAGTTCATGCTAGGGCCCATATTACTTTAAAGCTGCCCGTAACTAGCAGCTTTCTTGCCTTATCACTCAATAGTGAAGAAAGAAATCTGGAGCGTTTGCATCTGGAGAAATTATGTGACAGATATGGTGTTCCTGGGCCTAAAGAAGATGCATCCTATTTTCGGGCAACACTGGACTCATTTAAAATTAGCTGGGAACAGCATGCTGAATTTAGTTCCTATTCCTTTTATGACCAAAACAATATAGAAGCACCATTTTCAAAACTGGCCATAGAACTGGTCCCTATCGACTGGCTCACTCAGCTGCCAGGGAAAACAATAGTTGCAGCTCACGCCTCAATCATTGATTCATCCACTCCATCCGTCTCAAGTATCCAATCAATTTCCAGTTTTTTTTCTGGAAACTGTGTGGTTGGTGCAGAAGTAACCGGTGGCGCAGCCCGTGCTTTTACTGATTTTAAAATACATGCAGATGGCTTTAGCCGATTCCTGATTCTAGACGATCACTTAAAATCAGGACAGGCTGGCCGTTTGCTGCAACGCTTATTTGAAATTGAAGTTTACCGCGTGATGGCATTGCTCGCGTTTCCAATAGCTAAACAGCTCACCCCTGAACTAAAAAAGGCTAACCATCAGTTACTCTCTATCACCTCTGCCATGGCAAACTCAAAAGGCAATGACAGTGATTTATTAGACGAATTAACAACTTTAGCCTCTCAAATAGAGAACAATATAGCGACCCATCAGTATCGTTTTGGAGCTGCCAATGCCTATTACAAATTAGTTGAGCAGCGTATCGATGAATTACGGGAAAAACGCATTCAGGGAATTCAAACCATAGGCGAATTTATGAAAAAACGCTTGGAACCGGCTATCAATACCTGCACGTCCACTTTCAAACGTTTCAATTCATTATCAAAACGTATCAACAATGCAGGACAGCTATTACGTACCCGTGTTGATATGGCCATTGAACGGCAAAACCAGGCACTGCTTACCTCAATGGATTTACGGGCTAAAATGCAATTGCGTCTGCAGGAAACGGTAGAAGGACTGTCCATTGTAGCAATCACCAGCTACATAGTCAGCTTTATTGGCTCAATGACAAAAGCGGCGAATACATCTGATAAAATTGATATAAACCCTACACTGGCTACTGCGCTATCAATTCCAATCGTTCTGCTTTTGGTTGCGCTTGGCGTTAGGCGGATACACAAAAAAATTCATACTTGGAATGAAGATTAATGTATTTTTTTGGTAATAACTTAGTGTGCTTTGTCATTTCGAACAACAGAATAACTAAGTACCCAAGTAAAATTAATTTAAAAGTTTTACGCAGGATTTTTTTTCATTTTAGACCCTGAATAAATAGGCGCATAGCGAGCTACGTAACTATTTATTCAGGGTCTAAAATGGTAAAAAAGACAAGTAAAAAGTTAAATTAATTATACTTGGGTACTTATATAGAGACAAGAGATGGAGCGATTGCTGAGAATATTGAGTATATAAACAATATTCCAACCCGCAAGGCTCCTCTCGCGGATCAGAATGACAAAAAACAAATTACTTTAAAGTAAGTGGAGGCAAAGTAAACTTCATTTTAATTTTTACATGCCCCAACTTAAAGCTATTGCCATAATTTAAATATTAACGAAATCACTTCAAAATTACTGGCTTAAAAGAAAATACATTCTCAGAATTTGGGTTTACTGTCATTTCGACCCAACTGTTATCCTTACTTCCAAAAACCTCAACACGAGAAAAATTGGACGTTAGTCTACCGTCTTCATTAAACATAGGCTTATCAAATTTAAAATAATGAGAATCTCCGTGAACTAATAAAACCTGTCCCTCATAGCTTTTAGTTTCAGCCATTAATGTATGAAAAAAATCAGCATAACCATTATTTTCATCTAATTGGGGTAAAAAATCATCTTTATACCTACCACCGCTTAATTCAAATGGAGAAAATATATCTGCCTGAATTGCAATCAAAACACCTGCATAATGCTTATCTCTTGCCTCAGCAAAAGCATCTTCCAACCACTCTTTATTTTTATCATTGCGCATCATGTATTCAGCAGAAGCGTCATTACAGTCTGTCTGTGTACGATTAGATTTTTTAGTACATTGTTTATTGGTTACAACTAAATTGCTGTTACTGCCAGGAATATGTAAAGCTACAAATTCAACGTTATTTTTAACAAACCGGCTATTTTCACTATAAGCCTCTCCTAACTGACCTTGACGCTTAACATTTATTGGGTGTATTCCTTGACTGGTATTTTTATCAAAAAAGACACTCCGCAAATAATCCAAGCGTTCAAGCGGATCATAGCTGCCATTACTGATTCTATGACAGTCAGTCCACTCATTATCACCTACCGAATAAAGTGTTGGCGCTCTAAGCTGATTAAAAACATCGACAATATCCTGTCCAATAGCCGTATCTGTACATAATGAGTGACCATTTTTAGTGTCTCCAACAAAAATGGTAAAACTTAAATGATGCTTATTCATCGATGCAATAGTTTGATGAGCCATTAGGTCTTTTGTTGCAACGTCATCACTGTAAAATTCATCGCCCCATAAAGCAACTTTAAAGGAATGGTAATGTTTATGGCGGTATTTAGCATGATATTTTTTTTCAAGGTTATGATTAAAACTGCCAGCTTGAACAGCTAATGGTAAAACTGCCATCATCAAAGTTGCTAGTAGAGTAGAAAGAATTAATTTCTTCATATTAGAATCTCCAAGTTTAAAATAGAAAGATAGACTGCCGAAAATGTTCGAGCAATTTACTTGGGGAAATATAAAATATTTATATGACAGGTTGATGAAAACCAATACTATGCAG
>JALSLW010000050.1 GCA_026988155.1 Methylomonas sp. | reverse complement strand
CGCTGAAATCCTGATACCTCTTATATAAGGCATATATTCAAAATAGAGCTTAAGAATGTTAAGTCTCGGTCGATAAACCATGATGACAAAGCGATTGTTTTAAACTTGGAAATTAATATATAAAAAAATTAAAGATTTTAAAACCACGGTCGCTAACCTAAGCAAGCAACAGAAAATCAAGTTTTTCTGTAAAAAGTTTAAAGAATATTTTCCGGGTTTCCGGGTTTTAATTTAGGAGAAATACCATGGCTTCAGTTATTAACACAAACGTAGCATCCCTTAATTCACAAAGGAATTTAGGTTCTTCACAAAAAAGTGTCACTACTTCTTTACAGCGTTTATCAACGGGCTTAAGAATTAACAGCGCAAAAGACGATGCTGCGGGTTTGGCTATTTCGGAACGGATGACGAGTCAAATCAGAGGTTTGAACCAGGCCGCCAGAAATGCCAATGACGGTATTTCTTTAGCACAGACTGCAGAGGGTGCATTAACTCAAACAACAGATCTTTTGCAAAGAATGCGTGAACTTTCTGTACAGTCTGCAAACGATACTAATACAGCAAGTGACAGAGAGGCACTGCAGGATGAGGTGACGCAGATTCAGGAAGAGATTAACCGAATTGCTAAAACAACCGAGTTTAACGGCCAGAAAATTATTGATGGTTCTTTTTCCAGTGCGAGCTTTCAAGTAGGTGCTAATGCGGGCCAAAATATTGAGGTCTCAATTGGAAGTGCCAAAGGATCTGCTCTGGGATCAATTGCTGAAAAGGAGGGGACAACTGTTACTAATGAAGCAACAACAGCTGGAATGACCATTAAGATAGGCGATGGTGACACAAAAACCATTTCCAGCAGTGCTAACTTTGCAGAATCATCTGTAAATGGGAGAAATGACAGTTCTGCCTATGCAAAGGCCGCTGCAATTGAAGATGCGGGAATTACAGGGCTATCAGCCATGGCTAAGACAGAAATAACTACCACTGTTACTGGAGGCAAAGTTGGAGGAGTTGCGGGCAACACTTATGACTTATCAATTAATGGCGAATCAATTTACAGCGGAGTAGATGTAAGCGTTGGAAAAGAGTTAAGCGTGACACAGATAAGAGATGCAATTAATGCGCAATCAAGTAAAACAGGTGTTGCGGCATCGGTTGATGGCAATGACCTGACTCTGACTGCTGCTGATGGTCGAGATATTACTGTTGATGAAAATGCTACTGCGGATGGTGCTGTTAATGCCGGGGCTAGCTATGCAGGCAGTTCTACGGGATTTAATGCTACAAATGTTAAAGGGCTTACAACAGGTACTGAATTTACTGATGAGGAGGCTGTTGAGGGAAAAGTGACATTAAGTGCGGCTAAAACAATATCATTTGGCGACGCTACATCTCTGACAGAAGCGGCCAAGCTTGGCTATACAGGGGATATAGCACTAGATGTTACTAAAAGCATAGACAGTGTGTCTATTAAAACAAGAGATGGTGCTGAATCAGCGATTAAACAAATTGATGCCGCGTTACAGCAGGTCAATAGCAGCCGTTCAAACCTAGGTGCGGTACAAAACCGGTTTGAAAATACGGTAACTAACCTGCAAAATACCTCAGAAAACTTAAGTGCAGCCCGTAGCCGAATTCGCGATGCTGATTTTGCCGCTGAAACTGCTAATTTGACTAAGTCTCAAATCCTGCAGCAAGCCGGTACAGCGATGCTGTCGCAAGCTAACAGTTTGCCGCAGGGTGTATTGAGCTTATTGGGTTAATAAATAGTAGTAAATGGGCGGGTCAAGTTAAATTGAACCTGCCCTTTACATAACAAAACAAACGATAAGGGGGGTGTGATGGAAATTAGCCATAATACACCGAGAGTTAATGCTAGCCTTGGTGACCAGAAGTCGCCGGGGTTTCTTGCGTTGGTCAAATCAAATAAAACAGGTAATGAACAGTCGCCTGAGACCAAGAGTGCTGCTGAACAGCCTGAAACGAAGGAAGAACAGGGTTCTGTCGAAAAGGTGGAGGATTTGGATGAGGTCGTTAAAAATCTTAATGACCAAGTGCAGACAGTACAGCGCAGTCTTCAGTTTTCTGTTGATGAAGATACGGGAAAGCAGATTGTGACGGTCAGGGATGCCAATACCAATGATGTGATTAGACAGCTTCCTTCGGAAGAAGCTTTAGAGCTGTCTAAGCGAATGATGGAAAAAGAAAAAAGTGGAAATAATGCAAATATATCCAGCCTGTTTAGCTCCATAGCATAATTATTAAACAATGTTGGCTGGGATGAAGCGGTAGCGGATTTCCGGCATCACAAAAGCAATGGAAAATATTTTTTGTGATGGGGCTGCGCTATGCGGCGACTGTTTTATTCTATATAGTCTATGCTTAAGATACGAAAGTGATTTTGCTGGGGTTGCGCTATTGCTTCACCGCCAGCCTACGGATTGTGGGCTGGTTTAAAAAAATGTAGGCTGGGATGGAGCGATAGCAGAATCCCGGCATTACCACCCATTTAATTTATTAGGGCAATATTATGGCTATTTCAGCATCTGGAATTGGTTCAGGGATTGATATAGAGAGTATCGTTACTCAGTTGGTTGCAGCCGAAGGTTCGTCTAAAACGCTGAGTTTAAATAAAAAAGAAGCTGTTTTTCAGGCGGATTTATCTGCGGTTGCACTTTTAAAAGGCGCGCTCAGTGAGTTTGAATCAGCGGTAAAGGGCTTGTCAAATAAGACGGCATTTCAAGCGAGAACGGTTGATGTGCCAGAGTCTGCACCTTATGAAATAAATGTAAATACTACGGCGGCAGTCGGCAGTTATGATGTTGAAGTGCTGTCTCTTGCCAAGTCTGCAAAGGTGCGTTCTGCCGGTTTTGCTGATAAAACTGAGACTATCGGAACGGGGTCTTTGTCTATTTCATTAGGAAGTTCTTCTTTTGATATTACGGTTGACGATTCTAATAAGTCGCTGGAGGGCATTAGGGATGCCATTAATGAGCATACGGCCAATCCGGGTATTAAGGCTTCAATCATTCATGTAGATGATGGCTATCAGCTGGTTTTAACATCCAGTCAGGTAGGGGCGGAAAACACTATCAGCATTGATGCGACAGATGACGATGCTGCTGATGGATTTGATTTGGCGCAGCTGGCTACGGCCAATTTAACGACTATTCAGCCAGCACAGGATGCCCAGATGAAGGTTGATGGGCAGCTGGTTACCCGAAATAGAAACCGGTTTTCTGATGTGATTACGGGCGTTACATTTGATTTAAAAAAACCATCAGAGCCTGGGAAGTCAGAGATTTTTGAGGTAAAGCTGGATGAGGAAAGCATTAAGACTAAGGTATCTGATTTTGTAAAAGCCTATAATGATTTGAATAAGATTATGACTGATCTTGGCGGCTATAATCCTGATACAAAAGAGGCTGGACAGCTGCAGGGCGACTCTGGTCTGAGAGCTATTAAATCGCAGATTAGAAATGCGATGTCCAGTGCAATAGACGAGGAGGGCTTGAATTTTTCCAGCCTGGCTTCCATCGGCATTAAAACTAATAAGGAAGGGATACTTGAGAGTGATTCATCTAAATTGGATGAGGTAATAGCCAGTGATTTTAATGCAATCGCTAATTTATTTTCTTCTGAAAATGGCTTGGCGAAAAAAATAGGCAAAACGCTGACCGGTTTTTTAGAATCAAATGGCATATTGGGTTCAAGAACCAAGTCAATTGAAGGGAGGCTTAAAGGTGTCGAGTCTGATAGGGACAATCTTTCCAAACGCTTAGCCACTATTGAGGCTAGGTACCGTAAACAATTTGGCGCAATGGATGCGTTGGTTGCCAATTTAAATTCTACGGGTGCATTTTTAGCTCAGCAATTGCAAAACTTGCCTGGGCCAAGAATTTTAAAATAAGCTCCCCCCCCCTGAGTTTCTATTCTGGCTCACAATCAATAAATTTAAGAAGAAGATGAATGTAGGCTGAGATCGATCTCAGCCTACATGTATTTTGTTTTTCTTAATCCTCTGCAATACCTCCTGTTTTTTCTTTATTGCACTATAATTATTCTTTTAATTAAAAAAATTTAGGTTAAAGAACCTGGCTTTCTTGCCGATACTTTGTTTAGTTCAAGTAAATTTAGTATGAAAATAGGTGATGCAATGAGTGCAAAAATGAATTCAGCTTTAAATAGCTATAAAGATTATGGATATAATTCTGAGATTGAGTATGCTGATCCGCATCGTCTGATTCAGATGCTGTTTGAAGGCGCCTTAAAGCGCATTGCTTTTGCTAAAGGCGCAATACAGAGGCAGGATATCGCCGAAAAGGGCAAGTTTATTGGCCAGACTATTGAGATTGTAAATGGTTTGCGCGCAAGCCTGGATATGGATAAAGGTGGTGAAGTGGCTGTTAATCTGGAATCCTTATATGAATATATTGGCCGTCAGCTAGTTACTGCTAATTTAAAGAATAGCGAGGCTATTTTGAATGAAGTCAGCAGCTTGTTGTTAGAGGTTAAGACTGCCTGGGATGCGATTAATGCACCGGCGGAGATTGTTGAGCCAATAAACCTGGTTGAAGAAGTCCCGGCTATTAGCGCCTCCTCACCTGTGAATACGCGCGCCAATAGGGCGTTAAAGGCTTATGCCGTCTAATTATGGCTGATGATGCGGTGTCGGATGTGCTTATGTACACTCAGGATATGATGCTGGCCGTTATAGATAATCGCTGGGACGATTTGCTGAAGATGCAGTCTACCCAGGATAAGATGCTGAAGAAATTGTTTGCTGTCGCTGATGCTATTTTTTCGGAGCAGCAAAGAGCTGATCTGCTAGAAGTGCAGCGCCTTAATCAGAAGATTGTAGCAGCGGCTACGCTGCATAGGACTGATATTGCTGGGGAGCTAAGGAAAATGCGTCAGGGAAAGCTCAAGGCTGGCAATTATCTGGCCTCTTGATGCCGGGTCGGAGAGCCACTTTTTTATTGTCGCTTTAAGTCTTGTCGATCTATGTTCTCTGTAAAATTATTTCCAAGACCAATTTGCTGCCAAAATAAGCCAGCAGTAATAAGCTAAACCCCGCTAAAGTCCACTTGACTGCTGTCTGTCCTCTCCAGCCATATTTAATTTTTCCGATCAGTAAGCTTGAGAAGGTTATCCAGGCCACAATGGACAGTATTGTTTTGTGAACTAAATGCTGGGCAAACAGGTCGTCTATAAAAATAAATCCGCTTATTAATGATACTGTTAAAAATAGGATGCCGGTCGCTATCATTTGAAATAGCAATGATTCCATAGTCTGTAATGGCGGAAGTGTCTGGATGAAACGTTTGGGCAGGTGGTTGCGAAGCTGCTGTTCCTGTATGGCGAGAAGTATTGCCTGTAGGGCTGCTATCATTAGCAGGCTGAATGCGATGATAGAGCTGAGGATATGGACAGCCATCTGCCAGCTATCAATTGAGAAGGCATTTTTTTGCTCAGAAATAAGCAACGTCATTAACAGTGAAATACTGGCGAGCGGAAAAATTGCCAAGCCTAATTTTTCTACTGGTTTGCTGAGGGTGGCAAGCATTAATAGCAGGGCAACAAGAGATGAGATTATTGATGCGGTGTGGAACAGGCTGAAGTTAAGGTTTTGCTGGTCGGTGAATAAGCTAAAAGTGTAGCCAAAATGTAAAAAAACGGCTAGCCAGACGGGGGCTAAAGATAGTTTATGGGGCGTATTTTGGAGGGTGTCTTTCAGTAGCAGAGCTGTGCCTGTCATGTATGCACAGATACTTATGATGCCAAGAGTGGTGGAGGTCATGATTTTTTGTGTCCTAAAGTTTTTAATGCTTCTGTTAAGCCAAAATCCTGTGTTAACCGCAAGGCAATTTCTTAAATTATAATTGTCTAACTCCACAATGAGTATATTGTCACTTCATATGGTAATATATTGGGCTAATTTCGCATAGGGCAAATGTCTTATTTAAAGTAACACAACACACGATGCAGATATGTTTGATAATTTAACCGACCGTTTAGGCAGTACGCTTAAAAATTTAAAAGGCCAGGGTAAGCTGACCGAGAGCAATATTAAAGATACTATGCGTGAAGTGCGTATGGCTTTGCTTGAGGCTGATGTTGCCTTGCCTGTGGTGACTGATTTTGTTGAAAAGGTAAAGCAGGGTGCATTAGGCAAACAGGTTCAGAGCAGTCTAAACCCAGGGCAGGCATTGATTAAACTGGTTCAGGCTGAACTGGTTTCGGTGATGGGTGAGGCTAATGAAGAGTTGAACCTAAATGCAAATCCGCCAGCTATCGTTCTGATGGCTGGCTTGCAGGGGGCGGGTAAAACAACAACGGTTGCTAAGCTGGGTCGCTGGCTAAAGCAGACTAAAAAGAAAAAAGTGGGTGTTGTCAGTGCCGATATTTATCGCCCTGCAGCGATTAAGCAGTTGCAGACATTGGCTAATGATCTTGATCTGGTGTTTTTTGACAGTGATATTACACAAAAGCCTGTAGATATTGCCAATAATGCGATTGATGCTGCTAAAAAGCAATTTTTGGATGTGGTAATTGTCGATACTGCCGGCCGACTGCATATTGATGACGAGATGATGGGGGAGATCAAAGAGCTGCATGCCGCCATTGACCCCGTAGAAACATTATTTGTTGTTGATAGCATGACGGGGCAGGATGCCGCCAATACGGCGAAAGCATTCGATGAAGCTCTGCCTCTTACCGGTGTTATCTTAACTAAGGCTGATGGTGATGCGCGTGGCGGCGCGGCCTTGTCTATCAGGCATATTACCGGTAAGCCAATCAAATTTATTGGTACAGGCGAAAAGACGGATGCTTTGGAGCCTTTTCATCCTGACCGCGTTGCTTCCCGTATTTTAGGTATGGGGGATATGCTTACTCTTATTGAAGAGATTGAGCAAAAGGCTGATAAGAAAAAAGCAGATAAGCTTGCAAGAAAAATTAGCAAAGGGAAAAGCTTTAATCTGGATGATTTTAAAGATCAATTGTTGCAAATGCAAAATATGGGAGGTGTTGGGGCTATGATGGATAAATTGCCTGGCATGGGCAATGTGCCTCAAGGTGTGAAAGAAGGGGTTGATGATAAGATGTTGGCTCGCCAAATTGCCGTAATTAACTCCATGACGCTGCAGGAGCGTCGGTTCCCTGATTTAATCAAAGGAAATAGAAAAAAGCGTATTGCCGCAGGCTGTGGGCAGGAGTTGCAGGATGTTAACCGGATTCTTAAGCAGCATAAAATGATGCAGAAGATGATGAAGAAATTTGCTAAGGGCAATATGGCGAATATGATGCGGGGGATTAAAGGCAATATGCGTGGCATGAGGATGTAGCTTCGTAACTCATCATTGATAAAGATTATTATTTTTTTAAATTTGCTCTTCACAAACTTAAAAATTCGCGTAGAATAGGCGGATTAAATTTTGATTGAATATTTTTAAGGTATTTACATGGTAACTATTCGTCTTGCTAGAGGTGGTTCTAAAAATCGTCCGTTTTATCACGTTGTTGTCACAGACAGCAGAAATAGTCGTGATGGTCGCTATATAGAACGCTTAGGTTTTTTTAACCCTTTTGCACGTGGAAGCGAAGAATCTTTACGTTTAGATGATGAGCGTATTAATTATTGGAAATCTGTTGGTGCACAGCCTTCTGATCGCGTTGCAAAATTAATTAAAGATGCTGCCAAAGTAGCTGCTTAAAATTGTCTGATAGCGAACTCATTAACGTTGGCGATATAGTTGGCGTATTTGGGGTAAAAGGCTGGGTTAAGGTCTTTTCGCTGACTGATCCAAGAGAGAATATTATAAGTTACTCACCTTGGATACTTAAGAAAGGCAATGAAGTTAAACAGGTAGAACTTGTTAATGGCAAGCGGCAGGGGAAGTCTGTTGTTGCACTTATTGAGGGCGTTTCTGACCGGAACGATGCTGAGCTATTGTGTGGCTGGGAAATTCTGATTAACAAAAGCCAGCTTCCTGAAACTGAAGATGGCGTGTACTACTGGGCTGATCTTATTGGTCTGTCGGTAGAAACCGAGCAGGGTGTCAGTTTAGGAAAAGTAGACTCTTTGCTTGAAACAGGTGCAAATGATGTGCTGATTGTTAAAGATGATGAGCAGGAAAGATTAATACCTTTTATACATAAGCAAGTGATTAAAAGTGTAGATTTTGATGGTAGGCAAATAATTGTCGATTGGGATCCCGATTTTTAATTGCTGTTATGCGATTTGATGTAGTCACTCTATTTCCTGAAATGATTCTGGAAAGCTCCAGTTATGGAGTGACTGGTACAGCAATAGAGAAAAAGGTAGTCGGCTTGTCTGTTTGGAATCCTAGAGATTACACGCATGATAGGCATAGAACCGTGGATGACCGGCCTTATGGCGGTGGTCCTGGCATGGTTATGAAGTGCCAGCCTCTTTGTGATGCTGTCGATGATGCTAAGCTGAAAAATAAAAATACTGATTACAAAGTTATTTATTTAAGCCCTCAGGGCAGGCAAATAACTCAGGAATTGCTAGTAGAGGCGAGTCAGTATTCTCAGCTTATTTTAGTTGCAGGGCGTTACGAAGGAATTGATGAACGTTTTATTGATGCGGTCTGTGACGAGGAATGGTCATTAGGCGACTATGTTATCAGTGGCGGTGAGTTGGCTGCACTGGTTGTTATAGATTCAATCACTAGATTAATTCCGGGTGTTCTGGGCGATGAGGATTCTGCACAGCAGGATTCGCACATGAATGGATTGCTGGATACGCCACATTATACTCGGCCTGAAAAGGGTGAGTTAGGTGCAGTGCCCAATGTGCTGTTGAGTGGCAATCATAAGGCGATAGAACGCTGGAGAATGAAGCAGGCTTTGGGTCGAACGGCTTTAAAGCGGCCAGATTTATTGAAAGCAAAAGAATTAAGTGCAGAGCAGGATGCCCTGTTAAAAGAATTTAGGAATGAAGTGCATGAGTCGGACTAAGCCTTTATATTCCTTTTTGTAAAATTGATGTTTATAAGGTGTGGTAATGACAAATATTATTGATGAGATAAATGCTGAACAGCTGAGAAAAGATATGCCTGATTTTGGGCCGGGCGATACTGTTGTTGTTCAAGTTAAAGTAAAAGAAGGTGATCGTGAGAGATTGCAGGCCTATGAAGGTGTTGTTATTGCAAAGCGTAATCGTGGAATAAACTCTGCTTTTACAGTTAGAAAAATTTCTCATGGTGTTGGCGTTGAGCGTGTTTTTCAAACGCACAGTAAAATGATAGGCGGTGTAGAGGTTAAGCGTCGAGGTGCTGTCCGTAGGGCGAAGCTGTATTATCTTCGTAACTTGACTGGCAGAGCTGCACGTATTAAAGAAAAATTGAGTTAAGTGACTGGAAATAAATAACCTTCTCCAATTTGTAAGGTGTTTTTTTTCCTTTTTCTTTTGTTACCTAGTGTGCATTGCAGGCTAGGTGGAAGTAAACAAGATAAAGACAGAATAAAAGGCATGCAATTGGGTGGGGTTATTTTATTCCAGTTGCCTTGTGGCTTCATTTTTTTAAGAAAAAACAGCTTTTAAGCTGTTTTTTTTTGCCTGTTTGTTTTCTGAAAGAAATTGCTATAAATCCGCTCTCAACCGGTTATGACAGGTTGAAGAAGGGGGCTTTTGATTCAGTCTTCTTGGCTGGTATGGTTTTTTTAATTGCCATTATATTTAAGAGCTGATTACTGCTTAAAGATATCTTGCAATAAATAGCCTATCCGGTCTTGCGCCGTATTTCTGTTTGCCTTTGATGCTATTGTGAAGGGCGTAGACTGGTAATGTAGCCGGAAGCCGTATTAAAGAGACGATAAAAAGATAAGTAAGGTTGGGGCTGGTTATTTGTTTCAGTTTGCCTATGATGAAGGAAGGTGTAAAAAATTCAGCCACATCTTTGTGGCTGAATAAATTATATTGCGTCTTTAATGGGTAATGTTTTTCCAGTACTCTTTTTTCAGTAGGTAGGCAATGACACCAAACATTAGCAAGTACAATAGCACATACTTTCCTAAGCGCTGTCTTTCAAGTTGTATCGGTTCGCCAACATAAACCAGAAAGTTGACTAATTCAGTTACAAATTGGTCAAATTCTCTATCAGACAAAGAGCCTTTTTTCTCGATTTTTAAAAATGAGATAACATCTTCACCGTGAGACTGTTCCATGACAGCTGTTTGTTCGCCTTGCAACTGCCATAATACATTTGGCATGCCAACATCCTTGAACACGGTATTATTGCTTCCAAACGGTTTGCTTTTATCAGTATAGAAACCTTTGAGGTAGGTGTATAGCCAGTCAGCACCTCGTACTCTGGAAATCAGAGATAGATCCGGCGGATTAACGCCAAACCATTTTTTAGAGTCATGTTCATTCATTGCGGTCAGCATTGGGTCATAAATGTTGGCACCTTCCGGTGCAATTTCATTTAATACAATGTCTTCATCAATCTCCAAATCCATGGCGATACGCTTGTAACGCATATATTTTGCAGAGTGACAGCCTAAACAATACTGTACATAATGTTTGGCTCCTTTTTGAATTGATGTAAAATCCTCTAAGTCTACATCAGCCCTTTTTAATACGACATTGCCAGCGGCGAAAGTGCTGATTGGCAATAAAAGTAATAATGTATATATAAAATTTTTCATAATTACTCCAAGCTCCCTTTCAGTTTTTTTAGTAGTCCGGCCAGGACGTGCTTAATCCCCTCTTTATTTGGTGATACAGGAAAAGCGGTGGCTCCCCAGCTGGTTTTTAAAGGTTTATCAATAGTCATCTCATCAAAAGCTTCAACTAAAGCTTCATATTGCTCTTCAGCATCAGGTTCGTGAGTGACTCTTTTTGGTACAGGCTTGGTTTTTTCCCAACGCGTATAGATAGGCATCAATAAGAAAAAGGCAAAGTAAATAACAGTAAAAATACGCGCTACAATTGTTAAAGATGGTGTTGCCGGCTGCGTACCCAAGTAGCCTAAAACTAGGAAGCTAAGAACAAATAGAGCTAATGCCTTTTTATAAATCCCGCCTCTATATCGAATAGATTTAACAGGGCATCTATCTAGCCAAGGCAATAAAAATAGTACAACGATCGATCCGCCCATTGCAATAACGCCAGCAAACTTATCTGGTACTGCTCTTAAAATGGCGTAAAAAGGCGTGAAGTACCATGACGGTTCTATATGCTCAGGTGTTAACAGAGGATCAGCTGGAATAAAGTTGGCGTTTTCTAAAAAATACCCTCCCATTTCAGGCATGTAGAAAATGACGGTGGCAAAAAAGAATAAGAACACAGCTACACCGACAATATCTTTTACAGTGTAGTAGGGATGAAAAGGAATGCCGTCTACAGGCTTCCCCCATGGGTCTTTTGATTCTTTAATTTCAATGCCGTCAGGATTGTTTGAACCTACTTCGTGCAGAGCAACAATATGCAGAAAAACTAAAATAAGCAATGCCAGCGGAACGGCAATTACATGAAATGCAAAAAAGCGGTTAAGCGTTGCATCCGATATTACATAGTCTCCGCGAATCCATAGCGATAGCTCATCACCAATTACAGGAATAGCGCTAAACAGAGAAATGATAACCTGCGCGCCCCAGTAAGACATTTGTCCCCAAGGCAGTAAGTAGCCCATAAAGGCTTCGGCCATTAGGCAAACAAAGAGCAGCATGCCAAAAATCCAGATAAGTTCTCTGGGTTTTTTGTATGAGCCATACATCATGCCTCTAAACATGTGCAGATAGATGATAATAAAGAAAGCTGATGCGCCTGTTGAGTGCATATAGCGAACCAGCCAGCCCCAGTTGACATCTCGCATGATGTATTCAACAGAATCAAATGCAAGTTTTGCGTCTGGCTTGTAGTTCATTGTCAATAATATGCCAGTTACGAACTGATTGACTAGCATTAACAGGGCAAGCGAACCAAAGAAATACCAGAAATTGAAATTCTTTGGTGCATAGTAATCGGCCATATGCTCATTCCACAATTTTGACATTGGGAATCGTTCAAGCATCCAGTCAGTACACTCGGTTAATTTATTTTTCATGCGCTTGCCTCCGTGCTTTCTTCGCCAACAATAATGAGCGTATCGGTAATATAACGGTAAGGTGGAACGTCAAGGTTGGTAGGTGCGGGAACTGATCTGTATACGCGGCCTGCCAAATCAAAGCCTGAGCCATGACAGGGACAGAAAAAGCCACCTTTCCAGTCGGGGCCCAAGTCATTAGGGGCAATTTCTGGCCTAAACGTTGGAGAGCACCCAAGGTGAGTGCAAAGGCCTACAGCAACAAATATTTCCGGCTTAATTGAACGCAGAGGATTGTTACTGTCTTCGGGCTGGTTTGAATCATGTGAGTTTGGATCGGCCAATTTAGCCGTTTCATTCTCTAAAACATTAATAACTTCAGGTGTTCTTGATAATACCCAAACTGGTTTCCCTCTCCAGGCAACACGAATTAACTGGCCTGGTTCTATCTTGCTGATATCTACTTCAACAGGTGCGCCAGCGGCCATCGCCTTTGCGCTAGGCTGCATTTGTGAGAGAAAGGGAACTGCCAAATATCCAGTACCTACTGCACCAACAACGGTGAGAGCAGTGGTTAGAAATTGGCGTTTGGAGTTGTCGACGCCTTCATGAATCATATATAACGCTCCTGGTTAGATGAGATGTTTTGAAGTTTTTTCAAAAAACAGGGGCGCGACTAAAAGGTCTTTTAGGGAGGGTGTCAATCAAGAAAAGCAAATAACTGCTTTATTGTGTTTATGACTGGGAAAATCCATCCGAAAGAGATGTGTTTTTTAGCTGAGTCTCTATTTTTGAATTTCTCCTTACATCAATTTATTATATTTATGTGTCCAATATACCACTACAGCTTACCTTTGTTGAAGCTGTTATTGCCTTTTTGTCTATTTTTTTTCGAAAACGGTTAAGGTTAATCTTTTTCGCAAGCATAAATCAAGCCATATTTTATATTGTTGAAATATAAAAGAAATGATTAAATTGAGAAAGCCCTGGGCACCTCGCTTGTGCATTTTGATGCACCTAAATAGGGCCGAGAATTAAAGCTGATTTAAATTTTCCGTGATAATTGTCGTTATGGAGTTGATAAAGGCTTTGTTTTCATCTGGCTTGCCAATAGTTACTCTGAGGCAGTCGCATAAAACACCGCCTTGAGGTGATAGGTTTTTAATTAAAATGCCATGGTTTTTTAAGCTTTCAAAAATTGCAGTTGCCTGGTTTTTCTTTGTTTTAAAAAGGATGAAATTCGCTGAACTAGGATAGGCAGTAATATCGGGCAACTCATTTAATTGATTTAAAATAGTCGTTCTGTCATTACAGATCTTCTGAGTCTGCTTTCTAAATAAAGTCTGGTTTTTTAATGCAAAATTAGCTGTAATTTGGGTTAGGCTGTTTATATTATAAGGTAGGCGAATTTTATTTAGCTGCTTTATAATTGTTTTATTTCCGGCAATAAACCCTAGGCGCAATCCAGCGAGCCCCAGTTTAGATACTGTCCGCATGACCAATAGATTGGTGTGTTCAGGCAGTCTGCTGATAAAGCTTGCATCAGCAAAAGGTGCGTATGCCTCATCGATAATGACAAGTCCTGGTGCAATATTTAGGATTTTTTCAATATCCTGCCGGTTAAATAAATTGCCTGTAGGGTTATTGGGATAAGCTAAAAAAATTACTGATGGCTGGTTTTTTTTAATAGCATCTAGCATTAACGGTAAATCTAAATCAA
Source organism: Methylomonas sp. (assembly GCA_026988155.1). Classification (GTDB taxonomy): domain Bacteria; phylum Pseudomonadota; class Gammaproteobacteria; order Methylococcales; family Methylomonadaceae; genus QPIN01. The sequence continues at coordinate 38,973 of JALSLW010000050.1, read as the reverse complement.
AGCTATCGGTTTGTAGAGGAATGCCGTGATAAGCCAGACCAAGACTCATAGCAACTTGCCTATACATAACAAACCCAGGGGCAGGAGCTAAAACAGTGGCATCTACAGGCAGTGCCATCAATAGAAGCTGAATGATTTCATCTGAACCATTGCCAAGCAGGATCTCGCATTGTTCTGGAATTTTGTCAGTTTCTTTTATGGTTTGTGCAAGCTGTTTAGCTTCAGGGTCTGGGTAGCGATTGATCGGGCAATCTTTTATTGTTTTAAGCCATTGTTCCTTAATATCGTCAGGCCATGTATAGGGGTTTTCCATGGCATCTAATTTAATAAGACTATTTGAATCTGCAACTTTGTAAGCAGAAAGATTTAAAACTTCGTCACGGAATACTGAGGTAATTAGATTTTGAGTCATTAATAGTAAGGTATGCAAAAAGCGGATGGTATACTATGAACCTAGCAAGATCAGTTGAGCGCGGAATCAATCGATTGCGTTAGAAACCGGGAACAACTGATTTTTTTAGGATGAAGGGCGGAAGCACAAGAGCGAAACTGATTTTCTTAAATTTCTTGGTATCCTTATAGAGTGACAAATTGCCTAAAGTCTTAATGCTATGGCTTTAATCAGTGAGCATAGTCTTTGGCTATTTTATTCTGAACTCTGCTGAGCGGGCATGGGCAGTTAGGCTTTCTCCTCTAGCTAAGACGGATGCTATTTTTCCTAATGTGTCTGCACCTGATTCAGAGCAGTTAATCAGGCTAGAGCGTTTTTGAAAGTCATAAACGCCTAACGGAGATGAATAGCGTGATGTACTTGAGGTAGGAAGAACATGATTTGGGCCTGCGCAATAATCACCTAAGGCTTCTGCAGTGTATCTTCCCATAAAGATGGCGCCAGCGTTGCGAATATGCTGATTAAGTGCGTCAGGGTCTTCTACAGACAATTCAAGATGTTCTGGGGCAATAATATTGGCAACTTCGGCCGCTTGAGTCAGTGAATCTACTTTTATTAAAGCGCCTCGGGAAGAGAGAGAGGCTTTTATAATGTCTTTGCGTTCCATTTCTGGCAGCAATTTCCCGATGCTTTGTTCGACTTGGTTTAAATATTTGGCATCATTTGAAATTAAAATGGCTTGTGCGTTTTCGTCGTGTTCAGCCTGAGAAAAAAGATCCATGGCAATCCAGTCTGGGTTGGTTTTGCCATCACAGATAATCAGTATTTCAGAAGGACCTGCGATCATATCTATACCGACTTGTCCAAAAACCATTTTCTTTGCGGTTGCAACATAAATATTGCCTGGGCCAACGATTTTATCTACCGCCGGAATGGTTTTGGTGCCATAAGCAAGTGCAGCCACTGCCTGTGCGCCTCCAATAGTGAAAATTCTATCAACCCCGGCCAGGTAGGCGGCGGCCAATACCAATTGATTGGTTTCGCCCCGAGGAGTGGGAACAACCATAATTAGCTCGCCAACACCTGCCACTTTTGCTGGAATTGCATTCATCAGTACAGAGGAAGGATAGGCTGCTTTACCTCCAGGGACATAAAGTCCTGCTTTATCTAAAGCAGTTATTTTTTGCCCTAAAATGGTGCCATCTTCTTCAGTATATTGCCATGAATGCATCTTTTGTTCTTCTGCATAAGCTCTGACACGGTTTGCGGCTGTTTGCAGCGCATGTGCCTTTTCAGCAGAAAGAGTATCCCAGGCCTGCTTTAGAACAGATGTGGGCAGCTCAAAATCAGATGCTTTTTTGAATTGCGTCTGGTCGAGCTGGTTGCTGTAATCCAGCACTGCCTTATCACCGTTTTCTCTGACATTGGCAATAATATCCAAAACGCGCTGCTGTATGTCCAGGTTGTCAGATTCATCCCAGGCAAGCAGTGTTTTCAGCTGTGTACTAAAGTCTGGGGCTGTGTTGTCTAGTCGGGCGATTTTTAAAGCAGTCATAATATTATTGCCGTTTTGCTAAAGTTTTTTCAAATTGGTCTAACAGTGATTGAATGAGCTGATGTTTCATTTTCATCGATGCTTTGTTGACAACAAGACGGGAACTGATATGGGTGATCAGTTCTCTGGGTTCAAGCCCATTTGCTTTCAGCGTATTGCCAGTGTCTACAACATCAACAATGCAGTCTGCAAGTCCCACTAGAGGAGCAAGCTCCATTGCGCCATATAGCTTGATAATCTCAGCCTGTACGCCTATATCTGCAAAATAGCGCTGTGCTGTTTTGACATATTTGGTGGCAACTCTGATACGGCCTTCAATTTTTGGAGCATCGACTGGCGTAGCTGTCATCAATCTGCATTTTGCGATACCTAAATCCAGAGGTTCATACAGACTTTCTGCACCATGTTCCAATAATACATCTTTTCCGGCAATGCCCATATCTGCTGCCCCATACTCAACAAAAGTGGGAACATCGGTAGCTCTGATTATAACCAGCTGAACATCCTCTTTAGTTGTACGCAGGATAAGTTTTCGGCTTGTTTTTGGGTTGTCGATCGGAACGATGCCTGCTTCTTCCAGTAAAGGGAGTGCGTCGTCATAGATCCGGCCTTTTGATACAGCAATTGTTAGCATGATTAAGATTACCTTGGAATTCGTCTGATAGTTGCGCCTAGCTGGGATAGTTTTTCTTCGATATGATCATAGCCTCGGTCAATATGGTAAATGCGGTCGACTAGTGTTTCACCTTCAGCAACTAAACCGGCAATAACCAGGCTTGCTGATGCACGAAGGTCAGTTGCCATAACGGGGGCACCTGTTATTTTTTCAGAGCCGGTACAAATCGCAGTGTTGGATTCCAGCTGAATATTTGCCCCCATTCGCTGCATTTCCTGGACGTGCATAAAGCGGTTTTCAAATACAGTTTCAGTAATAATGCCAACGCCTTCTGCAACAATATTCATCGCTGTAAACTGGGCTTGCATATCGGTTGGAAAGGCAGGGTAAGGTGCTGTTCTTAGGGTAACTGCTTTAGGACGTTTGCCGTGCATGTCCAGCTCAATCCAGTCATCACCTGAAGTAATGTCTGCACCTGCTTCTTTTAATTTTTCCAGCACCGCATCCAGTGTGTCAGGGCGGGTGTCTTTTAGTTTTACTCTTCCGCGGGTAATGGCTGCCGCTACTAAATAAGTGCCCGTTTCTATGCGGTCTGGGATGATATTATAGTGTATTTCTTTTTTATCTAGCTTATCTACCCCTTCAATGGTCAAAATGTCGGTATCTATTCCGGTTATTTTTGCCCCCATTGCATTTAAGAAGTGCGCTAAATCAGATACTTCAGGTTCTTTTGCAGCGTTTTCTAATATGGTTGTCCCTTCGGCCAGTACAGCGGCCATCAGTAAGTTTTCTGTTCCTGTAACAGTGACCTTGTCTAAAACCAGTCTGCAGCCTTTTAAACGTTTTACTTTTGCATGAATGTAGCCTGCTTCAACCTGAATATCGGCACCCATTTTTATTAATGAGTCGATATGAATATCGACTGGGCGACTCCCTATTGCACAGCCTCCAGGTAAAGAGACGTGAGCCTCGCCAAAACGGGAAAGCAGGGGGCCAAGAACTAAGATGGATGCGCGCATGGTTTTAACAAGTTCGTAAGGCGCTTCATATTTTGTGATAGTGCTGGAGTGTACTTCGATGTTCATTTTTTCATCGATAGTCAGCTGAATGCCCATCTGCCCCAATAATTGCATGGTGGTTGTAATATCATGCAGATGGGGAATGTTGCCTATGGTTACAGGGTTTTCACTGAGAAGAGTGGCTGCTAAGATAGGAAGGGCGGCATTTTTTGCACCGGAGATTCTAAGCTCTCCTGAAAGTTGAGCGCCACCGGTAATAATCAGTTTATCCATGGGAATTAAGTCTAACCTTTAGTTGGGTCTCTGAGTTTAGAGTTTTGAGAAAGTTTCATTCTTTGCATCGGCTAAATATTCGTTTAAGTCTAGCCCGCTTAGTGTGGCAAGTGTCAATAACTGCTGAGGAATGTTTTTAAACATCAGTTTTGTATCGTATTTTTTGCTCTGTTTGATCCATTCGAGCAACAATGCCAGCCCTGCACTGTCAGCGACTGTTACCTTGTTTAAATCCAAGCATATTTCATCCGGCCCCTTAAGGAAGTCGAATGAGGGAATGGTTTTTTTATTGAGAGATGAAAATGTTAAATCACCCTCAATAAGAAAATTTGCATTATTTTGCGGGATAAGCCTGAATATTGACATTTATTCGCCAGAAGCTTTATCAAATAAAAATTTGCCGATAATCTCTTCCAGAACAACAGCAGACTGAGTAATGTCAATAACGCCATTGGGCTGTATGAAGTCTTCTGAGCCGCCGGGTTCAAGGCTGATGTACTGTTCGCCTAACAGGCCGGCAGTATAGATGCTGGCAGAGGTGTCATCCGGTAAATTGTATTGGGCATCTATCTGCATTTCTACAATAGCTTCGTAGCTTGTTTTATCAATAGAAATATTGGAAACCCTGCCAATGTGAACGCCAGCCACAGAGATGGGAGATTTGATCTTAAGACTGCCAGAATTTGCAAAACGGGCAATTATTGTGTAGGTTGCGTTTTTGGAAAATGAGCTGAGATTGCTGATTTGCAGGGCCATAAAAAAAAGTGCACCTATGCCGCAGGCGACAAAGAGACCTACGAGCGTATCTGCTGTTCTGGTGTTCTGCATGTTAAATATCTCCAAACATGAGTGCGGTCAGAATAAAGTCAAGACCTAAAATGGTAAAGGCAGAGTTAACAACAGTGCGTGTTGTTGCACGGCTAACGCCTTCGGAGGTAGGTATCGCATCATACCCTTCAAATAGTGCAATCCAGGAAACGGCAAAGCCAAAAATGATGCTTTTGATAATGCCATTGATTATATCATCTTGGAAGTCTATGCCTGCTTGCATTTGTGACCAATAAGAACCGTCATCAACGCCTAGCAGGCCAACCCCAACCATGTGACCGCCTAGAACGCCTATTGCACTGAATAAGGCTGCTAGCAGGGGCATGGAAATAAACCCAGCTAAGAGTCGGGGGGCTATAATGCGTTTTATTGGATCTATGGCCATCATTTCCATCCCAGATAGCTGCTCGGTTGCTTTCATTAGGCCTATTTCCGCCGTTAAAGCGGATCCGGCGCGTCCGGCAAATAATAAAGCAGCAACAACAGGCCCAAGTTCTCTGACCAATGAGGCCGCAACCATCATGCCTAGTGTTTCTTCGGCACCAAAGTCCGACAATATATAAAACCCCTGTAAGCCAAGCACCATGCCAACAAATAGCCCAGATATACTAATTATTAAAAAAGATAAAACGCCAACGGAATATAATTGATTTATCAGCAGTCTGGGCCGGGGGATAACTGATAGTGTTGCTTTTAATATTTGCATCAGAAAAAAAGAGCCTCTGCCCAGTTTTGCAAAACTGGATAGAGTTGAATGCCCTAGGCGTTGAAAAAATTGAGTCATATTTTTAATTAAAGCTTAACTTTCAAACAGGTCTTTAAGGTAGTCGTCAGCAGGGTAATGGAAAGGGACTGGCCCGTCAGCATCTCCGTTCATAAACTGCTGCACCCATGCAGAATCCAGATTTTTTATTTGTTCCGGCGTGCCCTGGCCGGCAATTTTGCCTTCAGATAAAATGTAAATGTAATCAGCGATACTGACTGTTTCTTCAATATCATGAGAAACAATAATGCTGCTAAGTCCCAGGGCACTATTTAGGTCATTGATCAGTTCGACTATGGTACCCAGTGAAATAGGATCTTGTCCTGTAAAAGGTTCATCATACATAATCATCATAGGGTCGAGGGCAATTGCTCTGGCAAGTGCAACGCGCCTGGCCATGCCACCGGATAATTCATTCGGCATAAGATCTCTCGCTCCACGAAGACCCACTGCCTGCAGTTTGATTAAAACCAATGACCGAATCATCGAATCGCTTAATCGTGTATGTTCCCTTAATGGCAATGCCACATTATCAAAAACATTGATGTCGGTAAGCAATGCGCCACTTTGGAAAAGCATGCCCATGCGTTTTCTGAGCGTGTACAAATCGGTTCGCTTTAGTTTGTGGACATTATGATTGTCCACAATGACCGAACCCTGGTCAGGGTGGATTTGCCCCCCAATCAGCTTTAATAAGGTAGTTTTTCCTGTTCCGCTAGGTCCCATGATAGCGGTTATTTTTCCACGTGGAATAGATAGCGAAATATTATTAAATATTTTTCTGTCGCCTCGGGAAAAACTCAAGTTTTGTATTGAAACTATATCAGTGGCTGAATTTACGCTGATATCCATATGCGTTTTTATGATTATTAATATGTTAACAGAGTATTCTCTCTGAGATACATATCCCAAGTCAAACTATTGTCTATAAATTGGCTGAATAAAACTGAAAATGTCTAAATGCTGCAGAATTAATAGAAAAATATCTAAAGCGGTTGAAGATGAGAGTTTGTCAAATATGCTTTATCCTTCATTGTCTCCATGGATATATTATATTGGTGCGGCCGGTGTAAAATGGCATAATAGGCGGATTACACACATTACAATAAAATATATGCTAATTAATGTTGTTGCTTTAGTTGTTGGCCTGGTTTTTTTAGTTATCGCTGCAGATAAATTTATTGTTGGCACGGTAGCGATTGCAAGGAAGTTTAATGTACCGCCTTTACTGATTGGGTTAACAATTGTTGGGCTGGGGACATCTGCTCCGGAAATTTTGGTTTCTGCAATTGCTTCATTCCAAGGAAATGCGGGGTTGGCGGTGGGTAATGCATTAGGCTCCAATATCGCCAATATAGGCTTAATTTTAGGCTGTACGGCACTAATTTCTCCCTTGGCTTTTAACTCTGATTTACTTAGGCGGGAATTGCCCATATTAATGGTTGTCAGTTTGATCTGTTATTTTATGGCGTTTGACGGATTGGGTGTTATTGATGGTGTAATAATGCTGGTTATGCTGGGTGTGTTTTTAGCCTGGCTAGTGCGTTTGGCCAAGAAAACTGGTCAGAAAAAATCAATGGATGACCCTTTAGAGCAGGAGCTTATTGATGAGATGCCTGAAAATGTTTCGGAGCAAAAAGCCTGGCTGTTTTTCGTTGTTGGTCTGATTGCACTGTTAGCGAGTTCACGTCTATTGGTTTGGGCCGCGGTAAATATTGCTGAGTCTTTTGGGGTCAGTGATTTGGTTATTGGATTGACTATCGTAGCATTGGGTACTAGTCTGCCAGAATTGGCTGCGTCTATTTCTAGCGTATTGAAAAAAGAATATGAGCTGGCGGTGGGGAATGTGATTGGCTCAAATATGTATAATTTACTGGCGGTCTATTCGTTGCCTGGACTTATTGCACCTGGGCCGGTTGCGGAAAGTGTTATTTATCGTGATTTCCCTGTTATGCTTGGTCTGACAGGTGTTTTGTTCATTTTGGGCTACGGGTTTTCTAAATCAGGACATATTAACCGCTGGGAAGGCAGTGCTCTATTGCTTGCGTATATTGGATATCAATGGGTTATTTTTCAGAGCGCAGTTGTTTGAAGATGCAAGCATCACATGACCAAAATTTAAAAGCACTGGCCCTGGCTGTCATAAAAAATGAAGCTGAAGCAGTGATGGCCTTAACAGATAGGATTGAGGAAGAGTTTATACGTGCCTGCCACTTAATGCTTAATTGCAAAGGGCGAGTGGTTGTTACAGGAATGGGAAAATCGGGGCATATAGCAGGAAAGATCGCCGCAACGCTGGCAAGTACAGGGACGCCTGCTTTTTATGTGCATCCAGGAGAGGCCAGTCATGGCGATTTGGGCATGATTACTCAGCAGGATGTGGTGCTGGCTCTGTCTAATTCCGGAGAGACTGGAGAAGTGCTGACCATTTTACCTATTATAAAGCGCATAAATGTCCCTTTTATTGCAATGACAGGGAACCCAAAATCTTCATTAGCAAAATTTGCTACTGTTCATCTGAATGTTGGGGTGAAGCAGGAGGCCTGTCCTTTAGGTCTTGCTCCTACATCAAGCACTACTGTTGCTTTAGTAATGGGGGACGCACTGGCTGTTTCGCTATTGGAAAGCAAGGGCTTTACCCGCGATGATTTTGCGTTATCTCATCCGGGTGGCAGTCTGGGTAAGCGGCTGTTGCTTATGGTGAGTGATATTATGCATTCAGGATCAGAAGTCCCCTTTATTGCAGACACTGCACTGGTCAGTGATGCTTTACTGGAAATGACTGAAAAAAAACTAGGTATGACAGCCATTGTCGATAAGAAAAATAAAGTGGTTGGCGTTTTTACGGATGGAGATCTAAGGCGCATGCTAGAAAAAAATCTTGATGTACATGTGACCGCTGTGTCCGAAGTGATGACGCCCTCATGCAAGGTAATTAATCCAGATATTTTAGCCGCTGAAGCCATGCAGATAATGCAGCAAATGAAGATTAATGCCTTGCTGGTTGTCGATCGGCACAATAAACTGGCTGGAGCTATAAATATGCATGATTTAGTGCGTGCGGGAATAGTATAAAAGAGCAGGGTAAAGGCAAAAAATGATGGAAGAAATAGAGCTAAAGGCTAAGCGGTTGAAGCTGCTGACCCTTGATGTTGATGGGGTGTTGACGGATGGCCGGCTGTTTTTTGATAAAAATGGGGATGAGTATAAATGCTTTCATGCGCGTGATGGGCATGGCATTAAGCTTTTACGGCAAACGGGGGTTGAGGTTGCTGTGATTTCAGGTCGAAAGTCTCAATCTGTTGCATTGCGGATGAAAAACTTAGGTGTTGAATTGGTTTATCAGGGACATGAAAATAAAATAGCCGCCTTTAATGAAATAATTCAAACTATGGGAATTAAGCCTGAGCAGGCAGCTCATATGGGAGATGATTTGCTCGATTTGCCTGTTATGGTGCGTGTCGGTTTGTCCATCGCTGTTAATGATGCAAATGACTCGGTCAAAGACTATGCCGACTGGTGTACAAAAACATCGGGTGGAATGGGAGCTGTGCGGGAAGTCTGTGATTTTATTATGCAGGCGCAGGGCACTTTTGATGCCGTGTTGAAGAGCTATATGCAATGACCTCTGGGCAATATAGAGTTTATTTTGCTTTATTTTTTTTAGCGATAGGGTCGTGGTATTTGGCTGATCTTTTTGAACCGAAAGAGATTGGCAAGGTTAAGGTTGCAGACCATACTCCAGATTATTTTAGCGTCGGCTATCATAAAAAGGAAATGGATGAAGGCGGGCAGCTAAAAAATGAATTAATCGCTGATAAAATGATCCATTACGGTGATGATGAAACAACGCATTTAGAAAATCCTGTGATGACTTTATATAATCCTGGTATTCCCCCATGGCTGATGAAATCTGAAACAGCAATACTGGAAGCGGATGGAGATCACTTGCAGTTAATGGGAAAGGTCTTTATAAGCAGAGCAGGTACTGAAAGTTTAAGGGCTTTTAAGCTTAATACTTCAGCGCTGAACGTCAGACTGTCTACCAGCTATGCTGAAACAGCTGAATGGGCAGAAATTATTGATGCCCAAAACACAACGGAAGGCGTGGGGCTGGAGATAACTTTCAGGGAACCAGTGAAATTTAAATTTTTGTCAAAAGTCAAAGGGCGATATGTATTCAATTAAAATTCTTGTATTTACCTTGCTGTTAATGGTCAATCCGTGGGCTATGGCGCTAGAAAGTGATGCAGACCAGCCCGTACACATTGATTCAAATACGGCAACATACAACAATAAAACGGGAACTAGCATCTATACAGGCAATGTTGAAACGACTCAAGGCAGCTTGCATATCAAGTCAAAAAAGCTAGTAGTCTTTATGAAGGATGGCGAAATTGATAAAATGGTCTTTACCGGAAAACCGGCAAAATTTAGACAGCTTCCTGGGGAAGGTAAGGAAGAAATTCATGGCGAGGGGTTGACGGGTGAATATTATCCTAAGACGAATAAGCTAATATTAATTGAACAGGCTGTTGTCTCACAGGGCGCCAGTCGCTCAGCAAGTCGTTTGATCATTTATGATAGTAAAAATGCATTGATTAAGGCGGGGGAAAAATCTTCAGATTCAAAACGGGTTCATTCGGTGTTTAAAGTAAAGCCAAAGAAAGGGAAGATGGATGACTAGACTGGCTGCAAAGCAGCTGGTTAAAAGTTATAACGGGCGATGCGTTGTCGAAGAGGTGTCACTGCATGTTGATACTGGCGAGGTTGTTGGGCTGCTTGGGCCGAATGGGGCAGGTAAAACAACCAGTTTTTATATGCTGGTAGGCCTGGTTAATGCTGATGATGGCAAAGTTTTTCTTAATGATTTGGATATAACGCCTTTTCCAATGCATAACCGAGCCAGGCTGGGAATTGGCTATTTGGCGCAGGAAGCATCAGTTTTTCGCAAACTAAGTGTTGTTGATAATTTGCGGGCAGTGATACAGATACGGGGTGACCTGACAAGGGGAGAGGAAGAGCTTTTGATTGAAGAGCTTCTGGAAGAGTTTAGCATTTCCCATTTGAGGGATCAGATTGCTCTGGGGCTGTCTGGCGGTGAAAGGCGACGAGTTGAAATAGCGCGGGCATTAGCAACCGATCCTCAGTTTATTCTATTGGATGAACCTTTTGCAGGAGTAGACCCTATATCAGTGATTGACCTGCAAAAAATTATTGCTCATTTAAAGCAGAGAGGGATAGGAATTTTAATTACTGAACATAAAGTCCGGGCTACACTAGAAATTTGCGATAGAGCATATATACTTAATGAAGGAAAAGTTATTGCTGAAGGAAGCACTGCAGATATAGTGGCTAATGAAGAAGTAAGAAAAGTCTATTTAGGCGATAACTTTAGTTTATAAATGATTGTGACAAATCCTTATATTGATTTCCAAAGGGTTTTATGACAATAAAGTTGGATAAAATTATTTAATGAAGCAATCGCTACAGCTACGTATTGGTCAAAGTTTAACAATGACGCCTCAGTTACAGCAGGCGATCAAGTTGCTACAGTTATCAACTTTAGATTTACAGCAGGAGATTCAGCAGGCACTTGAATCGAATATGATGCTGGAAGTTGATGAAGAGGTTGTAAGTACTCAAAATGAAGTTGAACAGAAAGTTGAAAAAACTGACGAAATAACCAGTGAAGGTTCGCAAACGGATATGCCTGATGAGCTGCCTGTTGATTCGACCTGGGATGATGTCTACGAGAATACGCAGCCTACGCTTGCTGCTCAGGAAACTATTGATTATGAAGCACAGCGCAGCAAGCCGGTTACTTTGCATGCGTATTTGCTGGAACAGCTGGATGTACTTTCCATTTCTGAAAGGGATAAGGCAATTGCCATTGCAATTATTGATTCTATCAATGAAGACGGCTATCTAAGCGAATCTGTTGAAAATATATTTCAAGGTTTGCAGTCACAGCTGGAAGATCTAGAATTGGATGAGGTGGAAGGTATTTTGCACAGGGTTCAAAATTTTGATCCTCTTGGGGTGGCCGCAAAAGATTTGACTGACTGTTTATTGATACAGTTAAAACAAATGCCTGAAACTGTTGCTTTTAGAAATGAAGCATTTGAGCTGGTTATGCGTCATCTTGATTTATTGGCGGCGCATGATCAGGCAAAGTTAATGCGTAAGCTTGGGCTATCTGAATTTCAGCTAGCTGAGACCATTGCTTTGATTAGAACATTGGATCCAAAACCAGGATCAAAAATACAGACTGAAAGTTCTGAATATATTGTCCCTGATGTGTATGTCACTAAACAGAAAGGCAAATGGGTAGTGGGGCTGAATCCTGAAGTTTCGCCAAAGTTGCGGGTTAACTCGGTGTATTCCGGCATGATAAAGAGAGCTGATAACAGTAAAGAAAATGTCAGCATGAAGGAGCACTTGCAAGAAGCTCGATGGTTTATTAAAAGTTTACATAGCCGAAATGATACATTATTGCGAGTAGCCACAAGTATTGTAGAAAAGCAGCAAGGTTTTCTTGAAAATGGCGCAGTGGCAATGAAATCCATGGTATTAAGGGATATAGCTGAAGAATTGGAATTGCACGAGTCAACAATATCACGTGTTACTACTCAGAAGTATATGCATACGCCGAATGGTATAGTAGAATTCAAATATTTTTTCTCCAGTCATGTTTCTACGGAAAGTGGAGGAGAATGCTCGGCAACAGCCATTAGAGCATTCATAAAAGAAATGGTTGCAGGTGAAAATCAGGCAAAACCATTAAGTGACAGTAAAATGTCAGATATTTTAAAGGAGAAGGGGATAAATGTTGCAAGACGAACGGTTGCTAAGTACCGTGAGGCATTGTCTATTCCTTCATCAAGTCAAAGAAAGCGTCTTTTATGACGATTGAAAGAAAGTTTTTTAATAAGGAGCTATTCCATGCAAGTAAGTGTAACGGGTCATCATGTAGAAGTTACAGATTCATTAAGAACTCATGTAGAAGAAAAAATAGGCAAGCTTAAGCGCCATTTTGATAACGTGACAGATGTTCATGTTGTTTTGACTGTGGAAAAACTGGAGCAAAAGGCAGAAGCTACCGTACAGGTGAGCGGAGCAAAATTATTTGCTGAGGATACGCAAAGTGACATGTATCAGGCAATTGACCGTATGGTTGATAAACTGGATCGTCAAATTATCAAGCACAAAGAAAAAACTGGTAGCCATAGATAATTAACCAAAGATTAAAAGTGAGGTAATTCATAACCATGAAGGGTGGAGTATAAACGACAGTATATATTCTTTAGGTTCCCGTTGTGATTTATGGTTTAACGTCATTGTTTTACTTCACTTTTATTAAATAAAATATGAAACTTTTAATTGTTAGCGGGCTTTCCGGGTCAGGAAAAAGCATTGTCTTGGATACGCTGGAAGATTGCGGCTATTTTTGCATTGATAATTTGCCCATTACCTTGCTTCCAGGTTTTGTTAGCCAAGTGATGCAGGCAGATCCGTCAACTTATGAAAAAACTGCCATCGGCATTGATGCCAGAAATCAAAGTAAAAGTTTACAGTGTTTTTCAGATATCTTAAGTGCTATCCGTAAGCAGGGGATTGACTGTGAAGTTGTATTCCTGCAGGCAGAAGAAAATGTTTTGCTTAAAAGATATAGTGAAACACGCAGGAAGCATCCTTTAACTGGGGCTAATGTTGCTTTAAAAGAGGCTTTGGGCATTGAAAAAGAAAAGCTGAAGGCTGTATTGAAACATGCAGATATTGTTCTGGATACTAGCAGAACTTATGTGCCTCAGTTACGAGAATTAATTAAGAATCAGATTGAAAAAGACAATCATCAGCATTTGTCTCTGCAATTTCAATCATTTGGTTTTAAGCATGGAATTCCTCTTGATGTGGATTTTATGTTTGATGTTCGCTGCCTGCCTAACCCCTATTGGGATATGAATTTAAGAGGGTTTACAGGGAAAGATAAACCTATTATAGAGTTTTTGGCACGATCTGATTCTGCTCAAGAACTTTTTCAAGATATCTGTATGTTTCTTGAACGATGGGTGCCTCGGTTTGATAATGATAGCCGCAGCTATTTGACGGTTGGCATTGGGTGTACAGGGGGACAGCATCGGTCGGTCTATTTAGCTGAAATGCTGGGTAGGCATTTTAAACAAAAAGATTTGAATGTGATTGTCCGTCATAGAGAGTTGCATTAGGTTTTAGCGCTGACTGGCAGGTTTTTTGATGGGATGGAGATCCTTTTTCTAGCAAGGCCAATTTCGTGCATAATTCCATTTATAAAATTTATTCACAGAAAAGCCCGCGTTCATCCCGTTTTTCTAGGATAATGCGTTAGATTCTCCTCTTTTTTTTACTCTCTTATTGCTACCTATGCCATCATCTATTCTAAATAAAGAAAATAATGAAAATTTATTAGCTCAGGCTGCCGAATTATTGGAGACTGGGTCTCAGATCGAGATTAGAAATTTTTTCCATTCTTTGTATCCCGCTGAAACTGCAAATATACTCGAGTCTGTTGATATAGAAAGCAGGAGGAGAATTTGGCAGGTGATTCCTCCTAATGTTATGGGGGAAATCCTTATTAGGGTGCGGACTGAAGTTGGGCAGGGATTGCTAAAAATTACAGACAGAACCGATTTGATCAAGGCAACGGAGAATCTCGAGTCTGATGATATGGTTGATTTGCTACATGTATTGCCGGAGCCGTTGCTATCAGAAGTGATGGAGTCAATAGGTGTACATGAGAGAAACCGTTTAGAAGAAGCATTAACCTATGATGAGCACACTGCTGGTGGCCTTATGTCGCTAGATGTTTTGACGGTAAGGCCAGACGTGACGCTTGAAGTCGTTATGCGCTATTTAAACAAGCGTGAAAGCATGCCTACGTCGACAGATAGCCTAATAGTGGTTGATCGGTCCGATCATTTGTTAGGGGTGCTGTCACTATCCGACTTACTGACAAATGAGCCGCATACTAAAGTCAGAGAAGCTATGGATGGAAAGGTAAAAGGGATTTCGTACTTAATGCCTGCACATGATGTCGCTACGCTATTTGAACAGCGTCAAATGATTTCAGCGCCAGTGGTTGCTGACAATGGTCGGCTGATGGGGCGAGTGACCATTGATGATGTAGTCGGCATTATTAGAGAGGAAGCAGATCATTCAATTATGAGTATGGCAGGACTGGATGAAGAGCAGGACATGTTCGCTCCAGTCATGACCAGTGCTAGGCGACGGGCTGTCTGGCTAGGTGTTAATTTAGTCACCGCATTTCTAGCTTCATGGGTTATCGGTTTATTTGAAGCAACATTGCAGGAAATTGTTGCGTTGGCGGTATTAATGCCGATAGTTGCAAGTATGGGCGGTATTGCAGGAAGCCAGACTTTAACTCTAGTTGTAAGAGGGTTGGCGCTACGACAGGTAAGCCATTCAAATGCGACTCAGCTGTTGTTTAAAGAGTTGTCAGTTGGGGTGGTTAACGGTCTGTTATGGGCGTCTATTGTAGCTGTTATAGCCAGTATTTGGTTTCAGAGTATGGATTTAGGGTTGCTGCTGGGTGCGGCCATGGTTATTAATTTGGTATGCGCAGCGCTGGCAGGTGCAAGTATTCCTATTATGCTTGATAAAATGGGAATTGACCCGGCCTTGGCTGGTGGCGTATTGCTGACTACGGTAACGGACTGTATTGGATTCTTGGCATTCTTAGGATTGGCAACAATCTTTTTGCTGTAAAAGGAAGAGCTGTAGAGTCAGTTGCATATTACATCTTTTACGGTTGGGATATGGTGTAGCAAGCTGACTTTTATAGAATAAGGAAATAAAGCAAATGCAAGCAGGGATAAAGTGCTAGCGTTGTCTCAGCAATACAAAATTAAACGAATAATTGCTGAAGCCACGCCAGTACTTTATCCCGACCGGCAAAAAATCTTAATTGAATGGCTTTGGTGACGTTAAGTTAAGCTAAGGGGTTATTTTAAAGATAGCAACTCAGTACGCTTATCCATCTCAAAGTTAAGTTTGCCTTCTTTGGCTAGCCAGCCAATGGCTCTTTGAGCATCATTTTTACTTACCCCCGTTTCTTTGGTAACTTTTGAGACGCTGGTCGCGCCGTTTTTATCTAGGTATTCCCATATTTTGCCGGCAGCGGCACCAATAGTATCAGACATAGTTTTTCTCTTTATAAGTGGTTATTAATTTTTATTTTCCTGCTTCTTCAGGCAAGACAATATTAAGCTCAAGTACTTCCTGTTCCTCGTCCTGTTCAAAATTTACCGAAATGGCATCTTCTTCGACATTGACATATTTGCGTATAACTTCAAGCAGTTCCTGTTGAAGTTTAGGCAAATAGGATGGCTGGTTTCTTGAGGCGCGTTCATGGGCAACAAGAATCTGCAAGCGTTCTTTTGCTACAGAGGCAGTGCTTGGTTTTGATGATCTAAAATAGTCAAGTAAGCTCATTATCTGCTCCCAAATAATTTTCCAAACAAGCTCTTTTTTTCTTCATTGATGAAACGGTGTGGCACATCTTCACCTAAGTATCGGGCAACTACATCGGCATAGGCTTGTCCCGCATTACTCTCTTCATCCAAAATAATAGGGGTTCCAGAATTTGATGCATTCAATACAGATTTTGACTCTGGTATTACACCAAGTAAATGCAAAGACAGAATATCCTGAACATCTTCTACGCTGAGCATTTCACCTAAATTTACCCTTTTTGGGGAGTAGCGTGATAGCAGTAAATACTCTTTAATGGCCTCTTCGCCCTTTTCAGCCCGGCGAGACTTGCTGGACAATATGCCTAGCATACGGTCAGAATCACGAACGGAGGCGATCTCAGGATTGGTGACAACAAAAGCATCATCAGCAAAATACATGGCTAAATTTGCACCGCGCTCAATGCCGGCAGGTGAGTCGCAAACGATATACTTAAATTCTTTTGACAGTTCGTCCAGTACTTTGCCCACACCTTCTTGAGTTAAAGCATCTTTATCACGTGTTTGGGAGGCTGGCAAAATAAAAAGCTGATTGCACCGCTTGTCTTTAATTAAGGCTTGGCGCAAAGTGGCTTCGCCATTGATAACATTGACAAAGTCATAAACTACGCGACGTTCACAACCCATGATTAAATCAAGATTGCGAAGACCTACGTCAAAATCAATAACGGCTGTTTTATGGCCTTTTTTAGCCAATCCCATGGCAATGGCGGCGCTGGTAGTGGTTTTTCCTACACCGCCTTTTCCTGATGTTACAACAATAATTCTTGCCAATTTTATATCCTCTGCTGTGGGGAGCCAGCTGTTTAATTTTAAAGGGTTTTAATGATTAACGCTTGATTCTGTAAAAAAATTTGCTTTGGTTTCAGCGGGTCTGCAATATTGAGCTCTTCGCTCACTTTGTAGTGTCCGGCAATAGAAACCAGTTCTGCCTCTAAAACAGAGCAAAAAATTCGACTTTCGGGGTTTCCCTGAACGCCAGCCAAGGCTCTGCCTCGAAGGGATCCATAAATATGAATGTTACCTTCGGCCATCACTTCCGCACCTGCACTAACATGTGAGAGTATGGTCAGGTCGCCTTTTGCATAGATGCGCTGCCCAGAGCGGATAGGTTGAGAAATGAGCATGTTCTCAACGGTATTTGCAGTCTCTTCATCTGGCTTAGCAATTGCTGCGGCATCACTTGCAAGTGATTCGTCAAGAATGGAGTCGCTGGCCGGCGAACGAACGTCGCGCATAGTGTGCATAGGAATGTGATGTTTAAGTGCGATAATGTTTTGCTCATCATTACCGTTACTAATGCCAATCGGAAATAACTTTTCAGTAAACAGGAACTTTATCAATGCATCTAAATCAATTGACTTCTCATCATCATTGCAGTTTTGCAGGTCGATTAGCAGAGGCGAGTTTTTAAAAAAATCAGGGGCTTGGGTTATTTTTTCTTTTAATTGATGTTTGATGTGTTTTAGCTCTGTGGTGTGAAGCAGTAAAACAGGTGCGCTGAAAGAAGAGCTTTTAAATTCTAAAGCAGATTTTGTATAAATGGGAGCTTCAGTGTCCGTCGACATTGGGTAAAATTTGGTTGATGTATTTAATTTGAATAATATCATTTCTATTGGAAAAAATCATTTTTCAGACAATATTATTTGAATATTAATAGTTATAGCTGTTTTAGGAGTCCTTGCTGTCCAGCATTTCTTTGGCGTGAGCCAATGTGCTTTCCGTTATGTTCACGCCTCCCAGCATTCGGGCAACTTCTTCAATGCGTTCATCATAAATTAATAGGCTGACAGTTGAAGAGGTGGTCTCTGACTGGTCTTTTCTAACATATAAATGCTGGTGGGCCTGTGATGCAACCTGAGGTAAATGGGTAACGCAAAGTACCTGTCTATTATGGCTCAGACTACGTAATTTTTGCCCCACTATTTCGGCAATACCGCCGCCTATGCCTGAGTCCACTTCATCAAATATCATTGTAGGTGTGGTTTTGTCTGTGCTGGCAGTGACCTGTATTGCCAAGCTGATGCGGGATAATTCACCGCCTGAGGCGACCTTGGCTAAAGGCTTTGCCGGCAGTCCAGGGTTTGCACTGACTAAAAATTCAATTTTATCGTTGCCGTTAGCTTTAGGCTGCTGATCGCTCTGGTAAGTAAGATTGACTTGAAACTCACCCTGGGGCATACCTAATTCCTTTATCATTTCAGAAATGCTTTTTTCCAGTTTTTTTGCATTTTTACTGCGATTGGCAGAAAGCTTTAGGCTGAGCTTGTGGTAATTCTGTAACATTGTCTGGCTGCTTGCAGTCAGCTCTTCAATGCGTTCACTGCTATGGCTTATGCTATCTAGTTCCTGTTGCAAGTGTAAAGCTAGTTCAGGTATCTGTTCTGGAGAGGTCTGGTGTTTGCGGCTGATATCATGAATGAGGCCAATCTGGTTTTCCAGCCAGTTTAAACGCTGAGGGTCAGCTTCCTGGGTTTCCAGGAAGCGTCTTAATTGCTGAGAGGCATCTTCGACCTGGATTTGCGCACCGGATAGCAATTCGTTTATTTCGCATAGATCAGTTGAAAAGTGCGCTAACTCAGTGAGTGCGGCTACGCTATGATTTAACATTTGGTTGACAGACTGCTGTTCGTTTTCGTAAAGAATATCTAGCTGTGATTGACCTTCGGCTAAAATTAAATCTAAATTGGCTAATTTGCTATGCTCCTCAGACAGGGCGGAATAGTCATAACTGTCTAGTTCCAGTTGCTGCATCTCCTCCAGTTGATAGCGAATGAGCTCTTCTCTTTCGGCTTGGTCTGTACTGGCTTTAATTAATGCGTTTAATTCATTGTCTGTCTGCTTCCAGACATGATAGGCATTACTGAGGTCGAGCAGCAAGCTTTGATTGCTGGCAAATTCATCCAGCAATCGGCGCTGCTGCTCAGCATCTAGCAGTGTTAAGTGGGCATGCTGACCATGAATTTCAACCAATAAGCCACTAAGTTCCTTTAATGATTGCAAGGTCACTGGGCGGTTATTGATATAGGCTTTTGAGCCTCCGTCCAGGTTGACTATTCGACGGATAAGGCATTGATTGTCATCGTTAAGGTCGTTGTCCTGAAGCCATTTCCTGGCCAACGGTGCATCATCTAAATCAAAGTCCAGGTTGATTTCTGCGCGTTTACAGTTAGGACGTACATAGCCTGAGTCGGCTCTATTTCCTAAAGCAAGGCCTAGAGCTGTCAGTAAAATTGATTTTCCCGCACCCGTTTCGCCGGTCAGCACAGACATGCCTTTTTCAATATCCAGATTTAAGGATTTAACAATGGCCAGGTTGATTATATTGAGATTTAATAGCATATCTAAGTGTGGTAGCCGCTGCTCCAATTCAGTTTTTGTCTAAGAGTATTGAAATAGTCATGATCATTCGGGTGCAGTATTCTAATGGGTGTAGGCAGTTTTTTTATTAGAATCTTGTCGCTGATTAACACCTTAGGGATTTCTAAGTGATCACAGGTTACTAAAGCGTTGATTTGCTTGGTCTGGCAAAAGCTGATTTCTATTTCAGAAGAATCATCAATGACAATGGGCCTGTTTGATAAAGTATGGGGGTTGAGGGGAACCAGGATTAACGCATTTAGAGACGGATGCAAGATGGGGCCGCCCGCAGATAAAGAATAAGCGGTTGAGCCGGTTGGCGTGGAAATGATCAAGCCGTCAGAACGCTGAGAATTTAAGTATACGCCATTGATATGAGTCACAATTTCAATCATGCTGGGAGTAATCCAGCGATGTACAACTACTTCGTTGACAGCTGTTTCCTGATGAATGACCTGGTTGTCGCGAATAATTTTGGCTTGCAATAAATAGCGTTTTTCTTCAATGCATTTGCCTTGCAGAATATTGTTTAATTTAGATTCAATTTGTTCAGGTGAAATATCAACCAGAAAGCCAAGCCTGCCCAGGTTTATGCCTATCAATGGTATGTTGAAGCTAACGATGGCACGGGTAGCGGCTAAAAAAGTGCCATCGCCGCCGATTGCAATTACTAGGTCGCATTGTGCGCCTAATGACTGAGTTTCAGAGGACTCTAACGATAGTCCCGGCAAAAGCGCCGCACTTTTTAGATCTACAATAACTCTGTAATTTTTTTGCTGTAAAAAAATCAGAACGCTGGAAATTGTCTTTGCAATGCGCGGGTCACTGTGTTTTCCGATGATGCCGATAGTTTTAAACAGCTTGTGCATTGCAGTTGTAAAGTATATAAAAGGAGAGGGAGCTAATTATACAAAATAATCAACTTTATAATAGGGTTCGGTGCCCTTTAATTTAAAAAAGTAAAAAAGTTTTGCAAAATATAATAAAGAAATTATAATGGGCAGTTCATCGGAGTTTTTAGCTCCATCCTTGCTTTATCGCTTTTTAGGTCTATTCAAATATCAAAAAAGTGGAAGGCTTAACCGAAAGGAGAAAATATGCGACATTATGAAATTATCTTTTTAGTCCATCCAGATCAAAGTTCTCAGGTTCAGGCAATGGTCGACCGTTACAAGACGACTATTGAAAAGGCTTCTGGCAAAATACACCGTCTTGAAGATTGGGGGCGTAGACATTTAGCATACCCAATTAAAAAAATTCATAAAGCACATTATGTGCTAATGAATATTGAATGCGATCAGGAAACGCTTGATGAATTAAGCGGCGGCTTTCGATTTAACGATGCTATTTTGCGCAGCATGATTTTATCAAAAAAAGAAGCTGTAACTGAGCCGTCTCTTATTGCTTCTGCTAATGTAGAAGAAGCTAAAGCTGATGCTGCTAAGGCTGCTGAAGCAAAAGCGACAGAGGCAAAAGCTACAGAAGAAAAAGAACGTGCAGAAAGTAAAGAGGCTGCCAGTAAAGCATCGGAAGAAAAGATTTCTGAAGATTCTGAATAACGATTTAAGAGGATTATCATGGCAAGTAACATGAGACGTAAAAAAATGAGCAACTTTGGTGTTGAAGGCGCTCCGGAGATTGATTATAAAGATCTTGATCTGCTAAGTGAATATGTAACAGAAACAGGAAAAATTGTTCCTAGCCGTATTACAGGAACACCTGCAAAGTATCAGAGACAGCTGTCAACAGCAATAAAGCAAGCTCGCTATATCGCATTGCTGCCATTCTGTGACGCACACAAGTAATTGAAGAGGCAGAAAAAGTGACTTTTTTAGCGGCATTTATAATGAAAGGGCGGATGCAGGCCATGATGGTTGCGTCGTCTTTAGCCGTGCTGTCCTTGCTTTTTCCGCCTGTAAGCGTCGTAAGTTCAGCTTCAGTAGCATTGGTTACCTTAAGGCGGGGAGGAAACGAAGGCCTTTATGTGCTTATTTTCTCATGCCTTTCGGCTGCGGTTTTAGGCTTTTTTCTTTTTGGCAATATTCAGTTTGCAATGCTTTATGGGCTGGTTTTATGGCTGCCTATATGGCTGATATCAATTGTGCTGCGAGAAGGAAAGCATTTGTCCGTTGCGATACAGATTGCTGTATTGCTCGGAATGGCAGGAGTTATTGGCTTTTATTTATTTATCAATGATCCCGCTGTTATGTGGCAGTCACTGTTAAGCGCGATGGCTCAGCCAATGTTGGCGAATAACCCTGATGTACCGGTAGAAGATGTTAAGCAGTCAATACAGACTTTTTCTCATTTCATGACCGGTGGGGTTGCGGCAGGATCAGTCTATGGTCTGCTATTTGGTTTGTTTTTAGCCCGGTGGTGGCAATCAGTGCTGTATAACCCTGGTGGCTTTAAGGCAGAGTATTTAACGCTTAGGGTTTACCCCAAAGTAGCCTTAGCTAGCCTTTTGATTGTTGCAATAGCCTTGATAGCATCAGGTACCATTTCAGAAATATGCTGGAATTTATCTATTCTATCCGTTGTTTTATTTACATTTATTGGTACCTCAATATTGCACTCTGCATTTTCGGAATCGAAAATAAAGCGGTTTGCCGTACCATTTTTGTATATAACGCTGGTGCTTGTTCCTCATGTGATTGCCATAGTAGTTATCGTGGGTATTGCTGATGCTTGGCTGGATTTACGAAGTAAAATTTTAAATAAAAAGAACTCATAGCAGTTCTTATAATTCGATGAAAATCGATGTAAGGGGTATAAAAGATGGAAGTTATTCTTCTTGAGAAAGTAGCGAACCTAGGAGACCTAGGTGATAAGGTTACTATTAAATCAGGCTACGGTAGAAACTATCTTGTTCCGCAAGGTAAAGCAGTCGCAGCTACAGCTGAAAAAATCAAAGAATTTGAAGCGCGTCGTGCTGAGCTTGAAAAAGCAGAGGCAAAAAAATTGGCGACAGCCAGTGTGCGTGCAAGTGCTTTAGAAAAATTGACTATAGTCATTGCGCATAAAGCGGGTGATGAAGGTAAATTATTCGGTTCTGTCGGTACGCAAAATATTGCTGATGCAATTACTGATGCAGGTACTAAAGTTGAGAAGCATGAAGTCAGAATGCCTGATGGCGTGATTCGTCACCTTGGTATTTATGACATCGACATTAACCTGCATACTGATGTGGTTAAAACAATGTCAATTGAGATTGCGGCAGAGGCTTAAGCTGATATGATCATCGTAACCGGGGGGGCGGGCTTTATCGGCAGTAACCTGGTGCTGGGGCTGAACCGGCGCGGTTACGATGATATTATTGCTGTAGATGACCTGACAAGTGGGGTTAAATATAAAAACCTGGTTGACTGTCAGATTGCAGACTATCTGGATAAAAAAGATTTTTTGCAGAAGATACAGCAAGGTTTCTTTGTTGCTGAAACAATAGAGGCCATTTTTCATCAGGGTGCCTGTTCAACCACAACAGAGTGGGATGGCCAGTACATGATGGAAAATAACTATGAGTACACAAAGGTCTTATTTCATTATTGTCAGGCGCATAAAATTCCTCTGATTTATGCATCCAGTGCAGCCGTCTATGGTTCTGATGATCATTTCAAAGAACAGCTGGAATATGAAGGGCCGCTAAACGTCTATGGCTATTCAAAGTTTCAGTTTGATCAATATTTGCGTAAACAGCAATCTGCATTAACCGCCCAAGTGGTCGGTCTACGCTATTTTAACGTCTATGGACCGCACGAAGAACACAAAGGCAGTATGGCCAGCGTGGCTTTTCATCTGAATAATCAAATTAAAGAATCGGATACGATTCGGCTGTTTGAAGGCTGTGACGGTTATGGAAATGGCGAGCAGCGACGTGACTTTGTTTATGTAGATGATGTTGTTGATGTTAACTTATGGTTCCTGGATAACCCTCAAATTTCGGGGATTTATAATACAGGAACAGGCCGAAGCCAAACCTTTAATGATGTGGCAAATGCAGTGCTAGCCTATCATAGCAAAGGAAAACTTGAATACATTCCATTTCCAGAGCATTTAAAAGGCTGTTATCAAAGTTTTACTGAAGCAAATTTAGGAAACTTACGGGCTGCAGGCTGTAATCACCAATTTAAATCAGTAGAAGAAGGTGTGCATTTATATATGCAATGGCTTAACAGATAGTTGCCTTTTTAGTTGAAAGTTTAGAGGTTACAAAAGTTTCCGCTTTTGCTTTAAGCTTATCCCTTTGAAAAGGGAGATTGAGGGGGTACAAAAAAGCATGCGGAAACTCTATACACTACTATTCTATCTACTTATCCCAGTTATTCTTTTACGTCTTTATTGGCGTGGTTTTAAAGCACCGGAATACCGAAAATGCTGGCAGCAGCGACTGGCTATTTACAATAAAAAATACCCGCACAATGTTATCTGGATTCATGCGGTATCAGTAGGCGAAGCAGAAGCCGTCTTCCCTCTAGTCAAGCAATTGCAAAAGCAATACCCTGCGGACAAATTTCTCGTTACAACAACAACTCCCACAGGTTCGTCAAGAGTGAAGGAGGTTATGGCAGAAACCGTTAGCCACGTTTATTTGCCCTATGACCTGCCTTGTGTGGTCAAACGTTTTATTGCAATGTTTAAGCCTAAGATAGCCATTATTATGGAAAAGGAAATCTGGCCAAACCTATATGCAGGCTGTGCACAAAATAAAATTCCTCTGCTGATTATCAATGCCAGGCTGTCTGCTAATTCAGCTAAGGGCTATAAAAAAATACCGGCTTTAGTCAGGCCTGCATTAGCCACGGTTGCCTGGATTGCTACACAGACAGATGAAGATCGACAGCGTTTTATCGAAATAGGTAGCAGAGAAGAGTTAACAAGTGTTACAGGCAATATAAAATTCGATCTGGCAATAGAAAAAAGCACTATCCAGCAGGCCCAAAAAATAAGACAGAAGCTATTTTCAGGCAGGTTTGTATGGGTTATTGCCAGCACTCACGAGAAAGAGGAAGAAATTTTTTTTGATATTTACCCTCAGTTGAAAAAGCAGATACCCGAATTGCTATTAATGGTGGTCCCTAGGCATCCAGAACGGTTTGAGCCGGTAAAAAAACTGGCCAAAAAAATGCAGCTTATAACAGCCATGCGCAGTAGCAGTCAGCTATGTACAGCTGAGACTGATATCTACATAGTCGATACCATGGGTGAGTTAAAGCTGCTTTATGGCACTGCAGATATCTGTTTTGTAGGGGGGAGCATGGTACCTATTGGCGGGCATAATATTCTGGAACCTGCGGCAATGGGTGTTCCCATAATATTTGGACCCTATATGATAAATTTTAAAGAAATTGCAAAAAAAATGCTGGATTTAAAAGCAGTTATTCAATGTTCGGATAAACAGGCCTTAATTGATTCTGTTACGCATTTATATAGTGATATTTGTTATAGAAGAGGAATTGCATCTAAGGCTAAACAGTTTGTCTATAAAAATCAGGGGGCGACCGAGGCAACGGCAATATTAATTGCCAATCAGCGTTTATAATAAGTAATAAAAATAGTAATTATAATTTTTGCACTTGCTTTCCGAATACGGTGCGTAATAAGGCAACTCGCAATAAATAACCCACCAATCTTGCTTGTCTTTTTATCCGTCTTCAGCGTTGCAACTTCGGTCACATAGCTTGCTATGTTCTCTTCGTTGCGCCTTGAAGACGAATAAAAATCCTGCGCAATCTGGGTAGGTTATTTAATGCGCGTTACCTAAATAGATAGCTAAAAATTTTTAAAAGCACTGTAAAGCCAGTTGTTTCAGTAAAAAATAACACTTAAATATAGAGGTTTTTATGAAAAATATTATAGAAATCATGCTGATAGGGCTTTCTATCAGTATGGTAAATAGTGGGCATGCAGAAATTCAATCCAAAGTTATTAACTATCAAGTAGCAGGGCAGCCATTTCAGGGATATTTGAGCTATGATGATGCGATTAAGGGCAGGCGCCCTGGTGTTTTAGTGGTTCATGAATGGTGGGGGAATAATGCCTATGCCAGAAAACGTGCGGATATGCTGGCAAAAACGGGATATACGGCTTTTGCTCTGGATATGTACGGAGCAGGCAAGCTGACCGAACATCCCAAAGATGCGAAAAAGTTTATGCAGGCGACTTTAGCTGATATGAAAGTGGCTGAAGCCCGGTTCAATCAGGCATTGCAACTGCTGCGGCAGCAGCCAACAGTCAGGCCGAGTAAAATAGCCGCAATCGGCTATTGTTTTGGTGGCGGGATTGTTTTGCATATGGCTGGAAAAGGAACGGATCTGGCTGGCGTAGTCAGTTTTCACGGTTCTTTGGCAACAAATATCGTTGCCGGAGCAGGGCAGGTTAAAGCCAAAATCCTGGTGCTGAATGGTGCTGAAGACCCCTTTGTCACTGAGGAACAGATCACTGCATTAAAGCAGGAAATGCATAATGCTGGAGCAGAACTGGAGTTTGTAAATTATCCTGGCGTAAAGCATAGTTTTACTAATAAGGATGCTGATAATTACGGTAAACGCTTTAATATGCCACTGGTTTACAATGCCGAGGCTGACAAGGATTCATGGAAACGGATGCAGGTGTTTTTAATGAAGGCATTTAAGGCGACTGGAAACAAATAGCCTAACTGTACCCTTTTGTCGGTCATCAGTGCTGTTGCTTTGGTTACATAGTCATGCACCCTAAACAACAACACCGAAGACATAAATAAGCTGCACGAATGATGTTTGTGCAGTATCAGGTATATTATTTACCAGTTATTTTGTTTGCCCAATGATTTGTTATAGACTTGGCCGCATCACGTCCACCTAAGCCAAAAGATAGGGCAAGAGCTACTGCAATGCTGCCGAGAGTGAAGCCGAAGGCCATGTTAACAATGTTATCGGCGAGCCCCATTGCTTTTAACCCCATTGCAAGCACTAAACCCATAATGGCAAAACGGGCAATATTAGCTAATCCTGTATTGCCGGCGGCTTTAATTTTTTGATGTGCAATTGAACTGAGAAAGTTGCCTACAATAAGAATGACGCCGCCAACTAGAATGCCGCCGCCAAATTGCAGTACTTTGGCGAAGATGGTTGAAATAATATCAATTCCAAGGACATTGACCGCAGCAGTGGAGGCGGCCATCATAGAAAAGAACATGATGGTGCCGCCAATCAGTTTGGTAGGGGTAAAACTTTGAGTGAATATGCCTTGAACACCCATTTTTTCAGGCAATGAGTCAATTCCCATGCCACCAAGCAAACCAGAGAGCATATAAATAACAAATTTTGCTACAAAATAAGCAACCAGCAAAATAATTGCGGCACCAATAATATTAGGCACTGCATTCATTAAGTTCTGAATCATGGCTGATGCCGGTTCAGAAATTGCCGGAATATTTAATACACCAAGCGCACTGACAACAATAGGCAGCAAAATGCCACCAAAGATAAATGCGCTGCCGAATGCAGAAACTTTTAAGTCGGTATTGCCAGTTCGCTCTGCAATTTGAGTGTCAACTTTTGTCAGAGCCATGCCGACCAGCTGTGAAACAATTTTAGCGATAATCCATCCTGCATAGCCAATAACGCCCGCACCAATGATATTAGGAATTGCATCCATAAATTCTTTCAGCATATCTTTTAACGGCTCAAGCACGTCCGTCATTCCAAAATGCTGTAATACAGCCATCAGTACAAAGATGGTGAGCAATCCCTTAACTAATGAAGCAATGGGGGCGGATAAATCATTGATTGAACCATCTGCGTTAGTTTGCTGCAGAAAAGAAACCTTTGACAAAATGTGTTTGATGATCCCCATAATTATTTTGACGACTATTAGGCCAATAATCAGTATAAGCACGCCGACCAGAGCGTGACCAAGTGCTCCGGTACCGGCTTCTCCCAGGAAGCCGGTCAGTTTATTCATTAATTCAGACATTGTGTTTCTCCTTGAGTTACGTATTGTGAAACTTGATGTTACTATATAAGCACGTACTAGGTATAGGGAAATGTCAGCTAATTCTGGCCGTTTTATACTATCCCTTTAAATGCATTTTTAATTGTTAGGTTTTACTAATTTTTCTCGGTAAAATCAGGTGCATAGTAAAACTGTTAAATATTTTGACAGATGTTGTGGAAAAAATCTGATATGCTGTATCATTAGTCAATAAGATAATTTTAATACTGGGATTGTTGAATGATTAAGGTTTTATTGGTTGATGATCATGAGCTGGTAAGAACGGGAATTGAAGCATTGTTAAATTCAGAGGATGATATTAACGTTGTAGGTGTTTCTCACTGCGGTGAAGCTGCGCTTGAAATGTTAGATGGTATCGAAACAGATATCATTTTAATGGATATTAATATGCCTGGGATTGGCGGTGTTGAAGCCTGCAGAAGGATGTTGCAGAAAACTCCCGATATAAAAGTAATTGCATTATCCGTTCATAATGATGGCCCAATTCCTCAGCAGCTGCTAAAGCTGGGTGCTTTAGGTTTTGTTTCTAAAGGATCGCCTGTTGATGAAATGGTTTGTGCCATTCGCGCAGTATTTAGCGGTAAGCGGTATTTATGTTCTGAAGTCGCAAATAATTTAGCTTTTCAAGGATTGCCAGGAGCCAAAGAATCGCCGTTTGAAAAGTTGTCGCAAAGGGAATCAGAGGTTGCTAATTTAATATTGCAGGGGAAAAGCATCAAAGAGATGTCTGATATGCTGATTTTAAGTGATAAAACGATTAATACCTACCGCTATCGTTTATATGAAAAGCTAGAAATAAAAAATGATGTTGAGCTGACCCGTTTAGCGATAAAGTTTAATTATATAGATGGCTGATTACGGAGCTTCTTTATTTTTTATTACAAATTTGGATATAGCTTAACTGATTTTTTAAACGCTTGTACAGGCTGGAATCGCTAAAGCCAGCCTATCAAATATAGCTTTAGTATAAAAGCATTGCTCCCCATAGTATGATTGGTTAAACGATTTTCTGGGCTTCAGAAAAGGCTTCTCTAAAATCCAGATAAACAGGTTTTTCTGAGGATAGGCATAATTCTAGTAATTTATGCTGCACTTTATATTTGATATTGCCAATTGCCAGTGCACCAATGCCGATTGCTCCTACAGGGCTGGCTAAAGCAATGCTTGCATCATTTGATCCTATGCCTGCAATACCAGCTGGCGGTACTGCATTGACATCACCGGCAACTTTGAGCTGTTTTGCATGAGCAAGAACATCAGCACTTAATACCTGAATGCCCGCCTTGGCTGTACAGAAAATAATTTCTGCCTCAGCTATTAATGCAGACTTTTCTTCATCAGAGCCGGCCATGGCACCAGAGAGAGTGCTCTGGCAGCGACGGTTGTATTCTTTTGCTGCATCGTTAGCCGTATCAATAGACATGTGATCGACCAGGCATGTATCTGCACCTGCTAAAGAAGCGATAACGCCAGTAGCAATGCCGACTGGTCCGGTGCCGCCAAAAACAAGTGCTTTGCAGTCTTTAAGTTCTTTATTGTGTTTTTCTTTTAATTGCTTTTCTACACAGGCAACTAATGCTGCTGCAGTGGTAAATGCACCGCTTGGATCAGCAAGAACTGAAATCTGAAATGGGGGGAACATCGCCTGTTTTGCCGCATTCATCATATCCATTGCCAGCCCCATATCCCGGCCGCCAATAAAAAGGCTGGTTCTCTTTATGCCCGATGGACTGCGGGAGAATATGGCATCCTGCGTTAAGCCATGGATACTTTCTAATTTGACATTGCTATAGGGCATTAACACATCAAACCCTGTATCTAATGCCATATTAATGTCAAATGGACTGTTGTTTGGCATGGGGTCAAACATATGAAGAATACTGCGCTTTGGCATTTTACTTCCTTATTTAGTTGATTTTACAATTTGGCGGGCTACTTCAAAGGCATGTTCAAAGTGAAGGTAAACGGGCTTGTCGTTGTCAATCATCTGCTTTAATAATTGACTTTGGGTTTTATATTTAATGTTGCCGATTGCTAAAGCACCTAATCCAACAGCTCCATTTGGGTTGCCGGCAATTTCTTTGCCATTGTCAAATGCATCTAATCCGACAATGCCAGAGGGTGGGACGGCATTGATATCGGCGGCAACTTTGAGCTGTGCTGCCGAGGCAATGTGCTCAGCATTAAGCAGTTCAATTCCGGCCGCTCCAGTTGCAAAAACAACTTCTGCTGTTTTGATGTAGTCAGCAATGTCTGCATTAGTTCCGGCCTGAATATTTATTTTTCCTTCGCCAAATTCATCGTTGCACAAATCAGCAATACGCTGTGCTTTATCTAACTGTCTGCCAATAATTCTGACATTGGCACCTGCCTGGGCGGCTAAAACAGCTGAGGCCTGACCTACAGGACCTGTGCCGCCTAAAGCAAGAAGGGTTTTTCCTTTAAGGGTGGCATTAAATTTTTTATCAAGTTCACTTTCAACTGCAGCCACCATGCCTGCTGCAGTTGTAAATGCGCCGCTCGGGTCTGCAAAAACAGACACTTCAAAAGGTGAAAACATAGCATTTTTAGCTGTTTTCAGCATATCTGTCGCCTGTTTAGTATCTCTGCCGCCAATGAATATTGCAGTTCTTTTAAGTGCTTTAGCACTGCGGGAAAAGATAACATCTTGAACTAGGTCTTTTACTTCGCTAGCTTCAACATTTGTATAGGGAACAGCAGAAACCCAGCCGGCATCTAGAGCCATGTTAACGTCGAACGGGCTCAAGTTTTTTGCAGTGGTTAGCATGTGTAAGATGAATGATTTTTCCATAGTCGTCTCTAGAGTTAAGTTCTTTAATATTTTTTGTATGATTATAGATTAAGTGTACTCGATTCAGCAAAAATATATGAATTTGTGTATCATTCAAATCATCTTAAAGCTTTGGAGACAATTAAAATGCATAATGTTACCTTAATTAAGGGTGATGGCATCGGACCTTCTATCATGGATGTTGCTGTTAAAATTATTGATGCGGCAGGTGTAAAAATAAACTGGGAGGAAGCTGATGCCGGAATGGCCGCTTTTGATAAGCATGGAACGCCGCTTCCAGATGAAACATTAGCATCTATTGATAAAAATAGAATAGCTTTTAAAGGCCCTTTAACCACGCCAGTGGGTGGCGGTTTTAGAAGCATTAATGTGGCTTTGCGTCAAAAATATGATTTATATGCCAATATACGTCCGGCAAAAACATGGAAAGGCGCCCAAACTAAGTTTGATGATGTTGATATTGTGGTTGTCAGAGAAAATACTGAAGGTCTGTATATGGGCCTTGAACATTATTTGACTAGAAAGAGGGATGTGGCTGAAAGTTTAGCCGTTATCACTAAAGAAGGTTCTGAGCGTATTGTAGAATATGCTTTTAAATATGCTAAAGAAAATGGCCGTAAAAAAGTAACGGCATGTCATAAAGCCAATATTTTGAAATTCACTTCAGGCCTGTTTTTAGACACTGCCAAAGAAGTCGCTAAAAAATATCCTGAAATTGAATTTAATGAAAGAATTGTCGATGCAACCTGCATGCATATGATTATGGATCCTAGCCAGTTTGACGTGATTGTAACGACCAATATGTTTGGCGATATTTTATCTGACTTAACAGCAGGTCTGGTAGGCGGTTTAGGATTGATTCCCGGTGCCAATATTGGTGCAGATGCTGCTTTGTTTGAAGCTGTGCATGGCAGTGCGCCTGATATTGCAGGAAAAAATATTGCAAACCCGACGGCGGTTATTATGGCTGGGGTGATGATGCTAAATCATTTGGGAGAGACGGAAGCCGCCAAAAGAATTAAAACTGCAGTAGAAAAGGTGGTCGAAGCGAGTGAATATGTAACGCCTGATTTAAACCCTGATTCTAAAGCCGGAACTATTGAAATGGGTGAAGCGATTATTGCGGCTTTGTAACCTGAGTCCATATCTATTCATTCCCCGTTCTTTTGTAAATAAATGCATGAGCCTGAAACAGCAGCAGCGTCGCTTGGCATATGATGCACGAAATGCACAGCCAAACAAAGATCAGTTGAGTCATATTATCTGCAGTAGATTTATAGCTCAATCAGCCTATCAGCAGGCAGAAACCATATTGTGGTATCTGCATTGCCGTTCAGAGGTCAGAACATTAAAGTCAGTGTCGGCGACACTTAATGGGTCTAAAAAAATTGTTATTCCCTACTGTACAAGAGATCAGAGTGGGCTGCCTAAACTTGGCCTGTGGCTGCTGGAGGAGCTTTCTGAGCTTTCCCCAGGGACTTGGAATATTTTAGAGCCACACAAAGATAGATGGGGGGAGAAAGGAAAGGAAATTCCACCTGAAGAATTGGATTTAGTAATGGTTCCTGGTGTTGCTTTTGACCGAGAGGGTGGGAGGCTAGGCAATGGTGCCGGCTATTATGATAGGTTGTTGCAGGAAGTCAGGGCTGACACAGAATTAACAGCTGTTTGCTATGAGGCACAGATATGCGAAAAAGTGATTATGGAAAAACATGATGTTTATATGGATACTATTATAACTGAGGAAAATTGCTATCGTTTTAAACAAAATGGACTTTAACGGACTCAAAGCCAGCCTAAAATCAACACCGGCATTTGTATTTGATGAAAAAGTACTGGCTGATAATTTAAAAGAAATAGCCAATTTAAAAAAAAAATCAGGCTGTCTAGCTCTATATTCTATAAAAGCCTTGCCTCTTGAGCGCGTTCTAAAAATGGCAAAAGAGCATTTGGATGGCCTGTCGGCCAGCTCATTATTTGAAGCTAAGCTTGCAAAAGAAATTTTAGCGGATACAGGCGCTATTCATATTACAACACCAGGGCTTAAGGAAAATGAATTTAAAGAAATTGCTGCGCTTTGCAGTCATATAACCTTTAATTCGAATAACCAGTGTCAGCGCCTGCAAAGAAAGGCTATAAATGAGGCTTCCCTAGGGTTAAGAGTAAACCCTAAGCTCTCTTATTCAAATGATCTAAGGTTTGACCCGTGCAGACCCTATTCTAAGCTTGGGGTTGCGTTAGACCGTTTGCCAAGGTTAACTGAAAATATTGAAGGCTTGCATTTTCACACGGTTTTTTCCAACACTGATTACCAGGCCTTGGAAAATACGGTCAGACTATTAGAGCAAAAGCTGGGTGATCAGTTAACTCAGTTTAAATGGATAAACTTAGGAGGGGGCTATCTTTATCATCAAATAGGAAATCACCAGCCTTTTATAAATCTTGTAACGAAGTTAAAGGCGCAATATGCACTTGAGGTTTATATCGAACCGGGCAAAGCGATTGTAGGTAATGCAGGCTATTTGGTCAGCAGTGTTATTGACTGCTTTATCTCTGACGGAAAAAATATTGCGGTAATGGATACCTCTGTTAATCATAATCCTGAGGTGTTTGAATATCAGAAAAGCCCTGAATTATTTGAAGCAGACAGTCAGGGTGAATATTCCTGTTTATTGGTTGGATCTAGCTGTCTGGCGGGCGATATTTTTGGTGAATATCAATTTAGCTCACCGCTTAAAGTAGGGGATAGGTTAGTATTCTTAAATGTAGGGGCTTATAGTCTGATTAAAGCCAATCGCTTTAATGGCTACAATTTACCAGATATTTATTGGCTCGGTATCAATAATGATTTGGTGCTGATTAAGCAGGATAATTATCAGAATTATCGCAGCCAATGGTAAAAGCTGCAGTCAAAAGTATTGCCAGCGATTAGCTATTTTTTAAATAATGCTTTCAATTAGACAGACCAAGGCCATGTAACATAGATAAAAGGTTTGCAAATATTAGCCGGGATAAAAAACTTTAAAAATATCATCAAATTGATCATAAGCATGGTCAATGATCACGCTCATGTCTGATGCTGGAATATTCAAATCATGGTTTATTGCATCACTAAAAATATCATCAAGTTTACTGTAGCTGTCAGCAAGCCTTAGGATGGAAGCAATTTCATGATAGTTTTCTGTGCTATCGGGGCTGGTGTGCAGTCTGATGCTTTCTGTAATAATGTCAGGAAGTTTCCATAATTTAGTAAGAGTCGCCCCTGCTTCATAATGATCAAAGCCAATAATTTCCTGTTCAAATGCAATTTCATCTATTCCTGTTGAACTTTCATCAGCCAATAGCATTAAGTTAACTTCTTTAGCCAATTCAGGTATTTTGAGAAAGAAAACTAGCTGGCCAATATTATGCAATATGCCACAGGCAAAAATTGAATCTGAGAACTGTTTATCTAGAAACTGATCAATGCCTTGAGCTATCAATGCACATCGAAGGTTTTTGGCCCAGAAATCATGCATAGAAATAAGACTGCTGGGCAAGTCAGAAAACCGGTCAATAACGACAGTAGCCAAGGTGATATTTTGCAGTTCTTTGGTACCAATAAGATTTATTGCACGGTCAATTGAGGCAATTTTTGATGGAAAACCATAAAAGGCACTGTTTACTAATTTTAACAGCCTAATTGATAGGCCTGCATCTTTTTCAATAACATATGCTGCATCGGCAACGGTTTTTACAGGGTTTTCAATTATTTTCTGCAGCTCAAAATAAATATTGGGGGGGGAGGCCAGCTGTATATCGCCTTTAAAAAGGTCGGATACCAATAAATCTTGATGGGAAGTGTTTAACATAAATGACAAAAAATTAAAAACCGTATATAGTTGGAAGAATTTTCTAGAAAATATATAACAAGTTAACTGTAGACGTTAATAGATATAATTTCAAGGGTAGCCTGTTTTTTGGAAAAGAGGAAAAAATAATAAGAATTGATTAAGTTTGGGTTGCTCTATGGTTGTTTGTGAAAATTTAAAGAATAAGCTTATCATCATTGCAGAGCATGGTGAGCGTTTAGCAGTAGAAATGTATGCTTATCTTAAAAAGCAGGGCTTTGAAAATATACGAATAGCTAATGATGGCGCTAAAGTTTATGAAATATTGAGACCCTACTACAGTCAGCCTGAACAGGTTGGTCTCATTATTGTGAATGAAAGCCTGCCGCAATGCCAAGTTTCCAATATGTGCACCACATTGGCGAGCAATGAGAATGGACATGTCATACCCTTTATAATTCTCAGGTCAAACAGTAAAAATAATATTGATGAGTACAAAGCTGATCTAGATAGTACTTATTTGAATTATTCCATATCTCTGCCTATTAATTATTCAGAGTTTTTAATTGTTTTAGAATTCCAGTTAATGATGAAGCATGAACGCTTTCTTAGACATCAGCAGGAAGAGCGTTTAATCAATGAACTGGCCGAAAGGAAAGTTGTTGATGCCAAATTGAAGTATCTAGTTGTTCATGATGAGCTGACAAGCCTATTGAATCGTGAAAACTTTGAGCGTAAGCTGCGCTTGATTCTTAATCGCAGCAACCTGCTGAAGCAGGATGGAGCATTGCTTTTTATTGATATTGATCGGTTTAGTCTGATTAATGAACTTGAGGGCTTTGAGATAGGCGATAGACTGTTAGTTGATGTTGTTTCTGTTATTAGAAAACTGGCAAATAAAGAAGGTCTGCTAGCTCGTATCGGTTCTGATGAATTTTGCATTTTTTTAGAAAACCGGTCTGCGAAAGAGACAAAGCAGTTTGCAGAGAAAATTCGGAAAACCATTTATGATACTCGTTTTTTTACCACGGATATCTGCTATAGCATTTCAGTATCAATTGGAATCTCCGGAGTTAACACCACAACAGCAATTTATCACCCTAGCGAATTGACATCCCGTGCACGGCAGGCATGCAATATGGCTAAGGAAAATGGTCGAAATATAGTGTGGGAGTACAACGAAAATGATAATTCTGTACAACAGAGGCGACGAGACATATATTTGGTACCCTTAATTAAAAAGGCACTGATGGAGGAAAAGTTTTTTCTGGTTTTTCAGCCGGTTGTTGATTTGAAAACAGGAAATATTTCTCATTTTGAAGTGCTAACCAGAATGAGAGGCAGGGACCAGGAGGTCATTAATTCAAGTGATTTTATTCCTGTTGCGGAAAGGATGGGGTTAATTCATAGTATTGATTTGTGGGTAGTCAATGAGGCTATCGATTATCTTGCAGAACTTCCTGCTGAAATGTCACATATTTCATTAGCCATTAACCTTTCCAGTGTAGCCTTTCAGGACGACTCTTTGCTGCCGGCAATAAAAGACAAGCTGGAGCTTACTTGGATTGAGGCAAAACGGTTGACCTTTGAAATAACAGAAACAGCGGCAGTCGATAATTTTGAGCAGACCCGCGAGCTGATAATGAAGATTCGTGCATTAGGCTGTCAGTTTGCTTTAGATGATTTTGGCGCAGGTTTCTGCTCATTCAATTATCTAAAAATATTTCCAGTAGATTTTGTGAAAATTGATGGGCAATTTATTAGGAATTTACTTAATGATGAAACAGATCAGCTTTTGGTGAAATCAATGACTGAAATTGCTGCAAAATTAGGTAAGAAGACTATTGCGGAGTTTGTGGAAACGCCAGAGACTATTAGTAAGTTAAA
Organism: Methylomonas sp.; assembly: GCA_026988155.1. Lineage (GTDB taxonomy): Bacteria > Pseudomonadota > Gammaproteobacteria > Methylococcales > Methylomonadaceae > QPIN01. The sequence continues at coordinate 3,118 of JALSLW010000050.1, read as the reverse complement.
GGAGATTGGAATAGATTTTGGACAAGGCTATGTTTTTGGCAAGCCTGAAACCACTTTATTGCCTGAAAAATCAATTTCTATTAGAAACCTTGTGCTTGGCAAGCCTGCTCAGGAGAAAGGTGAAAATAATAAAAGATCAAATGAAAGTGGCTGTGAATAAAACATATTTATACTCTTTTCCCGGTGTGGGGTATAAAGAAAAGCACTTTTCATCATTCTCTTCAAGTCATAGTTTCATTCCTTAAAATTGATTTCATTCAGCTCTCATTTATCATGATGAGTTTACATATAATCAGTCCTAATCCTTTATTAAAGGGAACAGCAAATTAACTAATGCCTAAAAAAAACAAGAAACCGTCAGTAAAAAAGAAAAAAGTCACCAAATCTCCAATGCACTGGTTCAAAAGAATGCTGCTGTATTCTTTTGTTTTTTTTAGCTTTGTTCTTTGCTGTTATCTAGGCTATCTAGATTATACTGTCCGTAAACAGTTTGAAGGCCGTCGATGGTCAATCCCCGCCAGAGTTTATGCTACGCCAGTTGAGTTATATAGCGGCTATCAGCAGACACAGAATGAATTTGAAGATTTATTGCAGCACTTGCATTATAGACAAGACTATCATCTAGCTTCAGAGGGCACGTATTACAAAAAGGGCCGAGTAATCAATTTGAAAACCAGGACTTTTAACTTCTGGGATAGGCAGGAAGAAAGCCGTTTGCTGAGAGTGAAATTTTCTGAGACTTCAATTGCTAAAATTATTGATTTATCAACATCAAAAATATTGCCGATAGTCAGGATGGATCCTGTTCAAATTGGCAGTTTTTATCCAACTAGAAAAGAAGATCGAATATTGATAAAGCTAGAAAATACTCCCGATACTCTAATTCAGGGGTTGATGGCTACGGAAGACCGTAACTTTTATCATCATTATGGCCTGTCTATTAAAGCGATTGCCAGGGCCTTGTGGGCAAATCTTCGTGCCGGAGGCGTCGTTCAAGGTGGCAGTACCATAACTCAGCAATTGGTAAAAAACTTTTACCTCACTTCGGAAAAAAGTCTGTGGCGAAAAGTTAATGAAGCCTTTATGGCTTTAATATTAGAATTTCGGTTTGAAAAAGATGAGATATTGGAAGCCTACCTAAATGAAATATATTTGGGGCAAGACGGTGCCCGTTCTGTTCATGGGTTTGGGTTAGCCAGTGAGTTTTATTTTGGGCGCCCGTTGAAAAACCTGCCTTTAAAGGATGTTGCCAGTTTAGTTGCCTTGGTAAGGGGGCCTTCATATTATGACCCAAGAAGACACCCTGAGCGCTCGATTAAACGTCGTAACTTAGTCTTGGAAGAGATGCATCAGCAGGGGCATATCACTAAAAAGCAGATGATTGAAGCAAAACAGCAAAAGTTAAGCGTTATTTCTCGTACCCATCGTTCCGTTAATCGATATCCTGGTTTTTTAGACCTGGTCAAAAGACAATTAAGACAGGAATACAGGGAAGATGATTTAACCTCGGAGGGTATGAGAATTTTTACCACCCTGGATACTCAAATACAGAATACACTTGAAAAAACAATTACTAGAAAATTAAAGTATTTAGAAAAAAGACCACGCAGCAGTCAGCTGGAAACAGCGGTAATAGTGACACGCCGAGATGGTGGGGAAATTGTTGCCATGGCAGGTGGGCGAGACCCAAGAGGCGTCGGGTTTAACAGAGCATTAGATGCCGTCAGGCCGATAGGATCGCTGATTAAACCTGCTGTTTATTTAACTGCATTGGAATATCCAGATAAATACACCATAACAACAAAGGTAAGTGATACTTTTATTGAGGTTAAAGGTAAAAAGGGAAAGCTTTGGCGACCAAATAACTACGGAAAAAAAGAGCATGGTGAGGTTGAATTCCATACTGCTTTAGCTCACTCCTACAATTTGGCAACAGTGCATATAGGGATGGATATAGGGGTTGCCAGAATAGCAAAAACATTAAGAAGCTTAGGCGTGAGCAGACCCGTCGCTTTATTTCCTTCTTTATTATTAGGCGCATCACCTTTGACACCGCTAGAAGTGACACAGATGTATCAGACTTTAGCTGGGGATGGCTTTTCTACTCCTTTACGCTCAATACGGGCGGTTATTGATGCCGAGGGAGAGCGGCTGCAAAGTTACCCCTATATGATAAGGCAGGCCGTAGACCCGGCCGCAACCTATATTACCAATAAAATATTGCAGGAAGTGATGGATGAAGGAACTGGTAAATCGGCATATTTATTTATTCCCAAAAACTTTGGTTTGGTAGGCAAAACGGGAACAACTAATAAATTGAGAGACAGCTGGTTTGCAGGCTATAGCGGGGATTATCTATCGGTTGTCTGGGTTGGGCGCGATGATAATAAACCAACAGGCTTAACCGGTGCAACAGGTGCGTTGCAGCTTTGGACTGCCTTAATGAGAAAGGTTTCTACCCAGCCGGTTACTTTAATGCCACCGGATAATATTGAAATGAGACTGATTGATCCTGAAAACGGGTTGCTTGCAAATGAATCGTGTAAAGGTGCGCTGTTATACCCCTATATTAAAGGTTCAGCACCACAGCAGGATTCGCCTTGCGTTTCTTCAAATATCAACCGGGCAAAGACCTGGTTTGATGAATTTTTAGAGGATAATTTTTAATCCTAAATAAATCAGTTGAACGCTTAGTTTAGCTGTAACTTATTAAATAAACTGTTTAATCCAGTTTTTCACTATTCACCAGATGGGTGAGTGTATTTCGCTTCACGGTTTTGTGAAAAATCTGGACAAAAAATTCTGCAGAATAACTCTCGATAAGGACTACGGCCATTATCTTCGAGCTATTCTTTGCCTTTTTTGCCCAGATTTCCCACAAAATCCGTGCTCTACTGATTTTTTTAGGTTAATTGAAAGAAGCTGTTGGGCGCTGATTTATCAATAGGTGCTGAAGAAAACATAAATAGCGCACAAATTGATCTTTTCGCACTAACGAATAAGGTTAGATTGTGATCGCGAAGCGAGCCACAATCTGAACCGTTTGTTGGACAAGCCCGGTTTACCCTTTGAGATGAATTCCGCTATTGCAAATAGCTTTTTGCTGAACAGCCCGAAT
>JALSLW010000049.1 GCA_026988155.1 Methylomonas sp. | reverse complement strand
TAAGCTTAATGCCAATTCTAATTTTAAAGAGATCTTTGCGGGCAGCGGGTCAGCACTGACTATTAATGCGGATACGGTCGCCAAAACTATCTATGTGCATGGCAGCACCTTAAACCTGAAGGCAGGAGGGGTGACGGGTAGTTTGGATCTGCAAAAATTAGACGGTGTGGCATCCCAAGTAAACCAAAAAGGCGGGCATGTTAGCCTTAGAAATCTGGCTATCAGTGGAGGAACGAATATGACGCTAGGTGCCAGGGACAGCGTCAGCAATTCAGTCAGCTTGAAGGATGGCGCTACACTGAATGTAGACAGTGAGCAGGATATGAGTTTTAGAGTTCTGCTCGATAAATCAGCTCTGAACCTTAATGCAAACTTGAAGGTGCACCAATTTTCAGTGACAGGTGCCGGCTCAGTTATAAACCGCGGACATGCTGCTTCGTTGGATATAGGAATCCTAATGCTGAACGACAATGTCAATTACGACTATGACGGCATAGATAATATCAGAGGAACTGTCAGCGCATTAAACGGTTCGGCCTTTACTGCTGATTCTGCTCTTAAACTGACTGGAGATTTGCGTGTGGAAAAAGGGGTGGTTACGCTTAATGCTACTGGCAATATTGCAGGCTATATCAATGTGTTTGATGAATCAGTTCTGAACGTCAATGCCGCCGTAAATGTTGGCAACAGTCTTTTTGTAGGAGGAAAATCGACCTTGAATGTCAATGCGAACATGAAAAGTGGATTTGCCTACGTGTCTGGAAACAGTACCTGGAACCTGAATGCGGGTACATTTACATCTGATAGGCTATCTCTAAGTTCCGCTCTCAAAATCAACCGAAATGGCGGGCATCTTGCGCTCCTTGATTTGAGGCTCGATAATAACTCAAGTTTAACACTTGGTGCTGGGGACAGTGCTAGTCATCTTGTCCAGATATATTCTGGTTCTACGCTGAATATAGACAGCGTGCAGAACTTGGATTCGATTCTTGATATATCGGGTAAATCAACGCTCAATCTCAATGCAGATATAGCCGCTATCAGAACGGATATAGAAGACAGTACCTTAAACTTGAATGCAGGGACTTTGACTGGCAGCTTAATTGTCGCAGAGAATAATGTGGAGTCTCAGGTTCAAGTTAACCGGAATGGCGGATATGTTAATCTAGAGAATTTGACTGTCCGTGGCAATGCAGATATGACACTTGTTGCTGGAGACGTTGTCAGCAACACTGTTAGTCTGAGTACTGGCGCTGCGTTGAATGCTTTTATTGATTTAGAAATAGGGAATGTTGATCTGGCATCATCGAGTGTTTTTTCGTTTACTCAAGAATTTGGCAAAACAGATGGACTATCTATAGACAGGCTAGCTATTGATTCAACTTCAAAATTGGATCTATGGTTTGATTCGGGCCAAGTAACAGGTCTTGACTGGGCGTTGCGTTTAACCGGTAAGCAAGAGCTTGATTTACAGCTATTCCTGGATAATGGCCAGATTTCGTTCAGTGGAGGAACAGCACCGGTTGGGATTGTTTATGATGTTGCAAGTTATGGTGACTACACCTATCTTGGGTATGTTTCAGCCGTTCCTCTGCCTGGAGCTTTTCCTTTAATGATTTTTGGCATCAGTGCTCTTGGCTTTTTCTCTCGCAAGAAGTCAGTTAAATAAAGGTGTATTTTATTGCATATAAGCTTCCGCCATTTTAAAAATGCAACCGCACACCCCGTCATTCCTGTGTTTTCATAGCAGGATACTATTTTTTTTTACATGAATAGGTCCGCGCTAAAAGCCCTCGGGGATGACGGTCAAGGTGGTGCTGTCTTCCCTTACATAATCCTAAATAAATCAGTTGAGCGCTTAGTTTAACTGTAACTTGTTAAATAAATTGTATAATCCAGTTTTTCACTATTCACTAAATGGGTGAGTGTATTTCGCTTCACGGTTTTGTGAAAAATCTGGACAAAACTACTGCAGAATAACTCTCGATAAGGATTACGGCCATTATCTTCGAGTTATTCTTTGCCTTTTTTGCCCAGATTTCCCACAAAATCCATGCTTAACTGATTTATTTAGGATAATACGTCCCATATCCTCCTAATCTGTTTCAATTTAAAAAAGATTGCTTGAAGTTAATCAAAAAATATTTCATTCTGTTATATTTTTTAAGTTGGCAAGATAATTAAATGCAAAAAGCAGACGTGGTCGTTATTGGTGCCGGTGCATCAGGTTTAATGTGTGCAATAGAGGCCGGAAAGCGGGGGCGAAGCGTTTTAGTATTAGACCATGCCAATAAAGCAGGCAAAAAAATTCTGATGTCTGGAGGAGGGCGCTGTAATTTCACTAATTATTCAATTGAAGCTGAAAATTATATTTCCCAAAACCCGCATTTTTGTAAATCAGCATTAAGCCGATACACTCAATGGGACTTTCTGGCCTTAATTGGTCAATATAATATTCCTTTTCATGAGCGCAGTCATGGCCAGCTGTTTTGTAATGACAGTGCAAAAGATATTTTAAATATGCTGTTAGCTGAATGCATAAAAGCTAATGCTGCCATTCGTCTTAATTGTTCAGTTCAGAATATAGAGAAATTGGCTGATAATGGGTTTCTATTAAATACCGATAAAGACAGTATTCAATGTCAGTCAATTGTAGTAGCGACTGGCGGTTTATCTATCCCTAAAATGGGCGCAACTGCATTTGGCTATCAATTGGCTGAACAGTTTAATATCAATGTACTGCCTGTTAGTGCAGGTTTAGTGCCTTTCACCCTGCAGCCCGGTGATAAAGAACAGTATTCACCTTTGTCAGGTATCGCTGTACCTTGCGTGGTGAGCAATCAGCGGCAAAATTTTAAAGAAAATGTATTATTTACTCATAGAGGCTTGAGTGGCCCTGCTATTTTGCAAATTTCATCTTATTGGAACGCAGGAGAGAAAATAATTGTTAATTTCCTGCCTGAACTAAATGTTAGCCAAATACTGTTGGAAAAACGAAAAAATAAAGTAAAAATGCAGCTAAAAACTATTTTGGCTGAATACCTGCCTAAGCGTTTAATTGATGTTTTAATAGGGCAAAAAATACTGGTGTGTTCGCTGCAAGATATTTCAAACAAGCAGATTGAACAAGTGGTGCAAAAAACACAAAGCTGGACAATTAAGCCAAATGGTACGGAAGGCTATAGAACTGCCGAAGTGACATTAGGAGGGGTAGACTGCTCTGAAATTTCATCTAAAACCATGCAGAGCCAAACAGTAGCAGGCTTATATTTTATTGGGGAGGTATTGGATGTAACAGGCTGGCTGGGCGGGTATAACTTTCAATGGGCCTGGTCATCTGGCTGGTGTGCAGGGCAATATGTTTAATTTTGTCAGCCACATCATTATATAATACAGCACAATTCTTCCTCCCTCCCAATACGACACTGCTATATCTATGTACAATGGGGGATTGAGGAGCAATCCAAATGAAACCTCTTTATTTATCATTCACTGGGAAAATGAAAAAAATATTTAATAAAAGCTTCTTCACTAACTTTATTGCGCTTGCCATTATCGCTACTGGCTATCTTTGCCCAGTACAGTCTGAGTTAGTAAAATCAATCGGTTTTTTTGCTCTTTCTGGTGCAGTAACAAACTGGATTGCAATCCATATGCTTTTTGAAAAAGTACCTTTGTTATATGGTTCTGGTGTGATTCCCAACCGCTTTGAAGAGTTTAAAACATCCATTAAAGACTTAATGATGAATCAATTTTTTACTGCTGAAAATATTGAACAATTTATTCATAGCGAAGAAAAGCAGGGCGGTAAAGTGCTCAATATAGAACCATTAATGCAAGCGGTTGATTATGATAAGATATTTGAAGGGCTGGTTTCTTCAATAATGGAATCATCGTTTGGCGGTATGCTGCAGATGATGGGAGGAGAAGAAGCATTAATCCCTTTAAAAGAACCGTTTACCGAAAAAATGAAACTGACTTTAATTGAAATGGCTGAATCAGACCGGTTTAATGAAGCTCTGGAGCAAAGTCTTGATGCACATAAAATCGGTGAGGATATTATCACTAAAGTGGAAACGGTTATTGATAAACGGCTAAATGAACTGACACCAAAGTTAGTCAAAGAGATGGTGCAAGATATTATTCGGCAGCATTTAGGCTGGCTAGTTGTTTGGGGCGGTGTTTTTGGCGGCCTTATTGGTGCCGGTTTCAGTTTCGCATGAAGACTGTTAAATTAGCTTTTGAAGAGTTTGGCGATGCGACGAAAAAACCATTAATAATATTACATGGTTTTTTTGCTTCTTCCCGCAATTGGCGCCAGATAGCCAGAAAACTGGCAGAACAAAGCCATGTTTATGTGATTGATATGAGAAACCATGGACTATCGCCCCATGTTTCAGAAATGGATTATCCAACAATGGCAGAGGATTTAAAAGCCTTTATGGATGAGCATAAACTTAAAACAGCCAATATCTTGGGTCACAGCATGGGAGGTAAGGTAGCTATGTGGTTTGCTTTAAGCGAGCCAGAAAGAGTCGATCATTTGATCGTAGCAGATATTTCTCCAGTCAGTTATCAGCATAGTTTTAACAATACGATTAATGCTTTAAAACAGCTTCCTTTAGAGCAGATCTCTAACAGAAAACAGGCTGATGATTTGCTATCCGCCTCTATTGCCGAATTATCTTATCGCCAGTTTTTATTGCAAAATCTACAATTAAATAACGGTGAATATAGCTGGCGGATTAATTTAGATTATTTTTATCAGACAGCTGACAATATTATTGCTTTTCCATCTGTTGAGCAGATGCAGCCTTATTTGGGCAAAGTGCTTTTTATTATGGGGGGGAATTCAACTTATAACGAAACTGATGCCATTAAAAAAAGCTTTCCCACTGCAAAAATATTAACTATAAAAGAGGCCAATCACTGGCTGCATATTGATAAGCCAGCTGAGTTTTTGGCTGCTGTTAATGATTTTATCTAGAAAAATTAAAAAAAATCAGGCTGTGGCCGCTATCCTATTATAGATAAAAGAATAGTAGGTTAAAAACATGATGGTTTTAAAAGCAGGGTTAATGGCTGTTTTACTTTCCAGTTCAGTGGCCTTTGCAGATAATTTTGCAGTCCCCTTGCTGACAGCACAATGGAAAGTAGCAAAATCCGCATCATCCTGTCAATTAAAGCAAAGCATACCTTTATATGGGACTGCAGACTTTACGCACGATACCGGCCGATTGCTTCGTTTTTCTGTTAGGGAAGAAAGGTTTAAGCCCGAAATTGTTAAAGCAACCCTTTCCATAGATACTCCATCATGGGTGCACACATCATCAGAGGCAAAATATTATTTGGTTTACCTTGATAAAACTGCTGATATTCAGCAAATTCCCCGATTAAGCGTTTATGGGAAAACGGCTGAAGAGATGCTAGATGCCCTTTTAAATGGTTTGTCACCGACATTTAGCTATATTAGGTCTTCTGTTTCAGGTCTATTGCCTGAAACGCATGTTTCGGTTTCAGCTATTAACTTTTTTAAAAGCTATCAGCAATTTGAGGAATGCCGGAAAAACTTTTTGCCCAGTGGCATTAAGGAGATATTGGAAAAAAGCCTGTTTTTTAAGCCTCGCAGTCAAATGCTAAACACAGTGGCATTAACTCAGCTAAAAGATACTGCGGAATATGTAAAACAAGTCAAGGGTGCACGCGTTACAATTGTCAGTGATACGGCTATATCGGGGAAACAGGATAAAAAATGGTTTTCAAACAGAGCAAAAGCCATTGCCGCTAAATTAAAAAGTTTTGGTGTTGCAAAAAGCAAAATCAGTATAAAGAACGGAATGTATACAGCGTCTGATGACCATAAAAGAGTGCTGCTTAGTATATTTGGGCCTGAGACCTTGACCGCATTCTATTATAGAAAAGGAAATATTAAGTTAACTCAAAATGAAAAACGGCGATTGAACCTGATCGCCCGTTATGCAAAAGAATTTATGTCCAATTCCCGTTTGCTAATTAAAAGTCACACAGACAGTAAAGGTAAGCGAGCTAACAATCTTTCTATTTCAAAAAGGAGAGGCGCTGAGGTTAAACGTTATTTGATCGGGCAAGGCATGCAGGAAGAAAGGCTTACTGTTAAAGCATATGGGGAAAGTCGGCCAGCTAAAAGCAATCGATTTCCAAAGGGGAGGGCACAAAATCGACGGGTTATTATTGATTTTGTGGCTTAGAAGCGAGGATTTAATAACTTCCGAAGTGTGGTTTGCCTTTTTGGTAAGGGCTTTGCCTGGAAAAGTTCGCGGGTGTGCAATGATAAAGATATTAAAATAAACAAATAAAATTCGGTATAATTACACCTACAATTTCTATAAATACTTAGGGCGCTATGTCGAAAATCAATAAAGTTGTACTTGCCTATTCAGGCGGATTGGATACCTCTGTAATCTTAAAATGGCTGGAAGATGTATACTCCTGTGAAGTAGTTACCTTTACTGCTGATATTGGACAAGGTGAGGAGGTTGAACCGGCAAGGGCAAAAGCGGAAGCTATAGGCATTAAAGAAATCTACATTGAAGATATGCGCGAAGAATTTGCCAGGGATTTCGTTTTTCCTATGTTTCGTGCAAATGCCATTTATGAAGGAGAATATTTGCTGGGCACATCTATTGCCAGGCCTTTGATCTCCAAGCGCCTTATAGAAATTGCCAATGAAACCGGTGCACAGGCCATATCTCATGGTGCAACGGGTAAAGGCAATGATCAGGTGCGTTTTGAATTGGGAGCTTATGCCTTGCGTCCTGATATTCATATTATTGCGCCTTGGCGCGAATGGGATTTAAACTCCCGTCAGTCATTGCTTGATTATGCTGAAAAGCATGGCATTGCCGTTGAAAATAAAAAAGGTAAGAAATCACCTTATTCAATGGATGCCAATTCCTTGCATATCTCTTATGAAGGCGATATTCTGGAAGACCCTTGGGCAGAACCGGAAGAAAGCATGTGGCGTTGGACGGTGTCCCCTGAAAATGCTCCTGATCAGGCCACATATATAGAATTGAGCTATCTAAAGGGGGATATTATTGCGATAGATGGTGTGCCTCATACGCCTAATGAGGTAATGGAAAAGCTGAATAAAATTGGCGGTGAAAATGGAGTTGGCCGTTCAGATATTGTTGAAAATAGATATGTTGGCATGAAATCCAGAGGCTGTTATGAAACGCCGGCCGGAACCATTATGTTAAAAGCGCACCGGGCAATGGAATCTTTGACCCTGGATAGGGAAGTAACGCATTTGAAAGATGAATTAATGCCACGTTATGCTACTTTGATTTATAACGGTTACTGGTGGAGTCCGGAACGTGAAATGCTGCAGACAATGATTGACCATTCGCAGCTTACTGTTAATGGAACCGTAAGAGTCAAACTGTATAAAGGCAGTATTACCATTGTCGGCAGGGAATCTAAAACAGATAGTCTGTTTGATGAAAGTATTGCAACTTTTGAAAATGATGAAGGTGCTTACAATCAAAAAGATGCAGAAGGGTTTATTAAGCTTAATGCATTGAGAATGAGAATTGCAGCCCGAAAGAAGTAATTGTGAATTGCCTAGGCTCCTGCTGTTTAATAAATGAAAGTGATTATCATTTGTGATTCTTCATGGCTATAGTTTAGGTTAACTTGTATAATGAAAATTATGTGTTTATTACAAACCCTAGATTGGGAATAATAAAAAAAATGAGTGTAATATTATGCGTAAAATAAAGCCGGAATGCGTTAATGCCGAAAATAGGCGTGACATTGTCGTTCTGCAAAATATTCCTCATCAGGGGCTGGTCAAGGCAAACAGATTTTTGCTGTTATTTGCTGCATCGTTAATGGTTGTGGTTTTCGTTTTAGGGTTTATGCTGATTCCTGAGGAGGATATGTTAGATACCTTAAAGGCTAATAATCAAGTTGCTCCTAAACTCTATGCCATACAGAATCCTGTATTGTCCGAAGAAATTAATGTTTTAAAGGGTCAGCTGGTTGGCTTAATTAGCGGTTCAATCGAGAGTAAGCTAAGGGCATTGGAAAGCAGTATACGCAAAGGGAGCACGGCAGATTCTTTAGGGACTATTCAGGATTTGAAAAATGATGTAAAGGTTTTGAAAACCTATTCATCGCCTGAAAAAAATAGCATTGAAAATCAAGCGAACCATGCATTAATGCAGGAAGTTTCTCAATTAAAACGGTTGATTTATCTTACCTTAACGTCGTGCGGTTTAATGGTTGCCGCTATAGCGGGTTTTTGGGTAAGAAAACATTATCATCTGACCCATCATAAGCCTAAAAAGACAGTGGTTTTAGGGCGTAAATAAGTTGATAGCCGATTATTTATTTCCTCTGCATTATTTTAAAGGAAGTTTATTTTAGGCATAAAAAAAGCCACTTCCTAGGAAGTGGCTTTTTTTGATTCAGAAAACTAAATCTTAAGCAATAATTACTTGCTTAGGAATTTGTAAACTGCGTCAATTGCTTCATCTTCACTGTAACCAGCTTTTTTAACAGGGCCAACAGCCATGATTGCCGCCATTGCTTTTGGCATGCCATTTTTACCATTTTTCAAGGTGTCTGAAAAGCTTGCTTTATCAAGGTCTCCAGATTTAATTAATTCAGCTAACTGAGGGTTAGAAGCAATGTCGTGACAAGCGCCACAGCCACGGCCGAAAGCGCGGTCATAAATTTTCTTGCCAACTTTCATTTCGTCGCCAGCTGCTAAAGCTTGTCCACTTAAAGCGATTAAGGCAACGCCTGCTAATGCACTTAATGTTTTTTTCATTTCTCTCTCTCTCTCTCTTTGTGATAAAAAATAACTAGCATTTTTCGTTAAGAAGATAAGCCAGCCGATTTGAATAAAGATCTAACAAATTTTAGTTTGTTTTCAAAAACAGTCCAAATTTAATTTGTCCTGCTATTCTATCAAATACAGTTACATTATCAATGAGCAGCCTGAATATTAACTGAATTATTATTATTTTTTCCATTTTTGCAGGAAGCCATTGGTAGCTATGCTATAAAACTTTTTATTATTGGGTGTAAAGTGCATCGACATTATCGTAGCAGCTGTTGGACGCCAGTTAGCTTCTTTTTTAGGTCTCCAAAATTTAATTAACTTACCTGATTTTACGTTCCAAAGATCAATCCGCTGTGTGGTATGGCCGGTCAGTAAATATTTACTGTTTTTAGAAAACTCTGCAGCAGATAAAGTGATGAGTTTTGGGCCGATTTTTTTATGCAGCTTGCCGTTTGAAATTTTCCATAAACGCGTCTGGCTTAAAGCGGCATTAGTTAAAGCGTACTTATCGTCCTTGCTTAAAGCAACAGTCGAAAGTTTATTAGGGTGCTGCCAAGTATGCTTCAATTGGCCGCCTGCCAGCTCCCAAAGTTTGGCAGTCTGGTCTTCTGATCCCGTTAATGCGTACTTTCCGCTGTTAGAAATATCTACAGCCAATACCTTATCATCATGTGCAAAGGCATAAAGTGTCTTGCCATATTGCAATGCCAGGTAGATTGCTTTATCTGCAAGCCCAACCAAAGCAAATTGGCCGTCAGGAGAAATTTTGACAGAATTGATATTTTCTAAGTTCCATACAGATAAAAGTGTGCCATCTGAAATGCGCCACCAGGCAATAGAATTTTTTTCAGCTGTGATGGCAAATTCTTCATTAGGTGAAATATCGCTGGCAATAATACCGTTATTTTCATCGGTATGTTTCCATTTATGGATAAGCGAGGGTTTACCTTTTATCTCCCACAGCTCACCAAAACCTTCGGTTGTTCCCAGCAAGGCAAAGTTTTCAGAGAGCGTGGCCGAAAACAGGCTGTTAGCCAGTAAAAATGTTTTTTGCGGTTTGGGTGTTTGGTCACATGCAGATAAAAAACAGGTGAGAGTGATAAATAATAAAATTTTTAGTCTATGCATGATTTAAAGATAGATTAAGAATCTGTATTAAACCAGTTTAATTTATCATGCAAGGTAACGACTGTTCCTACAATAATAAGTGTAGGTGCCTTGATATGTGCGTTTATCACAGTCTGAGGCAGCGATTCAAGTGTTCCGGTAATCACGCGCTGATTAGGTGTGGTACCTTGCTGAATAATTGCGATAGGATGGTTTTTGGAACAGCCATGATGAATTAGAGACTGACAAATTTTTGCCAGGCCCGAAAGCCCCATATAAAATACAATAGTTTGATTAGGTGCGACTAACTGCTGCCAATTTAGGTCGCTAGAACCGTCTTTAAGGTGGCCGGTGACAAAAGTGCAGGACTGGGCATGTTCTCTATGAGTTAGAGGAATGCCTGCATAGGTTGAGCAGCCAGAGGCTGCGGTAATGCCGGGCACAATTTGAAAATCAATATTTTCTTCCAGCAGCGCTTCAATCTCTTCTCCGCCACGCCCAAAAATAAAAGGGTCACCGCCTTTTAAGCGAACAACGCGTTTCCCTTTTTTTGCTAAGCTCAGTAATAATTCATTAATAGACTCCTGAGGCAGGCTATGATTTTTACGCTGTTTGCCAACGTAAATTTTCTCTGAATCCCGTCGGGTTAAGTCAAGAATTTCAGCCGAGACCAAGCGGTCATAAACTACAACATCGGCCTGCTGCATTAGCCTTAATGCACGAAAGGTCAGTAAATCCGGATCACCAGGGCCAGCGCCAACGAGATAAACTTCACCTGTTTTAGCCTTGTTTTCAGTATTGACAATGAGTTCTTTAAGCTGTTTCTCAGCCTCTTGCTGTTTCCCCGAAAAAATTAGCTCAGCAATTTTTCCCTGTAAGACATTCTCCCAAAAAATACGTCGCTGAGAAGGCGTTTTTATTTGCTGTTTAACCTGACTTCTGAATTTTGCCGCTACATAGGCAAGCTGGCCAAATGCTGGCGGAATAAGGCTTTCAATTTTAGCTCGCAGCAAACGGGCTAAAACAGGGGCAGCACCGCCTGAAGAAACGGCTGCAATAATGGGTGAGCGGTCGATAATGGCTGGAAATATAAAACTGCAAAGTGCAGGATTATCAACAACATTGACCAGAATGTTAAGATCAGTTGCTGTTTTGGCAACTAACTGATTGGTGGCGGAATTATCAGTGGCGGAAATAACTAATTGAAAGCCATCTATATCGGATTTTTCAAATGATTTCTGCTTAATGGATAGTTTATGAGTGTCTTGCATATTTGCAACGATAGGACTGATTTCGTTTGCAATAACAGTGATTTTTGCATTTGCTCTTGCAAGCAAATCAATTTTTCGGGCTGCAATGTCACCAGCACCAATAACCAGGCAAGGCCGGTCTGTCAGTTTTAAAAAGAGGGGGAAATAATCCATTGCTTATCTTTAAATTCTCGAATGCTTTTGAGGATGCTATTATAAGCCGTTCTTAAGAAAAGATGGTTGAGTAAACTTAAATAAATATGATCGAATTTGATTTGGAAATTGATGCTAGCGGTTTGAACTGCCCTTTGCCTTTACTGCGTTTAAAAAAGGGGCTAATGGAGAGCGAGCCAGGTGATGTTATCAGGATTATTGCAACAGACCCAGCCGCCCATTTAGATATTGGTGTATACACTGACCAGGTAGGTCATAAAATTGTTGAATTCTTAAAAGAAGATGGAGTGCAGATATTTTATATAAGAAAAAAATAATAATAATAATAATAACAACATACTGTAGGGCTGTTTCTGGCGACAGCCCATTTAGCAAAACGATCAAAATAAATCTATTTCGCCATCTGTCTCATCACGGGTGCCGCCACCTTCAAACTTTTGCTTTTCATCAATAAGGCCGGCTAAAAGTTTAGTTACTTCATTATTATTGTCCTCAATGCCTTTAAAATTATCCACGATTTGGTTTTGAATGTCAGGGGATGTTTGCCATGGTTCATCAATATGCTGAAGCACCATTAACATGCATTTATGTAAAACTTCATGCGGTAAATCTATTTTTTTATAGCTGGGCAAGTGGCTATAATGCTCGGCACCCTTGCCATTTTTTAGCCATTGTCCAACAGTGCATTCCGTGTGAGAAACATTAACTGCAGCCGCCGCTTCAGAATCGCTCCCTGTCTCAACCATGCGATAGCCTTGCTGTACAAAAATAATTTGATGAACTTTGGCCAAAGCAATTTCAGCAACCATTTGTGTATATGTGACTTTATTATAGGTATCTATGGATATATTGCTGACTTCAGAAATATTGTTTTCAAATTCGCTAATTGCAATTTTCGATTCATCGGTCATATTTGCCATGCTTTCTGTATCATCAACAATAGTTTTTGTTGCCTGAGAAAACTTGGCAATAGTTTTGTTGATTTGCTCAGTCGCATTTTTTGTATTTTCTGCCAAAGTTCTCACTTCATCGGCAACCACAGCGAACCCCCTGCCATGTTCACCGGCTCTTGCCGCTTCAATGGCTGCGTTTAGAGCCAGCAAATTTGTCTGATCAGCAATTTTGGCAATTAAAGAGGTAACATTCATGATTTCATTGCTGCTGTTATTTAACTCGGTTGATGAACCCTTCATTTCATCAATTTTCTCTATAATCTGAGTCAGTTTACTAATGACTGAACCTAAAGATGCTTTACTTTCAATAGCAATATTTGATGCCTGGCTGGAAATGGATTCCACTTGAGTCATTTGCTCAGTAATAGTATGTAAATCGTCCTCTGTACGGTGCAGGCTGGTAAGCAGGTTTTCTGTTTTCATCTGGCCCAGCTGAGAAAACAGCTCATCCCGTATATTGGTAAAATGGCTGTCTTTCATAACAGCAAGAGAATCATCAATTTTGGTTAAACCTTCAGAAAATAAGCCTTTACTGCCCTGAGACTGTGTGTTTCGATAGAACTGCTTGTTTTGCGCAGATTGAAAGCAAGTGGAAACTTCACGAATATAGATCTCCATTTGATCTAATGCATCGTTGAAGTTCCAGGCTACATCATGCAGTTCGGCCTGTTTGGGAATATTTGTAATGCGATATTCAAGTCTGCCTTTTTTGATCTGTGAAGCCAGGTGATAAAGAGAACCAATAATTTTAACTTCTATTTTTGACTGCCTATAATAAAAAAATATAAAAATCAAAGCTACAAAAATAGGCATTAAAAGAAAAAAATCAAACCCTGCCAGCAATATGGAATACAGTGTTGACCCAGCCAGTGTGGTAAAAAGCAGCCAGACAGTATTGTTGCTATTAAAGCGAAAGAATGAATTCACGATATTCTTTTCCTGTAGGGTTGATAATGTCAGTTAATACCTTGGTGCCTGCTTTTATGGCATCACTGGTGCTAGCCAACTGTTCGGCTGCCAGCATATCTTTATAAATCGATTCAATGATTTTTATTTTTTCGGGTTCGGGCTTGCGCCTAACAGAAAAGTAGCCATGAATTTCTTCTGAACCAGTGCCTGCTTCAACACTAGGTGTGATATTGGCAAACACCCAATAAAAGGAGCCATCTCTAGAAATGTTTTTTACATAGCCAAAAAATTCTTCGCCAGCTTTAATGGTCTGCCACAGTAAATTAAACACAGAGCGGGGCATGTCCGGGTGGCGAACAATATTATGCTGCTGGCCTAATAATTCCTGTTCGGAATAGCCGGAAAACTCAATAAATATTTGGTTGCAATAAGTTAGACGGCCCTTGATATCCGTTTTAGAAACAATAAAGTCCCCGTCTTGCATGATTATTTCTTTACCTGTAGGCGTTATTTTATTTTTCATTTCCCTTGGCGGTATTAATTATTTGTTGAATAATAAATCAATCAGCTCAGACTCTTCACAACACTATAAAGAAAAATAGTCTCAGCCATCTGGCGAGAACTAAAAAACCTGCTTAAGCATATTACTTCACACGATACAGCTGAACTTGGCGGTCAGCTGATTTTTTTAGGATAATAGCCTATGGTTCAGCATAGTATTTAAACTATATAATGCAAGGTGCCAGCTAAAAAAACATATGAGTATTGGCGTTTTCTACAGTTTAGGCATAAGAGAAAAAAATTATTTCTTTATGAAACTTTTTATAGATATGACAGTCCATTGATTAGCTTGTATAATACAAGTTCTTGGGGGCGACTTGGCTTCGACGTGGGTAGCAAAACCTTGAGTGCATGCTGTGGACAGTACACCACATAAAACCTACTGAACTTAAAGTATTCGCAAATGACGAAAACTACTCAGTGGCTCTAGCAGCTTAAACCCTGCACCACTCTTCTGACTATATGTGCTTATGCGTGTAGAGTCCCTTGGGACATTCAGAAGTCATCTCACATAAGATCGCGCTAGGACTTAGTTCGGAGTCCAAAACGTTAAATCCAATCGAAATCGCTGATACTTTTCTTGGCTCGACGGGTAGGTATCGGTTAAATCAAAAGAGCGAGATAAGCATGTAGACCTTTGGGCGGAGTGCTTGCGGACGCGGGTTCAATTCCCGCCGCCTCCACCAAATTCAAGTTTCACAAGAAACAATAAAGACCCGGAACACCTAATTAACACTAGGTTTTCGGGTTTTTTTATGCCTACTGTATCTTAAGACTTCCTATAAAATGATAGATCTTGGCTCTCTGGCTGAAATTGCTTAGAACCAGAACATCAATAGCTTTGCAAAGTAAAGCGTCCGCCTTTGCCTTTTTTATCCATTAATATATCGAGCTGCTGTTTAATATTGTTAATGGCGGGCTGATTGTTGGCTGCAGCAACTAAAGCCAGCAGAGTCTGTAAGTATAGAATTCCATTTTTATAATTGCTAACATAAGTTCGGCCGAGTCCGTTATTTAGTATGTTAATGGCCTCCTGCCTCTTATTGAATTTCATTAAAGCATCGGCAAAGTGCAGTCTGGTTTGCATATTGAATGGGTCTAATTTAACCGCTTCAGAATATGCGTTCATAATCTCGTTAAAATGATTCGAATTTTCTGAGCTATCAAATAAATATAAATGCGCTTTATTGGTATAGTTTAAGTCACGCAAAGGATTTTTTCTGATTGCTTCTTCAACAGCCGCTTTTCCTTTTTCAATTAACTGCCGCTTTCCTTTCTCTGTAAACATATGGCTATCTTTGGACAGCAGCTCAACATATAGATTGGCCTGTGTTGCTACATATTCTTCTTTAAAAGGCAGTAGGCCTGATGACTGTATTGCATTTTCTAAAGCAATCAAATTGTTTGGGTGTGACTGGTAGACCTTATAAAGCGTCAGAGACTCGATGAAAATAAAGTAAATAAGCAGTAACGAAGCAGAACTCAGGATGCCAATGTAGCCGGTTTTCGTTAATAGCTTTATTTTTTTAGGTACGAATAATATGCTCGGCTGTAATTTTAACTGATCAAGCCTTTGCGCTAAAACCCCCATATATAGCCCCATTAATAGCAGAGGGGCAGGCTGATAAAGGTTGAAGGTAAACAGGGAGTGGATTAGAACCGCTATACAGGGAGTTATTAGTCCCAAAGTCATTAACTTTTGATCTTTATCTGTCTCATTAACGTAAAGTCGCCAGCCTGATTTTAAAAAGGCAATAATAAAGCCCATAAATAATAGCAGTCCAATGGGCCCCAGTTCAATCAGAAACTGCAGATAATCATTATGTGCAAACTGACCAATATCCGGCGAATCAATGTGTCTGAATTGAGGGAATAGCCAATGAAACATATTGAAGCCTCTGCCTAAAAGCGGCTGCTGCAAATACATTTGCCAGCCAGAGTGCCAAATATAATCTCTGCCTGTGGATAGGGTCGTCATATCC
>JALSLW010000048.1 GCA_026988155.1 Methylomonas sp. | reverse complement strand
GGGTACAGTACCGGGTACTTTATCTGCTCAAGGTACACTATCAGTCTACGAAACCTTTCAGGTTGAAGCAGGTGTTGAATATTTGGCTACTCTTACTGATATAGGTACTGTTTTTTTGCCTGTCATAGATAACTTTGATGCTTTATCAATGGTTATATTTGATGACTCTTTAGATGTAGTTAATACCCCTTTAATGCTTGCACCGGCATCAGGCATTGGGGAAAAATCGGTATATTTCAGTTTTACCGCAATATCTGATGCTGTTTATTCAGTAGCACTAGGCGGGGCAACTGATGCAATAAGTACATACGTTGCAACTATTTCTACTGTAGATACTGGAGCTAGCCCTGTTCCGGCGCCTGCCGCCATTTGGTTTATGGGTTCAGGCATGATAGCTTTGGTTGGCTTTGGCCGTCGTAAGATTGCATAAGTAAAATACAATTTTAATGGCAAGAAAAGGGAACTTGAAGTTCCCTTTTTTATGAATGATTCTTTTTGCAAATATTTAATATCTGGTAGGGAAAATGTTTTGAGAGACTGTCCTTTTTTAATCCTATAAGAATCTACAGTGAATACAAACGATTTTTCAAGGATCAAATACTACTGTGTATTAGGTGGCTATAGGAGGCAGCCCCTACAATTATTTTAGTCGTTTCTGCCACTCTGTAACTTTTATCTTTAAAGCTTCAGCATCAACAGTTGTTAGATTCCTTTGTTTTAATAGCCGTTTTCCGGCAACCCAGACATCTGTTACCTGCTGTCGACCAGTAGCATAAACAATTTGAGAGATAGGGTCATATAGAGGCTGAGTTTCTAACTGATCTAAGTCTACTGCAATTACATCCGCCTGTTTTCCTGCTGATAAAGAGCCTGTTATATTGTCAATTCCTAATGCTTTGGCACCGTTAATGGTTGCCATTTTAAGTGCTGTTATGGCGGGAACAGCACTGGCATCTCCAGAAACGCCTTTTGCTAATAGAGCTGCAGTACGCATCTCTCCAAGCATGTCCAAGTCATTATTGCTGGCGGCACCGTCAGTACCTAGAGCAACATTAATACCTGCAGCGATACATTTAGCAATGGGGCAAAAGCCACTGGCAAGCTTAAGATTGGACTCTGGACAATGGATAATGTGGGTACCTGTTTTTGCAATAAGTTTGATGTCTTCATCTGATAATTGGGTCATATGTACTGCCATAAAAGATGGACTGAGAAGGCCTAGTGCATGTAAGCGCTGTATTGGCGTCTGACCGGTTTTTTGCTGTTGCTCCTGCACTTCATGCGAGGTTTCGTGAAGGTGCATGTGCATTTGCAGCTCAAGTTCGTCTGCAAAGATGCGAGCTCTAATTAGAGGTTCATCAGAAACTGTATAGGGTGCATGCGGAGCAAATGGCGTGGTTATTAAAGGTTCATTGCGTAACTGGCTATTTAATGCTAAGCCTTTTTCTATATAGGATTCACTGTTTTCTGCCCAGACGGTAGGAAAATCAATGATAATTAATCCGACACTGGCACGTATGCCATGCTGAATCGCTTGCTGAGCGACAATGTCAGGAAAGAAATACATATCATTAAAGCAGGTAGTGCCGCCTCTAATCATTTCTGCAATAGCTAAATCCGTTCCGTCCCGTACAAAGGCCTCGCTCATCCATTTTTGTTCCATGGGCCAGATATGGTTTTGCAGCCAGTCCATCAAATGCAAATCATCTGCTATTCCGCGCATTAAAGTCATGCTGGCATGAGTATGGCTATTGATTAATCCGGGCATTAAAGCATGGCTATGAAGTTTTTCGACGGCATGCGCCTGATATTTTTTTTCAGCAAGTTTGCCAGGGAGTAAATCAATGATTTTGCCGTGATTAATCACCAATGCGTGGTTTTCATAGGTTGCTGAATCTTCTTCAACAGGTATAATCCAGCGAGCTTGGATGAGTATGTCTACTTTCATTGATTGGTTCCTAATTGTGGCTTTAATAGCACCCTTCTTTGGAAAAGGGAGAGGGGAATTTTTTTAAAGAAGCTCTTTCCCAAATGGGATTATAACCATATATAAAGTTATGTGAAAAAAAATGAATATGAAGAATGAATTGAAAGTTCGGGCGCTTGAGTGGACGGGCAATAGCCTCAAAATATTAGATCAGCGAGCTTTGCCTGAAAAAATTATATTTGAGGAATACAGCGATGTAATGGGCGTGGCAAGAGCTATTAGAAGTATGCGAGTTAGAGGTGCGCCCGCCATAGGTATTGCGGCTGCTTACGGGGTGGCATTATCTGTTATGCGACATTATTCGGAGTCTGAGGCGGATTGGGAAAGTAAAGTAGCAGGAGATATTCAGCAGCTTGAAAATTCACGCCCTACTGCAGTAAATCTATATTGGGCATTGGATTATATGCAGCGAGTACTGGATAAACAGACAGGCAACCCAATTCAGGGTATTAAACAGGCCGCAATACAAATTCATGCTGAAGACATTATAGCTAATCAGACTATGGGGGAGATAGGTGCGGATCTGATAGGAGATGCACAAACAGTAATGACGCATTGTAATGCGGGTGCATTGGCAACTGGTGGATATGGCACTGCTTTGGGTGTGATCAGAACTGCTCATAAAAGGGGAGTGGCTAAAGTTTATGCAGGAGAAACTAGACCATGGCTGCAGGGGGCGCGATTAACGGTTTGGGAGTTGGCACAAGATGGTATTGCTGCAACATTGGTTGCTGATTCCGCTGCCGCCTGGCTGATGAAGTCTGGCGAGTTGGACTGGATTGTCGTAGGTGCGGACAGAATTGCGGCTAACGGTGATGTTGCCAATAAAATCGGGACTTATTCTTTAGCTATATTGGCCAAACAGCACAGTGTTAAAATGATGGTTGTCGCTCCTGTTTCAACCATTGATTTTACAATAGAATCTGGGGAAGACATTGAAATAGAACAGCGTAGTCAAGATGAACTATTACCCGAATGCTATATCAATAATGAATCTTTAATTACAGCCTGGAACCCTGTTTTTGATATTACACCTGCAAATTTAATTACCGTGATAGTAACAGAGAAGGGTGCAGTACTTGAGCCAGCAGAAAATGGAGTAAGGAGTTTGCAGTGATAGATTTAAAAGACAACCCTGCCTATGCGGTCAATTGTTTGCTGCAGGGACTAAAGCTACTGGGAAAGACAGAGTTGCGCAAGTATTTGCTCATTCCCATCGTTATAAATTTAGTTTTATATAGTACTGCTTTTGCTTTAGGCTATTTCTATATTTCAGATTTAGTAACGCAGTTTATTCCAGCCTGGCTATCTTGGCTGGAATGGATCATATGGCCATTATTTGTTATCAGTTTTTCAGCCGTATGTTTTTTTTCTTTTACACTTTTAGCTAATTTAATAGCTTCGCCATTCTATAGCCAATTGGCAGCAAAAACAGCAGAGCTGATTTCCGGGGATCCGAGCACTGCTGCAGGACAAAAAAATTTACAGGTGGTTCTGGCAGAGATAAAGCGAATGATTTATTTAGTCAGTCGAATGCTGCCGTTGCTACTGTTGTTTGCTATTCCAGGTATCAATCTGATTGCCCCTTTTTTATGGGCGCTGTTTAGCGCATGGGGGATGGGGCTGGAATTTATGGCTTATCCTCAGGAAAATAATGGGATTCTGTTTTCACAGCAAAAAGAACAGGCAAAGGCAAGAAGGTTTAGTGTACTAAGTTTTGGCGGGCTGACTGTTATCGGGCTATCAATACCTATATTTAATATAGTGGTTGCACCGGCAGCAGTTATTGCCGCCACCATTTACCTACATGGGAAAGAGCCACGGTGAAAGTGCTTAAGTACCCAAGTAAAATTAATTTAACCTTTTACTTGTCTTTTTTACCATTTTATCCCCTAAATAAATAGTTACGTAGCTCGCTATGCGCCTATTTATTTAGGGGATAAAATGAAAAAAAATCCTGCGTAAAACTATTAGATTAATTTTACCTGGGTACTTAGCCCATACAATAGAAACTAAAATACAATTCATATAAAAAGTAAAATAATAAGCTGTGTTGAGATGATTCTGAGTATCATTACCAGTGGGTAAACCGTTGCATAAGAAATAGATACAGCCGATGAACTGCTGAAACTATTGGCAAAAGCCAGGGCTGGCGGATCGGTCATGCTGCCAGCCAATAGCCCGCAAACAGAGAGAAAGTTCATCTTGTAGATGCCTTTGGCAACAAATGCCACAATCAATAATGGCAATAGAGTTATTAAAATGGCGCAGGCCATCCAGTAAAACCCATCACCATTAACCAGTGTATTGATAAACTGATCTCCTGAATGCAAGCCCACACAGGCTAAGAACAGCACAATGCCTATATCTTTTAAAATGATATTGGAGCTTTTTGGCAGATGCCAGGTCATGGTGCCCCAATTTCCTACTCGACTAAGGAGAATGGCCACGATTAAGGGCCCGCCAGCCAGTCCGAGCTTAATTGCAGAGGGTATGCCGGGTACAAAGAAAGGCCAGCTTCCCAGAATAACACCTAAGGTAATGCCAATAAAGATAGGAACGATTTGCGGATGGTTCATCTTTTCCAGCGAATTGCCAACAATCTGTTCAACTTTTTTTAATGATTCTTTGGTACCAACAACATGAAGTTCATCGCCAAATTGAATATGTACCGATCCATTGGGTGTCAATTCAACTTCTGGACGCTGTATTCTGGGAATAGATACGCCATAGAAAGTTCGCAGCTCCCCAACTGTTTTTCCGATGGCTTCTTTGTTTGTGACAACAAAGCGCTTGCTGTATAAAAGGTTCGATGAAATATCTTTTAAATTGAATTCAGATTCTGGACCGATAAGCACTTTTAGTTCATCAAGTTTCTTTTTTTCACCTACAAACCGAATACTGTCACCTGTGTTTAGTTGGGTTAAATTGTTAACAATCTGAACTTGGCCATCGTGAAGTATACGCGTAGCCACCACATCTAAAGATTCGATGAAATGTATTTCATCTATTGTTAATCCATTAAGGTTGGTATTTTCAATTTTTAAATCTATCCAGATTGGCTGGCTGGCATTTTCTTTTTGAGTTTTTTTAAATTCGTCTGCAGCTAGGTCTACATTAACTTTAAAAAAGAATTTAGTGAGCAGCATAGTCAAAATGATGCCAATGATGCCAAATGGGTAGGCGACGGCATACCCAAGTCCCGGGTGCTTTAAAGTTTCACTGTCAATTGATTCAATACTGCCCAATATTTCCTGCGATGCCGCCAGGGAGGGTGTATTGGTTGTTGCTCCAGAAAATAAACCGACAGCAACAGGAATTTCAATCCCTCCGAAATGGCTGATGAGAACGGTAATAACAGCGCCGAGAATAACAATGCTGGCGGCCATAAAATTTAGTTTTATGCCATTTTGCATAAACGAATTGACAAAGCCGGGACCGACCTGAAGGCCAATGGCATAAACAAATAGTATAAGGCCAAATTCACGAAGAAAATGCATGATATGGCCGTCAATGGTCATGCCAAAATGGCCAAATGCTAAGCCTGAAAAGAGTACGCCGGCAATGCCCAGTTTAATTTTAAAGAGAGGTATTTCACCAAATGCCAGTCCTGCAGAAATGACTAGGCTGATGATTAATAGGGTGTGTGCTACTGAGTCTTCGGTCAGCAGTTTGATGATCCAATCCATTTGCATTGTATGTGGGTAACATATAATTATCAATATTAGCAGGTTAATGCGGCTTGTTTAATGTATGGATTATTTCCTCAGTGTTAACTGATTGATTTAAAAAGGCCAGACTAAAGGGATTATCCATAAGGCTATGCAGGCTACAATAAGGCTAAGAGGTAGGCCTAATTTTACATAGTCTATAAAACGGTAGCCGCCTGGGCCAAATACCATCAGGTTGGTTTGGTAGCCAATTGGGGTAACGAAGCTTGCAGAAGCGGCAATCATAACAGCAACTGCAAAAGGGGGAATGTTAACGTCCAAAGCATTTGCAGCACTGATAGCTATGGGAAACATAATGATAGCTGCTGCATTATTTGTTATGGTTTCTGTTAATACGGCGGTTGTAATGTAAACCAGCACTAGCATTAACCAGGCATCACCGCCAGAAAGCAATAAAGCTTGTTGAGCAATTATATCTGCTAAGCCAACTTTCTGAACAGCGGTGCCCAAGCCATAGGCGAAGGCTATAACGAGCAAAACCTTATAGTCGATGCTGCGACGGGCATCTTCAATATTTAAACAGCCAGTCAGTAACATGGCAATGGCTGCCAGGACTACGGTTTGCAGAATATTAATGATACCTGTAATCATTAATATGATCATCATGACCATAATGAATAAAGCCCAGGGTGCTCGACTGTGTCGAATGGTGCTGGAATTATCCAGTTTACTGATTAATAAAAAATCACGGCTATTGCGAAATTTAAATAAAAAACCTTTCTCAGCTTCTAGCAATAAAGTATCACCGGGTTGTAGCTGAATGTCACCAATTTTCCCTTCTATCCGTTGGCCATTACGGGCTATAGAAAGTATAACTGCATTGTAACGGTGACGAAATCTCGCTTCGCGGATATTTTGTCTGATCACTGGGCTTTCCGCAGAAATAACTGCTTCAAATAGACGTCGCTCATGCTCATGTCCTTCGAGTTTGAAGATTTGATTTGAGGCGACCACAAGACCACGGATCCGTCTTAGTTCAACCACTGAGTCAACCGCTCCAGCAAACACTAGACGATCATTTTCCTGAATAACTGTGTGAGGAGAGACTGCGGGAAATAGTTCGCCATTGCGGAGTATTTCAATTAAAAAAAGTCCAGGTAAATGGCGTAATCCTGCGTCTTGTATGGTTTGTCCAGCTAGTTCACAGTATGGCTTTACTTGCATTTCAACTAAGTATTCCCGAAAATCATTGAATTTTTCAGCTGAACCTTGTCTTTCAGCTAGCAGGTAAGGTCTGGCAATAATTAGGTATAGGCAGCCAGCAATTGTAATGGGAATGCCGACTGATGCCAGTTCAAACAGGGTGAATCCCGAAAACCCAGCTTGACGCATTAAGCTGTCAACCACTAAATTAGTGCTAGTGCCAATTAATGAACAAGTGCCCCCTAAAATGGATGCATAGCTCAAGGGCAAAAGAAAATGAGATGGTTTGAATTCACTGCGTTTGCACCAGTCCTGGACAGCGGAAGTGAACATGGCAACCACTGGGGTATTGTTGATAAAAGCACTAGTGACGGCTGCCGGAAACAGCAGCCTTATCTGGGCAATGGTTTGGTTCGTGGGCTTGCCTAATAATAAATTGCTTAGCCAGGTAATTGTTCCTGTTTCCCTTAGCCCGGAAACAACCACATATAAAATGGCGATAGTTGCAACGCCAGGGTTGGATAGTCCTGCTAACGCCTCGGCAGGGGTTAATATGTCATCTAGCAATAGAAGACATAAAGCGCCGAGCAGGACTGTATCGGCAGGGAAACGGTTGGTTGCCAGTAATAGTAATGAGCCTGTCAATATAATTGAAACGGCTATAAGATCAATAGTAATCAAAATTATCCTTAATTTTTATTCTTTGGTTTTTTTTCGGGTTTTTACAGTTGCGTTTTGCTATTGATGAGAATCAATTCGCTTTCAACCCAGCATGAGTGACTGTGTCAAGTATACAAGAATATAAAAATAAAATACCAGCGTTATAAAAATAGTAAATCATAATGAGGTAAAATACCCCTCATTTTAATAACTACTGCCAAAATACCAAATATGGATATTATTCAAGCGATTGCTCTTGCTGTTTTACAAGGGTTAACAGAATTTCTGCCCGTTTCCAGCTCGGCCCATTTAATTTTACTTCCTGTATTGGCTGGCTGGGAGGATCAGGGGCTCGCCTTTGATGTTGCTGTTCACGTAGGTACTTTAACGGCTGTTGTGGCCTTTTATCGTAAAGACCTGGTGCAGATAATAGCGGCTTGGGGCAGATCTGTTACTGGAAAAGGAATGACTGATGATGCAAAATTAGCCTGGTATGTTGTGTTAGGGACAATACCTGTTGGCATTGTGGGAATAACACTGCCGGATGTGGTTGAAAATGTTTTTCGGTCACCAATGGTTATTGCCGGAGCAACGATTGTCTTTGCTTTTTTACTTTGGTTTGCAGAAAAAAGGGCGAAAGAACAGCGGAGTACGATAACGCTTTTAGATGCTGTAATTATTGGTTTATTTCAGGCGATTGCCCTAATTCCAGGAACATCTCGCTCAGGCATTACTATAACAGCAGGTTTAATGACTGGACTAAAGCGTGAATATGCGGCGCGCTTTTCCTTTTTACTGTCTATTCCTGTGATTGCCTTGGCGGGTATGGTAAAAGGCCTGGAACTGTATAAATCGGCAGTGCCCGTGCAATGGGATATGATCGCAGTAGGGGTTGTTTTATCTGCTTTTGTAGCTTATTTATCAATCGGCTGGTTCTTGAAATTGCTGGATAAAATAGGCATGATGCCTTTTGTTTTTTATCGCTTAGTACTGGGGGTCTTCCTGTTCGCCGTATTTAGCGGACAGTTTTAATAATACAAATACAGCACCTGTTCCTCCGTGTTTGGATGGCGTGGAACAGAATGCCTGTACCTCCGAATGCTGGCGAAGCCAGATATTGATGTCATTTTTCAATACGGGCTGATTGCTGGACGAGCCATAGCCCTTGCCATGAATGATATGTACACAGCGAAAGCCATCTTCTATGCTGAAATGCAAAAACCTTGATAATTGATGCTTAGCTTCCTGACTGGTTAAGCCATGTAAATCAATAGAGGCATCAAAGCCGTAATAGCCTTTGCGCAGTTTTTTCAATACGTTTTTTTGTAGGCCCGGAGCAATAAAACTAAGGCTGTCTTCCTGATAGAGCGGCTCAACTTCCAAAGCAGATGATTCAAAGCCTTTAAAGGTTTCTACTGTTTTATTTTGAGGGTAGGGCTTAGGCTTTTTATTAGGTTTCAATATTAAAGTATTGCTATCTAGCGCTTTAACTTCACCTATAGATTGCCTAAATAAAGCAGAATCTTCTGCCGAAAGTGTTTTTTTTGTCACGATAACTGAATGGATAAGTGTTTTATTTGCTAAAATGCTCGGTTTTATAATGATTTAACTTAGAAGGCCTCAAGCAAACTGATTTTTCTAAGTTTTTTTGTGATTCAGCTTCTAAGTGTAAAATCATGGACTAAGAAAAGCATAATTAGTTCTATCAAACAATTAAAAATTATATGCACATATTAATAAGCAATGACGATGGATACCTGGCTACTGGTTTATCCGTATTGGCTGAATCTTTAGCTGTGTATGCCGATATTTCCGTAGTTGCTCCCGATAAAAATCGTAGTGCAGCCAGTAATTCTTTAACTCTGGAAATGCCATTAAGAGCACATAAATCTGAAAATGGTTTTATGAGAGTGGATGGCACACCGACAGACTGTGTACATTTAGCTATCACAGGATTGCTGAAAGGTGAGCCTGATATGGTATTTGCAGGCATCAATCATGGAGCTAATCTAGGAGATGATGTACTGTATTCAGGGACAGTTGCCGCCGCCACAGAAGGCCGTTTTTTAGGCTTGCCTGCTGTCGCTATCTCTCTGGCATCAGATGATCCGAAACATTTTGAAACGGCAGGACAGGTTGCTGCTGTGTTATTAAAGAAAATTGTACAGAACCCGCTGCCTAAAGATACCTTGCTAAATGTTAATGTGCCTGATCTGCCACTTTCTGAATTAAAGGGATATCAGTCAACGCGGTTAGGGCAGAGACATAAGGCTGAATCAGTCATTAAATCTTCAGATCCCCGAGGCAGAGAAATCTATTGGGTAGGCCCGCCAGGAAAAGAGCAGGACGCAGGGCCGGGGACAGATTTTTTTGCAATAAAAAAGGGCTGCGTTTCCATTACCCCTTTACAGCTGGATTTAACTCGATACGACAAAATAGATGAAATTACACAATGGCTGTCGCTATCAGAGGGGAAATAGGTGTGAATGAACGGTTGCAGGGAAGGGGAATGACTTCAGGCCGAACACGTGCCCGAATGGTTGACAGGTTAATAAAGCAGGGAATAGAGGATAATAAAGTACTAGCTGTGATGGGAGAGATACCCCGGCATATTTTTGTAGATGAAGCCCTTGCCAGCCGGTCTTATGAAGACACCGCACTGCCTATTGGACATAACCAGACTATTTCTCAGCCTTATATAGTTGCTAAAATGACAGAGCTATTGCTGGAAAATGGCCCACTATCTAAAGTATTGGAAATAGGGACGGGCTGTGGCTATCAAACAGCCATATTGGCAACATTGATTGAAAAAATTTATTCTGTTGAAAGAATCGCGCCTCTGCTTAAGACGGCAAAAAACAATCTATGGGATTTGAAAATAAAAAATGTAAGCTATCAATACAGTGATGGTGGCTGGGGGTGGTCAGAACAGGCTCCTTTTGATGGTATCCTGGTCTCCGCAGCTCCCGCAGAAATACCTGAAACATTGCTGCGACAGATGGCGATAGGCGGTGTTATGTTAATCCCCGTCGGATCTAGGCATCAGCAATTGCACAAGGTCACTCGAACAGAAAATGGCTATGACGACGAGATATTAGAACCGGTCAGTTTTGTGCCTTTTTTATCAGGAAAAAAATAATGTTTAAAAACCTTTATGATAAAGCGCTTACTTGGGCTAAGCATAAGCATGCAGAAAAGTATCTGTGTGCCTTGAGTTTCTCTGAGTCGTCATTTTTCCCCATACCCCCTGATGTGATGCTTGCACCTATGTCTTTAGCCCAGCCGGGCAAGGCATTCAGATTTGCTTTGCTAACCACCATTTTTTCCGTACTGGGGGGAATGTTAGGCTATGGAATCGGTTTTTTTATGCTGGATTCTATAGAAAACTGGTTGCAAGGCTCGCATTACTGGCAGAACTATCAACTGGCGGAAAGCTGGTTTAAAGATTGGGGCTTCTGGGCGATTTTTGTGGCAGGTTTTTCTCCTATACCCTATAAAGTGTTCACTATTGCGGCAGGTGCTTTGCAAATGGTCTTTGTGCCGTTTGTATTGGCGTCTATGATTGGCAGAGGGGCCCGTTTTTTTCTTGTGGCCATGTTAATCGCAGCTGGCGGAGAGAAGTTAGAAAGCAAATTACGGCAATATATGGATATAATTGGTTGGGCAGTGGTTGCAATAGTTGTTATTGGCGGGATTATTTATAAATATTTATTTTAGTTTAAATGAGCCGTATAAAATCGTCCAACATTACATTATTTTGGAATGAAGATCTTGCCAGGGATCTTCTGCGGTTTCTGACTAGCCGTTTAAGGTGTGCCGAAACAGCAGCTGATTTAACGCATGAAACTTATCTGCGACTGGATAAGCGCGTTAAAGAGAGTCCGCCAGATAATGCCAGAGCGCTGGCTTTTCGAATCGCCTTAAATTTGGCGATTGATTATCAGCGCAAAGCTGTAGTCAGAAGAAGGCATTCATCAGACGTGGCATTTGACGTGGCTCTTGAAATTTCACCGAACCAGTCTGCTGAGCCTGAAAAAGCATTGCTAGGCCAAGAGCGCATGGCCTTGATGAAAAAAGCGCTGGATGAATTGCCGGTAAACAGTCGGACAGCATTTTACCTGCACAGTATCGACGGTCTTAAGTACTCTGAAATTGCTACTCGCATGGGAATATCTAAATCCATGGTCAATAAACTTTTATCTCAGGCAATGACTCATTGTGCCATGCGGATTGATAGCTAATAGGCTGTTCAAGAATGGAAACCTACTCGACAAATGCTCCCACATTCTTACATTTGTACGAAAAGTACGACTCAAAATGGCATTCTCCCGCAAGGGTTTATATTCTTGGACTGGCTCCTAGGAAAATTATCCTATTTATATCCTTGAAAAGAGTAGTTATTTTTAATGATCAAACGTTCTATAGTATAACAACTTCATTATAAACTTATTTAGTCGGTCACCCACCCATGTCTCAGCCATCTAATAAACAGGCAATATCACAGCAAAAGCAGCAAGCCATTGATTGGCTGATCCGTTTGCGCTCTGATGATATGGATGAAGATGAACTATGTGCTTTTGCCGATTGGCTGGCTCAAGACCATGCCAATTCTGAAGCTTTTGCAGAAGCAGAAATACTGTTTGAAAAAATGGCTTTGGCCGTTGCGCCTGAGGCTGAGATAAATATTGTCCAGCCAATTAAACAAAATCGGAATAAAAGCGTGTTGTTCAATTGGCTGGCACCGGTATTTACTGTTGCAGCAATATGGCTGATTGCAGTTAATTTATTTTTACCGCAACAGATGTATCTATTGGATGGCTTGACCAGCGATTACTATACGCAAACAGGAGAGCTGCGAAATGTCCAGCTTTCTGATGGCAGTGAGGTATTATTAAATACTAATAGTGCTATTTCAGTTGATTATAATAAATCAAAAAGACAAATTATTTTACATCATGGGTTGGCGCGTTTTTCTGTTGCAAAAGATAGGCGACGTCCTTTTGAAGTTATTGTTGATAACTTAAATGTACGCGCCTTAGGAACTATTTTTCAAGTCTATAGGTCTGCTGAAAATAATATTAAAGTTACCGTTCAAGAACATGCTGTTGCGGTTAATTTGATGAGTAGTCAATCGGATACGGTTACTGTGCAGACAGGCCAGCAACTGTATATTCAACAGAAAAACAGTTTATCGGTTCCCACGGCTGTTGAACTTAACCAGGAAACGGCATGGCAGCATCGGCGGCTTGTAGTTAATGACCAGCCTCTAAGTGACCTTATTAAGGAGCTGGAACGATACCGAAATGGACGCATTTTTTTATCTGATAGTCAACTAAAAGAACTTAGGGTTACAGGCGTTTTTTCGCTGAATGATCCAGAAACAGTACTAACGTCTATCTGTGAAGCGCTTAATTTAAAAGAAACCAGGGTTGGGCCTTTGTGGAGTATCTTGCACCGCTGAAAAATAGCCATTCGAAGATTGCCTTAATTTTTTTTGTGGGTGCTCTCTTGGTTTGTGGCAATACGTTTTCATTTGAAAAAAACCGGCACTACAGTATTCCATCTCAGTCATTGAATAATGCACTGGTTAAATTTGCAATCGAATCTGATTTAGAGCTTATTTTTTCTAGTGATATGGTTCGAGGGCTCAAGTCAAAAGCTTTGTTCGGTGATATGACTGACCAAGTTGCTTTGGAAAAAATGCTTCAGGGGAGTGGCTGTGGCTGCGTTTTTCGTTTTGTTGATACAAATACTGTAACAATAGTGGCAAAGAAAGAGCCAATAAATAGCGAACAAAAAACGCGTATAGCCAAACAAATAGTTGTCCCTGCTAGGACTGAAGTCCTTAAACCTATGACAGTGCTGGGTACAGATGCGGTTTTTAACAATAAACCGGGCAACTACTGGGTAACTCAGAGTAGCAGTTCCACTAGAACGGATACAGATATTAAGCAAACTCCCCAGTCAATACAGGTTTTAGTTCGACCGATAATTGACGATCAGCAAAGTTTGAGTATTAGCGAAAGCTTAAAAAATATCAGTAGCATAGTGACAGATCATGCATTAATCACTCCTAGCTTTGATTCAACGCTGATACGTGGCTTTAAAGCCGAACAGCTGCTTGATGGATTCACGCAATACTATAATCCCGGTGACAGAGAAAGTCTGGTTAATATTGATCGAATTGAGGTTATCAAAGGGCCTAACGCATTGCTTTACAGTGGAGGTTCAGGTTCACCAGCTGGAGGACTGGTAAGTATTGTTTCTAAATTGCCTCAGTCTTTAGCTCATTATGAAGTAGGCATGAAGTATGGCTCCTATCAATTCTATCAGCCTTATTTCGACTTGAATCAGCCGATCACTCAAAATATTTTATTTAGGCTTACTGGCGAATATACAAATTCTGACAGCCATATCGAAACGATTAATACGGAACGCTTTAATATTAACCCCGCATTAACTATTATTGACAAGGAAACCACATTTACCCTGCAAGGCAAGGTATCCAGTTGGCAGCAAGCTGATTACCAGGGGCTGCCTGCAGTTGGCACCATTGATGGAAACTTTGAAATTCCAGTGGAAACATTTATTGGTCCAAAGGATATGGAACCCAGCCATGCCAATTTTTATGGAATATGGGGGACGCTGGAACATTCATTTAATGAAAACTGGACTATGTCTTTGAAAGCTCGCTATACACAATCTTATTTTGACCAAAAAGTGCAGGCAATATTTGGTGCAGATGGTGCTCAGGCAGATCAGCCTTTGATTCTGCCATCTACCTGGGCGTTAGTTAATACAGAATTGTTTCAGCAACAGGAAGAAGTCAGCTTTGTCGCGAACCTTATTGCCAGGTTTGACTGGGGTATTGCAGAAAATACACTTTTGCTGGGTGCTGATTATAGTGAAATTGATGATCAGGGTTTTTTTGAGTTTGCACCTGTTTTAGGTGAAGGGGTAAACTTGGCCACCCCTCTTTTTTCTGCTGGATACAGGAGGCCCGGAGCAAGAAAAAATAACTTATTTGTAAAAAATATTACTTATGGCGCCTATCTGCAAATTCAAAGTTCAATTTATGACCGGTTTCATCTTGTCGCGGGTGTACGAATAGGGAATGTCAGCATTGACTATAAAAATACAGTACCAGTCGCTAATTTTTCCAGTCAAAGCAATAAATTAAAACTACTGCCCCGGGTGGGCGCCGTATTTGATTTGACTGATGAACTCTCAGTCTTTTTTAACTATAGCGAAGGTATGCGGGGGCAGTCCTTTGCCAATTTTAACGATGAGCCTAAACCCGAATTATCAAGCCATTTAGAAGCTGGGATAAAGTTTGATATTGCAGATCAACTGACTGGACAGCTTGCCATTTATCAAATTGATAGAATAAATGTTTTGGTAGCAAATAATGCTGTGGTTCCGAGGATGGCCTCATTAAATGGCAGGCAGAAATCAAAAGGATTTGAAACGGATTTTACTTGGAAAATTAATGACTCGTTCAACATTTTGGTAAATTATGCTTATACAAAGGCCAGCTTTTTACATTCTCAGCCAAGTATAGATGCCGGTGCTAAGCTACCCGGTGTACCGCAGCACTCAGGCAGGCTATGGAGCAATTACCAATTCACAGGAGCCCCTTTTGCTGGCTTTAGTATTGGTGCTGGCATTTATGCTCAATCGGGTGTTTATGTATCCAATGCCCACCTATTTAAAACAGAAAGCTATTACTCCCTGGATGCATCCATTGCATACAGAATTGAAAACTATAAGCTGGGGTTATCAATCAAAAATCTCACGGATGAGCATTATTTCG
Organism: Methylomonas sp.; assembly: GCA_026988155.1. GTDB lineage: Bacteria > Pseudomonadota > Gammaproteobacteria > Methylococcales > Methylomonadaceae > QPIN01. Next base: position 568 of record JALSLW010000048.1, on the reverse strand, counting down.
AGAGAATAGATTATTTAGGAGGTAGTGTAGCGCCGTCGCAAGGTACTTCAGTATTTGCCAGCATCTCGTTACGGTATTAAACCCACGCTCCTAAATACCCAAGAAAATTGTTAAATTAATTTTACCTGTGTATTTAATAGCTGAAATTTATTAGTTTCCCCCCCCCTTTTTTTCTAAATGTACTTCAGAGGCTGCACTGACTGCCACAATAATATTTCAAAAAAAAGTGTAAGTAATTGAATTTATTATATCCATAAGTGTATATGCTGAAAATATAGACTTTTTTGTGATCAAATTTGAACTTCAGACGGCTTATTATTAACGGAATTTTTTTGTTTCAAGGAGTTTAGCTCTTACAAAAAAGTAAACTCGTTAATAATTATAATTAGGGAAAGGTATACTAAATGAATACGTTACAGATAATGCTTCTAGTACTTTCGTTCTTTGCCGGAAGCCAGGCTATTGCTTCGGTTAATAGCGAACAGCGAACAGTCATTGCACCAGGTTACAGCGCTAAAATTCAGCGAACAAGCTACAATATTGCACATATTACTGCAAACGACATGGC
>JALSLW010000047.1 GCA_026988155.1 Methylomonas sp. | reverse complement strand
CCAGAGAAGTACCGTTGTCTTTGGAATAATTGCTGAGATACGCCCTTTCACTATCTTTTTTTTAATGCACAAGTCGTTAAATTTCCCTCCAGATACAATCTCCATAGACTAAAGACTAAAACACCATTTTTGTAACAAAACAGTAATATTACTGTAATACATTTGTAATTTTTGACATAATTAGCACCATCATAAATATGCTTGGAACAGTATAATGGACAATCAAAATATACAAAGCCCTTCTCTTTTAAATCAAGACCTCTTTAGAGCGCTATTTGCTTTTACTTTTATCTTGCTCGTGGTGTATTTTGTCTCAGCCTTTATAATGCCGGATTCTGGAAATCGCATATTGATAACAGCAGCAGCCTTTGGTGCGTATATGGCACTTAATATTGGTGCAAATGATGTTGCTAATAATGTGGGCCCTGCCGTTGGCTCAAAGGCAGTTTCATTGCTCGGTGCAATCGTTATCGCAGCAGTATTCGAATCAGCTGGGGCACTACTCGCAGGCGGTGATGTTGTCAGTACCATTAAAAAAGGCATTATTGACCCATCAACCATTACAGATACCAATACCTTTATCTGGCTGATGATGGCTGCATTATTAGCCGCGGCCATCTGGCTGAATATTGCCACCGCTTTAAACGCGCCCGTTTCGACTACGCATTCAATTGTTGGCGGCGTACTGGGAGCAGGGATTGCAGCAGGCGGCTTTGGTGTGGCCAACTGGCCCGTCTTTGGAAAAATTGCGGCCAGCTGGGTTATTTCCCCATTATTTGGCGGAATTATTGCAGCCTCTTTCCTGTATCTAATCAAACGAACAGTGACCTATAAAGAAGATAAAATTGAAGCGGCCAAACGTATTGTGCCACTGCTTATCACCTTAATGGTCTGGGCTTTTTCTACCTATTTAATAATGAAAGGTCTTAAAAAAATATGGAAACTTGATATTATGATGGCTGGAGGCATTGGACTTGCCTTTGCTATTGCTGTGTTTTTTATTGTAAAACCTTTAATTAAAAAAGCGGCTGATAAGTTGGAAAACTCAAAAACAAGTGTTAACACGCTTTTTACTTTGCCTTTAATTTTTTCAGCGGCACTACTCAGCTTCGCCCATGGTGCAAATGATGTTGCCAATGCTGTCGGACCTCTTGCTGCCATCAATGATGCAGTATTGCATTCTGGCATTGCTGTCAAAGCCAGCATTCCGTTATGGGTGATGGCCGTCGGCGCCTTAGGCATATCGATTGGCTTAGCTTTATACGGGCCTAAGCTTATCCGCACTGTCGGCAGTGAAATTACTGAACTAGATAAAATGCGTGCTTTCTGTGTGGCCATGTCAGCCGCCATTACGGTAATTATCGCCAGCCAACTGGGTCTTCCCGTTAGCTCCACCCACATTGCCGTTGGCGCTATTTTTGGGGTTGGCTTTCTGCGTGAATACTTAAAAGCCAGCAATGCAAAAAGACTTGATAAAATTAGAGAGCATCATGAACATGCCGACCCTGTAAGAGTCGAACAATTATTAAAACATTATGAGGAGTCTTCAATCGAAACAAAGGCTAATATATTAGCTGAATTAAAAACTAAAAAAGACCGCTCTGTTTTAACAAACAAAGAACGCAAAAGCCTTAACAAAGCCTATAAACAAGAATTGGTTAAACGTTCGCATCTGTATAAAATTGCCACTGCCTGGGTTGTTACCGTTCCTTTATCTGGACTATTGGCCGCTTTTTTGTTCTTCACTATCCGAGGCTTTATGCTTCCTTAACTCTAGCTGGGGCAATCCCTTGTGATTGCCCCAACATAATGAAAACATCCCACTTTGTAACATAATCACTGAACGGCAAACTCATCTCATTTATCCTAGAAAAATCAGTTGAGCACGGATTTTGTGGGAAATCTGGGCGAAAAAGGCAAAGAATAGCTCAAAAATAATGGCCGTAGTCCTTATTGAGAGCTATTCTGCAGAATTTTTCGTCCAGATTTTTCACAAAACCGTGAAGCGAAATAGTCTCACCCATCTGGTGAGAATAGAAAAACTTGCTTAAGCATATTATTTAACAAGTTACAGCTGAACTTAGCGGTCAACTGATTTTTTTAGGTTTATACTGTTCTTTCCAATTGAACATCAGGAGATCATTATGAAATCAAATGTAGGCGGGATTGATAAAATACTCAGGATTGTCGCAGGCATAGCTATTATCGGATGGGGGGCTGCAACTCAAAACTGGTGGGGAGCTGTTGGCATTGTACCTTTAGCAACCGCTTTAATAAATTTTTGCCCGCTATACCCATTTTTAGGCATTAGCACCTGCAAAAAACCTTCACAAGCTGACTAACCAATTGCTAAGGTAACGCGCATTAA
>JALSLW010000046.1 GCA_026988155.1 Methylomonas sp. | reverse complement strand
ACAATTCTTGCATCCGAGTTTCGATCGTCTGAGCATAAGGATTATTCAATTTTTAGAATCTTTGTGGATTGATGTTCACCTATTTTATCATGAAGTTGTCGAAGTTATTTCATGCGCGTTCCTAAGTAATAAAGAATTTTTAAAAACAAACTGGAGAAAAAAATGAAAGGCTTAAATCTATTGATAGCTATTCTAATAGTATCAGTAAGCAGTTATTCTTATGCTGGACCCAACAAAGGGAAATTTTCACGAGGTAAGGGCAATAGAAATGTGCAAGTACAGGAATTAACGGTTGAAGAGCAAGAAAATTTACTTTTTATGCGAGAAGAAGAAAAGCTTGCACGTGATGTTTATCTAACGTTAGGCGAGTATTTTGAAACTAATGTTTTTAACAATATTGCCTCAGCTGAGCAAAAACACATGGATAGCGTAAAGGGCCTGTTGGACAAATATATGCTGACAGACCCCGTTTCAGATGACACTCGCGGTGCATTTATAAACCAAGAGTTTGCAGAGTTTTATTACAGCAAAACGGGTGATGAAATAACGATTAAGGAGGCTATCCTTACTGGCATATTAATCGAAGAAACAGACATTTTGGATCTCCAAAAAGCTATTGAATTAACCGATAAACCAGATATTCAAAATGTTTACGAAAATTTATTACGAGGATCACGAAATCATTTGAGAGCTTTTGTTAGAAAACTGGAATCAATGGGCATTGTGTATGATGCTTTGAAACTAGATCAGTCAGTTGCAAATGCAATTGTAGACTCTCCCACGGAGCGTGGTTCTTCAAAAAGAAAAGGTAACAAAGGGCGTCGTTGAAATCAATTTAGCGATTTATAGAAGTAGTCACTGAAAATTAATTTCAGTGACTTTTAGATATTAATTATGCAAGCTATTTGCAAGGAGAGTACTATGAATATTCGACCAATAATGACATTAACTTTAGCTCTACCTCTCTGGTTCTTTTATCAAAGTCCAGTCATGGCAGCTGACCCAATAATGACTCAAGAAAGAGCTCAAGTACAAACACAGGAACAGGTCTATGGCCGTCAACTTATGACGGAACAAGAACGTACAGACGTCCGCTCAAAAATGCGTGCGGCAGGGTCTAATGAAGAAAGAGAGCAAATCCGTAATGAAAATCACGAACGAATGAACGTGCGGGCAAAAGAGCAAGGTTTAACTTTATCTGATGAGCGATCCGGCAGAGGTGACGGTATGGGGATGCGCAATAATATGAACTCCAAAGGTAATAGAATGGGCGGTGGAGGTGGTCGCGGGCGCTAATTTAGCTCAAGCAGTAACAGTTAGAGAGCTTTTTGAACTGAATTATATAAAATCCAAAATAAGAAATAAGCTCCCTAACTGAATCTAAAATCGACTTAATGATGTGTGCCTTCAACCTATAAAATAACCCGCTTAATCTAAAGGTGAAGCTAAGATTTTTTAAAGCACTGTGACGCCAATATCTTGCGCTATAGTTCCACGCGCAACTGGTTTTTCTAGGTTCAAGTGTTATTATTTCAGTTTAAATAGTGTATTTAGGAGGATAGTTAATGATTAGCCGAATTGTACTCATGAAAGTACACGTACTTATAGCCTTATTTATATTGCCAGTTGCAATCATGTTTTTTGTAACAGGCGCTTTTTACACTTGGGGGGTAAAGGGCGAATATGAAACAACGGTTCAAAAACTGTATCTAAAAACACCGCTTCAGGAAGAACTTAGCTTTCTGGTCAATGTAGCGGAAGAAGAGCTAAATAAACAGAAAGTCTCTTTGCCAACGGGAAAAGCTAAAATCAAAAAAATTGGCAAATCATTTCAATTAGAATGGACAGGTTCAAGCAAGGATATCGTTTTAGAACCAACTGCAAACCCGCTAATTGCACAGTTGAAAATAAAGAATACAGGTTGGCATAGACATTTTGTTCAGCTGCATAAAGCAAAGGGTGGTATTACTTTTAAAGTCTATGCAACTATTTTAGCCGTTGGCTTGCTTTTTTTACTTATATCTGGATTTATCATGGCATGGCAACTTTCTAATTTCCGTAAAATGACTTTAACATCTACAATTTTTGGGCTAATGTTTTTTGTGGCTATGTTTATTTCTAGCTAGTCCCCATCCACAAGCAAGGAGAGCGGACTCGAATGAAAATGATTTTAATACCTTTCTTTTCTCGAAAAATTATTTATATCTCAGTAAATTTATGTATCCTCTACAAAAAACTGAATTTCTAATTATAAATCGAGTCTGACCGACCGCTTTGTGTTACTCTGGAATATCTCGATGAATTTTCCTGGCAATAATAATGTAAGGCTTAAAGCTATATAATCAGTAGTGGTATACATATGAAACGCTCCAACCTTAATTTTATAGTTGATGTTATCGCATTCATGGGTTTTGTCATGCTAACAGCAAGCGGCATTTTGATGCGATATATATTGCCTCCTGG
>JALSLW010000045.1 GCA_026988155.1 Methylomonas sp. | reverse complement strand
CTAACTATGATAGGCTGTGAAGATATACCGAGGATAAAATAATGATAACTAGAAAACTCTTTAATTTAAGTATACTCCTTGCCTGTATTATGGCGCTTCCATCAATTAGCCACGCAAATCCAGAAAAGGCTGATCAGTTGCTCATACAAACAAGCACTCCTAAAAGATCCATTGAAACCTCATTTTCTTCGATGGTTTCCTGGCAAAAAGAAGGTATCAATTTCAACAAAGCCAATGGCTTAACTTTTATTAAAGGTACTGACTCTAAAAAACCAATCTCGGCTATTGAAGTAGCCAAAAAAGTAGCAGGGTCACTCAATGCCGCGATCAAAACCGAAGCACCCAGTGACCGGGGAGCCATTGCTGAAGTTAGCAGAGATAAAGCTGAATTCCTTATTTCCAATAAAGCTAGTTTTGCGATTGACCGAATCACCACTCGAGACTATACCAACCAGGCGTTAAGCTATAGCATACCCGGAAAAAGTTTTTCAGCCGCATCAGTCGATATCTCCATCAACCTTGTCTATACTGCTGCCGTTGAATATATTAGAGATTTCGTCTCCGATTTAAAGCTAGAAACAGCTGGAGGCACTATCACCATCACTCTTGATAATAATGCACCTATAGTGATACAGACAAAAGGCAAGACTACCGAGCAATTAGAAGCCGAAATAGCAAATGCTCTTGGCTCTAAAGCCGTTTTTTCATCAACACCTATCTATCCGAATTTTACAGAATTAAGATCAAAAAACTACAAACCGTTTGACGGCGGAGAAGTTCAGTTATTGGGGCTAAATGCAAAATCTATTACTATAGATATTGATGACTCAGGCTTAGGGGTTTTAACAAAATTCCGATTCCCCTACACAAAAACTGCAGAAAGTGATTCTGGCAACATATTTATCATTATTGGCCTATTGCTCATCATAGGAACGGCTTTCGTGCTTTATTCCAAAAGAAACAGGCAGGCTACATAAAAAGGTCAGTGAATTAACTTATACACTCTCTTAAAAGAACCTGAAAAAGCTCAATCTTGCAATACATTTTACTGCCTGCATTCATTTAAGCAGTAACTGAGCTAAAACGGCTATAAAATAAAGTATAAACAATATCATTTATTAGTATTTAAAAATATGGTTATAATGAACTTCCATCTAAAATTATAATAAAGGTGAATTCAATGAAAACAACAATCGCAATATCTGTATTAGCGTCAACATTATTATTTTTCTCTGCCGGTGCATATGCTGCTGGCGGCCATGATGGCGGTGGCGGCAGTGGCAATAAAAGCGGCGGTGGCTGTAAAACAACCGTCATTAATCATATTGTCCCCAAGCACTTAACCGTAGTTTACCCAAAATCTGACTTTTCCTTTTGGGTAAGAGGCATTAAAGACCCAAGTGAAGTAGAGGTAACAGCTAAAAAAATCCCTGTTCCTGTGACCAGTGAAGATAAAGGAACCTTTTTTGCTTTTAAAGGTACTCTTCCCGATTCTTTATCTAATACAGCAGCACGGATTCAGGTCAAAGTCCATTCAAAAAAATGCCCTGCTGACAAAGGCTGGCTATTAAAGATTGGCGGACTAAACTAACAAAACACAACAATCAACTTATTTCTGCTTAATCATAAATCATGGATGCCTTTTTAAAAGCTGCAATTGATGAAGCAAAAAAAGGAATGGCTGAGGGGGGAATCCCCACTGGCTCTGTTTTGGTCATTGATAACCAAATTGTTAGCCGTGGACATAATAAACGGGTACAAAAAGGAAGCGCAATATTACATGCAGAAATGGATTGTCTGGAAAATGGTGGCCGGCTGACCGCACCGGATTATCGTCGAGCCACCTTATATTCAACCTTGTCACCTTGCGATATGTGCAGTGGCGCAATACTGCTTTATGGCATTCCAAAAGTAGTTATCGGAGAAAACCGCACCTTTCGAGGGCCTGAGGCTTATCTTAGCTGTCGAGACGTTGAATTAGTATTTACTGATAGCCTAGAATGCTACCAATTGCTACAAAACTTTATTAAAGCCAATCCTAAACTGTGGAAAGAGGATATTGGGCTGTGAGTTATCAAAAACCACCTCAAATAAGTACCCCCTCCAGTTATATCTAAATGCCGTCCGAGTTAAGTTCTAAATCCCTTGGCACACAGTCCTGACTCATAATGCAAAGATTAAAATAGGCGACTGAAGCAACTGGAAAGAAAAACTATGCCTTTCTTTTATTCCGTGCCATACCAATCATTCCCACTAGGCCTAGCCATATCAGCCATGCTGATGCAGGCTCGGGCAGAGCTGTTAAACTTGAGCTTAAAAAAGCAGTATCAGGCGTCAACACCTTACCAAAACCTTTGAAGTGCAGAGAATTAAATTCAGCTAAAATTTCTACAACACCGACTTTGCTTTCAAAAACTCTCAAACTTCCAAATTTTGTATACTCAGGAAAATAAATATAATCAGCCGCTATTTCTAGGGATAGCGGATTGCCGTTCTTGTCCTGATTAGGCGTTGAATCAATTGCAATATCAATAAG
>JALSLW010000044.1 GCA_026988155.1 Methylomonas sp. | reverse complement strand
AATTTGGAACTGTGCCTGACTTGGTAGAACAGCAGATCAGGTCAGCCGATAAAGAACAGCTGGATCTATGGGTAGAAAAAATATTGTCTGCCTCCTCTATTGAAGAAATGTTTTCTTAACATTTTTTGCAACCTGCAAAGCACCTGTTTTATCAATTTACTAGGCGAGGCCATATTCACTGCGAAACAGCCCCTTCTCGCCTTTAGACACGAAGCCCGTAGGCAATTCTTTACAAATGATGGGCACTTCAACCTTAATCAATTGGACATGAATTTTGTGAAAAATCTGGACGAAACTACGGCAGAGCATAGCGATCATCTGATTTATTTAGGTTCAATGCCACAGTAAAATATATCTCGTTCCCATGCTCTTGAGTGGGGACAAGTGCTTTTCTTAAAATACTCTGAGTAGCTGTGCAGTTCCCAAAAAACAAGATAACTGATTAATTCTACCAGCATGGGCAGTTGGAGCATGAAGAAGTCCTTCGAACATCCCACTCCGATTAACTTCACTTTTAATCCGTCACCCTCATGCCAGTCTGTGTTAGCATTCTGCCATGAAAAAAGACCATGACCACGCCTATAAACTGCTGTTCTCAGAGCCTGAAATAGTCAAAGACCTACTGCAGGGCTTTGTTCATGAAGACTGGGTAAAAGAACTTGATTTCAGTACCCTGGAAAAAGTCTCCGGCAGCTATGTTTCAGATGATCTGAGGTCACGCGAAGACGATGTGATCTGGCGGGTCAAATACCGAGAAAGCTGGATATATGTCTACCTGCTGATAGAATTCCAATCAAGCATAGACAAATACATGGCGGTCAGGCTGATGACCTACATGGGACTGCTCTATCAGGATCTGATTAAAACCAAACAGCTGCCGCCGGATAAACGCCTGCCACCCATTTTCCCCGCAGTTCTTTATAACGGCGAAAAACGCTGGAATGCCCGCACCGAATTGAAAGACCTTATTGTCAACCTGCCCGGCGGACTGGAACAGTACCAGCCTTCGTTAAAATACCTGATACTGGATGAAGGCAAGTACGTCAAAGAAGATCTGGCACCCTTGAAAAACCTGGTTGCAGCCATCTTTAGGCTGGAAAACTCAAGCACCAACGCAGAAATTTCAGAAGTTGTATCAAACCTGATAGAATGGCTGGCAACACCTGAACAGGCAGGACTGAGGCGTAGCTTCAGTATCTGGATAAACCGCGTATTGCAGCCCGCAGACCAGTACAACGAACCGCAACCTGAAATTAACGATTTATTGGAGATAAAAACCATGTTAGCAGACCGTGTACCACAATGGATAAGAGAAGGAGAAGCTAGAGGAGAAGCGAAAGGAGAAGCTAGAGGGGAAGCTAGAGGCAAAATAGAAGGGGAAGCCAATACGCTATTAAAACAGCTCAATTTAAAATTTGGAACTGTGCCTGACTTGGTAGAACAGCAGATCAGGTCAGCCGATAAAGAACAGCTGGATCTATGGGTAGAAAAAATATTGTCTGCCTCCTCTATTGAAGAAATGTTTTCTTAACATTTTTTGCAACCTGCAAAGCACCTGTTTTATCAATTTACTAGGCGAGGCCATATTCACTGCGAAACAGCCTCCTTCTCGTCTTTAGACGGGAAGCCCGTAGGCAATTCTTTACAAATGATCCTAAATAAAATACTTTGCTTATTGCCGGCCTGGTAAGTAACCAGCAGTTCGGCCAAGTTATTAGTCGCCTCATTATCCCTAGGGTATTTTTTGATAATATCAGCGTATACGATTGATTTAGCAAAATTATTTTTTAGAATGCAGAATTTTGCACGCTGATTAACACTACTACAGCATCTTTTTGAACCCACGACATCTCCAAAAACACTCTGCCAATACCGCCACACACAAAAGTCCTGCTATCGCTTGAAAATAACCCCCTTAAAAGAGGGTCTTTGTGCAGAGGCACATACAGTGCGCTATGCGACTGGTATACAGCATATTTAACAGCGCTTTAATCCTGAGATCTACATCAAACAGGTTATATGACACAGTCTGCAGGCTATATGCCTCATTAAAAATTACCTATCCGATTAACCGGCCAGTTTCAAGTAGCCACACATACTCACTAATATTTTACAACAATGAGTCTACCCGCTCGGTAATTATTAAATGATAACACCAGCATCCGTGATATAGCATCACATTCCAAACAACTCTCTTTCACCTGCAACTGCTCACAATCGTAACAAGTAACTCCCCAAAAAATATGGCACGTAAACTGCTTATAAAATAATTATGGCCGTCTAGAATCCTCTGAATACCAAGCCTATTGATCAAAACCAATGGTCATATGAACATCTTTTGATTGTGATTGCTCTTTCTATAAACCAGCCTCGCATTTTGCATAACTCAACAAAATGAAACTGGCTCCTGCATATAAAGGAAGTTAGGAAGTTAGGAGGGTTTTATTAAAAAACGAATATTAAACTGCCCGAATAATAGTTAAAGATTTTTACCTGAATACATAATGATTAAAACAAATAGCATGGTGATTTAACTGATGGAAAATCAAGATATAGCAATAACTGGAATGAGTGGGGATGCAACCTTATCACTGGAACAGCAGGGTGTTGCAATACCAGGTCTAAACAGGGACAGCGGTTTATTTGCAGATCAGCAAAGAACGGCAATACAGAAGGGGAACAGAGCTACTGATTTATTAACGGCTAACCATCTAAATAATTCAATTTTAGCAAGAGATGCCTTTTGCATTTTAGGACTGCCTTTTGATGCAGTAAATTTATCCGAAACAAAATCTCTTGTGCTATCTGATATTAATAATAAGAAACGCTGCTTTCTGACCACAGCAAATCTTAATTTTTTAATAGCCGCCCAATCTGATCCATCCTTTTTTCAGACTGTTGTAGATAGCGATCTGGTTATTGCAGATGGAATGCCTATTATTTGGATAGCAAAGTTACTGGGCATGCCATTAACAGAAAGAGTTGCCGGATCCGATTTATTTGATGCGCTTTATAAGCAAAAAGGGCACGCAAAAAAAACATCTGTGTTTTTTTTTGGTGGAAACGAGGGTATTGCCAAACGAGCTAGCCAAAAAATGAACAAATCAAGCCAGGCAATGTCATGCTGTGGCTTTCTTAACCCAGGGTTTGTCTCAGTTGATGAAATGAGCACTCCAGATATTATTGATTTTATTAATCAAGCCAATCCGGATTTTTTACTTGTGTCTCTAGGGGCAGTCAAAGGGCAGGCCTGGATTCAACAAAATAGAGGAAAGCTAAATGCGCCCATTATCAGTCATTTAGGTGCTGTCGTTAATTTTATAGCAGGCAATATTGAACGCGCCCCCATTGTTTGGCGACGATGCTCTTTAGAATGGCTTTGGAGAATCGTGCAGGAACCTGTACTATGGAAACGTTATTTTCTTGATGGCATCGCTTTTATCAGGTTACTTACATTTAAAGTTTTCCCGCTGGCCATTTATAATCGGTGGCTAAAGAAATCGTATAACCTTAAGTCTCCAGTAAGTATCAGTTATGATATTTCTGACAGATTTTACGCGGTTAAGCTAAGTGGCTCTGTACGGCGCCATACTGATCTTAAAACCGTTAAAAGTAAACTTGCCGAAGTGCTGCAAGCAGGACCAATTAATGTGGAACTTAACTGCTCTGGGCTTCTTTACATTGATGGAGCTTTCATCGGCTCATTAATGCTATTTCAAAGAGAATTAAATCAGCAGGGGCGTCAGCTTTATTTAAAAAACCTGTCCAAGCGCATTATTCGATTGCTAAAATTATATAATGCTTCAGGCCATTTTCAGTATCAGAGAACAGGTAACAAATAATCACCTTTGCTTATTGTTAATAGTTTGCAATTTCTCAGCCTGCTTTATAAAACGATTTATATTCTGTCATCTCGAACAGCGGGAGAAATTTCATGGTATATCGAGGTCGCTTCCTCTGGTCGGAATAACAAAACTCACTTAATTATGGCATTTTTTATTTAAGGGAATTTCTATTGATTTTGTCTGGCCAGATAAAGAAAATTAATAGAAATGCAATAATTTACGATTCGTTAACAGCCATTTTATCTAGCCACATAGCACAATGCAATTGCTATATGCGCCCCATTATTACACAGCCACAGTAAAGCAAATACCTTTCTCCCCCTCTACCTCTACTCTCCGACATTTCTTAATTAGCCAAGTGATTTTAAGTTATTTAAACACACCTCATGAGTGATCAAGTTTAATATAAAAAACCGCTAAACTGCTATATTAAATATAACGCTTTATTCCACGAGTAATTATGAACAAATACACTATCAGTGCCATACTATTTACCATTATATTTCAAAACTCTTTATGCTACGGCTTTGATACCGTGAAGGTTAGCGATAAAGAGGCACTCTTTTCTGCTTTTGAAGAAACACTGCCGGTTATTACTACCAATTATATTGGCTGGAAAAGGGATTGGAAATGGACTGCAGCAAATATAAAGGCATCCCATAATATAGAAAATAAACAATATAAAAGCACAGTGTTTTCTGGGCAGGTAAAAAAATTGGGCATTAGGTTTAACGGCTCTATAAACCAAAATGCAAACAGTTTAATCTGGAATTATAATTGGCAAAATTCTTCTGCTTTCCCCAATGCAATAGGCTTTGGAATTGAGTTCAAATTAAACCTATCCAGTTCATCATACCTTCCTGAGTTACTGCCCAATAACGCTGGCTGGAGCTGGAAAAATGCTGACAATGAATTAATAGAAGTTATTTTTTCACCGGCTGCAAGCAAAGTTTATTTTGAACGTGGACAAAAAAACAAAATAAGAGTCTTTTTCTTTTCTGGAATATCAGTCGGCTCACAATCTTCAACAATGACGGTTAAAACCGATGGCAAAGTTAAATTCTCCGGCCCAGATAGCACTGCTTACGATACACCCAATACCTCTTGGCATAAAGACATTATGTCCCCCTTGACCTCACCCATTGACTTGTCTTTTTTGAACAAAAACGACAGGCCTGCCGGCAGTCAAGGCTTTATTAAAAGAGAAAATGATCAATTATTTTTTGAAAACGGATCCCCGGCTAAATTTTGGGGAGCAAATATACAGGCATCTGCTTTATTTAATACCTCTAGCACTGATATAAAACGCCATGCTAAACGCATTGCCAAATTAGGTTTTAATTTAATCAGAATCCATCATCACGACAGTGCCTGGGTAAATCCAAATATTTTTAAAAACCAAAAGGATAATACCCATGAACTTTCAGCTTCAGCACTTAAAAAAATTGACTGGTGGATCAAGTGCCTAAAAGATGAAGGCGTTTATTTATGGCTTGATTTACATGTGGGGCGCAAGTTTACAGAAAATGATGGAATAAGCAATTTCTCGGACTTTTCTAAAGGAAAAAGCCATTCAGAAGCAAAAGGGTTCAACTATTATAATAAAGATGTTCAGGCTTTAATGCAGGCTTTTAATGAAGCATACTTAAGCCATTTCAACCCTTATACAAAGTTAGCTTATAAAGATGACCCAGCGGTTATTGCCTTACTTATTACAAATGAAAATGATCTCACTCAGCATTTTGGCAACGCCCTGCTAGGAAATAAAAATGTGCCTGTGCACCATGATATTTTTTCTACTGATGTCCAGGAGTTTTCCCGTACTTTTGGGCTGTCCAAGTATAAATCCAGTTTAACTTGGTTGATGGGCGAGTCAAAAATTTATTTAAGTGATGTTGAACACCGGTTTAATCAGCAAATGATTGAACACCTTGAGGGACTTGGCGTTAAATCATTAGTGTCAACCACAAATAGCTGGGGGAATATGGGGCTTTTTGGTTTACCCTCTTTAACTGACGGCAGCCTTATAGATGCACATGCATATGGAAGAGAGGAAGAATTTAAACAGAACCCACGGTACCGGCCCGGTTTTTTAACCTGGGCAGGTGCATCGCAAGTTACAGGGTTTCCTCTGTCTATTTCTGAATGGAACATTGAGCCATTCCCCGCTAAAGACCGGTTCACCGCACCTACATTTGTTGCCAGCATTGCCAGTTTACAAGGCTGGGATGCCGTTATGCTATATGGGTACAGCCAAAACCCTCTTAACGGTAAAGGCTATGGAAGCAATTATTCATCATATAATGACCCTGCCATAATGGGTGTAATGCCCGCAGCAGCTCTTTTATACCGGCAAAACCATGTGTCGCCTGCAAAAAAATCATACGAATTAAAATTAAACAGAGAAAATTTCTTTTTTAACAGACAAGACCCTAACAGCTCTAAAACCATCAGAACCCTTTTGGAGACCAGTCGCTTAACCATTTCAATGCCAGAGGTGGCTGAATTGCCGTGGCTAAAAAACAATGGTGACTATGAACAGGGCTCAATTGTAATTGATGATTCCAATAAAGATTATATCCCACAAGGGCAGAATTTTGTAGAGTCAGATACAGGGGAGTTAAAACGAAATTGGGAAAAAGGCATTCATACAATTGACACTGAAAAATCACAAATGGCTTCTGGCTGGATTGGCAATGAAATAGTAGATTTAACAGACGTAACTTTTAAAATTACAACAGCAAATGCTGTGGTTGCTGTACAAAGCCTAGAAAACAACCCAATTCGCGAATCTAATAAAATTTTTATCACCGTAATGGCTAGGTCAAAACCAGAAAAAGGCAATCAACTGCCCTTCCTTTCTGAGCCAGTTAACGGCCAACTAGAAATAAATGCCCCAAAAGGTTTGAAGCTATATCCTGTTAATCGCATTGGAAAATTGGAGGATGAAATATCAGCCCTTCGAGATGATAGAGGAAGGTACCGAATTAAACTGTCTTCAAAAATGAAATATCATTGGTTTATACTGCAAAGTCATACCCCCCCAAAAACCAATTCTCTAACAGAAAAAAAACCTCCATTCAGGATTTCTTTTCCAAACAATGGGGATACCTTTTATGAAGGCGATTCAGTCGTTATTAAAACAAATGCTTCAAAATGGGCTGGTACGATTAAAAGAGTCGATTTTTGGAAGGACGGCTGGAAATATTTAGCTGGCATTAATAATGCGCCATACCAGCATACTATTGATAACCTATCTGTGGGAACGCATATTATAAGATCTAGACTTATTTATGATAATGGTAAAAGAAGAGATTCAGAAATAACAATATCCATTTTAAAAAATGTAGATGCAAAGAACATTTCTTTATCAGAAAAAAATCCTCCATTCAGAATAACATCTCCAAACAATGGGGATACTCTTTTTGAAGGCGATTCGGTTGTTATTAAAACAAATGCTTCAAAATGGGCTGGTACGATTAAAAGAGTCGATTTTTGGAAGGACGGCTGGAAATATTTAGCAGGCATTAATAATGCCCCTTACCAGCATACCATTGATAACCTGCCTGTGGGAACGCATATTATAAGATCTAGACTTATTTATGATAATGGTAAAAGAAGAGATACAGAAATAACAATAACTATTGAAAGAAATTAACATTTAAAGCTGGGGTATTTGTATTAATTGGTTATTTTATTGTTCATTACCTTTACCTAGAATAAAGTGATAAAGCCTTAAAGTATTCTTAATTAAACTGAAATCCATTTGAACTTTAGTTATTCCTTTAGCTACTCTCTGTTTAGTTAAATCAATATCCTTAACACTTTGTTCAATGCAATCAGCAAATACCGAAATATCTTCAGTTACAGCTAGCAAACCAGTTTCATTGTGAACGATTAATTCTGGAATGCCTGACAGAGACGTTGAAATTACGGGTACGCCTGATAACATCGCTTCCATTAAAACTACAGGTATTCCATCCATATCTCCCGAACTGTCTTTTTGACAAGGCAATGCAAATACATCCAGAGATTTAATAAATAATGGTATTTTTTGATGGTCAATAGCCCCTAAAAAAGTCACTTCTTTACAACTTAAGCCTAAAGAGCCTGTTAATGCCTTGTGCGCCTCTAGTAAAGGTCCATCCCCCACAATTACAAGCTGATACATTTTATTTTGTTTTTTTAAATGTGCCACAGCATTAATTAAATGGTCAATTCCTTTCTTTTCAACCAGCCGTGCAACTACGCCTATTTTAGGGGTAGCTGAAGGAGTAAAGTTCTGTCGCTGACTAAATTTCTCGTGATCAACACCACAATGTAAAACTGTTATATTATTCCCATCAGCACCCTGTCTAATAAGAAATTGACGGTTATATTCAGAGATTGTTATAAAAAAATTAGCTCGATCAACTTTTTCCTTTAATAAATAGCCTCTTTGAAATAGATCATTGGCATGCGCTGTAGCACTAAATCCTATACCAGCTATGGCCGAAGCATACATTGCCAAATCAGTGGGGACATGAGCAAAATGCACATGAATGTGTTTGCAATTTTTCTTAATTAATTGATGTGCTAATGACCCAGCGTAAAAAAAACGATATGCCATACCCATGCCCACACGAGAAAAAATACCTGTATTTTTAATATCTGAAAATAAAAAAAACAGACCTTTAATGTATGATACTGGTTTTTTTCGAAGCACATGAATCTGATCAGCAATAATTGAAAGAACGGAAGTTCTATACAGAAAATGCGTTCTATTTTGTAAACACTGCAATTCAGGGTCAGAAAATTTTGCTTGGTTATCATGGACAGAAAAAACCTCAATCTCCAAACCTAATTCTTCTAGCTGAAAAATTTCATTGTAAACAAAAGTCGCTGATAACGCAGGAATTTCAGGCGCTAAGTAGGCGACTTTCACGATTCATTCCTTATATGTTTTTTTTGCCAAACAGGCGCTTGTCGATTATTTATTTCATCTGTTGCTTTTGCCTTGCCCTTTAGCAAACAAGCCCATTGATATTGATTGATGAATTGACGCAATTCTTTATTTTCTAAACGGGGACATTGTGTTAAAGCACTTTTTACATAGCCCCAAAACATTGCCATTCCACCAACAAAATAAGGGGGATGTAAAATTCTAAATACAGATGAGGCAAACATATAAACTACACCCGTCCCCATAAAATATTGGCCAAAACCATGTCGCATACGCCCTGTAAAAATGCTGTTCTGACTTGAACCCATAGGGCGCAAATGAATAAACTGTAAGCCTGGCTCATCCCAGCTTACGGCAATCCAGCCTAGTTGTCGGCAACGATGACAGTCAATACCGTCCCACATGACCTGCCGAACAAACCCCCCTATTTCTTCAAAACAGGTGCGACGATAAAACTTAGTCATGCCCACTGACATTTCATCCCCTGATATTTCATTGATTAATTCACCCGTTTTTTTATCTTTAAAATAAGCCTTACCGCTACATGTGCCAATCCGCGGATTGGCATTCATACGCTGAATTAATATTTCAAAATACTTTGGAGGCAAATCCAGATCAAGGTCAAACTTACAAATAAAATCAAATTGTTCAGTATCAACAGTATCATACCCATAATAAAAGGCTTCAATAACGCCCGGCCCTACGCTGCGATGACCTCTGTTTTCACGGGTTAAAACAGTAATAAAACTATTTTTTTCAGAATATTCTTTTAAAATAGCGGGGGTATCATCTGTAGACCCATCATCAACAATCACCCATAAATTAGGCAATATAGATTGGTTAATAACACTATCTAAAGTTTTCCTCATAAAGTCTGCTTCATTGCGACATGGAGTAATTAAAATGTAAGAATTATTAGTCATGATTATTAATTTTATTGGAAATAGTGTGGCCTAATTTTATGAAATATTTTTCATAATAAAAGGTTGAAATATGTGCTAGAAAAAACGTCGCTAAGAATAATAATGGCCGCTTGGCATATTTTACTAGCGTATCCCCATCACCTAGCCATGTATGCCTAAGCCCTCCATGAATAACATATAGAGCATAAGAAACTGTTGCCAAATAATAGAGCACTTTGATATTTAAAAAGTAGCTTAAATAGTTTTTATTATTCAGTAGCGTAATACCAATTAATATTGCTGAAAAGTAAGGTCGAAGATAATTCATACCACCACTTTCTGGATGGCATGAAACAACAAGAAGAAGAAATATAAGATAAGGGTTTATTTTTGATAATACTTTTTTTAGGTTACTAAAAATCTCATTATTATAGATAAGAGATAAAGTACAGCCTGCCAATATTTCATCTAGCCTATAATAGGTATTAATGGCAATATGAACTTGCTGATCAATACGATACCAAGTAATAGCTAAGCAGAGCAATGGTAAGACTAATAAGCCTCTCTTTCTAAAGAGAAACACAAATAGTGTAACCATTATGTAGAATTGGACTTCAACACATAAACTCCAAAAATGGCTCGTTACTTTTGTTAACTGCATTGGTGGCCAATTACCATAAAAAAATAATTGGGCTAGCCATTGTGATTGGTCTACAGAGTTTAAAGAAAAAGCAATAAAAATATAAAGCCAGGCCAAGGGCAATATTCTAAAAAAACGACGAATTAAAAAATCAACTATATTTTGTTTTTTATATAAAAAATTAGTAATTAAAAAACCTGATAAAATAAAAAAAAGGCTCATTCCTAATGCACCTATCGTAAAATTTATCTGCCATTTTTTTTCACCTAGCGGTAGCAAGTGAGCAGCCAATACAAATAAAATGCTTAACCCTCTCCAGCCATCTAAAACATGAATATGTTGAGATTTAATATTTTGTCTAAAAGCTGAACAAAAAAACTCTAAAATGCCATTTATTTTCATAAAAAATTATAGTTATATTAAGTATAACCAGAGAAATATCTATTATATTTATCCAATTTAAAAAACTATTTATACTCTATTAAATACTCTTTTTTACTTTTTAGTTTATTTGATATAAATTTAGCTAACCCTAAAAATTGAGGGAATTTTGAAAAAACTATTGAGGTCGCGTAAATTAACTTTGTGAAATTATTTTTATCTTCTAGTTTGCAGTTTTTATAAACTTTTAAAGTCTGCAAAAAATAGATTAAAAACATTGCTAAAAAATAATTATTTATTAATGATAACAGCAAAATAGCTGTAGGTATAAAGCAAGCCCAAACCATTATGCTAAATACCTCTTTACGTTTAAATTTCTCTGTAGATTGACCATGCAAATAGAATGATGACGCATATGCGTACCCTGCTCGTTTAGCTCTACTCCACCATTGAGAAAACCTAGTCATTGCCGCATCATGTATTGCCATTTCTGCATTTAATCGATAAATCCCCCAATCAATTCCCCTCAGTCTAAAACACATTTCAGGCTCTTCTCCGGCAATTAAATCATCCCGAAAACCACCAACCTGTTTAAAAGCCTCTATTCTGATTAAGGCAATTCCACCACAAGCCATAGCATCACCTGCTGATGTATTCCATTCAATATCACAGAGTTCATTATAAATAGACTGTTCAGGAAAGCGCTCTCTAACTCGGCCACAAACCACGGCATATTTAGAATTTTCAATTAAAAATTGGCACCCTTTATCCAACCAGTCAGAGCACATTTCACAATCACCATCAATAAATTGAATAGCGCTCAAGTCCGAGTATTTTTGTATTAAATAATTTGCACCAGCGTTACGCGCCCGAGCCGCTGTAAAAGGTGAATTCATATCCAATGATAAGCATATGGCCCCCCATTTTTCGGCTTCTTGCAAACTATTATCTGATGACCCTGAGTCAACATAAATAATATATTCAACGCAACCAAGTAAGGATTCCAAGCAGGTTATTAAACGCGGCCCTTCATTTCGGCCTATAACTACAGCTGCAATTTGTAAATTATTAGTTGATATTTTCATTTATTCTTTTGTACTTTCAAAAACCATTTCTAATATTAATATTACAAAGATAATAAGCAGGTAAATAATTTAATAAGTTATAAAACATACTGACTTATCGAGTTGAGGTGTTAGCAAAATGCGTTTTAAAATACAAAGACCACACTACAAAACCATGTTTAATAGGATCTGTAAAAGAAGAATTAAACCTTCCCTTCATAACGTTTTTACAGAAAAAAATCATATCTGCTAATGTAAGCAATAGAACATGACCAAATACAGCTAGGCCTCCATGATTTTTACAAAAAAATAATAACTCACTTTCTATTTGCAGAACTTCCACTTGCTTTCCACTTGAAGTTAAGTCGCTATCGGATTTAGCGCTTTCTCCTCCAATATGAACCACTGACGTATCTGGAAAATAATGGACCTCCCAGCCCGCTTTTTTAGCAGCAAAACAATGGTCAACTTCTTCATAATAAAGAAAATAGCGCGGATCAAATAAACCTACTTTTTCGACCACTTCTTGACGAATTAAATAGTAACAGCCGGGCACCCAGTCGCATTCTCTCGCAGTATTATGATCCCAGGTCATATCATCAATTAATTGAGTCTTTGGGAAAAATTTTTTAAAACCTGTGCGCTGTAAAAAGATATTTAAAGGCGTAGGAAAAAAACGACAAGAAGGCTGTAGATCTCCTTCGCGACCTAATAGCCTAACACCCAAAACACCGCAACTTTGGTTATCATCCATGTATCGAATCGTTTTATTAATGGTATCTACCGAAACAAAAGCATCTGTATTCAAAAGTAATACATACATCCCTTTAATAAAGGGAATGCACTGATTATTAGCTCGCCCAAAACCAATATTGCTATTATTGACAATCAAATCACAATCTGCAAAATCTTGTTGCAGTACAGATACCGAATCATCACTAGAAGCATTATCAACAATAACAATATTCATCGATATATTTAACGCTGCATTACGGAGTGAATTAATACATTTATGTAGCAAATGAGATGTATTGTAATTAATAATTATTGTAGTTAAATCCATATTTGTTTGTGATTAAATAAATAATTTAAATAGGTAAATATTATCTAATTCTAGACTTTTAACCAGTACCGGCTTGCTTAAAAAGCGCTATCAACCTATTTACCAACAACTGTTTTTACTGATTCCTTTATTTTTTTAAAAGTATTCTTTGAAATTCTTAAAGAATCCTCTAAAGGCATTAACACATGTCCTTTCACCCACTCATCAGGTCTCGCCTTAAAAACTGTAGAATGTTTTGTACCATCCCATTCAGCGGGTGCTTCTTTTGTATAGTAATAAACTGCAAAAGATTTCCTCACTTTATTCGAGGGGCATGTAATTGGCGTTACTCCGTGATAGCTAATTTCACTGGTCACAAAGCCACTTGCTTGATTAAATAACGGTGCAAAAGCAGCATGACAGCATTGAACATCCTTATCCCAAATATCAAGATATCCGCCATACTCTTCTTTCCAGTCTTTATTAAAATAAAATAAAATATTGACACGCCTATGCCACTGCTTTTCTTCTATAAAGTTAAAATCGACATGAACATCTAAGTGACCACCAGAGTTTGTCTCATGAATTCCTCCCCCCATAAGATCAGGATCAGGCAGAAGATTAGGAATACCCGTTATCTTGCTGACAATATCAATAAACTCTTTAGAAGCCAAAAGCTGGTGAAGTTTAAATATGGCATGAGGAAATTTTTTAGAATCAGTTACTTGAATTTTATATTTTTCATTAACAGCCGAAAATTCTCGTCCCATAGCTTTCGATTGTTTATAAGTTGGAAATGAGTCATGTATTTCGTTAGCAAAATCTTCGTCCAAAAAACTGTCAAAGCTAAAATGTGGGAATGGCTCTTTATTTTTGATTCCAGCTCTGAACTTTTCGAGACTTTTGGGGTTGATAAGGCTTAATAAGCTCATAGATTGTTCCTTTAATTTAGAGTTAATTTGCAATAACAGATTTGTAAAAATCAAGCGTTTGTTTAGCAACAGTTTCTGGTGAAAACCTTTTTTGGCTATCAACTATTGCATTTTTAGAAACTTTTTCCATTTTATTTGGATCGCTCAGAAGAGCTATGAGGTTCTCTGCAATACTTTCAGGCAACTCAGGCTCAGCTAACAAACCATTATATTCATCAGTGATAATCTCTTTTATTCCACCAGTGGCAACTCCAACAACCGGACAGCCTGCCGCCAGTGCTTCTAATAAAGACATAGGAAAATTTTCATATCGAGAAGTAATCATTGTTACCGATGAAGCTTTTCTTAGCTCCGCAACATGCTGAGCCGTGCAGTGTCCTAAAAACTTAATTCTATTTTTTACACTGATCTCTGGTATAAATTTATCTAAATACTCCATTAAATGATATTCTTCACCATTTATAATCATCCCTCTGTCTGGACCAGCAAAAATCAGTTCAACTTCTTTATTTTGTAATGCAACAATACGAAAAGCATTAATCGCAATATCTGCACCCTTAATTGAATCAAATCTTCCAATAAAAAGAATTGAAGGTTTGGCTGATAATTCAATTCGCCACCGCATATCTACTGGAACTGAAGCAATAGGATTGGGGATGACCTTTGCATTCGGCAATGAAAAATCATAATATTCACGTACTTTATCTAATACATCCTGACTAGGAGAAGAAACTCCATGCGATGCATTAATACCCAACCCTTCTTTTCTTACCCGAATCTGATGATTTTCTGATCTTATGCCTGAGAGATCTCCGATAATAAACCAAGGTCCATGTAAACGCGTAACAATGGGGGTGCAGGTCATATTAGACAGTTTTGTAGCCACGCCAAAAGACTCCTCTAACTCTATCAAATCAAGTTCAAAAGGAAGTGAATTGATACCTTTTGCAATATACTCTGCAGTATTCACCAAATTTCTTTGGTAAAGTATACCCTCAGATTGCAGCATCTTTAATCGATAAAAAACCTTATCAGACAAACTTTTGTACAAATTTCTATTAAATTGGGTTAAATCTACAATAGTTTTATCTATTGTTTCAATTGCTACTTTATTTGAAAAAACATATGGATCAACATCCCCCCCAAACCCTGAGAGCAGGTTTTCTATATAGGATACAATCCCATTAGGATAGCGATTTAATGGCCACCCTGGTGCCACATAAGCAATAGAAATATTTTTCATTATTTTTTTATTAGTATTTGGTTATTTCTGACTGTTTTTTGTCGCATAAATTTTTCACATTGGCCTATCAAACTGCCTGCCAATAACAAATGTAAAGCTCCCATATTTGTATTAGGTATAGAATCAATTAAACAAACAGCCAGTATCAGTACTTGTGCCGCTATATAGACTTGATACCGGGGTTCCTTTACCCTTCTAATGACCTTATTTGCATAATAAATAGGAAGAATTAATATTCCATAATAAGCAATAAAACCAACTAAACCATTAATACCGAATATCAGAATCCATTTTCCATCGGTAACTGATAAGTCCTTACCATTTTCATTAAATACACGGTTTCTCCCCCAACCACTCCAACCAAACCACGGCCTTTCCATCGCTCTATTTAATAGCACATCCTCATTTTTAAATCGAAAATCAACAGAGTGAGCTCTTTCACTGCTAAATTCTTTTATTAAATCAACTGTCCCAGTCGTTGGAAAAATATCTAGTATTCTAGAAATAGGAAATAATAAAACTAAAAAAACCATATACATTGCTATTTTAACTTGTACTCTAGGAATAAATAGATTAATTAAAACACCTCCAATACATGCATATAAAATTGCTGACCAAGTTTTACATAAAAATAATACTAAAACCATATATCCAATAACAAATGCGGAGGAATATTGAGTAAACCTTACCCTATTTTTAAACAAGGAAAAAGCACCTGTTAAAAATGTAAAAAATATAAATGCCATCGGTAAACCGTGACCAACAAATACAATTGGCCTAAACCCGCCTGCTCTAATTTGCTGAATAAATTCAGTAGGTAAAAACCCATAAATCCAGTTATGTAGTTGTGGACTCATCCGAATTTCAAATAACATCAAAACTGAGTAAAATAACCCAATCCTGGCCATATAACGAAAAATAAATTCATTATCAATAAAGTTATTTAAAAAACGTCTTCCTAAAAAAAAAGGCATAAACTCCAAGCTATATCGCACAAATGTTGAAAAAGTATCATAAGGCTTTAATGCAGGTATAACTTTATCTCCAACAGTAATTGGAAAATCATTTAACTCATTTGAAACCATTGAAGCTAAAAAAAACAGCCATAAAAACTTGCTAACCATACTTCTTTGAAATATACCTATCCTTTTTCCCGAAAACAATAAAAAGGTAAATAATGATAGTGATGTAATAGAGTCTTTATTTAATGGGGGTAAAAGAGGCGGATCTACTGTAATAACAGGAAGAAATAATACCGATAAAACAAATGCCATTAAAATTGCATGATTAACAGGGTATCGTTTGATTAATAAAAAAATAGCAATAGGCCATATCCATAGCATAAAATAAGCAAATAAATTAGGCATTATTTTTCTTCCCACACTTTACAATACACGCCTAATACCCACGAAAAACACAATATATAAATCGCCAAGTGTTTAGTGTTAATGGTTCTGAAATAGCTAATCTCTTGGCATATTTTTTTGCTGTCATTAAAAATCCAGAGTTTAAAGCCCACCATCCCCATTTTAAATCATTACTACTTTCATCTTTTTCAGCAGATAATCCCAACTCAATATCTAATAGAGGCATACCTCTATCAAACCTAGCCTGATTAACAATCTCTATCACTTTTTTCTTTTGTGGTGATTGCTGAGTAGCACAAATACTCTGGCTATGAACTCGGTATTTCAATATCACTTCAGATAAATTCTCAATATCCCCTATCGTTGAAAGTCTAAGCAAAAGGTCCAAGTCTTCTGATGGGTAACAATCTTCCTTATAATCCCCGATAGACCTGACAGCACTTGTTCTATACATCATAGAAGGGTGTGCAACTGCAGATCCAACAAAAGTATTTAAATGCTGATCCTGAATTTCTTCAAAACAGGTTAATTTATTCCAGATACACATTTCATCACCTTCTGGGTCAATAATTAACGTCTGTCCGCCAATTGCTATGCAATTGGCGTGTTCCGCTAAATAAGCAACCTGTTTTTCCAACCTATCAGGTAATGAAATATCATCCGCATCCATTCTTGCAACCAAAGGAGCCTTAGCTAAAGCAAGTCCTTCATTTAAAGTGGCTACCAACCCCTTATTTTCTCGACTAACTAATTGAATACGGTGATCTTGCTGAGCATATTCTTCTAATATGTTCAATGTCCTATCAGTAGACCCGTCATTAATAATGATAAATTCAAAATCAATGAATGTTTGGCTTAATATGCTTTCTATGGCTAATTTGATATATTTTTCAGCATTGTAAACTGGCATAATGACTGAAATTTGAGTTGCTATTGAACCATTCATAAACAAATTATCTCCCACGTATGACACAAAAAATAAAACGCCATACTTCTAGGTTAAACGGTTCATACAAGATTAGTTTTTTTGCATAGCGCCTCGAAATATCAACTCGCCCCTTACCTAAAGCATTCCAGCCCCAAGACAGTAAACTCTGATATTCTTTTTTTTCAGGGTTATTCTCAAGCCAATGTTCAAAATCATTATCTAAGGTTAATCCACGATCAGCCCATGAACCTTCTAACCTTTTGATACAATTTGCTATTAACTTTTTATCAGCTATATTCGTGATAGAACGAGGATGCTGCCTATATCGTAAAAAAATTTTTGGTAAATTAACTAATTCACCTTTCAATGCCATCCGTAAAAATAGGTCTGCATCCTCACCCATTTCATAATCTCTGTTATAGCCACCCACAGCCAAAGCAATTTTTTTGCGCATCATTGAAGCGCCTTGTGCAAAATCATTCCCGTTATCTTGCAATAATGACTGCTCAATCTCATTATGCCCCAAAGGTATTGATGAAACATGTACTGGAATGCCGTGCATACACATACTTTCACACTGTCCACTTACAGCAACAACATTCAGATTGTTTTTTAAATAATCGTAACAAATTTCCAATCTATCATTGAGTGAAATATCATCCGCATCCATCATTGCAACAAAGTCTGTTGTGGCCACTACTAACCCTCTATTTCGAGTCAGGGATCGCCCTTGGTTCTGTTGATCAAACAATCGTATTCTTTGATCCGCCTTTTCCCATTTTTGGAGTAGCTCAAATGAGCTATCCGTTGAGCCATCATTAATAATAATTAGCTCAAATTTTGAAAATGTCTGCTGTAAAATACTTTCTATTGCTTCATCTAGAAAGGGGGCTGCATTAAAAACTGGCATAACGACTGAAACCAGAGGTGTTTTCTCACTCATAAAATAACCTTACTTCCTTTTAATTCGTCCACTCCAATCATAACCGCACTCTCGCATTAAC
This sequence comes from Methylomonas sp., assembly GCA_026988155.1. Taxonomy (GTDB): domain Bacteria; phylum Pseudomonadota; class Gammaproteobacteria; order Methylococcales; family Methylomonadaceae; genus QPIN01. The sequence goes on along the minus strand of JALSLW010000044.1, from coordinate 38,589 downwards.
TTTCGGGTGTACCGCCAAACAATTAATTTTTGAATAATATTTAGTTCTTCTTTCCAGGAATCCACCTGACCTTTTCTGAAAAAACCATCCGGTTCTTTCAGTTCTTTTCCTTTAAAATCTTTAAACCCTGTCCCCCCCATAGCCTTTTGTTTTTTAATATCTTGATTTTCAACAATCGCTTTAACTAAACCCAAGTTACAATCGACTTTTAAATAATCATATATTTTTGATAATTCATACTCCGTATTTTCAAGAAGATCTTCATAATGCACTTCTATATAATGATCAGATGACATTTTTTTCGCTGACTCTTTTGCCGCATTAACAGATCTCCACCAAATAATAGAAGCATCTTTGATTGAATTTGGAGCCCATGATTTACCCCAGCCTTTCTCAGCAGCAATCATTGATGACACTACTGAGCGACTGTCCCTTATAATATGAATAAACTTAGCATCAGGTAATACTTTTCTTATTACATCCATATAAAATGCATGTGATGGTGTTTTTTCAGCTAAAATCCTAGCTTCTGGCTTTATTTCCAGCATTGAAACAAATGTTTGTTCCCACAAATTTAAAATAGCTGCCATCAAATTTTCTTCAGCCCAATAAGTTGGCAACCCTAATTTCCTGTCCGCCGATTCATTAAATTCGAAAGAATTTACTGCTCCTCCAAAACAAAGAAAAAACTCAGATTCCTGTCCACCTGTAATTTTAGGGTTCTCAATTAAAAGTCGTTGCAGCCATGTTGTACCACTTCTACCTGAACCGACGATAAAAACAGGAGATATTAGAATATCTTTTTGTTCCTTCGTTATACTCTGATTCATTTTATTTTTCCTATCGGCTCACCTGACTCCAATTCAAGAATCAACTTAGAAACCTCTTTGTCTGTTAACTGGCGTATAATTTTTGCAGGCACCCCTGCTACAATTGAATTACTTGGTATATCTTTCGTAACCACACTTCCTGCACCAACAATACAATTTGAACCGATGCTAACACCACCAAGAATTTTCACATCAAACCCCATCCACACGTAATCACCAATAACAACGGGCATCCCTCCTTTTATAGGACAATGAGTTAAAACTGCAGATTGAACACCAACAACACAATAGCGGCCTATCGTTATAATTTCTGGGTTGACTCCGTCTAATTGGCCAAAAATTTTTGTGTATTCTCCAATTTTTGCCCCTTTTTCCCTATATAAATCTTCTTTGGTTTTATCTTGATTTTGTTGCCATGGTGGAGGAAAAGCTTTCCAAAAAAAATCCCCAAAAAATAGCCTCACCTTTTTCAATCTCATCTTTAGTGTCCAGTTTTAGATAGCGCTTTAAATATTTCATTACTATTAACAAGTTGATCAAATGTTCCTTTTTGAACTAATTTACCATGCTCTAAAATGATAATTTGATCGCAAGTCTTTATTGTCGAAATTCTATGCGCAATCATAATGATGGTTTTTTTATGAGCTAAGTTATAAACAGATTCCATTACAGCTTGTTCTGTTGGTGTATCTAAGGCGCTAGTGGCCTCATCTAACACCAAAACAGAGGGTTTGTGATATAACGCACGTGCGATGCCTATTCTCTGTCTTTGTCCACCACTTAAGCGAATTCCTCGCTCTCCAACTATAGTTTGATAGCCTTCTTCCAGCTCATTTACTATAAAATCATGCAAGTTGGCCATTTTTGCCGCTTTTTCTACTGCTTGCTGATCAATATCTGCATCTGGAATGCCGAAGGCGATATTGGCACTTACTGTTGAATCGGCTAAAAATATTACCTGTGGAACATAGCCGATATTATTTTGCCAAGCCCTTAGGTTAATATCCGTTAACTGTTCGCCATCTACACTTATCAGTCCTTCTTGTGGCTGTAGCAAGCCCAATAAGATATCCACTAAAGTCGATTTTCCTGAGCCACTAGTACCAACAATCCCTATACTGGTATTGGCTTTAATACTTAAAGATAACTGATTAACAGCTTGCTTCGAGACATTTGGGTAGTGAAAACTAATGTTATTTAAAACTAACCCTTTTTTTAACGGCAGTGGCTGTTCGATAACTAAATCACTCTCAGCTAGATCAAAAGGAAGTTTTTCAGTGCCTTTTATATCTTTATAGAACAAATCAACGGCGGCAATATCATGTTTTAAAGTCGCTGTACTTTGAAAGATACCTTGTAAAGCAGGCATTAATCGATAGCCAGCCAAGGCATAAAGGGAAATCATCGGCAATACTGTTTGTGCATTATTTTTAACTGCCACAAGATACATGGTCATGGCAAGAATACCGCCAAATGCAATAGTTTCTAATAAAAAACGGGGTAAATCAACAACGGCACGACTAAACACTTGATGATGAATAATCTCTTCAGAAACATTACGAAATTGTTTTAGGTAAAATCTTTCCCTGCCCAAAACTTTTAGCTCTTTTATGCCACCAAGCGATTCATTGATATAACGCATTCTATCTGTTAATAAATGGGTTACAACAATGCCAATTCGACTGAGTTTTAACCGAATAGTCCAATAAATTAACGCGTAAGCTAGCCCGAGTACAGTGCCAACGATTAAAGCAACCATGGGATCAACTAATATTAAAAAAATCAATATACATAGGGCTGTAAAGCCTTTTGATACCACATTAATGGCACTCATAATTCCACCATTAACTACACGGTTTGTTTCTGTTGTAAGGTTTTTTAATAACTCTGCACTGTTTCTTTTAAGGTGAAACAGGTAATTTTCATTCAAATAGCGTTGCAATAAACGAAAGGCTAAGGTGTTATTGGTGGTAACAACAAAACGCATACTTACCCACGTACTAAATGCCAGAAACAGGTTGGTAAGTACCAAAGCAAGTAATACACCGCCACCCAATACTACGATAAAATCACGATTATCTTTAATCTGTAGATATGTTTTTGTCGCGAGCAAATAAGCATTTTTATCAACAACACTGGGGTCAGATGCTGTTGCTATAAATGGAAAAATTGAGGCAATACCAATAACTTGAAGTAATGCTGTTATTATTATAAGTACCAATAATAACAATAACCTTCTTTTTTCTTGTGGTGAAAATTCTAAATATAGTTTTTTTAGGCTTCCGTACATAAACTCTTTTCCTTGCACTTAATTAACAGGGGGTATTCGGTGCGTGTTTTCTTTAAAAGCAAGCTTATACTTTTTGATTTATCCATAACAATTTTCTCTATAATCATATTTGCACAAACAAATACTTCATAATATCGAACTGAAGATCTACCTAAGTATCCAGGCAAAATTGATTTGACAACAAAACAAAACCATTCAATGCTAATCATAACGTTACCTTCCCTAACCGAACAGTGCCAGATACACGAACCAATTCCGGTTAATAGCCCTCCCCGCACAAAGACTAAACCCATGCTTCGCTGCCTATACATTCAATCTATCGGATATTGATATTTTCTTTTATCACTACCTCGCGTTTTGTTTAGAACCATTCCTGCCAAATTCGTCGCTTCAAGTATGCCTAGCGAATGCCGCACCTCTTCCGGAGTAGTTTTACCATCTTCCACAACTAATAAAGCCGTATCATAATGTGGCATAAATAACTGTGCATCATCCGACGACAACAAAGGTGGCAAATCAAACAAGATAATGCGTGATTGATACTTATTTTTAAGCTCTTGAACCAGGGAAGTCATCTTAGGCAGAGAAAGAAGTTCGGAAGATGCCTGGCTAGTCCCTTTTCCAGGAAGCACTACCAAGCGATCAAAGCCGGGATTGATAAGTAAATCTTCTACCGGAACGTCAGACTGCAGAAAATCAAGCAAGCCTTTTTCAATATCCAAACCAAACTGCCAACCAACACCTGGATTGCGCAAATCAGCATCCACAACAAGGACTGTCTGATTAACTTCCATCGCCAAAGCAATCGCCAGGTTGGCTGTCACAAAGGTTTTTCCGCAGGCAGCCGTCGGAGCAACAATAGCGAGGGTACTCCATTGTTTTTTACGCAACTGCTTCAGTATATTGGTTCTAAGTATGCGAAACACATCAGTATGTGGGTCATTTTTCAATCCCATAACTAAACGCCGTTCCAGCATAACATCTGGAATGACAGAAGCCTGGCGAGTTTGAGTATATTGTATTGATGACAATGCGTGTTGCTGATCATTACTCGTAGTCAAAGCATAAATCCAAAATAATAATTAGTTTTAAATACCATAATTCAATTAACCGCTAAGTTTCCTTTGCTTTCCAGTAAAGCGTCTGCCCGCCCATTTTTTGTACCCTTAATTTTCATATTCTCGCCAGCTTTATCATTATGGTTGCCCATACCTGTTCAAGAGGCATCACAAAAAAATGAATCAGAACAATGCCTGCGATAAAAGCGAGCCCCGCCAGAATAAAAGCCTGTTTCAATCGACGGTTACTCTTCTCTCTATCTAATGGAGTTTCAATATAGGGAATAACCACGATGGGTTGCATTCCTGTAATCCTTTCCAATGACTTGGCTCCGCGAACAACCTCATTCAACAGTTCTAGCAGAATAATAAGCCCTAAGCCTACTGCCCCTCCTAAGCCAAACCCCATAACAGCAATTTTTTTTCTGTTTGGTTTCTCTGGCTTGTCTGGTGCTACAGGTGGTTCAAGAAGAGTAAAAGTTTCCCCTTTTTGCTCTTCCTCCAAAGTCTGAGCTAATTTTGCCACTCGATACTTGGCCTCTAGCTCAGTGTATTTATTAAGACTTGCCTTATGCTTTCTTGCTAGGTCTAAGTATTGTTTTTCCACTAGAGGCGTTTTATCAATATTAGTCTGGAGCTCCTCAACTTTTTCCAAAGACTCCTTCTTAACATCAAGTAAATAATCTATTTTGTGCTGTGTTGTACGAAGTTGCCCAGTTAACGTCATATAAAGCGCATTCCCTTGATGAGCCTCCTGTTTAGGTTCATCTTGTTGAGTTAATGCTTTATTCATCCTTTGCGTTAACTTTGTGACTCGTTGCTGCAACTTAACTACATCCGGGTGACTATCAGAATATTTTTCTTTTACCAAAGATAATTCATTTTTAGCCTGTCCCAGTGCTTCCGACGCGTCCAGTTCTGAAGAGTCTCCCGTAAAGCTTGGATCCATGTTTTGGATTTGACGCTTTATTCGCAGTAAGTCTGGATGTTTGGAATTATAGAGTGAACTAAAATGAATGAACTGCGACTTTAGCAACCGTAGCTGAGCCTGTTTACTTAGTACTTTTCCAGATTCTGTGGCAACAGGCCCTTCCTGTTCGACTCTAATGAGCGAGTCTGTCAAATAAATGATACGATCCTTAGCCATTCGGATTTCAGCATCTGCTTGGCGAAACCTTTCTTTTGCCCTGTCAACTGCTGACAGGTTAGTTCCCAGCATTTCTGGCAAACTATCTCCGTTTTCTGTTTTAAAGTCCATTATCTGAGTTTCGACAGTTTCTATTTCTGTCTTAAGCTTTTCCGCCTCAGCATAAAGGAAATCGGTAGTTTTTGCAGCTCGCTGAGAACGTGTGCGAGTATTTTCATTTAGAAAAAGGCTAACCAGTTCGTTAGCAACTGATTGTGCCAAAACTGGGTTTCTATCGCTAAAGGATATGGAAAATGCAATAGTTGCACTGCGCCCTCCCCCTGGGCCACGAACATTCGCAGATATCATGTTGATCTCGGCATCACCCTGAAAGCGAGCGACGAGCTCGCTTGGCACTAATTTATCGCGCTTATCAAGATATATTTTATGTTTTTGAATAAGAGAAAGTACTCGATCACGCGTCATTACTCGTTGTTTGATCAGCTGTATCCGCTTGTCTGCAAAATCTGTGATAGTCGTTTGAACCATGCTCTGCGGAATCTGTTGATCCTCAATTAAAATCGTGGCAGATGAACGGTAAACGGGGGGCAGTTTTAATGCCAGTACTACACCTAAAAAGCCGATAATCAAAAAAGAGATAATTAATAGGCTTTTACGCCTATTAATAACTTCAAAGTATTCAGCAAGTGTTTTAATGTTTTCTTCTTGTTCCATAAATATTTTATCTGCGAACCTTAGTAGGAGGTGCGCATGCCATTCCAATTGTAATTAAGACTGAACATTACTGCATTTGAAGTGCCCCCGGCCTCCTCTTGCCCATCACCTGAATTAGCATAGTCCTGTCTGCGATAGCGGTAACTGGCGGACAATTGCCATTCTCTGGCAAAATTCCATGTCAGCCTTGCCGACCCACTATAGAATGTCCGTTCCGAGTTAGTCTGAAACTCATTCTCGCCAATTGACTCATTTTTTGAGAAATCACCGCTGATATTGAAATCTAATTTCCGGGTGATTTGATAAGAATAACTCATACCAACCGAATTATATTTACTTAGCTGTCCAAGTGCACTTGGACTGACCGAGCGTGAGTATGTCAGGGAATAATTCGCCTTCCGATCTTTATAGTTTAATGCAAGGTTGGCAATTTCGGTACGAAGCAGCGAACCATTGTCATTGTCACCAAAAGACTGTGAGCCTGAAGGACTCTTGACCCACCTTAAGCCACCACCTGCATTGATAGACCACTTACGCGTTATGGCATACTGACTGCTGACCTGAAAGCCAAAAACACTTTGTTTTAAAGAATTACCAAATTCTGAGCGGGAAAAAAACAAACTGCCAGTCGAAGATAGACGGCGAGTCCATGTATGACTTTCAGACACATTAAGACTGTAAGTTTCATTCCCCTGAAAATCCAAAAGGGATGTTTCACTTCCACCTTCTGGTCCGGTAGTTGAATAACTAGTTTTTGAGTAGCCAGGACTAATGCTAAACTTGTCAAGCGCAGACCACTGCCAACTCCATGCTGGTGTTATGCTATAGGTCTCTTCCTTACTATTTGGTCGTATTATTCCATCATCCGAAATCTGACTCGAAGACGAACAGTTTCTTCTGTAACTTCCTGAAAGAGAAAAAACTTGAAGCCGCGTCTGATATTGCTGGTTAGCTCTTAATGAAAAGCCTTCGCAATTCCACCGCCGGTCATTATAACGGCGAATATCTCCACTCCCCGTAATGCCAGCACTCATGTTAGAAGTACTCCAGTCTGCACCAAAACTGGGGCTTAACAAGTAGCCAAATGCTGGGTTTGCATCAACCCTCATAGCAATATTGTCATCATATTGAACAGTTTGTCCCAATGCCCCTTTGACTTTCCAGCCATCAGCAAAGGCTACAGGCATTAACATAAGCAAAACCAACCCGGCAAGCAAGACTCTCCCTTTAAAGTACATATCTGTATACGCAACATTTAAGGAATAACTATTGTATCGTCGCTTTGCAGTAGAATATTGGTTTCTAAATTATCCCCATCCTCTACATCGCCATACTCAAAATCTATTGAAATAGTACGGCCGTCTGCTACCTCCCGCAAAATGCGAATATCATTTCTTGACGCAAAAGGCGTTAGACCGCCAGCCAAACTAAGTGCCTGCATAACCTTCAGATTCTTTGTCATTACATATGGCCCTGGTCGAGCAACCTCTCCAATGATATAGATCACATTTCCTTCTAAGGCAAGAAGCGAAACATTAACTTCTGGCCCCGGGATAAACGCTTCAAGTCGCTTCCTTAAAAGCACTTGCAATTCATCTAAGGTCTTCCCTGCAACGGGGACAACACCAACTATTGGAAAGGTGATTGTTCCATCTGGCAAGACCATAACTTGCGCATTTAACTCCTCCTCCTTCCATACAGAAATCTTGAGCTTATCGCCTTTATTAATCCGATAACTTTTATCAGTAGCAAATGAGGGAGGCACGAATAAAACAAGTGCAAGGATCAGTGCGACAGTCCAGAATCGAACGGTAACAGAGGGAAAGAATGGACTTATCATTATTGATCTAAAAACTGTAAACAATTGTATTTTTCCTATATTTATTATTATAAACAGCCCACCTACCTTGACTGCTTGCGTCCCTGTATAACGCTTGCTAAGTACCTAAGGATATTTTATTTAACGTTCTGCAGAAGGCCTTTAGTCTTGGCTAAAGCCTTTCCTACCTTTTCAATTGACTTTAATATTCCATTTTCTCAAAGTCTAATAGATTTGTAGGTAGATAAATTTTGAATTAAACAATGTGAATTTTTTATTAATTTCATCTAAATAATTTGTAAAGCACAACTTATGCCACAATAAAAACCCCCCTACCTAACAAAGCCTAACTTTCTTTATACTTAGATATTATTTTTAAAAAAAATGAGTGATATAACACATCAGTGTGTGATATGACGCAAAATAGAAGCTATAAGAATTTCATCAGCGCCTGCTTTGGCACACTCAGTTTTTCTCACTTTAGGCTATCAAGAAAGATATTTTTACCTACCTTGCACAGATTTATTTATATTGAATAAGTCGCTTATTTTTTAACGCCGAAACCTTTGCTGTAATTTAAAAGATAGAAAATAATTTGAGCCAAGAGACTCAGGAAAGGTTCGTAGGTGTAAGATACTCAATTGACAAAAGGTTAATCACTTTCTTTGTAAAAACCTTGTAGTATCGTGTTCTGCAGATACTATTTTTCGGCATCAGCTTGATGCTCAGTTGACCTGAATAAAACTATTCAAATATTTTTTCAAGGATTATCTATAAAATCAAAATTTATGGCGCTTCAGCTAAAACAATAGCCCGTTTGGGAGCGGGCAACCCTTCGCAGGTCATTTTTGGGCTGTCTGGGTCAAGAAAATCCTTTAACGAATGAAATTGCATCCATTCTGTTGTTCGCTGCTCTTTAATTGACGTAACATTAACATTAACCACTCGGCAATTTTTAAACCCGCAACGCCTCATCCAGCCTACCAAAGTATCGCAGCTAGGTAAAAACCAGACATTACGCATTTTTGCATAGCGTCCTTCGGGCATTAGCGCTTCTCCCTCTTTACCATCAATAACCAGTGTTTCCAAAACCAATTCCCCGCCTGGCCGCAAACAGTCTTTTAACTCTAGCAAGTGATCAATCGGTGAGCGGCGGTGATATAGCACCCCCATGGAAAAAACCGTATCAAATGCTTTTGTGGCCTGTGGGATTTGTTCCAAACCTATCGGCAAAACATAAATAGGCGCTTCTCCATATAGCTTTCTAATCACCTGAAACTGAATAACGTTAAGCAGCAATGGGTCTATTCCCACTGCCATTCTCGCCCCTGCCCCCAGCATCCGCCAGCTGTGATAGCCATTACCACAGCCAACATCAAGCACCAGCCTATTGTCTAATGGCGAAATATGCTGTTTTAACCGATCCCATTTCCAGTCCGAACGCCATTCTGTATCAATATGAATACCAAAAATGTCATACGGCCCTTTTCGCCAGGGATGGAAGGTTTTCAGCTGTTCAACCAATGCTGTCCGTGCCGTTTCATCCAGATCTGTCACATCGCCTATCTTTACCTGACCAGCATTTAAGTCATGGGTAGAGGCTATTCCTTTTGGCAACTGCTCGACTGTCGCCAGCCATTTTGCAGCATTGCCATTCGAATTCAAATCAAAAGCCTGTTTAATCTGATGTGGCAATACATCTATCCAAGCCTGAGCTTTTAGCTCAGCTAATGTTTGATATAAAGGCTGGTAATCTATCATTTTAGGGCGATCATAGAGGCAAAATTAAAATACTGAAACCACACTTCCGCACTGCTAAATCCTACACTTTGCAATCGCTGCTGATGAGTGGAAAATGTTTCTGCAAGTAATACATTTTCTAAAGCAGAACGCTTTTGGCTGATTTCTAAATCACTATAGCCCTGTGACTTTTTAAAGGCATGATGAAGATCCGTTTGCAAGTCCTGCTGCCGCTGATCATCAAATTTTAGCTTTTCCGACAAGATTAAAATGCCGCCCGGCAACAGTCCCTGGTATACCTTGCTCAGCAATGCCTGGCGGTCTTCTATGGGAATAAACTGCAAAGTAAAATTCAGCACCACAACCGAAGCGTTTTCAATAACGACATTGCGAATATCCGCACATAGGCAGTCAACCTCTAAACCGCCTTCATCATGCGATAAATTTGCTCTAAGCTGCTGAGTCATGGCCTCAGAATTATCAACGGCAACAATCTTGCAATCTGTCGCTGATATTTGATGCTTCATTGAAAAGGTTGCAGCACCTAGTGAACAGCCCAAATCATAGCAGACACTATGCTCCTGAGCATATCGTTCAGCTAATAGGCCAATCGCCGATATAATCGTCTGATAGCCTGGAACCGATCGCTGAATCATGTCAGGAAAGACATTAACAACCGACTGATCAAATTTAAAGGAATTGACTAAGCCAATAGGGCTAGAATACAAGGTGTCCTGGTTGCTGGACTTGGGCATAGGTGTACTAAAGTTTGCAGGGTCCTCCCGGTCACGCTTGCCAAGTGAACGGGAAGATATAAAAATGCTTATGAAAGATCGTCATTGGTGCCTTTGCTAGCTAAAGCATCAGAATTTTTCTTGGCTAGGTACTCAGTCACTGTCGCTAAACTGGCGCCAGGCTGTTTAATTCGTGCACCAATTGAAGTACGATAATTTTTAACCAGGCTTATGCCTTCAATCATCATATCGTAGACTTTCCAGTCGCCATTTACCTTCCACATTCTATAGTTAAGTGAAAAAGGAGGTTTTCCTGGCTGTAAAATCTCAGTTTTAACAATCACAGTCTCTTTGTTCTTTACTTTCTTAACCGCATTTTCCATATTTAATGGTAAAAAACGAATCGACCATTGATCAAAATCATAAAATGCACGTGAATAGGTTCTTACCAATAACTTTTTAAACTCCCGTTTAAAATTTTCTTTCTCATCTGCCGTTGCTTTCCGCCAGTATTTCCCAACTACTAAACTAGCGATTTTATCGAAATCAGTATAAGGGCTAATAACTTCTGAAACGAAATTATTAACTTTTATAAAGTCTTTTGCGAACTCTTTATTTTTAAGCTTTTCTTTAATTTTTCCTGATGCCTTTTCAATAGGAATCTGGGGGGGCGCTAAACCAGCGGCAACTGCTTTTGATATTGGAAGCATCGCTAACAAAAAAGCAAAAGTGGCAAATAAAAAAAGCTGTTTAATATATTGGTGTTTCATGAAAATTCCCCACTTTATTTAAAGTGTCATCCTGTCTATTTTAAGATACCTGAAGAAGCAGGTACGCTGATACAATAGCCCCGTAAGCCATTTATCTTAATTCTTAACCATTGTTAATGGATAATTATGCGACATAATAACATTGTTTTCCCAGCCACACGCATGAGAAGAATGCGTTATCACGATTTCTCTCGCCGTTTAATGCGAGAAAATCGACTATCTGCAGATGATCTCATCTATCCTTTATTTGTAATTGAAGGTGATAATCAAAGGGAAGCCATCGCTTCAATGCCAGGTGTAGAACGTCTTTCTATTGATCTAATCCTTGAACAGGCCGATCAAATCAGTCAGCTAGGCATACCTGCCATTGCTCTATTCCCTGTTACTTCTGCAGAAAAAAAATCTGACGATGCCAGGGAATCGTACAATCCAGAGGGTTTGGCTCAGCGCTGTGTCAGAGCATTAAAGAAATCATTTCCTGAATTAGGCATTATCACTGATGTTGCGCTTGACCCATTTACTTCGCATGGCCAAGATGGACTTATCAATAGCGATGGCTATGTGATGAATGACCAAACCGTGGAAGTACTCTGTAAACAGGCTTTATCTCATGCACAGGCAGGGGTTGATATTGTTGCACCTTCAGATATGATGGATGGCCGTATCGGTGCAATTAGGCAGACTTTAGAATCAAATCAATTTATTACCACGAAGATCCTGGCCTATTCTGCTAAATATGCCTCTAGCTTTTACGGTCCTTTTAGAGATGCCGTCGGCTCTGCCGGAAATTTAGGTACAGGCAATAAATACAGTTACCAAATGGATCCAGCCAATTCTGATGAAGCATTACGGGAAATTCAATTGGACCTTGATGAAGGTGCAGATATGATTATGGTTAAACCAGGCATGCCCTATTTGGATATTATTCGTCGTGCTAAAGAACAGTTTTCAGTACCTACATTTGCCTACCAGGTAAGCGGGGAATACGCCATGCTAAAAGCAGCTTCCATCAATGACTGGCTTGATGAGCGGCAAGTTGTTATGGAGTCGCTGCTTGCATTCAAACGGGCTGGCAGCGATGCCATTCTGACTTATTATGCCAAATCTGCCGCCCAATGGCTCAAGCAGCAATAAAGGCATATGCTTTGGCCCATTATTGCGATATAAAGTGCGAATGCCATTAAGCTAATAAATGTAGGCTGGGGTGGAGTGAAAGCGTAACCCCAGCTTTTCACAAAATGCAGGGGGTGTGCTAAGGCCCCACCCCAGCCTACGTTTGCCTTTCCATCATTTAATGGCAGTAACACAAAGCAAGGAAACTGCCTTTCAATTTTTAAGCGAGAATAGCATGAGTACAATTGATCAATATGCTGTGTTTGGACATCCTATCAGTCACAGCAAATCCCCCCGAATACACACATTATTTGCACAGCAAACCCATCAGGAATTAAGCTATTGTGCTCAAGATGTACCGGCAGACTCATTTTCTGTGGCTGTGACTGATTTTTTCAGGCAAGGCGGAAAAGGCCTCAACTGCACTGTCCCACTTAAAGAGCTGGCATGGCAGCATGCAGATATCCTTTCTGAACGTGCCCAATTCAGCAAGGCAGTCAATACTTTAACTTTACAGAAAAATGGCACAGTATTAGGCGACAACACTGATGGAATCGGCCTGGTAACAGATTTAACCATTAACCACATGATCCCTCTTTTAGATAGCCGAGTTTTAATTTTAGGTGCTGGTGGCGCAAGCCGTGGGATAATAGGCCCATTAATGGAAAAGTCACCCACCCATATTGTCATTGCCAACCGTACAGTCGAAAAAGCCATCACCCTTAGCCATGAATTTTCTCAATTAGGCAAAATCACCGGCTGTTCTTATGATGAGATTAAAAATAGTGAATTCGACCTAATTTTAAACGCCACATCAGCCAGCTTATCAGATGACCTTCCTCCATTGGCTAAAAATTTACTGGCCACAAATGGCACTTGCTATGACTTAGCTTATGGCAGCCAGCCTACTGCTTTTGTAAAATGGGGCTTAGCTCATGGTGCTAAAAAAAGCCTGGACGGACTAGGCATGCTGATTGAACAGGCCGCCGAAGCCTTTTTTATCTGGCGTGGCGTACGCCCAGAAACAGCTGCGATTGTCGCGCTATTAAACGCTGAAAGAGCAAACTAAAAACTAGTGCTTTGTAACTGAAGCAACAAAATTAAAGACGAACTGAAACACCAGCAAGATTGAATGGTTATTTATTTCCAGCTCCCTTGAGGCATAAACTGCAGATTAGGTGTTTTTTCGCGCACATTCATATGCTTATTTCGATACAATATCGGGTTGTCGCATCCAATATAATTTTGAAATATCAAAAATTAAGCATAAATAGAGAGAATAAATGCAAATAAAAGAGTTGTTAAAAATAATAGAAAACGTTCTGGATGAAAGAAAGGGACAAAATATTGCCATACTGGATGTAATTGGAAAAACCAGTATTACTGATTATATGATTATTGTGACTGCAACATCTGAGCGTCATGCAAATGCCCTGGCTGAATATGTTTTAGTACAAGTTAAGGAAAATGGCTTTTCGCCTTTAGGTGTTGAAGGACAGAAAGGGTCTGATTGGGTTTTATTGGATTTAGGTGATGTGATTCTGCATGTAATGACTGCACAAGCACGCGATTTTTATCAGTTGGAAAAATTATGGTCTGTAGAAAGGACCGATGAGTCGGAAGTGCTAGGGGAATAATTTAAGAAATTCATTATTTAGCCGATAACTAGTCTATGATTAATTGAGGAGGTTATTGCTGGTGAATAAATTTATAATAAAGATTTTTTTAACGGTAGCTGTCATCAGCTTGGCAGCCTGTTCTACTGCCGTGACGAAGCAGACTGATCCTATTGTTCGCAAGCCTGGCAAAGTACTTAGAGCAAAGGGCTATGGCAGTTTGCAGCGCCTATCCCATTTAACAGATGCTCAAAATCAATTTTCTACTGAACAGAAAGCAAAAATAAATGCCTATAGAGAGCTTGCCAAACTGCTTTATAAAGAAAAGCTAACTGCTAATTTGTCCGTTGCTGATCAGGTTATAAAACAGGAGTCTTTTCGGATCTATCTGGATCTGTTTTTGCGTGAAGCCATTGTGGCCGACTCAAATCTAATTGCAGGCCAAAAAAGGGTAGTGCTGGCCTTAAAACTAACGCCCCGCTTTTATCATTGCATTTCCTCAACTGTTGCCAGGGTGGAAAGCTGTTTGCGCGAAGAAGACAAAATTCAATTCACTCGAATCGGCTATCAGCGTGCATCACAGTCAACTGTTAACTTAAGCTGTTCAGACTGTTCTGCGCAATTAAGTATTTCAGGTTTTTCAAAAGAAAAAAATAGCCTTGATAAAACGCTGCTTGATCTGGGAATGTATGATTCTCAATGGGGTGGCAATATGGCTGTTACTGCAGCCATTCGGTATTTGTACTTTACTCGGTTCTTTTAGTTCATATTAATGAAGCTTAATATCCAATTATTTCTTTTTATTGCCCTGATTTTTATGCAGGGCTGTGCATCGCAGCCAGCTGCAGAAACACCTGAACCGGCTATAGAGTCAAACATACGCTCCATTACGGTACAAGGCCAGGCCCCAATTATTAAGGGGGCAAAATTGCTGGCTAGAAAGCAGGCCTTTAGAATGGCTATTGGAAATATCTCTGCTAAAGTAGGCGCCCAATTTTCGTCAGAAGCTATTCTTGGAAGCACCAAAGTAGTTGATGAATGGATCGTGAATAATACTTATCATTTGCAGGTATTGGCAGTCCTGTCAAAAGGCGAGCAAGTCTGTAACGCCCCTTATCGGAAGAAAATTATTATAACGGGGTTTCCCGGTGTGGTTTCTGGCCAGATAAGTGCTAATGAAACTCAAGATTTATATAGCGGAATTCCGAGAGAAATAATGAATATTCTGATGGAGTCAGGAAGCTTTATTGGAAAAAATGAAACGCATACCGTTTTATATTCTCGACCCGATATGGCCCCGGAAATAATTGATGAAACTGGATATCAAGATTCCGCTATTGTGCAATTAGCTCAGGAACAGGGGGCTCAGTTTGTTTTGTCAGGTGTAATCAGAGATTTTGAGGTTGAATCAACTGAATATATCAGAGGAGCAGGCCTTCTTGCGCAGATGAAATCAATGATGAGAGATTTTGCAGCCAGACGCAGTATAGCAATTGATGTCTATGTGCATGATGGCATGAGTGGCGCTTTATTGTTTCAGCACCGATACACTGATACGGTTATCGGCGATGTCTGGATTCCTTCAGGGTATGCAGTAGGCAGTGAACGTTTTAAGTCGACACCTTCCGGTCATAAAATTTCCCAAATTATTCAGCTTGCAAGTAAAGACATAGCGCGTTTGTTTACCTGCTATCCTTTTACTGCTAACGTTTTGAAAGTTGAAAACAGCAAGGTTTATATTGCTGCCGGTTCCCAGGATAAAATAAGGCCTGGGGACAGTCTTGTAATTTATGCTTTAAAGGGAAAGTCTGCCATGCAAATAAATGAAATTGTAGGCGTAATTAAAATTGAGAATGTTCAGGCAAATTTTTCGGTTGGAGAAATGGAGCTGGCTTCAGATGCAAGAAAAGTTAGGGCCGGTGATTTAGTTAAAAGCTGGTAAAAAAATCCCCTCAACCGTCCCCCCTTTGAAAAAGGGAGACTAAGGAAGGGGGTAAAAATAAGCTAAATAGCCTGTTTGATTCTTTCTAAAGCATTTTCCAAGTTTTCCATGCTGGTAGCGATCGAAATTCTAATATGCCCAGGACTGCCAAAAGCCGCGCCAGGAATTAAAGCAACACCTGCCTTTTCTATTAAATATGCTGCAAAATCCAAATCATTGTCTATGCCATCCAGTTTACCAATAAGCTTTTCCACATTAGGAAATACATAAAATGTTCCGTCAGTAGATAGGCACTCTACGCCATCAATGGTATTAAGCTCTTTGACCACCATATCATGCCTTTTTTTAAATTCGACCATCATCTTATCAATGCAGCCTTGATCGCCTGAAATAGCTTCTACTGCGGCATACTGTGAGATAGATGTTGGATTAGATGTACTTTGAGACTGAATTTTTCGCATTGCACTGATCAGTTCAACTGGACCGGCCGCATAGCCAATACGCCACCCCGTCATCGAATAGGCTTTAGAAACTCCATTTAAGACCATCGTGCGTCCATACAGCTCAGGACAGGCATTGAGAATATTTACAAAGCTATTTTTTTTCCAAAGAATATGCTCGTACATATCATCAGTCGCAATGATAATATTAGGATATTCTTTCAGCACATCACCTAACGCTTTAAGGTCAGCTTCTGAATAGGCAACGCCTGTTGGGTTGGACGGACTGTTGATGACAAACAGCCGAGTTTTATCGGTGATTGCATCACGCAGTTGTGCCGGTGTAATCTTAAATTCCTGTTCCTGTTTTGTTTCAACAATAACAGGTACTCCGTCAGCCAGCAAAGCCATATCAGGGTATGAAACCCAATAAGGTGCAGGAATAATGACTTCATCACCTGGATTGAGCAGCGCCTGTGCAAGATTAAAAAAGCTTTGCTTGCCCCCGCAAGAAACTAAAATTTGATTGGCCTTATAGTCAAAGCCGTTATCATTTTTAAATTTAGCGATGATAGCCTGTTTTAATTCGGCGATACCATCAACTGCAGTGTATTTGGTACGGCCCTCATTAATTGCTTTAATGCCCGCTTTTTTAATGTGTTCAGGGGTGTCAAAATCCGGTTCGCCAGTACCTAAGCCAATAATATCTTTACCCGCAGCTTTCATTTCAGCCACTTTGGCAGTAACCGCTAATGTAGGGGATGGCTTTACAGCGTTAACTCTATTTGATAATTTTATACTCATGATGCCTCAAAAAAGAATTTAATATCTACGAATAGGCATATTATACCTATTCCTAATTGGCTTTCGTGTAATAAATATGCTCCCTGGATGGACCTGCTATTTCGGAGTGATTGTGCTGAAAAAAAGCAATTCATTTCCTAATGTGAGTTATAAGGTGCAAGGATTTAACTTGATTATGACAGGATACTAAATACCGAATTGCCATAAGGGGTTAAAAAGACGTATATTATCCAGTTCTTTAACCTTTAGGAATTCCATATCGTGGACACAATCAGTATTCGAGGTGCCAGAACACATAATCTTAAGAATATAGACCTCGATTTACCCAGAGATTCCTTAATAGTTATTACCGGGCTTTCAGGTTCAGGAAAATCTTCTTTGGCATTTGACACTATTTATGCTGAAGGTCAGAGACGCTATGTAGAGTCATTATCGGCCTATGCCCGACAGTTTTTGTCGATGATGGAAAAACCGGACGTCGATCATATTGAAGGACTTTCCCCTGCCATTTCTATTGAACAGAAATCCACCTCACATAACCCCCGCTCAACCGTTGGTACAATTACCGAAATCTATGATTATTTAAGACTTCTATATGCCAGAGCCGGTATCCCCCGCTGCCCAGAACACCATAGCTCTCTGGAAGCGCAAACGGTCAGTCAAATGGTTGATCAGGTGCTTTCACAGCCCGAAGGTGAACGCTGGATGCTGCTTGCTCCCATCGTTAATGCCCGTAAGGGTGAGCATATTTTATTAATGGAAGATTTGCGCGCTCAAGGCTTCATCCGCGCCAGAATTGACGGTGAAATTTTTGATCTGGATGAGCCGCCTACTCTGGACCTGAAAAAGAAACATACTATTGAAGTAATTGTTGACCGCTTTAAGATTCGTGATGATCTTAGCCTGCGCCTTTCAGAGTCATTTGAAACCGCTTTGCGGCTTGCAGATGGCATTGCCATTGCCACCAGTATGGAAAGTGATGAGAAGATACTATTTTCTGAGCGCTATGCCTGCCCAGAATGCGGCTACAGCATTTCAGAATTAGAACCGCGTATTTTTTCATTTAACAACCCTAAAGGCGCCTGCCCCAGTTGCGACGGTTTAGGCGTTAAACAAGATTTTGACCCTCATCTTGTTGTACACAGCCCTGAAATCAGTTTATCTGGCGGTGCGGTTAGAGGCTGGGACAGGCGAAATGCCTATTACTATCAGATCATCTGCTCTCTGGCAGAGCATTATGGTTTTGATACAGAAATGCCTTTTGCCGACATTCCAAAAGATATACAGCAGGTAATTCTTTATGGCAGCGGCAGAAAAAAAATCAATTTCCAGCATATTTCAGGATCAGGGAAGAAGCAAGTCAAAAGCCATCCGTTTGAAGGCATTATTGTCAATATGGAAAGACGCTACCATGAAACTGAATCGCAAATGGTCCGGGACGAATTATCCAAATATCTCTCTAAAAAAACCTGTGACCAATGTAATGGTGCCCGGCTAAATACTGCTGCCAGAAATGTATTTATTGATGACATTCCTCTACACGATCTGACTAACCTACCCATTCAGCAAGCATTAGATTTTTTTAGTGCGCTGCATCTTCCGGGACACAGAGGAGAAATTGCTGAAAAAATCAATAAGGAAATTCAGGAACGGCTGGAGTTTTTAGTCAATGTCGGCTTAAATTATTTAACTTTAGACAGAAGCGCTGACACCCTCTCCGGCGGTGAAGCTCAGCGCATTAGACTGGCCAGCCAAATTGGCGCAGGCTTAGTCGGTGTTATGTATGTTCTGGATGAACCCTCTATTGGCTTGCATCAGCGAGATAACCAGCGTCTTTTAAGTACCCTATTTCGCTTGCGCGACTTAGGCAATACAGTGATCGTGGTCGAACATGATGAGGATGCCATTATGGCTGCTCAATATGTCGTAGATATTGGCCCCGGGGCAGGCATTCATGGCGGTGAAATTGTTGCAACGGGGACACCCGATGATATTAAAAACAACCCAAATTCATTAACGGGACAATACCTGTCAGGTAAACAGGCCATCGAAGTCCCTTCCGCCCTCACTGCTATCGACAAAAAAAAGTGCATAACGCTTCACAATGCACGGGGGAATAATTTGCAGAACGTCAGCATTGCTTTCCCCGTTGGGTTGATGACCTGTGTTACCGGCGTATCAGGCTCAGGCAAGTCAACATTAATCAATGATACGCTTTATCGTTACGCGGCAGTACATATTAACAAAGCAAGCTGTATCCCAGCCCCCTGTGACAAAATAACCGGTTTAGAGCATGTGGATAAAGTAGTTGATATAGACCAAAGCCCTATAGGCCGAACCCCTCGGTCTAACCCCGCGACCTACACGGGTATTTTTACCCCTGTACGCGAACTATTTGCCGCCACTCATGAATCCCGCTCCAGAGGCTATACACCGGGACGCTTTAGTTTTAATGTTAAAGGCGGCCGCTGTGAAGCCTGTAAAGGCGATGGGGTAATCAAAGTTGAAATGCACTTTTTGCCTGATATTTTTGTCCCCTGTGATACCTGCAATGGCAAAAGGTATAACCGTGAAACCCTGGATATTCGTTATAAAGGTAAAACCATTAACGAGATTCTTAATATGACTGTCGAAGATGCGGCTGATTTTTTTAGCCCAGTGCCTGTTTTAGCCAAAAAATTAAATACCCTGATTGATGTAGGCTTAAGCTATATCACTTTAGGGCAAAATGCAGTCACTCTGTCCGGAGGCGAGGCACAGCGGGTTAAGCTAGCTAAAGAGCTTTCCAAACGAGATACCGGGAAAACCCTATATATACTGGATGAGCCAACCACTGGCTTGCATTTTCATGATATAAAGCAGCTGCTATCCGTTTTACATACTTTGCGCGACCATGGCAATACGGTAATAATTATTGAGCACAATTTGGATGTCATCAAAACTGCGGACTGGATCATTGATATGGGACCAGAAGGCGGTACGGGCGGAGGAACAGTGGTGGCAGAAGGGACTCCAAAGCAGGTTGCCAATAATGATGCCTCTTTTACTGGGCATTATTTAAAGCGGTATTTGAATCAGTAGAAACCTTAGGCAAAGGCAAAGAATAGCTCAAAGATAATGGCCGTAGTCCTTATCGAGAGGTATTCTGCAGAATTTTTTGTTCAGATTTTTCACAAAACCGTTAAGCGAAATACACTCACCCATCTGGTGAATAGTTAAAAACTGGATTATACAGTTTATTTAACAAGTTAAACTAAGCGTTCAACTGATTTATTTAGGATTAAGGCCACGATCATGCTATTTCGTAACAACAATGCCGGTGAGAATATTCATTTAGCATTTTCATATTGATAATTTTCAACTTTTTCTTCCTGACAGCTATCACTCCCTTTAGCTCAAATCTGGATAAAATTCTGCTTATAGTTTCTGGCACTAGACCAAGATAGTTGGCAATATCAGCTCGGCTCATACAAAGTATGATATCAATTTTCACGACCTCTCTGCCCCCCAAACGAATAGATAGATCTAGCAGAAAAAGTGCCACACGCTGTTCGGCTGTATTTTTATTGATTAACATCAGGAATTGATGCTCATGGGTTATTTCACGACTTAATCGTGCAATGAGATCTCTTTGGAAATCAGGGGAAACAGCACAAAACATTTCAACAAGTTGGCGAGGAAAAGCACAAACTATTGAATTTTCCAGCACAATGACTGAAGAAACGTATTTGTTGCAATCCAGCCCATCAAAACCTAAAACTTCAGTGGAGAAATGAAAGCCAATAATCTGGTCTATGCCGTCAATAGACCCAATCTGACTTTTTACCGCGCCAGTTTTGATAACAAAAAGGTGCTTACAAACTTCTCCTTGTCTATAGATATAATCACCGGGTCGATAGATTATATTATTAATTATTTCGCCGCCCAGATACGACTTACCACTAAGTAATATTTTTTCTGCCAGACACTGACTTTTTTTAAAGCACTCAGTACAGCTATCGCCTTTTGATGACATATGAGGAGAACTTTTTTTACATTTCAAGCATATCTCCAGCCCTGGAAAACTATCACATAGATAAGAAAATGAATTATTCGGATTCTAACGTATTACTTCAGGCAATGAAACTAATTTTAATTTAAATGGGGTAATTGTATAGCTTCGCTATGTAACACCGCCTTCAGTCCAAGGGTCATTCCCTCAATATGGACACTGCTTAAGCTCTGGAAACTGGAGAAATACTCAAATTGCTAAATATTATACGAATTTAGAGGTTTAAAAGACTCTCATTTTGTTCATAGGTGAAACCTGACACCTAAGTACCCAAGTAAAATTAATTTAATAGTTTTACGCAGGATTTTTTTTCATTTTAGGCCCTGAATAGATAGGCGCATAGCGAGCTACGTAACTATTTATTCAGAGCCTTAAATGGTAAAAAAGACAAGTAAAAAGTTAAACTAATTTTACTTGGGTACTTATGCTCCACTGCGTTTTGAAAGTATTGCCGATTTCTTCCCGCTGAAAACCTGGGAACAGAACAATGGTGGAGTAACTCACGGCAGCATCATGGAAATGTGCAGCCCCGAAGCGCATACAGGAGGCTAAAGTTTTTTTTCAGAAGTCGTCAAGCCTATAGGGCAGGCTGACCGGTGTGACTTTTATACGAAGTTGAAGTAGACGCAGGGTCTGCTACCTGTGCTTACTATTCGTCACATAATGGTTAGATTTTAAAATACGGACACCCCAAGATTCAGATAGTATGCTTAATCGCTTTATTACTCTAGAAAATCTAACTCATTAGACAGCTAAATTCCATCCGCTTTTAACTTGGCTTCTTTCGCACCAAAATAATTTTTTTGCTGTTTTCTAGCTGCACTGATTAACAGCCAGCTTTTCTTTTTTAACACTCTATCATTTATTGATAATAATGCTGCCTTTTTGGCCAAATCCTCTGCAAGACGAGGTTTAGATTGCCTAAGTCTCAACTGAGCAAGCTTATACGTTAAATCTGGGTTTCTAGGATCAATTCTCAATGCCCTTTCAATTGTTGCTACTGCAGACTCTAGATCCCCCGCTTTACTGCTTCGGTCAGCATCATATACTAATGCTAAAACAGCAGGCGGTGCTTTTCTCTCTACCTTCACATTATCACGGTTTATCGCCTGACTTGCAGGTTTTAAGGGCAATTCTCTTTTTTCAATTTCCGAGTTAAACGGCTGACCATCTGTTTGATAAGGCTGTGTGGACGCACCTTTCTGTTTTTCATAAGGATTTGTCCCATACGTTTTTCCAAAAATGGGCGCTGGCGGCTGATACCCGCTGCAACCGTTCAACAATAAGGGTGCTAGCAAAAAAAACAAAAATTTATTATTCATACATCTTTAACTTTGAATCATTAAAAAAGTTCAATTTCATCTTCGTCATTATCATCCGCCTGAGCTGCCAATTTAATAGCATCTTCAATGCTTTTTCCTTGCAAGACAGCATCAAACATGATTTTCTCAGATTCTATCGTATAGCGGGCACGAATTTCATCCTGAAACTTTTTCCACTCCATCGGGTTATATAAACGCTCAGGACTTTCTACTAAAGATGTAAGCCCTTTAAGGCTGTTGGCAACATGGCTTAAAGATTGCTGCAAACGGTCATAGAATTGAAATGCAATAATTGATGTCTGTATTTTATCACTCGTTTTTTGACAGTGCTCTAATGCTTCTTCTCTTTCATCACTGGGTTCAAAGCCATATAATAATTCATTGATTGCCCCCATGTGCTCAACTATTCCGGTAAAAGATTCAGTCAGCGTATTAACTGAATCATCACCTGCATGCATATTTGATTCTACCTGAGTGATAGAAACAGTTAGCAATTTTACTGTCTCCCTTACTTGACTCCAGTCAAGGTCAGGTTGCTTTGAGTCTGATTGTGTCATATTTTTGTCAATTATGTCTAATATTAGCATGTTATAAAGACCATCTAGTCAAGCTCAGATGCTAAAAATATTTTCTTTTAGATAAAGAATTAATTAATAAGTATAGCAAAGGAAAAAAATAAAACAGCTCAAATGAAAATACATTGAAATCAGATGAATTTTAAAACATTTTAGCAGTCTCATAAAGCAACATATCCTTAAAATATTATAATACTCTAATATTCTTGCCATGATATAATCCGTCTAAAAACGAGAAGATTATGACCACAAAAAACTCTATATTATTTTTTACAATCCTGTCCAGCCTGCTTTTAACAGCCTGTAACAATAATGATAGTGGCAACACCCCACTAACCTCCCAAAAAACAATTCAAAAGTACAATAGCGAAACCACTCTAACAGGCAGAGTAAGCAATAAAAAAGGCAATATACGCAGTGGCGAAATCAAAGCCACCAATAGCAAAAACAAATTAATTGCTACCACCCAAGTAAATAAAGATAGCCATTACAGCTTAACTGTTCCTGCCGGTACTGAGTTGCCAATTACTTTAACTTTTAGTCCCACAGCTGAAAATACAGATCAAGACAAACTTATTTCGGTAGCCATTTACTCGTCATTAAAAAAATACGATATTAATGACCTAACGACTCTGATTGCCAAAAAAGCTAAATCCCTTGGCGGCTACACTCATTCCAATATGTCTATAGCAGCCGACAGTACCGTGGGAGTTCCCGATGCCAATAAAACATCCACTGGATTTCGCGGCGATCCAACTAAACAATATGGCGGATGGCATTAATATTAACAATATTTTTTTATAACATCTCCCTTAATCCCTCTTTTTCAAAGGGGGAAGTTAAACCAGGATAATTTCTAAAATGCGTCTCTATAGACAAACTCTCTTTATCATCATATCACTTTTAACACCTTCCATTTCATCAGCGGAGTTTCCAACAGCACCTGCTACAGAAGAAAGCTTTCTTGGTCTGGTCGAACCTTTTTGCCCTAAAAGCGTAAACCCAAAATGGCGTGAAAAACAACAGATTGAAGGGGTAAGCATAGCGCCTTCCCCAGTTTGCGACCCAGATAACCCTTACGATATTGCAGCCTTTGTTAAAGGTACTAACAATATCTCTATGGCTACCATGATGCAAACACAGTTGTCGCCAGACACCTTAATAAAAACCAATGATATTGATGGCGATGGCGATCCTGATGAAATTCATATCCGGCTTGAAGTCATAGAGCTCAATGGCTTTTCGCCTGATCAGAAAGACCCAATTACCACTTATAATATTGCCCCGGGCATTCAGCCTGGCTTTTGGGCTTTCGCACCTAAAAGCAGAGGCATGTCAAATGAAAGTTTTGCCAGCATCAAAGCCAACCCTTTCTTGCGCCTCCCCTCCCCTTCGATTCGCGTTGAGCAGGGAGATAAGATCATTATAACCCTTGAAAACTCACACTACTTTCCTCATAGCATTCATTTTCATGGGGTTGATCACCCTTTTCTTAAAAAAAATGGCGAAGGCAATGATGGTGTTCCGCAAACCAGTAACAAGCTCACTATGCCAGGAAAAACCATTTCCTATGAAATGACGCCGAGGCAAACTGGCACTATGGTTTACCATTGTCATGTACAGGCTCACACCCATATTTTAATGGGACTAATCGGCATGTTTATCGTTGAAGAAAACAAACCTGACAACTGGGTGCAAACCTTTAATATAGGCGCCAGTTTTGTCCGGCATTCATCCGTAGCCGTACAAGAAAAATACAGCCAGGAATATGATCTGCAATATCAGGATATTGATAGAGAACTGCACAATCTGATTCAGCAGGGAAATGATTCAAGGCTATTGGCCAAGGCGTACAACCGTGAATACAATATAACGGAAAGATCACCCGATTATTTCATTTTAAATGGCCGCTCATTTCCCTACACGCTAAGAGAGTCCCTTATCGTCATTAAACCAGATGAAAAGGTTAAATTGCGGGTATTCAATGCAGGGGAACAGATGCTTTCACTGCATACTCATGGATTTAAACCTACAGTCACTCATCTCGATGGTGTAAAACTTAAGCCCGATGCCCAAATACAGCGTGATGTTTTTACCTTGGGCCCCGCTCAGCGTGCTGATCTGGAGTTATATGCGCTTAATGATGGGCTGAATAATATGGGAGCCGGCATATGGACATTTCATGATCATAATGAAGCAGGTGTAACCACTGATGGCATCTATCCCGGCGGACATATCAGCAGTGTTGTTTTTGAGTCTTATCTCGGAGCCAACGGCATGCCAAAATTGCAGGGTGTTGATGTAAGTCCATTTTTCACCAAAGAGTTCTATCAAAAAAAATACCCTATCTGGAATTTATCTGATGAAAACCGCCTTTATGGTGAAATAGCAAATACGACAGCCCCTGACATGAAAGAAAAGGATAAAGGCTCCTTAAACATAACGCAAATAGCTATATTGATTTTCCAGATTGTCCTTTTATTAGCAACCGTCCTTCTCATTAGAAAACATATTAAGACAGAAAATGCGAATTAAAAAACCTATTACTACAGGGTCATTAATAGCTATCGGTTTAAGCATCGGCAGCCTGTTTACTGAAATCAATGCGGCGGAAACAGCATTTGAATCCAAAGAGCCTAATAAAGAAGAGCATAAAGACAATCAGCATGCACGTCATCACCCTGAAAAAAAAATGATGGAAGGCATGTGTGGCGGTAATATGCGTATGGATATGAAAGGCATGGTGATGTATGAAAACAAAGATAAACTGCCTAAAGACTGCCCAGAAATATCAGAAGATATCACCATCGAAGTCAAAGCAGGCGTTAAATATGCCAAACAGTATCCTGGCACTGTTTTTGGCTTTAATGAACATCAGTGGCAAGTCAAGCCTTGCAGCCGCATTACTGTAGAATTTACTAATGACGATGATATTCGTCACCAATGGATGATTCATGGTCTGCCAAAATACCTATATCCTAAAGGCATGTTTCATATAGAAGTGAATGGCCCAGGTAAAAAAACCGGGACTTTTATTGTGCCCAGTAGCCATTTTACCTATTTAGTACATTGCGACATTGCGCAGCATATGGAAAAAGGCATGAAGGCACAGCTAAAAGTCGGCAATGGCCGAGGCGATTTGCCCAGTATTCCAGGGATATCTGCTCCAAAATTTGCTGATTCATTTTCTACTGCCAAATAGCTTCCCCGCATACTTATGAGAATAAAATTTCAGTCAGTGAGGAGCTAAATGTTCCCGCTAACATTGGAGCGATAACAGTAATAATTTGTGAAAATGAGGCTATTGGAGAAAATACCATTTTATTTTTAATTAGCCAAATTGAAGGGTCTTTTTTTAGCTCCTTATTACTTCCCTGAAGAAGAGCCAGTCTTGCTTGATTGCTTAAATAACTTGCAGCAGGAAGGTATAAAGATGCAATTATCAATGAATAGCTAACTCCCCAATATTGACATACCAGTTGAACAACTTCTTTTAACTGAGCTAATTCTTTGGATTCATCAAGAAATATCAAAGGCCAGTTCAGCCATAATTGCATATGAATTATGCCTATAACCATCACTGCAGAGCCTCCAGTGATTAATTTTTTTAACTGCTGTGACCGATCGAGATAATACCCTGCGTCTTTATAAAGAGTAATAGGAATTTTATGCATAATGCAACAGCCAGAAATTATTCCGAAAGGCACTATTAGCAGCGCAATAAAATTAATAATATCTAAAGTAATATGTATAAGAAACAACTGATTTATGGTAAATAACCCTGAACTTGAAAGGCTGTCAAAGGTAAATGAAAATATACTTTTTATTGGGCTTTCTGAAGGAGCAACATTCAGTAAATAGTAGGCTTCAACAGTAACGATAGTCATTGCTAAGAAAACAAAAACTCTTAATGCCGATTTTGCAATTGAATTTCTTAGCGTATCCCAAATAAAAACGCCAAAACCCATCGTAATAAGAACATAAACTAATACACTGGCAATCCATAACAGCCGGGCTTTCATTTCATTAAGTTTTACTGCCACTGAAGTTTTATCAATAACTGAAGCCTGCTGAACCGGAGCTAGATCAAAGAAGTTGAAGGCCAACAGTTCAAACAGAACTTTTCCTACGACCAAGATCATAAAAGGGAGAAAAAAGAAGCGCAGAGCAAAATATAAATATTCTGGAATAGCTTGAAAATATCTCATTGTGAATACCCCATCTTGCCAGATAATGCTACCAGCGTACAAAAATAATAAGGTGTAGCCGGTCATCTTAACATTGCTTTTTAAAGTACATTTGTAGATAAGTGTAACCGATTAATTTTTAATATAATCCATTATTATCCTATTTTCATCCTATCATAAGCTGATTGAGTGTAATTCACCAATTCAACATGAGTGTTGGACACTTATCAACGCTCCCTAAAAAACGCAGAACATAGCCACTAATAACGAACTAACTTCATCCTAACCTGTCACAGCTAATAATTTTAGCCAGCAAGAGCACAATTCGATGGATTCTTCAGTATCTATAGCACCTATTTTAATTTGTTTGGCAACTTGCTTTGCCCCCTCTGCCAACGCCCTGACAATAGAGAAAAAAACCACTTTAGCTGACCAGACTGATGTTGCCATTACTATCTATAATAGTGGCCTAGCTTTAATTAAAGACCAAAGGACAGTTAGTTTAGACAAAGGTTTCAATCATCTTGCCTTTCGCGGTGTTAGTGCAAAAATGCGGGCAGAAACTGCTATGTTGCGCAGTTTAACTCACAGCAAGGGATTTAAAGTTATTGAACAGAATTTTGACTATGATTTGTTAACCCCTGAAAAACTGCTAGATAAATATGTCGGGCGACAGGTTCGTCTGGTAACGCTGAACTCTGCAACCGGTAAAGAAAAGACAGAAAAGGCAATAGTACTTAGTACCCATCAAGGGGTAATACTTAAAATAGGCAATAGAATTAAGACCAACCCAAAAGGTCAGTTTATTTTTGACAACATTCCTGAAAACCTTCGGGATCAGCCCACTTTAGTGACTCAGCTAAACAGTCCAACGTCAAACGCGCAGCAGCTAGAACTGAGCTATTTATCGTCTGGCCTGTCTTGGAAAGCAGATTATGTCGCAGAACTTAATGCCTCTGACAGCTCCATTGATCTGCTTGGCTGGGTCACTTTAAACAATGTCAGCGGTACGGATTATAATAATGCCAAACTGCAATTAGTAGCTGGGGATGTTAATCAAGTGCAGGAGCAAATAAATTTTGCTCAGCGCAGCAGAGAAATGAAGTTTTCGATAGCTGCTGATGCTCCTCCCATGTCCGAAGAAAGTATATTTGAATATCACCTTTATGGTTTAAACCGTCCAACCAGCATTTTAAATAACCAGACCAAACAAGTCTCTCTTCTAACCGCAAATGCAATACCCGTTACGAAAGAGTTTGTGCTGAACGGAGCTAGCTATTATTACAGCAGCCGGCAAGGCCAGCTTGGCAAGAAGCTTAAAGTAGGCGTTTATGTGCAGTTGGCAAATAAAAAATCAGCGGGCTTAGGCATGCCAATTCCAAAAGGCATTGTCCGAGTATATAAAAAGGACAGTCACGGAAATGCCCAGTTTATTGGCGAAGACAAAGTTGACCATACTCCAAAAAATGAAATCATTCGTTTAAAGCTAGGCGATGCTTTTGATGTAACCGCCAATAAAAAGCAGACTGCTTTTAGCAAACAAAAACACATACTCCCTGGCCGAAATGCTTTTGAAAGTACTTTTGAAATAGAGTTAAAAAACGCAAAGTCTGAAGCAGTCACAGTGACTGTACGGGAACCAATCCCTGCGGACTGGAAAATGATAAGAGAAAGTCATCCGCATCAAAAAGTCGATGCCGGTACGGCTGAGTGGAAAATTAAAATTCCTGCTGAAGGAAGTACACTATTGACTTATCGTGTACTTGTTGAATATTGATTCAAAATCTATGGTAACGTCGTTCCCTGTCATCAAAAATGATACGAGCCAAGAAACACAGATAGCAATATGCTGTTTAGAGCAGGCAAAAAGTTCGCTCTATTATCTTTATTCTGGTATTGTCTGATGCTCTGCTTGACTGGATTCTTGGCCATCTGGACTTGATGATAAAGAGTGTTCACATAGTTTTTGAAAGCATACAGCAAGACTAAGTTAACTTGTGCCTATTGCCCTAGACATCAATTTATTTTATTTTCGGTTACACTTTAGAATGGAGGTAGAAACGTTGGATACAACATCTCTACAGCTCTCCACAAATAATAAATCTAATCCGATACAATCAAACCATCTTCCATATGCAACACTCTGTCCATCCTTTGTGCCAACGTTAAATCATGAGTCACCACCAAAAAACTCACCTGTAATTCCCGGTTTAATTCCAGCATTAGCTGGTAAATATGCTCCGCTGTTTTACTGTCTAAATTGCCTGTCGGCTCATCAGCCAATACGCATTTAGGGCTGTTAATTAATGCCCTTGCCACTGCCGCCCGCTGCCTTTCTCCACCCGACAACTCACCGGGCTTATGCTCTACTCTATGCCCCAGCCCTACTCTGTCTAACAGCGCCATTGCTTTTTTACGCGCCTCTTTAACTGACTTCCCGGCAATTAAAACAGGCATTGCTACATTTTCCAAAATGGTAAATTCACCCAATAAATGGTGAAACTGATAGATAAAACCCAAAGACTGGTTTCTTAATTTGCTTAATTTAGAAGAACTAACAGCATTTAAGTTTTCACCATCTAAAATTATATTCCCTTGGGTTGGCTTTTCTAAACCGCCTAACAAATGAAGCAAGGTGCTTTTTCCTGACCCTGAAGCACCCATAATCGCAACACGCTCACCTGCATTAATGGACAAGTCAATGCCTTTCAGCACACTGACATCCAAATCACCTTGCTGATAGCGCATGGTCAAGTACTGACATTGCAATATGGCTGAATTATTCATATCGCAGTACCTCAGCAGGGTTCACCCTGGAAGCCTGCCATGCCGGATAAAGCGTTGCCACCAGAGACAATGTAAAGGAAATGCTGGCAATAATATAGACATCAGCCCACACCAATTTTGAGGGTACATCACTTATGTAGTAAACATCAGCAGCCATAAACTGAACGCCAAAAAAACTTTCAATCGCCGGAATAATGGTTTCAATATTTAAAGCTAGCAAAACCCCGCCTAAAGTTCCTAAAGCCGTGCCAATAATTCCGATAATACCCCCTAAGACAATAAAAATCCCCATTACAGACATGTTAGATAGCCCCTGGGTTTTTAAAATGGCAATATCCCCCCGTTTATCAGTCACCACCATGACCAAAGTTGAAACAATGTTAAAGGCAGCTACCGCTACAATCAATAGCAATATGATAAACATGACGCGTTTTTCAGTTTTAATGGCTCTAAAAAAATTACTATGCGCCTTAGTCCAATCGCTGACACTATATTCATTATAAAGTTCGTGAGCTAACGTCTGGGTAATTTGCGGTGCATTAAACAGGTCATCCAGCTTTAGCCTTAAGCCATTGACGGCATCACCTAGACGAAAAAGTTTTTTTGCATCATCTATATGAATCAGTGCCATATTGCGATCATATTCATACATTCCCACTTGAAATATTCCGACCACAGTAAATCGTTTTAACCGTGGCAAAATACCCGCTGGCGTAGAATTAATCTGAGAAGTAATCACTGTAATTTTATCGCCCGGCATAACACCCAGATAATTTGCCAGTTCTGCGCCCAATATTATGCCGAACTTTCCTGCGACCAGGTCTGATAAATGGCCGGCCTTCATTTTATTAGCCACTTCTGAAACATTAGGTTCAAACTCAGGAATAACGCCCCTGAGCAATGTACCGCTGACTCGTCTGCCGGCATTCACCATTACCTGCCCTTTTACAAAAGGCGCAGCCCCTTCCACATGCGGTCTATTGATTATTTTTTGCTCCAGCTGTTGCCAGTTTTGCAATTTTCCACCCCGGCCTGAAATGGTGGTATGAGCTGTCATGCCTAAAATGCGTTCACGCAGTTCAGCTTCAAAGCCGTTCATCACAGAAAGCACGGCTATTAAAGCCGTTACTCCTAAAGCTATTCCCAAAACAGACGTTAATGTTATAAAAGATATAAATTGAGTTCTTCGCTTAGCCCGCGTATAGCGCAGGCCAATATAAAGAGTAAGGGGTTTAAACATAGCCGGTTTCTAGTGGTTTCGTTTGCATTGAGAACAGAAACCATAGAGATATAAACTATGATCCGTTAGTTCATAGCCTAACTTTTTTGCAATATTCTTTTGTCGCTCTTCAATAACGCCATCAGTAAATTCGTCAATCCTGCCACATTTCATACAGACAATATGATCATGATGGCTCCCTTTATTTAATTCAAAAATGGAGTTTCCACCTTCAAAATGATGCCGTGTTACTAGGCCTGCAGCTTCAAACTGAGTCAAAACTCTGTATACAGTTGCCAAGCCGATTTCTTCATCTTCACTTAACAGAATTTTATAAACCTGTTCAGCAGACAAATGCCGCTGATCAGTCTGTTTTTCTAAGATCTCTAAAATTTTAACACGGGGTAATGTTACCTTTAGGCCAACATTTCTTAAATCACTACTTTCCAATTGCTATTCTCCATGTAAACATGATTATGAAAAACACAATCAATCGCACGTATAAGAAACAGTAATTGTATCTGTTTTTATTGCTTCATGCCGATACTTTTATAGGATTATCTTTTAACTTACGGTATGATTTTAATTATACGTTACTTAAATCATAAGGAAATATGAGAAAATCTCTTTATCCCCTAGCACTAGCACTAGCACTAGCATCAGGTATTTTGCTATCAGGCTGTTCAACCATTATGAATAATCTGCCCGGTGTTTATACCTTAGATATTCAGCAAGGAAATATTATCAGCCAGGATATCATTGACCAACTTCGCCCCAAGATGACTAAACGGCAAGTTTTATACATTATGGGCTCTCCAATGCTAGTCGACGTTTTTCACCAGCAGCGCTGGGACTACCTATACTCGGAACAGCCGGGCGGTGAAGAAAGAAAGCAGAAAAGAATTTCCCTGTTTTTTGAAGGTGATGTACTGGTGGGTGTTCAGGGCGATTACAAGCCCAGTTCAGTACCTATTGCCAAAAAATCTAAAGCAACTACCTTGGAGGTACCGCCCCGCGATTTTGAAAAAACTTTATGGGAAAAAATTACCGGGCTCTTTAGCGACGATGATTTGGCAACGCCTAAAATTGATGATTCATCCGCTGATGACCAAGATGAAGCTCCAGTAAATGATAATTTATCAAATATTATTAAGTAAAAGAGCGATCAAAATAAATCGCCCCATAAAGGATATGAAGAAGAGAACAACCCGAATTACCTCCTCTTCAAGACCTTTATCCTAAATAAATTAGTTGAGCACGGGTTTTGTGGTAAATCTGAACAAAAAAGGCAAAGAATAGCTCGAAGATAATGGCCGTAGACCTTATCGAGAGGTATTCTGCAGTAGTTTTGTTCAGATTTTTCACAAAACCGTGAAGTGAAATACTTTCACCCATCTGGTGAATAGTTAAAAACTAGATTATACCGTTTATTTAACAAGTTACAGTTAAACTAAGCGTTCAACTGATTTATTTATGGTTATCCATTTCATTTTTATTCACACCTGAAGCTAGGCAGTCTGACGAAGACGATAAAAGCAGTTCAATTCCTATTTTGCCTTAACTGCCCTATCTCGTCTGGCATCCATAGGGTTTTGCATTAACGGACGATAAATTTCCACCCTTTCGCCCTGCCCTATAATTCTATCTAGCTGACAGACTTTTCCAAACACACCAACGCTCATTTTCTGTAAATCAATTTCAGGGAATTGATTTAAAATTCCAGACGCACCAATCGCTTGCTGTACAGTACTATCTGTTAATACAGTAACAGCAGTAACAGCCTGTTTTTCTGGTGTGGCAAAAGCCACTTCAACATTAATTTTATCCATAAACCTGTTTTGCCCGATCAGTAAAAGATTTCACCATAGTGTTACAGATTTGGTTAAAAATGGCACCAAAAGCTAAGCTAGCAAATTTCCCATGCATTTCAAACTCCAGATCAAGCGAGATTTTACTGGCATCTTCCCGTAAAGGCATAAAGTCCCAAACTCCGTCCAGTGATGAAAAAGGGCCATCTAATAAAGTCATAAATAATTTACCATGCCCATCACTTCTGTTTCGAGTTGAAAATGACTTATTAAAACCAGCCTTTGAAATTTGCAGCTCCGCCTCAACAATATTGCCTTCTCTTTTCAGAATTTTGCTGCCACTGCACCAAGGCAAAAAATCCGGATAAGACTCAATATCATCTACAATCGCGAACATTTGCTGTGCAGAATACTTAATCAACGCACTTTTCTGTACGATAGGCATTTTTTAAAAAACTCCGACAACATGTAAAAACACTAAGAAGACAGAGGCCGGCGCGACATAGCTGGCCAAAAATTTCCAGATAGCATATTGCTGTTCAGGCAAACCCAGCTCTTCTTTAACATGCTTCTCATGCATAATCCAGGCTGCAAATACAGCAATGCAAAAACCGCCTATCGGCAGCATTAAATTAGCTGTCAAATAATCTAGAAAATTAAAAATTGTTTTACCAAAAATTGTAAAATCAGACCATACATTAAATGATAAGGCCACGCTGACACCTAATGCCCAGGTAGCCGTACCACTGACTATGCTGGCCTTGACCCGGGTATATCCTTTATTTTCAACTAGCCAGGCAACAACGGGTTCGATAAGTGATATAGATGATGTTAAAGCAGCAAAAACCAATAGCACAAAAAACAGTATTCCAAATAGCCAACCGCCTGTCATGTTTCCAAAAGCGATTGGCAATGTCTGAAAGATTAGCCCAGGGCCAGAACCTGGCTCTAAACCATTTGCAAAAACCAATGGAAAAATAGCAATACCGGCCAGTAAGGCAACAACGGTGTCTGCACCTGCAATATATAAACTGGTTTTGGCAATTGAAACGCCACTTGGCAAATAGGAGCCATAAACCATAATAGCGCCCATTCCTAATCCCAGCGTAAAAAATGCATGTCCCATTGCAGTCAGCACCGCATCACCATCAATCTCACTAAAATCAGGACTAAAAAGAAAGGAAAGACCTTTAAAATAGGCTTCGCCAGTAGTCATTGCATAGGCAACTAAAAGTAACAATAAAAACAGCAGTGTAGGCATAAGCAATTGAACTGCTTTTTCTAGCCCGCTCTTAACGCCGCGCATAACCACGCTCATAGTGGCAATCATAAATACGGTATGCCAAAAAACCAATTTCACGGGGCTAGCAATAAATTCATCAAAACTGGCCTTAACTTCCAATGCATCAGCAGAAAAACCGCCAAAAATAGCTTTGAAAACATAGGCATTTGCCCAGCCTGCAATCACGCTGTAGTAGGATAAGATAAGCATGCCAGCTATTACCCCCATCCAGCCTAAAAAATGCCAGTTTGAATTGGCATTGGCCTCTGTAGACAAAGTTGCCAGGGTATTGATAGGGCTCTGTCGTCCGCGCCGTCCCATCATGGTTTCAGCAATCATAATAGGGATACCAATAGCCACAACACATGCCAGATAAACCAAAACAAAGGCACCACCGCCATTTTCACCTGTAATATATGGAAATTTCCAAATATTACCCAAACCAACCGCTGACCCTGTTGCAGCCAGAATATAAGCGAATCTAGATGACCATTCTCCGTGTATCGATTTTGTATTTGCCATTTTGTACTAAGCGTCCTATAAAACTAAATATTTACGTTCATTATCTACTAATCAAGTAAAATACCAAAACAATTCTTAAAAAACACTTTTATTGCTATGGCTGGTAAAAAATCCAAAAAGAACAAGCGTCAAGACAATACGATTGCCATTAACCGTCAGGCATCCCATGAATTTTTTATTGAAGACACCTTCGAAGCGGGACTGGTCCTTGAAGGCTGGGAAGTAAAAAGCCTGCGTGATGGCAGAGTGCAGCTAAAAGAAAGCCATATTGTTATTCACAAAGGTGAGGCCTGGCTATTAGGTGCCCACGTATCCCCCTTATTATCTGCATCAACCCATATAGTGCCTGACAGGGTAAGACGCAAAAAATTACTGCTGCATAAATATGAATTAGATAAATTGATTGGCGGCGTTGAACGCAAAGGCTATACCATTGTGCCTCTTTCCATGTATTGGATAAAAGGCCGAGCCAAGCTTAAAGTGGGTTTAGCCAAAGGTAAGAAGCTACATGACAAGCGTGCCGTATCAAAAGATAGAGATTGGCAGCGCGATAAAGCGCGGATCATGAAACATGCGTAAACAGGGAAGATTCAGCTAAAACACTGACTTTTACATATTAAGACCGCTAAAAAAACAGTCTATCCTTTTTTGAAAAGCATCCCTATTGCGTAGGCCCCATAACTGTTATGTTTCCAAAATAACAACATCAAAAACAGACAAAAAGACAAAAAGTGGCCTACTCATTTTCAGCAAGAAAAATTGGAACCTTGTCCCGCAAGTTAAAAATAGAACATCACGCCAAGAAAATTGCCGGCAGTTTTATGATTGGAGCAGGCTGTTACTTAATAGCAAAAGGATTGTAAAAAAGCAGCGGTATTCTAAACCTTAGCCAGTGTTTGCTGCATTCCTCTTAGGTAACGCGCATTAAATAACCTACCCAGATTGCGCAGGATTTTTATTCGTCTTCAAGGCGCAACGAAGGGAGCATAGCGAGCTATGTGACCGAAGTTGCAACGCTGAAGACGGATAAAAAGACAAGCAAGATTGGTGGGTTATTGATTGCGAGTTGCCTTACTGCCTCAGCTAACCAATACCCCTACTCATACCGCTTCACCATTTCAGCCAGTGGAATTGCTTTGATTTTTCCAGCATGGCCGGCACTGCCAAAAGCTACATAGCGTGACTGACACAGATCTTGCATTGCATCTCTGGCTGCCTTATAAATCTTACGAGGATCAAAATCAGATGCGTTTTCCTGTTGCGCTACATATTGTCGAACAGCGCCTGTTGATGCCAAACGCAAATCAGTATCAATATTTACCTTGCGTACTCCATATTTAATGCCTTCAACAATTTCTTCTACTGGCACACCATAAGTTTGCGGAATATCACCGCCATAATCATTAATGGTTTTTAGCCAATTTTGCGGTACAGAACTTGACCCATGCATAACAAAATGAGTCTCAGGCAATCGTTGCTGCAATGTTTTCAACAGACTAATAACTAAAACATCACCCGTAGGCGGTTTGCTAAACTTATAGGCACCATGACTCGTTCCAATGGCTACAGCCAGGGCATCAACTTGAGTTTGTTTAACAAATTCAACCGCTTCATCCGGGTCAGTCAGCAATTGACTATGGTCATTCTCAGTATTTTTTTCCAAAGCGCCTAAACAGCCAATCTCTCCTTCAACCGATACGCCGCAAGCATGTGCCATATCCACCACAGTACGTGTTACTTTTACATTATATTCAAATGAAGAGGGAGTCGCCCAGTCTTCCAGCAAAGACCCATCCATCATTACTGAACTGAAACCCGACTGAATAGCCTGTGCACAAATGCTAGTCTTAGGCGCATGATCTCTGTGCATCACCACAGGAATATGAGGATACTGCTCAATGGCGGCAAGAATCAAATGACGCAAAAACACTTCCCCCGCATACTTATTTGCACCCGCTGAACCTTGCATAATAACGGGGCTGTTACATGCATCAGCAGCCTGCATAATAGCCTGTACCTGTTCCATATTACTGACATTAAATGCGGGGACAGCAAAGCTATGCTCCGCGGCATAATCCAAAAGCTGTCGTAATGATACTAGCGCCATAATCGGTATTCCTCAGTCTTGTTTATTTTGGGAGCTACCATAACATCAATGCATGATTAATAAAATCAGCATAAAACGCAAGACACTGCCCCTATGGTCTATAAGTTAGCTTTTTATAGTACATGTTATAATGCTCAAGAAGTATAAACACTGCTCTACTGTTTTTGGATCACTATTACTTTGCAAATTGCACTATTTCCTGCCAATAAAAAACTTGTGATCTCCCTACTTCATTTCTTTTAGACTATTTCTATAATCTTTGCCAGCCTTCTGGAAGCTATGAAACAAACAATCATATTTGAATGCATTCAATGTATGTCCGCGTTAGTCCGTGCTGACAAACATAAAACATGCGCTGACCTTAGGCTTCAACTGATACATTTTGAGGTATTAGACTATTTATCCTACTCTAATCAATATACAGATACACCTGCAGCAACAGCATCTTATTTTGGAATGAGCAGAGGAACAGTGTCCCAATCTCTTATTGTTCTTGAAAAGAAAGGCTACATAGAAAAAAGCAAAGACCCCATTGATAAACGTATTGTTCATGTTAAATTACTGCCGCCTGGCCTGACCATCTTAAAAAAAGCACGCAGAACTAAATTATTTAACAAAGCCACTTTGTTACTTAAACAAAGCACACCAAATGACATCCATATAAAATTATTTATAACCGTACTTAATGCCCTACAAAAAGCTTCAATTTCGCAATCATTCTCAAATAGAAAAAAAAATAGGTTTCACACTATGAAACAGCCAACTGTTTTTGATCTAATTGAATATATGTCTGCCCTAATTCGATCAGAAGAACGAAAAAGATGTTCTGAACTGAAAATACAGTTAGTGCATTTTCAAATCCTAAAATACTTATCTTCCTGTAATAAATATAGCGACACGCCTGCCGCCATTGCAAATTATTTGGGAATAACTAGAGGAACTGTTTCTCAAACGCTTCTTATTCTTGAAAAAAAAGAATTTATTAAAAAAAATCAGGATCATAAAGATAAGCGGGTCTACCACGTACTACTACTTGATAAGGGCCTTAACACTTTAAAAGAAACAACACCTACCGAACTGTTTACAAAAGCATCGGAACTTTTAGAGTCAGAATCATCCGTCACAGAAAATGAAGATGTTTTTGTTAAAGCTCTTACCGCTTTACAAAAAGCCAATAACTCCTATTCTTTCGGAATATGCAAAACCTGTAAAAACTTTACCAAAATATCATCGGGCTTCTTTTGCGAACTAACTCAAGAAAAACTTAGTAAAAGTGACAGTGAAAAAACATGCCAAGAACATGTAATTATTTAGTAATATCGAATCAAAACTACTTTTAGCGTGCCCTCCCCCGTTCCTGTCAAATAAATATCGAATCGATATTTATTTGACACCTGCAATTCTTTTTTATTATAGTTACGACTCGACACTATAAAAATAAGAAAACCACTCCGTTCGTCTTTATCACCATCACGCACCCATCCTAAATCAATGGGGTCACTCTTAGAGATGAGAAAAATGAACTGAAAGGTCTGAAGATCATATTTCACGGATGTTAATAACAAAAGGTACCTAAAATGAACGAAAAACTAAACAACCACCAGCTAAAGCTGGTGGGTTCGTATAATGGACTAAAGTCCGGATACGGGTCACAAGACCCGTTCATGACTCAGTCTTGAAATTATCATCACCTTTAGGTTCAAAGTGATGCT
>JALSLW010000043.1 GCA_026988155.1 Methylomonas sp. | reverse complement strand
GAAAATGGACAGGCATGCCTGAATCCAAAAACCAAGCGCTGGGAATGGGCTGTTTATTAAATGTGAAGAAACCAAAATGAATCAGTCTGAAGAATTTGAACCTGAACAGAAAATCTTTAATTTAGATCAGCAGCCTTTTGAAAATTTTGAGCAGGCTGCGCAAATGCGAGATTTATTGATGAGCCAGTCAGCTCATTATTTTCGGGTTGAATTGTTTGAACCGGATGATCAGTCTTCTGGTTTTATTGTGGTTAAAACTGAACGTTCGCAGGATCAGGGCGGTGCCGAAAATTTGGATGAAGCGGGTAATGAAGCGCAGGAGAAAGCTGAAGACATAGATGATGGTCGTGGTCATGCAACGGATTCCGAATATGCTGATTCTGAAATAATTTATAAAATATATCATCCTGCCCTCAGAACCTATTTTTTGCGGATACCCTTGGCACTTGTCGGTTTTGTGATGGTTTTTTTTGCGCTGGAGCTGTGGGTGCTGTTTCTGTCATTTCTAGGACTGCGCGGGCTGCCGGAAGGTATAAGTCCTGATTTGCTGGTCAATGGAACCCAAATGATCGGCAGTATTTTGATAGTGTGGCTGATGTCGGGTGCTTTGCTTAATTTTTACGGAACCAGGCTCATTATTGATCACCGCGGCGTCACCTTTAATCAGGGCATTTTGTCACGGAATGAAACCAATGTGCGTTTTTCAGAGATACGCACGATTGGCTTGAGGCAGGGATGTTTTGACCGATTGCTGAATATCGGCATTTTAGAGTTTGCCTCTTCCGGAACCGATGATGTGGATATACGCTTTATCAATATGCCCGACCCTTCGGGTGTTAAAGCGGAAATTGAAACATTGATTGAGCGGTTTAGATAGTCGGATGAATATTGTAAAAGCTGTGATATTTCGCATTGGGTGAAATGCTTCATAGGCTTAAATGCCAATCATTAGCCGTAAGGTCTGTTTTCGTCAAGATCAAATTTTTTTACTCCTTAGTTTTTTGATTTTTATAATTAACGGACATCAGACTTTACCGCTAATGAAATTAAAACGGGATATCAAGTAATGGATGCAGAAGTTATTTTAGACCGGGTACACCGGGAACCGCCGCACTGGGCAAATGATGTTATTTTGCCCTGGGATGAGATGAAATATAGACAGCTGGAACCTTTCGTAAAATCGGATTACTGGACAGATCAGGGGTCGGTCAATATTTTTAGAGTGGTGGGAACGCAGCATTGGGACTATCAGGAAAAAAGCTGGGTTAATTTGCTGGAAACGGGAAAACGAATGGATATCAACCTTCCTCTCCATGCAAAAAAACCAGAGTACTACCGGCAGCAGGAACGTAAAAAACCCATGATGTACTATCTGACGTTTGATGGGCTGTCATTTTATGTGGGCAGTGACGGCAATCACCGCACCTGTATTGCCCGGTTTGATTTTCATTACAGCGGCCTGACCATGCTTCACGGTGTGACAGTCAATCATTATCAGGTGGACTGGGACTATTGGCATCTTTACCAGAAATTGCAAGACATTTGCCGTGAACGAAAAATACCGGCAACGGTTCAGGCATACAGAGAGAGTGCGCAAAGAGAAGATACTGCTGGCTGGAAGCTTGATCATTACAAGACGTGGATAAAATTTGATGATATTCAGCAGGCAGCCTCAATAACGCTGGATAGAAAAGGGATTGAGGCGAAGATAGAGGATTTGAGTCAAGCTAAAAAAAGGCGTTTTTTTAGCTTTTCCTGATCTGAAACGAACACGCTATTTATTTTAAGCAAACCCTAGCTGGATTCAACCTGGATAGACTTATCATGGCGAAACTATATTTATGTGAAAAACCTAGCCAGGCCAGAGATATTGCCCGTGTATTAGGTGCAGATAAACGTCAGGACGGTTTTTTTGAAAGCGGTGATGCATTGGTCACCTGGTGTTTTGGCCATTTGCTGGAAATGGCGTCCCCCGATGATTATGATCCTGGGCTTAAAATTTGGAAATTGGAAACTTTGCCTATTATTCCCCGGAAATGGGTTTTAAAGGTGAGAAAGGAGGCTAAGAAGCAGTATAAGATTATTGTCGGTCTCTTTAAACGGGTAGATGAAATCGTAGTATCTACCGATGCTGACAGGGAAGGTGAGGCCATTGCCCGTGAAATTATGGATATGGGGCAATGGACAGGCAATATCACAAGATTATGGCTGTCTGCGCTGGACGATAAAAGCATTCAGAAGGCACTGGATAATCTGTTGCCGGGCGAACAGACAGTTAACTTGTATAAGGCGGCTTCTGCCCGTTCAAAAGCGGACTGGCTGGTTGGAATGACGCTATCGCGTCTGTATACGCTGTCAGCCAGGTGCGACATCAGGGTTTGGCGTATGAACACCATACAGATGAACGATTTCATGGCAGGAAGCGCAGTAGGGGAAATTTTGCTTTTATGTGAATGATGATTGATTCTGTTAAGTAAGTAAAACTTTCAGCAACTTTATTTGTTTTTTCTTGTCTCTCTATCAAGTTTGTGTTAAAAATCAGTTTCTACCTGTGATCACTGCATTCTCAGTGGTACCTTTTGTCGTTGCGAGTCTGCATTTCCAGCGACCTGTTCTTGCGAGAATAGTTGCAGACATTAACACTGGGACAATAATCCTGGTGGATCATATTGTCCTGTTTTTTAATTTTTATGGAGGATATGATGCGATTTAACTATGAAACATTAAAAGAAGATGTACGAAAAATTGGTGTTGCCTTGTTTGTTGCTAGTTTAGTGATGGATTTGTTAAAATTAACCCACTGGGAAATATAATTCCCCGTGGAGTGTATTTCCCTTTAATTTTTTAATAGGAGAAATACATGAAAGAACTTCAAATTTACAAAGTTTTTATTAAATACCTGGCCTTGCTTTTAAATCGGCTTGATATAGAAAAATTAAAGGACGATTTTAGAAAAATAGGACTCACTTTTACAGGAGCCTCTCTTCTAGGGATTGTTTTACAAAAGGCAGAAATAGTGCCTGGACTTCTTATACTTTTAATGGGTCTGTACTTTTGGTATTTAGGTATAACCAAGCGAGAAGAAAATGAGTAATCAATATGCAGTGGTTCTTATTGTTGCAATTTTAGCCGTTGTTTTAACATGGGTTCTAAAATCAGCAGAGAAAATTCAAAAGAGCCATAAAAAATAAGCCCTACACTGAATCAGAACACATGTTCTAATTCTTAATTCAATTCAACCCACCGGGAAAACCAAATTTCCCAGTCGGGTAATCTGTGTTTTTTCGGTTTTTTTATTTATATCGGAGAAATATCATGACTAATTCAATAGAAAACAATCAGCCTTCTACAACTTCAACTGACTCTGCGAACGAGTATTTTGACCTTCATACGACAGGTGTGGGGTATGTCAACAGAATTCGTGAAGCCGAAGTCAAGAAAGGTAATAACTTTATGGCTTGCACGATTGCTGCTCTTAGAGGCTCAAAAAGTGCTGTCGAGTATTCTTATTTTGACTGCCGGGTTTCTGGGGCTGAGGCATCTAAGGTTATTAGATCTTTACTAAATGCCAGTAAAGAAAATAAACAGATTCTTGCAGGCTTCAAAATTGGTGACCTCTACCCTGAAACTTTTACTTATAAAAGTGGAAAAAAAGAAGGGCGGACAGGAGTCAGCTTAAAAGCTCATCTGCTTTATCTTTCGTGGGTAAAAGTAGATGGTGACACTTTTTACACAGCACCTTCTAAAAATGGTTCTGCCGCTCAAGCAGAACCGGAACCAGAAGCTAAAAAAGAGCCTGTTACAACGGCTGGCAGTGCTGTCGGGTAATTTCTTAAGTTTATTTTGTTTAAATCGCATTAAAAGTCTGCTAACGCAGTCTTTAATGCTTTTATTTATTATAAGATACCGTTTAGGTATCTTTCTTAAAGCTTAATTATGTCTGATAGGCTTTAAGAAAGATAATTAAATTGTGTTAGCATAACGATTTTCACCCGTAGTAGCTTCGGTAAAGCTGCACCCTTAGCAGATCTAGTTATATCGTGTATATAACGAAATCTGCACCCAAACTGGACGAGCCTGTGTTCCCAGTTGATAGCTTGTTTTAAACAGGTTAAAGCAGGTGTTACGAATAACAGAAATTATAGAAAATGTAAGGCATCCTAACAGGGATGACGGAACCAGACACTGGATGCCCTATGTTTTAGAAAAATAAAGTACTTAGGTACGTATATCTTTCCAAATGGCGGTTTATGTTATCTCGGAAAAGACACTCTATGTGAATGGGTGTTTAGTTCAATGATTAATTTGCCAGCATCTATTTTTTAGATGCTGGCTTAAGTTATTTTGACTACCTCAAGGATCAGGGATGATCATTGACCTTTCATCTCATCAATTATTCTACTGATTTTAAGTTTTCGCAGAATGTCTTGTGTAGCAGGGTATTCTGGGAAAACGTCAGCGACGTTTCTTATATACGACACTGGCTGCCATCGCCGGAAAATGATGGAACCTTTTGTGCGGTAGACCGTGCATGAACAGTGTGACTTATGAACACTCAACGACAAGTCAGGCATTATAAAAGTCAGTTTAATTAACGGGAAACAGGCTTTAATTGTGTATAGGAGTGGCAAGGTTTAAAACCTTTAAATCAGTGATAAATCGTAAATAACGAGGTATCAAGAATATTCAATTCTGTTTAACTTTCAATTAACCACAAAAGGTGTGCATCGAGCCTTTTCTTAGCTTTATTTAAGGTATATGCACACCTGGTTTTTTCAGAGCATCTTTTAAAAGAAGGTGATGTGAAAAAATTGTGTTTTAGTTTTTACCGTGGTTACTGCGTATCAGTGACACCTTTTGCTATCGCGAGTTTGCAAGATCTATCCGATAGCCGTTTCCTGCGGGAAGCGCTGCAGACATTTATTTTATTTTTAACCCAACCGGGGAATATCATTCCTCGCGTTGCGATGGTGTGTTCTTCGGTTTTTTATTTAAGGAAAAAACGATGACACAATTTAATACGGTAGCAGTTCCATCGCTGCAAATTCTAGCTCCTCAATTCTCTCAGGCCATGACTTCAAGGCCGTTTTTTTCATTTAGAGATTTACCCCGCAAAGATGCTATTGAAGAAGGTTATCTGATAGATGTTTCAACACTGTCAACCTCATTCAAGGCTGATGTTTGCATTACGCGTGAGGTGTGGGAGCTTTACATCTCAATTGATGATCCTGAATTGTTTAATCGGCAGTGCAGGGTAGTTTCACTCTTGGCTCAGGCTAAGATGGCAATAAAGCATGCCGTTCCTCATACAGCAGAAGTGTTTTTTGAGGTAAAGCGTTTCCCAAGACGGTCTCAATCATTTCTTAATAAAATAAGATTGTGGATTGTCGTTAGTTCTGGAGATAGCAATGAGCCTGTGCTAACTGTCATGCTGGATACTCAGCATGGGGAGGCATTGAATGATTAGCTTGTCAGGCTGTTTGATTGTCAAAATCATAAATGGCCGTTACGGACCCTTTAGGGTCGGAAGCCTGCAAACTGATGTCGGCGAGTTTTCAGTCAAAGATAAAATTCTTGATCAATATGATGAAGGCTCTTATGAAGGCCTGTTCGATATCAGCAAGATATTTTTTTCAGCCTATACACCGACTGGTCGTCTGGTTGTAGAGCTTCGTGCTGTTTTGGAA
Source organism: Methylomonas sp. (assembly GCA_026988155.1). Taxonomy (GTDB): domain Bacteria; phylum Pseudomonadota; class Gammaproteobacteria; order Methylococcales; family Methylomonadaceae; genus QPIN01. The sequence continues at coordinate 22,345 of JALSLW010000043.1, read as the reverse complement.
AATATTACCCTGGTCAATGCTGGAGCAATAGAGCCGGATCAGTTTGATTCTTTAGAACAAGATCCCTTGGATGAAGAGAAAGAGACTGATGATCTACCCGCAGAAACTGAGGTTCCATCAGAATCTGATGAACCGTTGGAAACAAATAATGAGGGTCAAAATAAACCTGAAAAGAGTGAAGGTGAAAATCTTTTTGGTTTGCTTTGGCCTTTGCAGGACAGTTTTAAACTGGATCCTACGGTTGACAGGACGGTTTTTCGTCAACAGCTAAAATACCTGAAATCAACCGGCTATCGGTTTGTAGCGGTTGGGCAGTACTGGGAGAAAATGGATTAATCCGTTTTTTTAAAATTTATACAATACCTCAATGGGAATGCACTTCCCATTGAGGAGGTTGCATTCTTGTGCGGTTAAGGAGAATGCAATGTTAGCAATTAACGAACTGAATGATGTGTATTGCGATGCACTGGTTTGCGAGGACGGCTATTTGGTCTTTGCCTCATGCTGGGGCAGAGATACTGCCATTCAGGAATTATTGGCACGATTAACGCTGTCGGCACATGAAGGGGGAATCACTCAATTATCATTTGATGGGACTGTTGAGCAGTCTTCACCTGTCAAATTTGAAAATTACCCAGCCAAAATAGGCAACCCTGATCGGCTGGACAAAATGACAGGCAGAATGCCCAAGTCGAATCTGTTCGGCAATCTGGTACATGCCTGGCTTTTTGATAAAAAAGTGAGGCAGCCGGATTTTGTCAATCGCCAGGCTTATTTACTGATGCTGCCTGGGCAGGATAATAAAAATGACAGTGCCTGGGGTTTAATCAGGCAAGTTTGCCATTTACCGCTTTTAGCGCATTGGCAAAAAAGCATCATTCATTTGATGTATGAAAAGGACTGGCTCACGCTGGTCCATGGTCATGGAATTGATCTTATTTCTGTCAACATACCCGAAGAAGCGTTTAATTCAGAAATCAGCACTATGGTTAGTGCTGGAGAATTAACAGCTGAGGTTAAGCATACTGATTAAGTTAATTTAACTTATTTTTTTACCATACGGGAAACCTATCCCGCATGGGATTGGTTTCTCTTTACTTGCTTTTTAGGAGAAAACAATGGCTTTAATGTTTCAGCAATTAGCTCATAATTTTATAAAAAACGGCTACTACCCAACCGATCCTGCAACTATTGAATCGGTTTTAAATAAGCTGGTTCCCAGTCAATCGGGTACTATGCGGATTATTGATCCGTGTGCAGGTGAAGGCAGTGCGTTGGCCGAATGCCAACACGCTTTACAGCAACCCGTAACCGTAAAAAATATGCCAGTAGAAACTTTTGGCGTGGAATATGATAAAGAACGCTCTATCCAAGCAAAAGGATTGTTAAACCGGTGTATTTATGGGGACTTTCAGGATACTGTTATCACCCCAAAAAGCTTCGGTTTACTCTGGCTTAATCCACCGTATGGCGACCTGGTGTCCGATAAAGGGCAAACAGGAAGTTTGGTATCAGGTAAAGGTAAAAAACGCTTAGAAAAGGTTTTCTATCAGCGCTCGGCCAGGCTTTTACAATATGGAGGCGTGATGGTACTCATCATTCCTCATTACACGCTTGATTCTGAATTCAGGCGGTGGATTGCGGCAGGATTTAAAAATGTCACGGTTTATCTGGCACCTGAACAGCGGTTTAAACAGGCTGTTGTGATCGGTACCAGGCGACGCACCTCAACGTGTGATGTTACATATAGGGAGACGCTGGATATTCTGGAGCAATTCAGTGAGGCTGATAATAAATCAGCAGTGCCTGGGCATAAGGTCGAAAGCTATATGATTCCGCCCGCAACATCAGGCGAGATTCGCTTTAATGCTCTGCGTATAGATGAACAGCAGCTTCAGGAGGAAATTGATAAATATCCTTGCCTGTGGCCTCAGTTTACTATGCACATGAACAGTATCTCACAGGGACATAGGCGACCTTTAATGGAGCTGTCTGATTGGCATTTAGCATTAGCTTTGGCGACAGGACAGGTTTCAGGGGTTGTTCATTCAAACGATGGACAAAAAACCTATGTCATTAAAGGGGATACGTTTAAGGATAAAAAACAATCGTCACAGCTGGTGCCACAAGGTGATGGTGAGTTTCAGGAGATCAGAACGTCGATTGATGTGTTTGTTCCTCAAATAAAAGCAATTGATTTTACACCTCAAAGTGAGATGTTTGGAGAGATTTTAACGATTAAGTAAAAAAGCAATTTAGAACGCCTGAGCAATCGGGGGTTCTTTCGAGCGACTTGGCAACAGGTTGCTGGAAAGAACTTAAATTAGGCCGTTTAATAAATTTTTACCGTGGTTACTGCGTATCAGTGACACCTTTTGCTATCGCGAGTCTGCAAGATCTATCCGATAGCCGTTTCCTGTGGGAAGCGCGTTGCAGACATTTATTTTATTTTTAACCCACCGGGGAATATCATTCCTCGCGTTGCGATTGGTTTGTGTTCTTCGGTTTCACTTTTTAACTGGAGAAATACATATGCTATTTATTAAAGAAACCAATGGCCAATACCGGATTGCAAGCAAAGATGATGTCATCTTTGAGGCTACTCATATTTACAATAGCTATTTTGCTAAAGGGGCGGAAATATCAAAACCGGCTGATTCAGCGGACTATTTAAAACTGAAACTGGCTCAATATGAGCACGAGGTTTTTATCTGTTTATTCTTGGATAATCAGAATAGAGTGATTTCATGCGATGAGATATCGCATGGCACGATTGATAGCGCCAGCGTTTATCCGCGCGAGGTTGTTAAGGCGACTTTGAGGCATAATGCAAATGCTGTTATTTTCGCCCATAACCATCCGTCAGGCATTGCTGTACCAAGTAATGCCGATAAAATGATAACCTTAAAATTAAAAGATGCACTAAACACAATAGATGTGCGTGTTCTTGACCATATTGTTATCGGGGATGGCACGTATTCCTTTGCTGAACATGGTTTACTGTGAAGTTCTGGCCGTAACAAAATTTAACATTAACTGATTTTTTAACCCTATGGGAAAACACTTCCTAAAGGGGCTGTTTTCCCTTTTTTTTGGAGAAACAGCATGAGTGAAATGATAAAAAAACAGCTTGATCAGGATGATAAAACTGCTGAAGAAGAGCAGCAGCAATCGAATATCATTGAACTGCCCCAGTTTTTAACAGAATTTGGTGCAGGTCTTATGGATTCGGTCTCAAAACAGCATCCACCCGTTTATGACGGTACGCCGGATATTAAACGGGATAAGGTGATGGATGATTTAAAACGTCAGCCTTTTGATGCTCAGCGTGAACGGGTGCAGGCGGTTTGTAAACTGTTGTCTGATGAAGGTGAGACGGCAGCCATCCTCAACGGCGAAATGGGCTGTGGTAAAACCATGATGGGTATTGCTGTATCAGCCTGTCTGTTTGCAGAGGGGTATCGCAGAACTTTAGTGATATCGCCACCGCATTTAGTCTACAAATGGCGAAGGGAAATCCTGGAAACCATTGAAGATGCAAAAGTCTGGGTGCTGAATGGCCCAGATACATTGCGTCAATTGCTTAAAATTCGGGCGAATAGTAAAGATAAACCGACTGTGCCAGAATTTTATGTGCTGGGGCGTGTACGAATGAGAATGGGCTTTGACTGGCGACCAGTGACTCAAACTCGTCGGGTATATGAGCGTGTCGTGGTGGCAGAAACCATGACACAGGCGAGACGGTCTTATATCGTTACCCATGAGTATGCCAGCTGTGCTGACTGCGGTGAATTTATTACCAATGAGGAGGATGAGCGTATCAGTGTAGCTGTTTTTCTTCAGGGTGATACCAGTAATACCCGAAAACAGTGTGAGCATTGTCAGGCACCCTTATGGTCATTAAAGCGTAATAAAAAAACGAAAGACTATCGTGGCATGGTGCGTGATTCTATGTGCCAGATTCCAACGATAGGTCCTAAAACAGCTGATAAGCTATTAGATGGGTTTGGAGCTAAAACCTTATCAACCATGCTCTCTGATAACGTCTATGAATTTATTAATTTAATGGATGAAGAAGGTGAGATGGTATTTACTGATAAGCAGGCTAAAAGGATGGAGCGGTCAATGGCTAAACAGGCTTTTGGTTTTGGCCAGGGAGGGTATCAGGCGTCTGAGTTTATCAAACGCTATTTACCCGATAACTTCTTTGACCTGCTCTTGGTTGATGAAGGGCATGAGTATAAAAACTCGGGTTCTGCTCAAGGTCAGGCTATGGGGGTTCTAGCCGCTAAAGCTAGAAAAACTGTGCTATTAACAGGAACACTAATGGGTGGCTATGCTGATGATATTTTTTATTTGCTATGGCGAGTGTTATCTTCACGAATGATTGAAGATGGCTATCAATATAATACTCAGAACAGTTTGGGTACTGCGGCAATGAGCTTTATGCGTGAGCATGGGGTGTTGAAAGAGGTCTTTAAGGAAAGTAGTGGTGGTAATCATCGCACGGCTAAAGGCAAAAAAATGGTAGTTCATACCTCAAAAGCACCCGGGTTTGGTCCTAAAGGCGTGGTTAGCTATGTTTTACCCTACACCGCATTTTTAAAGCTAAAAGATATTGGTGGCAATGTTTTACCTCCTTATCAAGAGACTTTTATGAATGTGTGCATGAGTGAGATCCAGGCTGAGGCTTATGAAGGTTTATCGAGTCACTTGACGTATGAACTTAGAAAGGCACTATCCAAAGGTGATAAAACACTGATGGGCTTAGTCTTAACGGTTCTATTGGCTTGGGCTGATACCTGTTTTCGAGATGAAGAGGTCATTCATCCCCGGAGCAGAGAAACGCTTATTTATGTACCAGCGGTGCTTGATGAAGATGAACTAAGTCCAAAAGAACAGGCATTAGTTGAGATTTGCAAAGCAAACAAGGCTCAGGGCAGAAAAGTATTGGTTTATACCGTGTATACGGGAAAACGGGATACCGCTTCTCGGCTTAAAAGAGTGCTGGAAACGTCCGGCTTTAAAGTGGCTGTTCTGAGATCCAGTGTAGGCACTGATAAACGTGAAGACTGGATTATGGATCAGGTGGATCGGGGTATTGATATCATGGTGTGCAATCCTGAGTTGGTAAAAACAGGTCTGGATTTGCTTGATTTTCCAACGATCTGCTTTATGCAGTCAGGCTATAACGTATACACTGTTCAGCAAGCCTCTCGGCGTTCCTGGCGTATAGGTCAAAAACAGGCGGTTGATGTGCATTACTTAGGTTATGAAAAGACTGCACAAATAGCCTGTCTGGAGCTGATGGCTAAAAAGATTGCAGTGAGTCAGTCAACATCGGGTGATATGCCTGATACTGGTCTGGATGTACTGAACTCTGATGGTGACAGCATTGAAGTTGCTTTGGCAAAACGGCTGATTGCAGCGTAATATTTTTTTAACTGACCGCCCCCTTTTTTTGGGGGGCTTTTTCCAGTCTTTTAATATTGAAAGCGTTAAACATTAAAAGACTGGAAAAAGCTTGAAAGCTGCGATTGCGACATGCCTCTCAAATTGGTTCTGAAAATAAAACCGGAGTCAACGAAATAATTTTGTTGAATTCAATGGTGTTTATTATGGGGACTGGAGTATTGAATTTTATGAAAAAAAATAAATAAAGGACTTAACCTTAGAACGCCTGAGTAATCGGGGGTTCTTTCGAGCGACTTGGCAACAGGTTGCTGGAAAGAACTTAAATTAGGTTGTTTAATGAAAAGTGGCATCTTGATGATGAATACGTGAATCAAACTAACGGAGTGAAATAGGCGTATTGGGGCTTTATATTTGCTTTTAAAATCCCTTTAAAACCTAGTCTCTGCTAGTCCAGATTGTTAAAAATAAATAACATCTTTTTGTTATTTATCCCGTAGGGCAAGCCCAAGGACGGGCTTGTTTTAATTATCCAAAAACAGGAGTTTTATTCTCTTAGAGCCTACCGCGCTATCGCTTGCTGGATAAGATGATTGAATAATGCCGAAAAGATGCCATTATTCAATCATCTTATCTTAATTTTAAACAACTAATGGCGGACAAAAGAGTATATAAAGGGGGTAAACGAGTGGAAGAATAGGAAGCTAGAGCAATACAGGTAGTTTTTATTTTTTTAAATGCAAATAAGAATTATCAGTAAATAAAGCTCTGTGAAATTTAGAGTTTTGCAAGAGGCTCCTTAAAGTTAAATGGAAAGGAGCCTATCCAAAAAAAGTAAAATAACCAAGATAAAAAAACCTGCTTAGTTTTCAGTTAGGGTTTTTCATTGAATGCCTAGGCATAATAAGTCAGACTGTTTTCGTCAAAACGCGAAAGATTACTTATTATGAAGTTATGCAATAGAAAAGAATATTTATTTTTACTGTCATTGATCTTAATTTCAGCAGAACTAACGGGGTGCGCAACAACCGATACTGCATTAACCCCTGATAGCAAAACACACCAAGACAACAACAAAGCTGTTTTACAAAATATAGATCCCACCCCTACGCCGCCTAAACCATCGATAATCAGTATTCCCGTTGTTCAAACAGGACGCTACAGCAGTATAAAACCAAAACCAAGCCGTTCCCAGCGTGAATTGCTCCAAGTGCTGATCACCGTGTCAATTCCTGATGAAATTAGAAATGTAGGCCAGGCAATAAGGTACCTGTTAAAACGCAGCGGTTATCAGCTGGTGCAGCCGCAAATGCACCAAACTGAATTAATAGAATTCCTTAACAAGCCGTTGCCTAGTGTACACAGGCGCATTGGACCTATGACGCTTAAAGATGCCTTAGCTACCTTAACTGCACCGGCATTTATCTTGACTGACGACCCTGTACGACGATTTATCAGTTATAGATTGGATGATTTATATGTAGGAGAAATGCCATGAACAATGATGTTATTGAGCAGGATAAAGATATTCAAGGCGCTGTGGTGAATGATGAGGATTCTGAGACATTAAAACCGATACCTGACTTTATTAAATACGGAGCAATGGCTCTTGGCGGATTAATACTCATTATTATCTTATGGTTTATTTTTTCATCCTCGGATAAAAGTGAAACCAACAATGCGCAATCACTGGTTGATATAGAGAATATAGAAAGTGCCGAGCCAGCGGATGATTTGGAAATGTATGCCAACACCGTTGATTTCCAGGATAGTCATCCGGTTGATTTTGTCAGTTCCCTTGATAAAATTGCATCAATCTCTAAGTCTGGAGCTGTTAATGAGGCTAAGGAAGTTAATGAGACCGCTTTATCACCTAGCGAAGAAAATAGTGAAATCGAATTAAAATTAACAAAATTAGATGAACAGTTTAATCAGTTAATGACTGAAAATAACCAGCGTCAACAAAGTCAAGATCTGTTAATTAATGATTTACAGACTCAAATTCTTTCGCAAACTGTTCAAATTGAGCAATTGCAAAAAAACCTTAAGTCGCGTCGTCAATCGTTTGTTAAAGCAAAGAAGAGAAGAGCAAAGCCATATAAAAAACAGGCGTTGCCTTTTACCTTGGTCAGTGTCGATCAGTGGGGTGATGATACCTATGCCGTTGTCAGGCTGTACGGCCGATTGTATGAAGTAACGGCAGGGCAGTCTGTCGATAATGACAACTGGTCCGTAAAAAGTATTGATTGGTTTGGTCAAATGGCCGTCTTTACTAATAAGCGAGGCGTTATTAGAGAGCTGTTTGTTAAATCATAAGTTAAACATTACGGATCATGAATAAATATTCAATCGTTATCTTTTTAATCTTTTCCTGCTTTTTATTGGGCACCGCAAAAGCGGCTGAAACCAAAGAAAAACGGCTGGAATACACATTATCGAAAAACAAAAAACTTCGTGAAGATAAAACTCGCCGTGAACAATGGTCGCTGTCCGAAGCAGAGTGGATGCGATACAAAACTCTGATGAAAGGCATTCGAGGCAGTATCAGCCCAAAGACTATATCACCGATTGAAGTATTGGGCGTTCATGCGCGAAGCAGTGCGGAGCGAAAAAAATATGCTGAAAGGTGGGCAAGAATGCTGCATGATGATGTTGATCAGACCTTGGCTTTTCAGCGTGCCTACAATAAAGCCACCGCTTTGCTTTATCCGAACGAGCAAATAATAGATACTTCTTTGCTGGGGCTGAATGATAATAGTCCTTTCAAGGCAGGAGACCGAATTCTGGTCTTTTTAAAAACAGAGTCGTGTACTGAGTGCGATCATATTATTAAAAAAATAATGAATGATGAGGCGCTCAAGCCTTTGCATGTCGATATCTATTTCACAGATACACGCAATAAAATCGACGACAAAAAAATAAGGTTGTGGGCTAAACGCCACGACATTGATAAAAAACGCTTAAAATCAGGATGGGTTACGTTAAACCATGACCAGGGAACTCTTTTTAAACTGACAAAAAAAGTATCTAATAAGGTTCCTTTGGTGTTTAGCCATAATTCAAAAAGATTAGCCAGGATACAGTATTAGTGGCATGATATGTGCCTCAATTAAATGAAGGAAAGTGCGGCTATTAGTCCAATGTAGTTATTAGCTAATAATTTTTTTACATCCCAGCCAATTTACCTTAACCGTAGCAAATTTAACGATAACAACTATCATATAGTTAGTTAGAATCCATTTTCGCCATTATTTGCTGAAATATTATGCATTTTAATGTTAAAGGTCATATTGTATTAACAGCTACAACCAAACACATGCCAATAAATAAAAAGCTAACACTAATAAATACGGGTCACTTATCTCAATTTAAGGAGCGAGAAAAACAAGTGATTGGTATACCGGAATGTATACTGGAAGAATACAGTTTAGGATCAGGATCAATAATGAGTGACGACAGCAAAACGAGTCCGCTAAAGCAATATGATGCAGCAGAGGGGTTTGAATTTAACTGGGGGCATATTCTTGAGAGAAGAGCGGACAAATATATAATATGGGATTTTTGCTTTACTCAGCTTTTGTCGCAATATCTTCGTTCAGGTAAACGGCTGAGTGATTTACAGCGGGCATTTTATTATTTGCTGGAACGCAAGATTGCATGCACCACCAGGGATATAGTCCCTGTACTGACGATGCAAGAAGGATGGAAAATTATTCCCTGTTCCTCGGTTGGTGCATTTACACTAATCATTCATTTTACCCAGGAAGAGGGAGCCAGGAAGTGGGTCGCACATGATCTGCTCTGTCAGGTAATACCAGAAATTATCAATGAACTGCAAAATGACTCTAGCAGCGCAAATAGATAATACGCCTTTCCTTTACACTGTTCTGGCCATCCTGTTTGCAATCGGCCAAACGATGACAGCCAAGGCAGAAAGCATACCCTCTGCCTATCAAGGCATTGCTATAGAGTATGGTATACCGTCATCAATCCTTTATGGCATTGCCTATGCTGAAAGTGGAAAAAAAATAAGACCGGGCGTTTACAGGCCCTGGCCATGGACACTTAATGTTGCAGGCGTTCCTCGACGGTACCCTACCCGTAAACTAGCTTACCAGGGATTAATGCACTTTCTTAAAAAAGGGATTAAATCAATAGACATTGGTCTGATGCAGGTGAACTGGCGATACCATCATAAAAAACTGGGTACACCCTGGCAAGCACTGGAGCCGTTCAACAACACACGAACGGGCGCTCGCATTTTACGTGATGAATATCAAATAGTCGGAGATTGGACAAAAGCCATCGGCAGGTATCATTCGCCAGGCCAAAAGCCAGCTCAAAAGAAACGGGCATTAAGATATTGCAAGCGAGTGATGAAGCATATTGACCGAATCACCAAGAAAAAAACCTAAAGAGCATATATTCTCCGCTAAAAAAACCTACATTAAAATCATTTTGGGTTTTTTCTTTTTTATTCTCAGTTAGCACATACAATAAATTTGTATAGATTAATCCCTATTGATTAAAGGTGATAGCAATGAATAAAAAAGGCTACCCGCTAGAAGCGCTTCTAAGACCGCCCATTGAATTATGGTCATCATTATGTGCATTTGGGACAGCTGGCATTGCTGTGTTGGCACCCTGGTCATTAATGATGACCCCTGCCGTTGCCTACGGTACTGCTTTTTTGCTGACTATCTTCGGAATCAAACGGGGACTGGAGGCATTGCATATTATTCGCTATCAGCGCAATATGCGGAAAATGCCTGAATACATACTATCCGCACAAGAAATACCGGTCAGCCAATATCGATTGTTTTTAGGTAAAGGTTTTTTGTGGCAGCAGCAGCATACTCAGCGATTACGCGACACGCTGAGTCCAAAAGTTAGAAAGTATATTGATCAATCTGCTTTTTACAAACTAGCCCGGCAGCTGGAAGTGCGATGGGAGCATAAGTCGGGAGGCTTAAAATATATCAGTGAACTGTTACGAAAAAATGCCTGGTGGAACCCCGTTAAACCGTTACCGGCAGTCGGAGGAAAAGCCCAGATTCATGCAGTGGAAATGAAAGAGCATAATGTCACCATGGATTTACGGGAGAGGGTAGGGCATAGCTTGGTTTTGGGAACAACGCGAGTTGGTAAAACCCGGCTGGCAGAAATTCTGATCACTCAGGATATTGCTAGAGGCGATACAGTGATTGTGTTTGATCCCAAGGGTGATGCTGACTTAATGAAGCGAGTCGTTGCCGAGGCCAAAAGAGCGGGGCGCAGTGACGATTTATATGTTTTTCATTTGGGTTATCCCGAGATTTCCTGCCGCTATAATGCCATTGGCAATTTCTCACGGATTACAGAGATAGCTTCACGCACAACAAACCCGCTGCCTAGCGAGGGAAGTTCCGCAGCCTTTAAGGAATTCGCCTGGCGATTTGTCAATATGATTTCTGTTGCTTTAGTAAAAATGGGCATACGCCCTGATTATCAAAAAATAACCCGCTATATTACCAATATTGAGCCTTTGCTAATCGAATACTATAGGCAATGGCTTCCTGATGCAGCCCCGCCTGAATGGGAAAAAGAAACACTGAATATAGCCGCAAACATTAACGAGAGGGATCTCCCATTTGCGTTAAAAGGACGTTCGCATGAAGCGATTTCTCTTATCCGCTATGCCAAGGAAAATGGATTTTATGACCCTATTGCCGATGGCTTGAGGTCAGCCTTTGAGTATGACAAAACGTATTTTGATAAGATTGTAGCTTCTTTATTGCCTCTCATGGAAAAACTAATATCAGGCAAAGTCGCAGAACTTATTTCTCCTGACTATTCCGATACCGATGATTCACGGCCCATTATTGATTGGCGGCAAATAATACGGCGCAAGGGTATTGTCTATATCGGTCTTGATGCCTTGTCAGATATGGCTGTCGCCTCTGCGGTCGGTAACTCAATGTTTGCGGATTTGGTTTCAGTGGCAGGTGAAATATACAAGCATGGCACAGACTTTGGTATGCCAGAGGAAGATAAAACCGATAAAATGCCCACTATCTCACTGCATGCCGATGAATTTAACGAATTAATAGGTGACGAATTTATCCCCTTGTTAAACAAAGCAGGGGGCGCTGGCTTTCAAGTCACCGCCTATACGCAAACCTGGTCTGATGTTGAGGCCAGAATCGGCAATAAAGCCAAAGCAGGCCAGGTGTCCGGTAACTTTAATACCCTGATTATGATGCGGGTAAAGGAGCTTGAAACGGCTGAAATGCTGACCAATCAAGTGGACACTTGTGAAGTTACTACCATTATGGAGGTTTCTGGGGTTAACGACTCAGGGGACCCCAGCTCTTCTGTCGATTTTACCTCAAATAACGAAGACCGCATCTCTGTTACAGAATCTCCGCTAATATCGCCTGCAACCATTATGGCTTTACCAAAAGGCCAGGCCTTTGCCCTATTGGAAGGGGGTAATCTGTGGAAAATAAGAACGCCGCTGCCATCCAAACTCGATGATGACCTGCTTCCTAAAAACCTTCAGGAAATATCAAAAGAAATGAGTAGGCGCTATTTAACTAACGATCACTGGTGGGTAAGCTAATGGCAAGCAACGCACAGCGCACCAATTCAGCACATCAGGCAACTGAGAACGGTGTTATCTCTGCCACGCTTATTCGCATTATGCAGATCATTATTTTTTTTATGCTCACTCTATTTTTTTCAATTATTATTGAATGGGTGGGAATGGCAGCTGATTACTGGGACGAGCCTGGGGTCAAGCACAGTGAAAAGATGCTGATTCAGGAATTGAGCTATCTGAATGAAGATTTCAAGCGCAGCGCAATAGTGAATAAACCTGCCCAGTTTGCCAGAAGCTTTGCAGATAGCTTTTATCAAGTTACTTTTGTTGCAACAGGGATGCAGTCAGCAGTTATTTGGCTGGCGACACCCACACCGGCAACTCAGCGCAAAATGGCTGGGTTCAGAAAAAAATTGCACCGTTATTATTTAATTGCCGAACGTTATATTCTGGCCTCTATGGTGGTTATTCAGATATTTGCCGTGCGTCTTTCTGTGCTGATTCTAGCCTTTCCTGCCTTTGTACTGCTGGCCATGCTGGGGATGGTAGATGGTCTGGTACAGCGAGACATAAGACGATGGAGTGGCGGAAGAGAAAGTTCGTTTGTCTATCACTGGGCAAAAAAAATACTCTATCCCAGTCTGATTCTGCCATGGATTATTTACCTTGCCATGCCGGTGAGTGTACATCCCAATTTAATCGTACTGCCATTTGCCATTCTGTTTGCTGTTTCTGTAACAGTCATGGCATCAACCTTTAAAAAATATCTATAGCCCTATTGGTCTGTGATCATCCACTGGAAGAGGGGGATCTCAGGTCTGCTCAGAAAAAATCCATTTTTGTCTTAAAAAGGCGACGAAAGCCAATAAAAAACCTGCACTTTCTGCTGTGTCATATCACCTACAAAACCAAACAGTCCTTTAAAATCAACAATTAATAAACCTGTCCAGTTTTCAGTTAGGGTTTTTTATATTAATTATCTGCAATCTCTTAATAATAGGCATCAGTGTTCTTTACTGGAGTTTTACTTATGGGATTTAAAGCGATCACTTCAATTGTGCTGATCAGTTTATCTACTTTCGTTCAGGCTGATGCCGACGGAGAACGTGCCGCTCTAGCCAAAATTATTCACGAGCTAGAGGCGTTAACGCCGTTAATCATCGAAGCAAAAGCTCAGGCTGATTTTGATAGGCGCATTCAGTTTCAATATGACTGGTTGGAACTGGATATCCATCGAATAAAATCGGGTATTGAAGAGCACATTGTGGCTCCTCGGACACAGCCGAGAAGCTTTCCGCCCCTGAAAGGCGATTATCGCCATTAATTAAGGGTTTTATTTTACTAATGGATAAAAGCCAGAAAGATGCTTTTGCATTATCAACAGGCCATTCCCCTGCAGAATTATTAACCGTTGTCGCTATGACGCTGGCGGTAATTTATTTGCTTTGGATGGCCTGGATAGTTTATTCACAATTCAAAGCCTGGCAAACAGGCAAGGGAGATTTTTATGATTTGATATTTACCGTTGTTCGAGCGGCCATGGTTGCCATGGTGATTGGCTTTACATTTATTTAATAATTTTACTGGTACAAAAAGATGTATAGAAATATCAAAAAAAGTTACACGCGCAAAAAAGCGGCGCTTTTCGCTTTACTGTTCTCGTTCAGCTTTAATGTGCTAGCGGTACTTCCAACCCCAGTGGCGCCAAGCACTGCGCCCGCCACAGGAAACTGGCTCGCTCTGATAGAGGGTTATGTCAAGGATTCGGGGTTAGTTATTGGGTTAGCTATAGCAGTGGTGGCATTCTTGTGGATTGCATGGATCACAATCTCTAAATTTAACGAAGCCCGCGCAGGAAGAGCGGAATGGGGAGAGGTTGGGTTAACTGCTGTAATGGCTGCAGGCGTTATGGTTTTTATAAGTTTCTTGCTGACAGAAGCTTCAAACGTTATTTAATTGTGTCCAACGAAACAGAAACATTGGCAGACAGGCTCAATCAGGAGCCTGTCATCTTCAGAGGAAGCACCAATTCCGAGTTGGGGGTCATATTGCTTTGTGGTGTTATTTTCTGGGTGCCCTTCGGACTTGCTGTTGGCGCACTGTTTGGGGTGGTCATGATAGGTCTAGGGCTGTCTACGCTGGGGATTTTGCTGACCATTTTTTTTGGCTCAACCTATTTTCAGCATATTAAGCGCGGACGCCCCGACAATTACTACCAGCACCGGGTTGCAATAAAATTGGGTGAAATGGGAATGAAAAAAACGCCATTAATACTCAAAGGCGGCATATGGGATCTGGGGCGCAGTGATGAGCATTGATAATTATTTTGTACACTATTTACTATGAAATATGCCGATCTGAATGAGAGCCTAAAAGCTCATATTGCTACACTGAGAATTGCGATCATTGTGCTTATCGCTATCAACTTCTCTTTATGGTATGGCTGGAACGGAGCAAAGAGCGATATTCGCATTCATATTCCTCCGGATATTCGTTCAGGGGCTGTATTAAAAGCCAATGAAGTGAGGCCGCCAAATATTTACACCTTCGCAGGGTATATTTTTCAACAGCTCTATCATTGGTCTGAAAATGGGGAAAAGGACTATGGCATGCAGATTTTTAAAACAGCACCTTATTTAACGCCCAAGTTTAGGGAGTATCTGGTCAATGATTTGGAGATCAGAGGGAAAAGGGGTGAACTATCAGGGAGAACGCGGACTATTCAGCCCATTGCTGGACATGGCTATGAAGAGCGTCGAGTTGATATGCTTGATGAAAACAGCTGGATAGTCTGGCTGGATTTCAGCATCAGAGAGACGGTAAGAGGGATGGAAATTAAAAATGTCCTTATCCGATACCCGGTCAGAGTTGTCAGATATGACGTAAACCCTGAAACCAACCCATGGGGACTGGCTTTAGATGGCTTTGGCAAGGAAGGGGCAAAGCGGTTAACCGATGCCGATCTTGATGAAAGCTCTCAAGATAAAGAAACGACACCTTCAGGAGATTGATATGTCATTGAAACATCAATTGATACGGCTTATCGCTGTGATTATTTGTATTAGCGGCAGTTCGGCAGGTGCTGTTGAGCGGCTTTTCTGGGACAAAGTGCCGTTGCGGATTACCTTGCCGGTCGGAAAGGAGCGTTTAGTAACCTTTCCTGAAGATGTTCGGGTCGGCATACCGCCAATAATAGGCTCTAAACTGAGAACACAGAGCAATCAGGGGACGGTTTACTGGAAAGCGAATGAAGCCTTTGATACCCAGCGGATAGAGGTACGGGAAATAAAAAGCAACCGTATTTATTTAATCGATTTAAAGGCCAGCAAAAAGGCCGCCTCTGTGACAGCTATCGAAGTGATCTTCAAGGAGCACAGTGCAGATAAAGAGCTTGGAGCAGATACCCGAAATTCAGGTTCCAAAACATCCAGAACCGCAGGCTATATAGGTTTAACCCGCTTCGCAGCTCAACAGCTGTACGCACCCGCCAGACTGTTAAAGTCAGGCACCAGTATTCACAGGGTTTCAATCGCAAGGCGCTCTATAAATTATTTAATAAGCGGTGAAAAAATAAAGGCAACTCCGGTTGCCAGCTGGCAAAGCGGTTCACTTTATGTCACGGCCGTTGAACTGAAAAATACCGGCAATGAGTTTATTTCTCTCGATCCCAGAAAATTAAGAGGCGAATGGCGGGCGGCAACCTTTCATCACGCAAGACTGCATCCTGCAGGTTCGGAAGCCGATACCACTGCGGTCTATCTGGTTTCAGACAGACCTTTTTATGAAATGGTGATTTAATATGGGGTCAAATAAGATTCTGCCTATTATTGCCGGTACTGTACTGGTGATGCTGATGTTCATTGGTCTTAAATCATGCGGCACAGACAGTACAGACAATTCACAGCTGACGGCTGTGCCTATTCCTGGAGTGCCTGACGCAGATTCACCGGCTGATACCATTCGCACATTGACTGCTGAAGTGGCTGAACTGAAGAGCCAGAGCAGTAAGCTGAATCAGCAAAATGAAGCTCTGCTGCTGCAAAAAAATGATATAGAAAGCTCGCTTAAAAATAAGCTGCTGCTAGCGATGCAGAAAGATCGAGAGGAAAATAAATCCGAGTTGCTGGGCGGTGTTACCGATCAGATGGATTTTTTGAAGTCTCGACTTGAAGAATTGACACAGGCACAGAATCAAAACACCCAAAACCTAGGTGATATACCTGTGGGGTTTGGGCTGACAGGCCAGGCTGGCGATATTTCCGGCACACCTGATATTGTCTGGGTGGAACCGCTGGGATCACAAGTTGGCGAAATGGGGGCGGTTTCATACACTCCCCCTTCGGGAGGTCTGTTAGATAAGGGAGACCGGCTATCAGGTGCAACAGAAAAATATTTACAGGGAACTGCCGAGGGCCTTACCAGGAAAGACAGGCCTGCCTATACCGTCCCTCGAAACTCTACACTGATAGGCTCAACAGGATTGACTGCGCTAATTGGGCGAATTCCAAAAAATGGAACGGTTGAAGACCCCTTTCCTTTTAAAGTCATTGTTGGAAAAGAGAATCTGGCGGCTAATGGCATAAAAATGCCAGGACTTGACGGCATGATTTTTAGCGGCAAATCAACAGGCGACTGGACATTATCATGCGTCCGAGGGCAATTGCATTCTGTCACATATATGTTTGCAGACGGCACAGTCAGAACCATTTCGTCTGATGATCAGCAAAATCTGGAAAAGAAAGGGCAGGGAGGTGGCGGCGGCGGTGATAGACCGCTCGGCTATATTTCAGATAGGCGGGGCATTCCCTGTGTAACCGGCACACGGATTAGCAACTCAGCAAGCTATCTGTCAGGGCGAATTCTGGCCTCAATTGCAGAAGCCGGTGCCGGTGCATTCAGCCAGGGTGAAGTTACCAATACCGTCTCGGCCTTAGGAGGGGTTTCCACTTCTGTAATAACAGGCGATGCCGTGCGCTATGCCGGAGGAAAAGCTTTATCTGGCGGTGCAGCCGAAGTGAGCGCCTATTTACGGGAACGAATGGCCCAGTCCTTCGATGTTATCTATGTCGATACGGGTAAAGAACTTGCTATCCATATTGATGTTGAACTGCCTATTGACTATGAACACAACGGAAGGAAAACCAGTTATGCCTACAATGAAAATTCTGAATATAGCGACCTTGATTAGTCTTGCTCTTCTTGTGAGCGGCTGCATGGGCGGCAAGGACAGCATTCTGCCACAGGACGGTCCGACCATGAAAGAGGTTTATGAAGGCCATTTTAGCGGCCAGCCCGCTATTCAAAAAATTAGTGGACAGGAAGGCGAGATTGAAAACAATGAAGCAACAGGCGAAAGCTATGTCAATTCAGGTAAGGGACTTATTGCCCGTCGGATTAAGGGAGGTGAGGATGGTCTGGCAGATTACACCCGAACTGCGCAGAATGAAATTCAGCAGATATTTCCGCGATTGAAAAACAGGACACTGATTATGTATATCTTTCCTCATTTAAGCAAAAGAGAGCGCAATCCGGTTCCTGGCTATTCCACTGCCTTTACCCTATATAAGCAAACTGAATACGCCCTGCCTGGTGAAGTATCGGAGGGTTATTGATGGCACTTTTTTCTACAGCATCTAAAAAAAAATCGGAAAAATTTGATCCGACTAAACAGAGGCGCAGAACAACAGACAAAGCCCCTACCCAGATCAGTATCAGAAAAAGCTACGAACGGCCGCTGTCGTTTACCAACCTGCTGCCCTGGCTTGAATACAGCGCAGAAACGCAGAGTTTTTTATTGGATGACGGTTTTAGCGTTGGCGCATTGTTTAGGATCAGCACCGTAGGATCAGAAGCTAGAACAGCAGAATTCCTGGCTGACATAAGAGATAAGTTGCAAACGGTACTGACCTCATTGCCCGAAGAACCTGAAAGCCCCTGGGTGTTTCAGCTTTATCTGCAGGATGAATCTGATCTATCTAAAACAGTGGACCAAGTGCGCAGCTATGTTCACCCCCGCGCTCAGGGCAGTGAACTAACGGAAGCCTATCTATCAGAACTAAGCGAGCACATGAAAGTCATTTCACAGCCTGGAGGATTATTTGAAGACGAGCAGGTAACAGGCAATGCCTGGCGGGGACAGAACAGAATTATAAGGGCAACGCTTTATCGCCGCAGAAAACCGGCAGCCGCCTTATACAGCTATTACAACAACTCTCCGGAAGATGAGTTAAGGGATGTTGCTGCAAAACTGATTATCTCGCTTTCATCCGCAGGAATAAAAGCTATACGCTGTGGCGGGGAGGAACTGTATGAGTGGATGTTCAGATGGTTTAACCCCTACCCCGCCACAACAGATGGCGATACGGATGCACTCTTTAAAGCGGCTCCCTACCCTGGTGATGAAAACATGCCTTTTGGCTATGCTTTTGCAGAGTCGTTAATGCTCGGTATGCCTCACTCTGATTACGAAAGAGGGATTTGGTGGTTTGACCTAAAACCGCATAAAGCAATTACAGTCCAAGCGTTAAGACGTATTCCTGATGTAGGCCTGTTCGGCGCAGAGCGCAAAGTCGGTGAGCATATTTTTGCCACGTTTGACCGAATGCCTGAAGATACCGTTCTGGCAATGACTATCACCATTAAAGCACAGGATGAAATTAAGAATCATCTAGGCAATGTTCAGCGCGGGTCGGTCGGAGATTATCCGGAAGCTCGGCTGGCCGCCAGTGACGCAGAAAAGGCGACAATGGAGATAGCGAAAGGCAATAAGCTCTACCCGGTGCAAATTGCTTTTTTTGTGCGAGGGGATGATGAGCCTGATTTGCATAGAAAAATTAACAAGATAAGTTCGCTGCTGCTATCAAACAGCATTCAGCCCATTATGGAAAGAGATGACCTTATTCCGCTGGACAGCTACATAAGAAACATGCCAATGGGCTATAACCCTGAGCACGATAAAAAACATGCGAGACGTTCTAGATTAATTTTTTCCAGGCATATCGCTAATATGGCACCTATTTATGGACGGTCTACGGGCACAGGAAATCCGGGCATGCTGTTTTTTAACCGCGGTGCAGAACCGTTAATGTTTGATCCGTTAAATTTTCACGACCGCAAAAAAAATGCCCATGCTTTAATTATCGGTCCAACAGGTGCTGGAAAATCGGCTACGCTGGTGTATTTGATTATGCAGATGCTGGCGATCTACAGACCGCGTATTTTCATAATTGAAGCGGGTAATTCCTTTGGCCTGCTAGGAAAGTATCTGCAAACTAAAAACGTCAGTGTCAACCAGGTGACGATGGCACCAAATGCAGACGTCAGTCTGCCGCCATTCAGCGAAGCCCTAAAGCTATTGGATGAATACAAAAAAGAAACGGAAAACATTCAAATTCTTGATGACGATGACTTGACTGCATCCATTATTGATGAAGAGATTGATCTTGAGGATGAGTCACGCGACCTGCTGGGTGAAATGGAAATAGCTGCCCGCATTATGATTACGGGCGGCGATACCCGTGAAGACGCCCGAATGACACGGGCTGATAGGCTGATGATACGCAATGCCATCCTACTTGCCGCCAAAACAGTTTTTGAAGCAGGGAGAGGGCAGGTACTGACCGAAGATGTTGCCGATGCCTTGAGAAACTTGCCCGACCAGTTGGAGAAACGTAAAGAAAGGGCAGTTGAAATGGCTGATGGCATGAGTCTGTTTTGCAGCGGTACTGCAGGCCATTTCTTTAATCGCCCCGGAAAACGTTGGCCAGATGTCGATGTCACGATCACTGATATGGGTATTTTGGCCCGTGAGGGCTACGAAGATCAATTAACTGTCGCCTATATTGGCCTGATGAATCATATTCACGATCTGGTTGAAAAGCACCAGAATGATGAACGTCCAACTATCGTAATTACCGATGAAGGTCATATCATCACCACTAATCCGCTGTTGGCACCCTATGTAATTAAAATAGTAAAAATGTGGCGAAAACTGGGCGCTTGGTTCTGGATTGCCACTCAAAATTTAGAAGATTTTCCCGATGCCAGCAAGAAAATGCTCAATATGCTGGAATGGTGGATGTGCCTGGTAATGCCTAAAGAGGAGGTTGAACAAATTGCCCGGTTTAAAGATTTGACAGAAGAAGAAAAAACCATGCTTCTTGCCGCCCGCAAATCCCCCCGTCAGTATACGGAGGGAGTGGTGCTGACTGATAATTTAAAAATGCTATTCAGAAACGTACCGCCGCCGCTTGCACTGGCGCTGGCCATGACGGAAAAAGATGAAAAGGCCAGGCGGCATGAGTTAATGAGAGAGCACAATTGCAGCGAAATAGAAGCGGTGCATTATGTCGCTGAGGAAATTAGCCGCAACAGGAGCGGGGACTGATGAAAATATATTCATTAAATCTCTCAATCACTATTATCTCAATACTGTCTGCAATAAGTTTCAATTCATTTGCTGCTGCGACAGAGCCGCTGTTTATTGAGGTGATTACCAGTGATTCGCATCCCATCACTGGACTCAATGCTTTGCCAAAACGGGGGGTTGAGGTTCGCCTGTACAATCTGGATGACGGCAAGCGCATGGTCTCTGAGCAGTTGGAAGCAAATTTGCCGAAAAATCAAAAAGCAGCTGAAGCAGAAATGAGACGGCGAATTAAAAGAATTGGCCAGCCCGCCCTGTCGAAAATGTTTAACGATGCCTTTCAGGCCGTCATTATCGGTACAGGCTATGGATTGACCCGCCAGCCTGCTGTAGTCTTCGATCACGGCAAATCGGTGATCTACGGTGTCACTGATCTGTCTCGGGCTTTGTCGCTCTATCGGCAATGGGAGCGTTCAAAATGAACCGTGCTGTCAATATCGTTAAAAGCCAAAAACTCCGGTTCGGGGTTAAAGCACTGCTGATCCTGTGTTTATTGAGTCTGCCAGTCAAAGCGGCCAACAACTGCATTCAGTTTACCGTTGTTGGCATCTGCTATTGGTATTATTACTACGGCAGTGAAACAACGATTCTATACGGACATTTCAACCCTGACGTGATTGTTGATGTGACCAACGAACAGGGGGTTGACCGTGTAGAAGACGCCAAGCGACAGGACACTCAAAACAGAAATCACAATAACCTGATCTTCCAGGATGCCAAAGCGTATGGGCATCCGCTGACAGGACAGATTTACTGCCCGTCAAATACGGATGCGCTAAGTCCCTATTTTTCTTCCGCCCTTGATGCCACAGCCTGGCGATGGGGGGTGGCTGACATGCTGACAAGCAGTGCATTGGTGCCCGGCTTAAGAGAAATAGGCGACTGGCCTGCCAGTAGCTGGGGGGCTGTCTATCCCCGTACCGGCTGGACAATACAGCACTCCGAGCCAAAATCATCGGGCATTATCGCGCAGCGGGTGGGCGATATCATTACCCGCGATGGAGAGCCGCATGTCTATCTGTCAATTCTGGACGGCCTGTTTGTTGATGATGAAAAGATGGTCTGGTCACCCGACAGCCTTGAAGAAAACACCAGTGAACAGGGCTGGTGGCAAATCACAGAGCTGGACTCTAAATCAATCAGCCTGGAATGCCTGATCTTTGGTGAAAATGATACGGCGAAAACAACCGGCTGGGGCGGAGGAAAGGTTCAGAAAGATGGGAAATACAGGTACACCTTATGGCGACCGTACACCTGCTGTGAAATCGAAGCCGGGGTACTGATTAAAATCCCTATCAACCCTTTTCCAGACCCAATCCTGACCAACTAGAGATAAAGACAATGAAAAACAACAGGCATTTTTTCTTTGCATTGGCACTGATAATATTGTTTCATTCAAACGGGGCTTCATCTGCCCCGCTGGCAAACAGCAACAACAGCGCATTTTACTACCAGATAGGCGGCGCCCGCTCCATTTCATTGCCTGCCAATGCAAGCGTCAAGACGGTGATTTTAGATGCCTCCTACGAATACGGGCTAGGCTATAGCTGTGGAAACTTTAACCCGTTAAAGGGTATTTCCGACCAGCTGAACAGCCTGAAAGGGATTAAGGACAAACTGATTATCGGGGCAGTAGGTGCTGTTACCTCTGCAATCAGCTCACTGCCTGCATTGATTTTGCAGCGCATCAACCCCGGACTGTATGATCTGTTTCAAAATGCCCTGATTCGTGCCGAAGCAACTATCGCATTGGCGACAAAGACCTGCGAAGATTATGAAGAAGAAATAAGACAGGGTAAAAACCCCTATAAAGGCTGGAAGAATATATCCAAAGCCATTGACTGGAAAATACAGATGGGAACAGGAGGGCCTAACAGTTCAAAAGTGGGTGCTCAAACAGCGAAGAAAAATGTGGCAAAAAGTAATGG
>JALSLW010000042.1 GCA_026988155.1 Methylomonas sp. | reverse complement strand
TACGCCAGCGCTGATTTTAGAACTGGAAGCTCAGCATGTTAACCGAGGTCTTGCACACCAGAATGCACAGGGATCTGAAAACACAGTGATTGAAGACGGAGCGATAAAATAATGGCCGATATTCAAGCTGAAACATCGGATGATGAAACTGCCAGTGTCTCACGCGGAAAAAAGGTGTTCCGGTGGTCATTGATTGTCACCGGCATCCTTGCTGCACTCATTGCCGTCGGCCTGGCGGTCAGCGTCAGCTACAGCAACATTGAAACCATTGACCGGTTTATGCTCGATTTAAAGCCGTGGCTGGGATATTGGCGACTGCTATTGTTTGCCGCTGTTTTCGGCGGCTGGAACCGGTGGTCAGCAATGTATGCGCTCTGGGCTTCTATGAGCGCTGAACAGCTGGATCTGATGATAGGCTGTCGCTGGCGAATGGCTGCCTGGGTGTTAGTGATGGAAGCGGTGTTTTCTCAGCATGTGCTGATTGATTTTGTTAATAACCTATTGCAGGCAGGGGCCGCATCATGAATGTATCAAGCTATCTTGAGCTTTATTTGACGCTGTTCGGCTGGCATATGTACTCGGTATTCTGGGATATTCTGATGGATACCGGCATTGCCTATATGCCCTTTGTCGGCATGTTTCTGCGCAATATTATTGAACCCATTAAAAGCCAGGATGCCAAAGATGCCTCTATAACATCTCTTAAGCGGATAGAGATTGATATATTTATCATGTTTACCGTGATCGTACTGGCTGTGCAGCCATTTATCAGCATTAAATACAATGGCCTGAACTATACGAAAGCCTGTACCGCAAAAGGAGTCGCTGCCGGTACGGTAAAAGCCGGAAAAACAGGAACAAGCTATGACAGCACCTTTACAAAAGCCTCCTTAGGCGGCGGCAGCGTTAAAGCGCCTATTTGGTGGTATGGGGCGCTGGCCATTATCGGCGGCTTTAATGATGCGGCCATTTTAAAAATCCCCTGCAGCGCAGACATTCGTCTGCTGGAAGTAAAGCTTGAGAATGCCAGAGTCAAAGATCCTCATTTAAGACGGCAGGTGCAGCAGTTTCATAAAGACTGCTATAGCCGTGCCAGAGCTAGTTTTTTAGATAACCCTGACAAGTATAAACTGCCCAAGGGTATGGACCCCAAGAATATAGACTGGATGGGGTCTTCCTATTTTGTGGGCGGACTCTATAAAGATATTCAATCCCAACAGGAAATTGTCGGGTTTAAGTACAACAAAGCGCGTGACCAGAAATATTACAATCCCAAAGTCTACATACCTGTAAATGGCAGGCCAACTTGTCAGCAATGGTGGACAGGTGCAGGCCACAATAAAAAATTAGGTTTGCGTGATGCACTGAAAGGCCAGATTGAGAAAGATACTATGGATCAGCTGTATCTTAAGTTTGGCGGGACCAACAAGGCGATAGTTGACAAAAGGGCGATCCGTTCGCTAATCAGCCGTGAAAAGTTGAATTTCAGCGGTTTGCGCAATCTGAACACGTATAACGACCTGCGTATAGGCAACACCTATAATTCAGCTGTGGCAACTGCTGGCGGACTGCTAGAATCCATTTCATTTTACCCGAAGATGTATATGCTGAAAACGGCCGCCCCAATTATTCAGGCAACTATTCTGATGCTGATCTATATGCTGCTGCCGTTTTATTTTGTCTTTTCGTCCTATGATATGGGCAAGATGATCTTTATGACCATTATCATCTTTTCAGTCAAGTTCTGGACAGTCCTTTGGGCGGTGGCTCACTGGCTGGACAATAATTTGCTGGATGCACTGATGCCGGGGATGCTGCTGTCAGCTACCGATGCGCTAACGCAAAATAATATTGTCGTTAAGATGGTGATTAACTTTGTGACAGGGGCTTTGTTTGTGGTGATTCCGGTGTTTTGGTCAGGGTTATTGACTTGGGCTGGGCATAAAGTTGGAAATGCGATGAGTCAATCTATGGATAATATGGGGAAAAGCTCTGGATCAGCTGGATCGGGAGGAGGTAGTGCAACAGCAGGGGCTGCAAAATCCGCAGTAAAAAAAGGGAAATGATATTTAACCTGATCTATAATTTTATTTACTAGGAAACGAATCGTATTCATTTGTTCCGTAAAAAAAATCATAGTCAATTCCTTCTTGAATGTAATCAGTTCCATTCAAATCTTCTGTTTCTCCAGCATTATCCAACACCCCAAACCGAGCAGCCACTACAAAGCCAGCAATAACAAGCAAGGCGCTCAATGCCTGAACAATGAAAGGCAATAGCACTATCAAGATAACAGCCCCTATTATCCGCGACACGGTTTTAATTTGATAGAAGGCTTTGACCTTAGCTAACAATTGCTGTGCTGCCGTCAATAAAACACGTCCTGCTTTCAGCTTTCTTGCAGTGCAGTTTTTAAAAAAAACCGCTCCGAGCACCAGCGATGCCACTAGCAAGGCAGCCAAACCTAATGCGCCCAGTGTAATGATCCAGTCAGGACTGCCATAGGAAATAAAGGTCAGCGCCATCACTAGCGGGGCTGTTGCCAACCCGCCTGCCATCGCCAGACACTTGCCTGCGGTATTTGCCAGACAGAGAGATTCTTTGGCTTCGACAGGCATATACCGCGCTATATTATAATTAAATCGCTGAGTTGCCAGCAATAGAGCAAGGACTGTGACTATTGCAGCGGCCAGTAAAAATGCTTCCATAATATTTCTCCCATTGTTTCTTTGTTAAAGAAATTTTTAATACCTGCTATAACCAGGCTGGTTAATTGAATTGATAACAAATAGGCCTCGGATCAGCCAGGCTATAAACAGCCCAGCTAAACCGCCGACAAACATAGCATCAAAGGCTGATTCATAAAAGAATAGTGGCAAATTCGTGCTGCAGGTAAACTTTAAATAGAGCAACCCTGTGACAATACCTGTCAAGCCCGCCTCGATTAACATTAATTTACCCAGACTGGAAATATCATGCAACGGTGATACCGAATTGAGCAAGCTCAGCAATGAGGCTGATGCCACCAGATAAACAGTGGTTCTGAGAGAAAGCAGACCGTTGACAAAAAAACTTTTTCCCAAGGTGTCGCTTAAATCAAACTTAACCCATTCAATTGCCATATGGCTTGCCAGAAACAATAGCAAGACTGTCAGTGCTACCCTTACCTGCTCAAAAACAGACAGTTCGTTATATATTTTCATATTTTCCCCCGTTTGCCTCTGAATAGTAAATAAAAGTTATCCACAGTTTTGTGGATAACGCTGTGTAAAAGCTTATCAAGCCAAATATAACTTAATATTATATCAGTATTCTTGCTAGATTGTCTAGTTTTTAGACTTGTGACAAACCGTTCTTTTAGTTAATTACCCTCATCGTTAGCTCTGTTATTTTAGTTCAATTCTTGATTGAGAAGCTTGCGTTTGTGCAACCTCAACCAAGGTTTCAAGTCTAACTACTCTCTTATCTACATTGGATAGAGTGGATTCAACACGATCAATATCTCTATTCATACGTTTTACTTCATCTGTCAGGCGTAATACATCTAATAGCATATCTTTCCAGCCAGTCATTTATAATGCTCCTCGCCGCTCTAAAGAAGTTAACGTTTTATCCAGTCTCTTACGGGTACTTGCGGTATCCTCAATAGCCTCTTTGAGTCTTGAAGAAACCAGTTCCATTAATTCGGATGGTTAAAACTTGCCATCTTCACCTTATTTATCATTTCACTTGCTTAACTGCTTGATTACATCATTGTTTATGTCTATCTTCAAATACCTATCATTAATAATATCTTTACAAACATTCTCAATCTCGGCAATCATATTCGTAATGCCTTCTTGGACTGTACCTAGTTTTTCATCGTCCAAACACCCCATAACTTCTTTGTATTGATTTAAAAACTCAAGGTATAGGTCAATTTTTCCGCTCAAGAATGTCCTTACCTCTCTACTATCTGAATTGGTTCTTTTATTAAGCAAATTAATAAATTTTAAAGTGGTAGTAGAAAGTTTCATAAACAGGTCTTTAATGTCTTCTTTATCACAACTTTTAGCTATTTTTTCTGATTTCCTTCTAAGCTGAAAAATCCTCTTATCTACCGCGCTTTTTTCTCTGTCAGAAAAGCTAGCTGATCTACGTATATCTCTATGAGTTAAATATAAAAAACAACCCACAAAAAATACAATTCCAAAAAAAACTAAAAATGTATTTAATGTATCAGAAAAAGAACCAAAAGAATCATAGCTGGTTGTCTCGTACCTTGGAAGCGCCGCAATACACTTAACAGGAATCACGCTGACCATAATGATATTGATAGTTATATAAATAGATTTTTTTTTTAAAATATTCACTAAATTTTACTCCATTTCTTTGTTGGCCTGTTTTATTGCAATTTCTGTTACCTGGTAATATCGTGAAACCCCAAAGCCTACAAACGATGCTAGTAAAAATAATGGAGAATGAAGAGCAATTGATTGAACCCCGAAGGAAAACAATATATAAGACGAAACACTAATACCTAGTGATATTGACGCGATAAGACTAATTATTTTATTGTTCATTTTAAATCCTCTCAGTAATAACTGAAACAGCAAAAGATTTTATTTAGATGCGAGCTAGAGCTTTCATCTTCAATCATCTGCGTATGATCGTAAAGGAGAACTAGCAGAGACTTGAATTGACTAATTTATATTCAATTTAATAGAGACTACTGGTTACAGGACTTGTAGTTGTTTTTTTTCAGGTTTATACACAGGATTTGTTGATAACCTTTGTGTTATTTTTTGAATCCGTTAATTAGTTTCATAATTAAGCTTTAAATCAATTGATCTTGATCGCTTAATGACCGCAGAAAGAACGTCTTGAATTGACTTGAATTGACCACTTTCAATAGCACTTTGAATGTCTAAGCACTCATACATTCGCCCATACAGCTCAGACCTTTCTTTATCTTTATCAAGAGGATTTTCGATATATTTAATCGTATCATCTGTAATCATTATCTGGCTCCGCTTTTATATTTCAAAAACATCTCAGTATCTATTACGCTCTTTGTAAGAAGACAGGAGAAAAGGGAAAGAAACCACAATAAAAGCAATTAAAAGAAGCTGTGCGTATTCCCAATTTATAACTTTAAACATCACCCAAGGTATTTTTTCTTCTTTATCCACATCAGACCATGCCAACGAAAGAAGTCTTTTTTCATTATCCATTCTTTCTTTCTCAAGGTATTCCTCAGCTTGTAATTCCATCTTTTTTTGTACTTCAAGCTGCAATTTTTTCTCTGGTGTTGAGTTCACTTCAATAAGCGTGTCATTGACCTGCATAATTGCAAAAAAACACAAAACGAGCATAACAAGTATTAATTCTTTCATCATTTATTTTCCTACCTATCCAGTCCGCTATTTTGATACATTTAGGTATATTTCCACACCAGATTTTTTAGAAGCTTTCACAAGATTTTTATCTAACGTTGCTAGAGGTATGCTTTCCCGAATAGCTAATTCAAGATAAGCGGCATCGTAACTACTTAAGTTGTATGCTCTTCCTAATGCTATCGTTTTACTAAAAGATTGAAATGCTGTTAAAGGGTCTACTTGAATAGGAAGGTTTTCTAGTTGAATTATAAAGCCTTCAATTTCTCCAACGGTGATTTCAGCTCGTTTTTCTGCTCCTAGTAAAACATTAGATGCTTCTAAATGCCATAAATTAGGAACAAGAGCATTGATGCTAGAAAAACTTTTAAGTACATTTTCAGCATAGCTTTGATCTTTCTCTTTGTTACTCTCAAGTAACCAGCGCATTGCTACAGAATTATCTAATACAAAGCCAGTCATTTTCGACCACTTTCTTTTAAGCTATTTAATAATTCATCAGACATTTTATGTTTTTTTGCTTTTAGGATATTACTAATTGCGGCCTCTGTTTTCAATTTGCTGGAAGAACGACTTGGAATAATATCAGCTATAGGTTTTCCGTGATTTGTAATCGTAAAGGATTCTCCTGTTCCAACACGGCGAAGTATTTCGGGTAATTTTGTTTTTGCATCATAAGAGCCAATTCGTTCTAGCATGAATAAAGTCCAACTTAATTAAATAAATTTTAGACCATACTACTGGTCTGATAAGACAAAGTCAACACTTTAGACCAGTAGTACGGTCTAAATAAGTAATATGCTACTATTTATATGGTTTATGATATATTGATTATTTAACGCAATATGTAACCAAAAAGCATATTAAAATTACTTACTTTTAATAGTTACACAAACGGTCGTTTATGAAACGGGTAAATACATGTTAATTGGTTATGCACGAGTTTCTAAATCTGATGGCTCACAAAATCTTGATCTTCAAATTGATGCGCTCAAACAAGAGGGTGTTTCAGAAGACCATATTTATAGTGATCAGGCTTCAGGAAAAAAAGATGATCGCCTAGGGTTATTGTCCTGTTTAAAATCCCTAAGAGCCAATGATACTTTAATAGTATGGAAACTCGACCGCTTAGGCCGAAACTTAAAACACCTAATTAGTGTTGTTCATGATCTGGATGAAAAAGGAATTTCATTTAAAGTTTTAACAGGTCAAGGGGCAAATATTAATACTTCGACCCCTCACGGAAAATTAATCTTTGGGATATTTGCTTCTTTAGCCGAGTTCGAACGTGATTTAATTAGTGAGCGTACCAAGGCTGGTTTGGCCTCAGCCAGAGCAAGAGGCCGCACAGGTGGGGCAAAACATGTTTTAACCAAGGCTCAAGTTAGATTAGCTCAAGCGGCTATGGGAAATAAAGAAACTGTAGTTTCAGAGCTTTGTAAAGAACTGAAAATTACTAAACCCACTTTATATAGATATGTTGATCCCAAAGGCAATTTAAGAGAATATGGGAAAAAGGTTTTAGGTGCCTATAAATGATTGATAACAAATAATTAAAAAGTTTTGAAACAGATCATAAAGGATTTGTATCAAATTTACCTTGGGCAAAAAATTGGAATCAATAACCTATCTAACAAAAAAGCTCTTTCAACAGCTCGTTTGCAACCAATGCGCGGTTCTTTTACAAAAAAACCTGCTTCATGGGAAAAACAGGTTGAGAGTGGTAGAAAGGTTTTTTTAATGCTTTTGAAACACTATGGGGTATTTTCAATCTTATATTTTTTAATGAAATTTTAACGCTAACGCAAAAAATAATTATTAATGCGCTTTAAGTATTATTAAGCCGTCATTCAAAGATAAATTGAAACGCTGTAAATTTTGTAGCAGAGTTTTTGGAACATCTTCAAAGCTTTGAAAAAAGAGAATAAAGGTTCCCTCAACGTCAACAGCCTGAGCCAAATTATCAAGGTTGCAATACAGAGGCTCATCAATAATGTAAGTCACATTTCTGTCGGTCATGTCTGGGATAGCTGCCATATTATTTACACTGCCCCGTTCTTTTTGCAAGAAATACATGTCAACTAATAAAGCGTTTTCCATGTTATCTGCCAAAGCATTTGCCAAAACAGTTTTTCCTGATCCCGTTACTCCTTCTATACCAATCAATTTAGGTGCTGACGCTATTGCACAGTCATCCAGTTTTTTTTCGATCATTAACTGACTGATAGCGCAGTCCATTGATGATTCATTAAAATCTGATGCCCATTCTTGCTGGCTCATGCTTGTATCTGAATTTTCAAATGTACTCATTTCTTCTTCCTGTTAACTTTATTTAATTCGATATTTGATAAAATGGATTTCGTTCCATTTGTGTTACAAAATACGACCCTTATTGCTCTATCATGGTACGGGAAACCAATACTGGATAATGTTTTATTGCCAAGTCTTTGGCTAGTTTTGTACCAGGAACGGGGGCTATTTTTATTCCTCCCGCCGCCTGCTGTAATTTATTTAACTGCTGTTCCGTTTGCACATTAACCGCTAAACCCAACGCTGAATATGCTTTTAATTTTTCCTGATGCTCCCGCAACCAAGTTATTGATAAAGAGTCATAGCCTACGATGAAAAGAGGAAAGCTTAAATAAGGATATTTTACAGGACGAGACCGAACCCTTCCGGGTGACAGGTTGAGCGTCACTACTGGAAATCTCTGATAGTTAACATTATGAGGTGCAGTAGGACTGGATTGTAACTGTTGGTTTGTTACGCCAGGATGTTCTAGCGGTTGAGTCTTTCCGCTATCATATATCACGACAGGTTCGGCTATCACTGAGGAACCGTAACCGTAGCCTATAGTAACGACAAATAACAGAAGTGAAGAAAACGTCCGCATAAGAAATCTTCAATAGGTTTTATTGATGTTTTTCGAGTGTGATTGAATAATCAAGAAAAGCCAATGTATTCAGTGTCAATTCAAGCTCCAAAACCCCATCCTGCACATCACCTTCTAGTATAAAAATATCTTTCTTGTGGTTTTTAAGTTTGTCCGTATCGTGTGAAAAAGGCAATTCCAAACCTTCATTAGTTAATAGCTCAGTTGAAACGGTGACCTCATATTTTCCACTAGGATTCATTGAGCGCTCATGCTTGCTATGTTGCTCAATGAATCCATTATCAATCTCAATACGAGAATTTTCTCCTATTGTTGGCTGGCTTAATGCACCAAAAATGACATTGATGTATCTCCCGGTTCCTTCCCAGTTTTTTTCTGCAAGAACGCGTCTTTCAACGGTTTTCATAATATATGGAATTTTAATTTTTACATGACCCGAGCCGGTCACATTGTACCGTAGTTTCTTTTTTATTTCGGTTGACCCATTTGCTGTAATTTGATCAGAATCTACGGCAGTAAACGCCCGGTTAGGCCGGGTGATTAGTAACGTATAATCCCTTGTTTTAGATGCACTAGCGTACAACCCTATCCAATTTTTACGGTCCCTATTCTGTTGATAGAGCCGTTCTATGAAAGGCATGGGGGTATAGATGTTCTGGTTGTGTATGAAGTTATCACGAGCACTGGTATTGAATATACTTATCTCTTGATAGCTCTCATTATTTAAAGGCTCCACATTCAAACCTGGAGCGGTTTCTATGATTGTCGCCCCTCTCGGTAGGTAAGTATAACTGTATACGCTTGGTTCTGCCTGAGCCGCTTGCGACCCAAATAAGCAGATGGAGAATATTAGAATTATCTTTCTTTTCATTTTGTACACCATAATAGTAATAAAAGAGAATTATATTATTATAAAAATTAAAGATTATTAGTACAAAAAACCCTAACTGAAAACCTGGTAGGTTTATTAGCCATTGATTTTAAATGTTCTTTTAAAATAGTAAGTGATATGACGTGGCAATGGATGGATTTAAAATAATAAAAATATTCTCGGAGAATAATTTATCTTTTGATACTATTTCAGGTAATGATATTTAAAAATACATTGAAGAGGATAATTAAAATTGAACCACACGCACATTAATAGCCCCACACCCACCACATTTCAAGTCCGAATCGTTAAAGACGGAAAAGAGAGAAGCCGTGCCTTTGCTTTTAGACACTGGGGCGGCAGAGAGAAGGCATTAAAGGCGGCTATTAGCTGGCGAGATCAGATGTATGTTTTGATGAATAAAAACCTAAAACGAAGGGTTACATCGCCGTTAAAAAACAACAAATCAACAGGGGTCGTTGGCATTAGCCGAACTATACAAACTGATTACAGGAAAAGCCTGTCCTACCTTATTTTTCAGGTTAACTGGACAGATGAAACGGGAAAAAAGCACACTAAAGGCTTTAGAGTTGGGAATATTGAAACGTATGATAAAAAGCTGGAAGAAAAAGCCTTTAAAGCTGCAAAAGCGTTTCGTAAAGACTATGAGCATTGCGTAGATACGGGAACAGTTGCCAAATTCGACCTCTTAGACTACTTTAATTGGCGAGAATCTGATTAAATAATGTTGCAACAAGGTTGACACAAAAAAGTAAAAGCTTATAATGGTTATAACTTAGTTATCACTCAGATGTTTTTAATGCAAACCTTAGTCAGAAAAATAGGAAATTCAACAGGGATGATTATCCCTGCAAATATTTTAAAAAAATATAGTTTAAGTATTGGCGATCAACTTGATATTCAAGATGATAATGGACGGATAGTTATTATCCCCACTCAAACGAAACCCAAGTACACGCTTACACAGCTGTTAGATAAATGTGATGAAACAGCTCCAATGCCTCAAGAAATAATTGATTGGGATAAAACACCCGAAGTAGGGAATGAGAAATGGTAAGAAAAGCAATATTTGATAGAGGGGATATTGTGAGAGTGTGTTTAAACCCGACAGCAGGAAAAGAAATTAAGGGTGATTATCGTCCTTGTCTAGTCTTGTCACCCAAAGCATTTAACCGTCTCGGTATCACACTTATTGCTCCGATTACACAAGGTGGCAACTATGCCAGAGTAGAGGGGTTTACGGTTACATTAATGGGGTCGGGTACAGATACACAAGGTGTTGTACTCATTAGCGGGATTAGGATGGTTGCTCGTAAGGCAGCTAAAGTTGAAACGGCCCCGCCTGAAATTGTTGATGAAGTTTTGGCTATTTTAGCTACATTGGTTGAACCAGAATAACGGAGCTATATGAATGATTAACATAGATGGCAAACAAGCAAATCTACTTACTGTAACCAGGGATATGTTTACTGGAAATATTAAACATGTCTTCATTGTTCTGACCAGAGGAATATTATTATCATACGCTTTTCTTTTGGCACTCTATTTCTTTGGCATTATTCATGAGCCACCAAGTTTAAATAGTTTTAGTTCATTATTATTTGGACAGTTCTTGTTAGTTTCTTTCGCTTTATGGATAAATAAAAAGTACCCAAAACACAATCCTAGCGAAACCAAAAATAGTTAAAAATGAGAGTGAAGAATTAGTAGAGCAAGTGATTTCATCGTCGGCAACTGTTTACCAGGATTTAATAGGTAGGAGTAAATAAAATGAAAGAACTTATATTTATCATGCTTTTCCTATGCTTTTTAGCACTTTTAGACATAAATGACACAATTGTTGAAGTTAATCTAACGCCAGAAGAGAGAACTCAATTAGCAGAGCAAGCGGAGTTAAAAGCAAAATCAAAAGAGTTAGCGCTTGAAATAAAGATAAAAAAGAATGAGGAAAACACCAGTCGCTTGCTATCTTTATCATGGGATGAAGTAGGGGGTGAAGAAAAACCAGAGTGGTTAGCTCTTCAATTGATCAATAGCAGCCTAGCCCACATTGTTTTCCCAGTTATATTTATAGTATGGATTTTTGTATTTATGCTAAGTGCTTTTAATAAAGGCAGAAATGGTTATTAATACCAGCAAGGATAAATCATGACAGTAAGCACAGACTTAACAAAATAGCGGAGTGCAAAGAGTATGGCTAAGTACCCACGTAAAATTAATTTAACCTTTTAAGAAAACGCAACCTTGTAGGTTGTTCCAATATTAGAAAGCACCTGAAATAATTCTTGTTTAAGCGAACGATAAGACTCATAGGCTGAAAAAGGAAGCCACTCGTATTTTATTTTTCGCCATATAATCTCAATAATATTTAACTCAGGTGAATAAGGGGGTATACGATAAATCGTCAAACCTCTTTCTTTCCATGCTTCAAGATTATCATTAAACTCTTTGCGAACAAACATTATGATGATAGTGAGATAGAAGCGGTTGTTTTGTTGGTGAGCTAATTCCTGAATTAGAGTTATAACGCCATATGTAAAGAAACTGCAATGGAGGCATTGCAAAGAATTTTTTTGAGGTTTTTCTAAATGAAGCAGTTGAGTTGATTATGACAAAAGAAGGCAGGCTTAAAGAATCAAATGAATTTATAGCAGTAATTGCCGGTTGCGGCCGTAAGTTTTTCCAACACAAAGGCTTTGTATCAACTCTTGAACTATCAATAACTGGACGTGTTTTCTTTATCGATTATTACACAAAAAAACGTATTTAATAGTTTCTTCTTTATATCGAAACCATCAAGTAAAAACCTCTATAAATCCAGTTAGGGTTTATTGTTTACGCAGTAGGAAGAACAAGTTTAATATCATGGCAGATATAATTCTATTGTTGGGGTCTGTTTTGAAGCATGTTTTCGGGTTAAATGAATATCAGTATCGGCAAAAAAAAACTCGTCAACCCATCATTATTGATACGAAAAATTTAATAAACGGCCACCTTTTATTAACAGGTATGTCTGGAACAGGAAAAAGCTTCCAGGCACAGCGTCTGCTAGCAAGCGCATTACAGCAAAACCTTGACGTTGATATCTTTGATGTTCACAATGAGCTGGAACAGCCAGGTGCAGTTTCAGCACTTTATTCCGAGTCTACTCAATTAGGTTACAACCTCCTGGCCATTAATTCAGACCCGCACTCTGGCGGTGTCCGTAGACGCATTAATGAAATAATCAGTATGGTTAACGCGACTAGCCGTAAGCTAGGGTCAAAGCAGGAAACAGCACTCAGAAACTTACTGACTGATGTCTACAGAGTGAATGGTTGCGATGATAATGAGCCAAAAACCTGGCGTAAACAGGAAATTACCAGTCAAATAAGACAAGACTTGATTGCCAGTCATAACCATCTGGAACTGAGGCAGTATTATCCGATAATAGATGACCTTTTAAGCTATGCAGACCGCAAATTAACAGCGCTCTACCTGGGAACCAATATAAAAGCAGTCTTGGCGCTTGAAAGAGTTAATCAGCTGGCTGGAACGCTTAACAGAGCATTGCAAAAGCATCAAAAGTCAACTCAAGATGAGCAGGTTGAAAAAACTGAAAAAGCATTGGAAACGGCAAAATCAAAAGTTAAGAACGAATTTGAAGCTTATGTTGATAATATTGAATCAGGCCGCGAAATCAATGATGTGATGAAATATAACAGCAAGGATGTACTGCAAAGCGTAATAGAGCGCTTAAATATTCTGAATGCTGCCGGAATTTTTCGCCCAAATCCACCGCCTTTTGGAAATGCTAACGGGCGCTGTCACCAGATCAAGCACCTAAGTGATGACCAGCAGTCTATGTTTGTCACTATGCGGCTGGAAGCCATTTTTAGACAATGCAGGGATTCAGGCGTTAAACCTGATATACAGCATGTTGTTTTTCTTGACGAAGCGCATAAATTCATTACTGAAGATCGAGATAATATAGTTAATATTATTGCTAAAGAGGGACGAAAGTTCGGCTTGGGACTATGGTGCGCCTCTCAATCGCCCACACATTTCTCCGAAGATTTTTTGACTAATTGCGGCACCACCATATTATTGGGGCTGCATTCAAGCTACTGGGAGATGGCTTGCAGAAAACTGCGAATTGATCCCGCCGTTCTAAAATTCATCAGGCCCAGGCAAGTTGCCTCTATCAAACTGCAGCTTAACGGAAGCATGGAATCTAAGTTTCAAAATGCCATTATCAATGAAACTGAACTGCCCGCTATCGCCTAATGCTTAAGAAATGGTTTAAAAACAAGGAGGATAAAAAAGCACCTCAACAGCTAAAGGCACCGAATATACCTGGAATTATGCCAGCTCATTCCATTGATAAATTATTAGGCGTACATTCAGGACGACTCACACACATCAATGAACTGTCCGGCTTATCAAAAGATAATTTTAATCGCTTTTATTTGTCAGCTATTTCTCAGTATGCACGGTTTGTTCAGCAGTTGCCTGCCTCAGAAGTTCATCACCACGCTGGAGCTGGGGGGATGCTGACCCATGCCCTTGAAGTTTGCGTCATTGCATTAAAAGTACGCAGGTCTTATCTTTTGTCGGATACAGGTGAAGCAGAAGAAATATCAAAAACACAGGATCTTTGGACATATGCCGTTTTTACTGGGGCACTTTGTCACGACCTGGCAAAAGTTGCCGTTGATCAGGTGTTAACCGTATATGATGAGAAGCACAATCCTCAAACCTGGCAGCCTTGGAACAAATTTATAGACGAACAGGGTCAGTGGTACACTTCTGAATTTGTACGTGGCAGACAGCATAGGCTGCATGAAAAAGCATCGCCTTTATTAATTCATAAAATCATCCCGGCGCATGGAATGAAATGGATAGGCAGTGATCTGGGGGTTTTCGCTGCCTGGCTGGCCTGTATTTCGGGTGATATGGATAACGCCTCTTCAATTGGAGAAATTGTAGGTATTGCGGATGGCAAGTCTGTCGCATCGAACTTAGGTGCGGGCAATGGCCGAATGCCGAGCGTCAGAACCAAACCGCTGCATGAAAAAATGCTGACTGCATTGCGTCATTTACTAATGGAGGGTGAGCTGCCGTTAAACAGGAATGGAGCGGCTGGCTGGACCAAAGGGGATGACTGCTGGCTGGTGAGCAAACTAACAGTCGATGCAATACGCGAACAGCTGACACATGAGGGGCATTCAGGCGTTCCCGCTAAAAACGGACGGATATTCGATATATTGCAGGAACACGCAGTCATTACCCCCTATGGCGATAAGGCAATATGGTCGGCTACCGTTAAAGGTGATGGCTGGAGCAATGATCTCACCTTAATAAAATTGGCTGCCAACAAAATATGGGTAAACCCAGAACAAAGACCTGATGACTTTGAAGGCCGTATAATTGTTTCAGAAACAAAAGATAATAAGAGTCACTCCGAAGCAAAGCTTATTAAGCCAGCTGAAGTAGCAAAAGATGATCTTTCATCTATTCAGGCCGTAAATATTAAAGAGGAGGCGAAAATTGAAAAAACCAACCCTCTTAAAAAGGTTGCCTACACAGAATTGGAACCATTGGAGCAGGATACCTCAAGTGTTTCAGAGGAAGATGACGACCTGCTGGCATTTTTGCCCTCTTTAAGTCCAGAGTCAGAATATTCTGATGTGGAAAAAGTTATAACTGATCAGCCAGACAGGCAGAAAGAAATTGAGCCGCAAATTAAAGCTGCTGCGGCAATCATTGAAAAGCAAATTGATGCAATAGATAAACCGAACGCTCCTTTAATTATAACTGAATCAGTTAAAAATATTGATGGGCAGCAAGGCCAGGTCAGCCTGTTTTTTAGTTGGCTTCAAGAGGGGATCAGAGCTGGAAGTTTAAAAACCAATCAGGCAAAAGCTCGAATCCACAGGGTAAATGAAGGCGTAATACTCATTACACCAGGTATTTTTCAGGATTTTGTTAAAAGACAGGCCAATGAAAATATTAAGTGGACAGCCGTTCAGCAGAAAGTGCTAAAGAAAAACTGGCATGTTCGGGATGGAAAAGGACTGAATGTAGTGAAATATCAGGTAAAAGGACAAAACAAACAAACCACGGTCAATGCGATCCTTTTTAAAGATACCGCAAAGGTTTTTGGTGAAGAACGCCCGTTGCCTGACAGCAGCCCCCATTTAATAAAGATCGACTAAAAGTTAAACAAGTGAAAGCTGATTGATGACACTGGCTAAATGTTTTTTGTTGGGTTCAATATATTCCATGGTTGTTCTTATATCAGTATGACCCAGAATAAACTGTAAAGACTTAAGGTCAGGATTGTCACCATTTTGAGCGATCAGTGTTGCCATGGTGTGGCGCAAACGGTGACTGCTTATTTTATAGCCGGACAGACGGGACATTTTCTTAAAAAAACCTTCAATTTGTGAGGTGGTCAACCCAAAACCCGAAAACCGCTCATTAAATAGCTGCAGTCTAAAAACGGGGTGATCTGAAATATCTACGGGACCCAGTTTCCGCTCAGTTTGATCTTTGAGATAAAGAAGCTCATCAATACAGCCTTTAGGTAGGGGAATTGTCCACTCTCTATGTGTTTTGCTGCCCTCTAATGATAAAAACAAATCCTTCTTTTCAAAATTGATATCCCTCCACTTTAGAGAGAGCAGCTGATTTTGCCTCATCCCCGTAAAAAACAGTACTTTTATCACAGCATCCCAGAACCACTTAGGCTGAAAACTATCTTCGTACTCATCAAGCGCATGAAATACCTTTGATAGCACATCGAGTTCTATGGTTTTCTTTCTTAATTTAGGCTTTCTGGCTTTAGGAATGCTTAAAAGATAGTTTTCATGCATCCAGTGCCGCCTAACTGCAAAATTTAAAATGGCTCTTAAATGTGTGTGATAGTTATTCCAGGTGGTTGCGGTTGCCCGTGTAAGCACCTCTTTTTTCCAGGCGACAAGAAGCGCCTCGGATATTTCAGACAATAGGGTTATTTCTGTCTCTCGGCTAAACCGTTCCAGGCAATTGCGGTAATTCTTAATTGAAGAGGGGCGGAGCGTATGATATTTCAAGTAGGAAGTTAAAAGATAATCTAACGTAATATCGTCTTTTTCCATTGCTTCATTCCTTAAATCCAGTGAACAGGATAATTATACTTGGAAAAAAATAAAAATATATGATAGTATTCAAGGAAGTGGAATGTGAAGCTGAGCTTAAAGCCCAGCTTCACTAGGTCTTGTTAACCGCAAGACACATTCCAGACATTTGGAAAGATAGCTTATATTTCAAAAAAAGCAATCTTTGCATTTCAAATAACTTTTTTTGGGAGCACGATATTTACAGGGAACTTAAATATATGTTTGATAATATCAAGCTATCTTTCGCTAACAGCAATAGGATTCCCCGTCACAGACGGGGTTCCGAAATATGGAGCTGATGATAGGAGTCGAACCTACGACCGGTTGATTACAAATCAACTGCTCTACCAACTGAGCTACATCAGCAATATTTATCCGACTATTATACAATTTTTTTTATATCTGTCTAGAGTTTTTTTAAGCTTTTTTTCTAGTCTTAATTTTGCGTTTATGAGGTTTAACAGATGAGGTATATTTTGTCTTAAATTTTAGTGATTTATCTGCTTTCGGATTATTCATATCTTTAGGCTGGAATGATGGCACTAAATGCTTTTTGCCATTGCCTATTAAATCGGCCCTACCCATTTTTTTTAGCACTTCACGTAATAAAGGCCAGTTTTTTGGGTCGTGATAACGTAAAAAAGCTTTGTGCAGACGGCGCTGTTTTATGCTTTTTGGGATGGGCATATCATCTGCTTTTCTGCTGACTTTATGCAGAGTATCTTTACCTGAATGGTACATTGCAGTAGCAATAGACATAGGGGAGGGTAGAAATGCCTGTACTTGGTCAGCCCTAAAGCCATTGCTTTTTAACCAAAGCGCCAAATTAAGCATATCAGTATCTTTTGTTCCCGGGTGAGCTGCAATAAAGTAGGGAATTAAATATTGCTCCTTGCCAGCTTCTTTGGAGAATTTATCGAACATCTTTTTAAAGCGGTCATAAGTGCCCATACCTGGCTTCATCATTTTTGATAAGGGGCCGTCTTCTGTATGCTCAGGTGCAATTTTTAAATAGCCGCCGACATGATGGGTGACTAATTCCTTAACGTATTCAGGTGATTCGACGGCCAGGTCATAACGTAAGCCGGAAGCAATAAAAATCTTTTTTATGCCCGGAAGTTTTCTGGCTCTGCGATACAATTTAATTAAAGAGGAGTGGTTGGTGTCCAGGTTATGGCAGATGCCAGGAAAAACGCAGGAAGGTTTTCTGCAGGATTCTTCTATCTTTTTATCTTTACATGCTAAACGGTACATATTGGCTGTGGGACCGCCCAAATCAGAAATATGGCCAGTAAATGCAGGAGAGGTGTCTCTGATCGCTTCAATTTCTTTGATAATAGAGTCTTCCGAGCGACTTTGAATGATGCGCCCTTCGTGCTCGGTGATGGAACAGAACGTACAGCCGCCAAAGCAGCCACGCATAATATTGACAGAATGCTGAATCATTTCAAAGGCTGGAATATTAGCGTTACCGTATTGAGTGTGGGGCAGGCGCGAATAAGGCCGGTCAAAAACGCCATCCATTTCTTTGGTTGTTAAAGGGATAGGGGGCGGGTTTATCCAGATTTGCCGTGAGCCATGACGCTGAATTAAGGGTCTGGCATTGCCGGGGTTGGTTTCGCCATGCATCACTCTAGATGCGTGAGCATATAAAACGGGGTCATCTTTTACATGCTCATAATCGGGCAGACGAATGACAGTTTGCGAGCGCTGTTTATTTGGAATAATTCGGCTAAATTGAATGACCTTTTCATCATTTGAAACAGAAGGTTTTTTGTCGCAGGCAGGTTCTTCCTGATAAGGGTTGGTTGGCGGATTAATCACACCTGGCTTATCAACTGACCTTGAATCTTTTTCAGTCCAGTCCCCTGGAATTTTCTTAACGAAATGAACCGTGCCGCGAATGCCTTTTAAATCAGTAACTGCTTCGCCATTTGAAAGGCGATGAGCAATTTCTACGATTTGCCTTTCTGCATTGCCATAGACCAGAAGATCGGCTTTTGCATCCATTAATACGGATTTACGCACTTTATCAGACCAATAGTCATAATGAGCCATGCGACGTAAACTGGCTTCAATACCTCCAATAATCAGCGGTATATTTTTATAAGCTTCACGGCAGCGATGAGAATAAACATTGACTGCACGGTCAGGGCGTTTTCCTCCATCGCCATTGGCTGTGTATGCATCATTAGAACGTATTTTCTTGTCGGAAGTGTAGCGGTTTACCATGGAATCCATGTTGCCGCCTGTAACGCCAAAAAACAGATTGGGCCGACCTAGCTTTCTAAAATCTTCAGCACTGGTCCAGTCTGGCTGGGAAATAATGCCTACTCTAAAGCCTTGTGATTCCAAAGTTCGGCCTATTACAGCCATGCCAAAGCTGGGGTGATCCACATAGGCATCACCGGTGACTAAAATAACATCGCAAGAATCCCAGCCCAGCTGGTCCATCTCATCCATGCTCATAGGAAGTTCGTGTGCTGTGCCAAAGCGCTGTGCCCAGAATTTTTTATAGCCGAAAAGGTAAGGTGCTGTTTGGGTCATTTCTTTATAATGTTATTGAGTACAGAGATATTGTTGCGCTTGAATTCTTTTACAAAATGAGGGAAATCTAGCTGGTACTGCTGTTCCAGCTGCTTTGCCTTTTCCCTGAGTTGATGCATTGAATACTTAGGTGTATTTTTTCCAAAAGCAAATCCAATAATATTGCCGCGTTTACGCACAGGCAGAAATAGAATTTTCCATTCAAATACACGCCCCATATTCCAGGTGACTTCACGAAAAAGGTCTTTATTAGTGCCCCATAAATTGATAGCCAGTAGACCATTCTCTTTTAAAAGAGTTCTACATCCATCAAAAAAATGTTCACTACTGACTTCAAGTGCCATTCCTTGGTGATCGAAGGCATCTATTACCATTAGATCATGTTTATCTTCAGTGAATCTGCTTTGGGTGGCAACATATTCCCCGCCACAGCCTATTTTGACTTTTAGGCGAGGGTCCATAGGGAGCTGGAAGTGACTGCGAGCTACTTTTAAAACGTTACTTCGGTATTCAATAACTTTAATTTTGCATTCACTGAATTGGTGCAATAAAAATTTAGTAATGGTACCCCCGCCTAAACCAATCATTAAAATGTCCTTAGGAGAGTCATTAAACAGCAATAGACCCATCATGGCCTGGGCATAAAGAGAGTTTAACTGATTTGGCTCGGCTAACAGCATGGTGCTTTGCCTTGAGTGCGAGCCAAAATGCAATGCTCTTTCACCTTTGGTATCAATTACTTCAATGGTGCCCAGTTCGTCGTAGGTTTGGTGTACCAGTAAACCTTCATATTTATACATAAAACTCGTGGAATATTTAAACTGGTGGTATTTTCTCTTATATGCAACAAATTGTCTCGATAAATAAACAGTTATGTTGTTATTAGAGGTGCAATAGACAATAATATGCCAACGTTGAATAGCAATAATTTTAAAAATATTTTTTATTGAACTGTAATCTAAATATCAATTACTTACCAAAATCGTGAAATTAAAATCAATTATAACTGCATGCGCTTGCTTTTTTCTTTTAGCTGCTAACCAGCCATCACTGGCAACTACAGGCTATTTTTCTTTAGGGTATGGACCAAAGTCATCGGCAATGGCGGGTGCAGTTGTCGCCGTGCCTCAAGATGCAACGATTGCCGCAGTAAATCCTGCAGGAATAGTTGAAGTGGGTAATCGTACCGACTTGTCGTTAATGCTATTTAGTCCTATTAGAGAGGCTTCTTTAGATCCTAGAGCAGCAGGGGGCACATTTGAAGTCAGGAAAAAAAGCAGCCGTGATTTTTTTTTGATACCTGCAGGTGGCATTGCCTCAAAAATTAGTGATAATTTAAGTTGGGGATTATCTGTTTATGGCAATGGGGGAATGAATACAACCTATTCCCGCAATATTTATGATGAAACTTTTGCTGTATTGGGTGCTGGAGAGAATGCCCGTTTTGTGCCCGCAGGGTCAACAACAGGCATGCCTAATACAGGAGAGCTAATGATAGATTTAGGGCAGATGCTTTTTGCGCCTACTTTAAGCTATCAATTGACACCAAATCATTCATTTGGCATTTCTGCATTATTAGGTGTTCAATACTTCAAAGCCAAAGGTCTAGGGAATTTTCAAGGTTTTGCCAAT
Source organism: Methylomonas sp. (assembly GCA_026988155.1). Lineage (GTDB taxonomy): Bacteria > Pseudomonadota > Gammaproteobacteria > Methylococcales > Methylomonadaceae > QPIN01. Next base: position 8,839 of record JALSLW010000042.1, on the reverse strand, counting down.
GCAGGGGCAACAGATTTAACCGATAACGGTTATGATTTTGCTTATGGAGCCGGTGTGAGAGTAGGATGGCTAGGTAAAATTCACCCAATGGTTACTTTGGGCGTTGCTGGATCCAGTCCTGTTTATATGACAGAATTTCATAAATACAGTGATCTATTTGCTGAAAAAGGTGGCTTTGATATTCCTGCCAATTTTACTGCAGGTATTGCTGTTCGCCCTATTACCGGTTTAGTCATGAGTTTTGATTTTCAGAGAATATTTTATGGCAGTGTGAATTCCATAGCAAATAAAGGAGTGGCTGTTGGCCCAAGAATCCCTGCAGAATTGGGGGCTTTAGGTGAAAGTAATGGTATAGGTTTTGGCTGGAGCGACATTAATGTTTATCGCCTAGGCTTAAAATATCAGATTAATAGCAGTTGGAGCGTAAGTGCAGGCTATAGCTGGAATGATCAGCCATTTGAAGCAGATCAATTGTTATTTAATATAATTTCACCTGCTGTAAATACTAAGCATATGACTTTTGGGTTTAGTTATAGTGTTGATAAAGAGAGTGAGTGGAGCGTGTCTTACCGCCATGCCTTTAAAGAGACTATGAGTACAAATCAAACTGCATTTGGAGTGCCTGGTTCTGTTTCTATGTATCAAAATGCAATTGAAATCGGATATTCTTGGAAATTTTAGTAAGCAATACTGTTTTTTATTTCAATAGAAGGGGGCTGAAATTCCGTTATTTCCGATAAGAGTTTTCGAGAATGACGGAGCTAGGGGCTTACTCATCAAACCAAACTTGGTGGAGTACATGTCGTTTTGATAAATAAACGGTTCAATCACAGCCTGGTTTTAAGTTTGGCTCTGCCTATGATCTTAAGCAATATATCCACACCCTTATTGGGATTAGTTGATACAGCTGTTTTAGGCCATTTGAGTTCTGCACAGTTTTTGGCGGCAGTCGCTCTGGGCGGCATAATTTTTAGCTTTATCTTTTGGGGCTTTGGTTTTTTGCGGATGGGTACAACGGGGTTAACCGCACAAGCCTTTGGTCAAGATGACAGGCAAGAAGTAGCAGCCTTGTTAACTAGAGCGCTTAGTCTGGCTCTGATCATTTCGGTTGCATTATTATTATTGCGCAGGCCGATTGCATGGCTTAGTTTTAGCCTGTTGCAAAGTGATGTTATAGTTGAACAGTTTGCATTGCAGTATTTTGAAATTAGAATCATGAGTGCGCCTGCAACGCTTTGTTCATACGCATTAATGGGCTGGTTTTTAGGACGACAAAATGTAAAAGTTCCATTGCTGGTAGTATTGATAACAAATTTTATTAATATTGTTCTGGATTTGCTGTTTGTTTACTATTTAAAAATGCAGGTAGATGGGGTGGCTTTAGCGACTGTAATTGCTGAATATATAGGGCTTGCAGTTGGCTTGATTTTTGCGCTCAGAATATTACGGAAAAATACATTGCTTTGGCGGTGGTGTGATTTGAGTGATATGAGTCAGTTTAAAGCTATGCTAATGATTAATAGCCATATTTTTGTGCGTACCTGGTGTGTGATTTTTGCATTTGCTTTTTTTGCAGCGCAGGCGGCAAAAATGGGTACTGTGATTCTGGCTGCAAATACGGTACTGCTAAATTTTCAGACTTTTATGGCCTATGCTTTGGATGGGTTTGCGCATGCGATAGAAGCTTTAGTTGGAAAAGCAGTTGGAGCGAAGAATAGGCTGATGCTTAAGCAGGCCATTTTAACCGCGGGACTTTGGTCATTAGTTATCTCAATAATATTTTCGGTTATTTATCTTTATTTTGGACGGGTAATGATTAATATGTTGACCACTTTAAGTCAGGTAAGGGAGGTGGCGTATTCTTATTTGCCTTGGCTAATCATTATGCCTTTGGTTTCATTTGTCTGTTATCTTTTAGATGGAGTGTTTATCGGTGCAATGCTGACTAAACAGATGCGGGACACGATGCTGTTTTCTTTATTTTGTGTGTTCCTGCCTGTTTGGCATTATACGCAAAATTTAGGAAATACAGGGTTATGGTTGGCAATGACAATGTTCATGCTGGCACGCAGTTTGTCTATGCTAATTGTTGTTAACAATAAAGAACTGCTTGAAAAATATTAAATTTACCTCATATTTTTAGAAATCCTGTTTCAGTTCGCGTAAAATCATAGGCATTACAATTTTGGATAATAATATGAAACACGTTTTATTTTTAGTTCTATTAATTGGTTTAGGCGTTTCTTATGCTGATGAAGCAAAAAAAGATAAAAAAAATGAGTGGCAGGGAACCACATTAACTGAGACGACCATTAAAAAAATTCAGCAGGCACAGGTAAAATATAAAAACTGTGTGGGCAAAGAGATGCAGAAAAAAGGCTATTTGAAAATTGAATCACGTTCTGCAACCGATGCCATTATTAAACAGTGTGAAAATGTACTGTCAGATATGCGTCAAGTCTATCTGGATGCAAAAGTTCCAGGTGTTATTGCTGACCGTCAGTTGAAGAAGATGAGAATCACTATTACTCGTCGAGTTTTAAAGCAATTGATGTTTGCTGAGGCCGCTAATAGAGCAGGTGTCAGATAACCCTAGAAAATGGTTTTTCTAGGGTAACATGTTTTATACAGCATGAGATTTGTAGATCATTCTGTTTGCTCCGTACCAATGTCCAATTTTACTTAAGTACAATAGGTGCTTTGTGGTACCTATGTTAAATTTCGATAATTATGAAAAATTACGCTATTGATTTATCTTTAATTCCAACAACGTTTGATTTGTGGCATGTCTATTTAATTGCTGCCGTTTTGGTATTAGCTCTTTTGTTGATTATTCTATTGTTAGCAATGGTTATAGGTATGGCCAGAAGAGCAAAAAAGAGACCTGCTGAAATAATAAAAACAGTTGAAGTGCCTTCTGAGCCCGAGGTTAAAATTGTTGAGAAAATTGTCGAAGTAGAAAAAATCGTTCAGGCACCTGCCCCAGAACCCATCGTATTAAAAGAATCATCACCTGATGCCGCCTTGCAATTGTTAGGTCTGCTGCAAAAAGAAGCTCGTTTTATTGATTTTATTAAAGAAGACGCTGGCGCATACAGTGATGCAGAAATTGGCGTGGCAGCCCGTGTGGTTCATGAAGGCTGTAACAAAACAATTAATGAATATTTTACTTTGGAAACGGTGAGAACGGATCAGGAAGGCAGTAAAGTGACTTTAGCTAAAGGTTTTGATGCATCTGAGGTGCGATTAACAGGAAATATAGTTGGACAGGCGCCGTTTACTGGTCGTCTTATCCATAAAGGCTGGAAGGTGACTGACATCCGTTTGCCTAAGCTGACGGCTGGACATAATGCGAATATTATTGCACCTGCAGAGGTTGAATTATGAACGGTTTGTTTGGACATGTGAAGCAAAATAATGATGATGCCGATCAACAGGATAAAGCAGCGCAACAGCCTGAAAATGAACGGCAAGAAGATATTCCTGAATCTCAGTCTATGGAAAAGCAGACCGATGAAATACAAGAAAAGCATTATTCTGTAGGAATTGATTTAGGGACTACGCATTGTGTGCTGTCATATGTTGACCTGACTAAAGACGAGGATGAAATTACTCAGGAAGTGATGGCCGTTCCACAGCTCACTTCGCCTGGTGTAGTGGAAGATAAGAAGCAATTGCCTTCATTTTTATATTTAGCACATGAAGCCGAAATTGCCGACGGTTCAAGTTCATTGCCCTGGACAGCGACTCCTGAGCATTTAGTGGGTGATATTGCACGTAATTTGGGCAGTAAAACACCGATTCGCCTAGTGTCAAGCGCTAAGAGCTGGCTATGCCATGCAGGAGTTGACTGTAAAGAACCTATCTTGCCATCAGAAGCACCGGAAGATATTGATAGAGTATCTCCTTTTGAAGCTACAAAAGCGTATTTGCAACATTTAAAACAAGCATGGGAAAATCAGCACCCTAATGCTGCGTTAGACCAGCAAGATCTGATTATTACTGTTCCTGCATCTTTCGACCCCGCGGCTAGAGAATTAACAGCCGAAGCAGCAAAATCAGTGGGCCTTAGCCATGCCTTATTGCTTGAGGAGCCTCAATCGGCACTTTATAGCTGGATTAATAATAGTCACGGTGACTGGCGTAACCATGTCAATATTGGCGATGTTATATTAGTGATTGATGTGGGCGGAGGTACCACTGATTTATCATTAATCGCAGTGACTGAGCAAGAAGGCAATTTGGAGCTGACCCGCATAGCAGTCGGTGATCATATTCTGCTGGGCGGTGACAATATGGACTTGGCTTTAGCCTATACCATCAAATCTAAAATGGAAAAGGAAAGTGGCAGCCGTCTTGAAGCTTGGCAAATTCAGGCATTAACCCATGCCTGTCGGGATGCAAAAGAGAAGATCTTTAACAGCCCTGATCTGGATAATGTGGCTTTGGTTGTGCCTAGCCGGGGTTCATCATTAATTGGCGGCACTTTACGAACTGAATTGACACGTGAAGAAGTAGACAGGGTTTTGGTCGAAGGCTTTTTACCTGAAATACCGGCAAGTGAACGACCTGTTTCAAAAACACGCTCAGGTCTTAGAACTAAAGGTTTACCTTATGCGCAAGATGCAGGTATTACACGTCATCTGGCTGGGTTTTTAGCAAAACAGCAATCAGCTATTGAAGATTTAGAACATATCACCTTGCCTGACAGTGCAAGTTTCGTACACCCAACTGCTATTTTATTAAATGGTGGGGTGTTAAAATCTGGCGTGCTGGCAGACAGGCTATTAAAAGTTTTAAACTCATGGCTAGAGGCAGAGCAGGCACCAGAAGCAAGGCTTCTGGAAGGTGCTGATCTTGATCTGGCGGTTGCTAAAGGTGCCGCTTATTATGGCGTGGTACGTAAAGGCAAGGGAGTACGGATTAAAGGCGGTACTGCCGCTTCCTATTATGTTGGTGTAGAAAGTGCTATGCCAGCAGTGCCAGGAATGGAGCCAGAAGTAGAGGCATTATGCATTGCACCTTTTGGCATGGAAGAGGGGACTGAAGAAACATTGCCTGAAGACGAATTTGGTTTGGTGATTGGCGAACCTGTTCGGTTTAGGTTTTTTGCTTCTAACACCCGCAGAGAAGATAAAGTGGGTGTGCGTCTAGACTATTGGAGCGACGAGGAATTGCAGGAGCTGGATGAAATTGAAATTACTTTGCCAGAAGAAGGGCATAACGCAGGTGAAGTGGTGCCAGTGCATTTAAGTGCTGCTGTCACAGAGGTAGGAACATTAGAGTTGCATGCAGTTTCTCAGCAGGATGATCACCGCTGGAAAATTGAGTTTGATGTAAGGGCAGGGGAAGATTAAACGGTTTTTAGTTAATTATTTTATCAGGGATAAAAAAATGGAAAAAAAAGATAATATGCCAATGTGGGTTTTTTTGGCATTCTCAAGCATTAATACTCGAAAAGGAGCTTTAATTCTGATTTGGAGTTGTGTTTTATTTACATTGTATTGTGTGCCGTGGCCTTTGTTTTTTGCTGAGCCTGCATGGGTAAGGCAAGTATTTCTTATAGATGACTGGGAATGGTTAGCTATGATGGTCCCCATGGTTTTATGGTATTACTTAAGCTTGCGCTGGGTGGATAAACATGATGAGTGGGAAGGGAGTTAAACTCAATTTATCTAGGAAGTGAGGCTAAAGCCTTGCTTCCAATTCTCAATTTTCAAAACGGGTTTTATTGTTCATAACTCTGTTTTTTACTTAAATTGTATTGGGTTCCTAGTTTCTAAGGACAAAGGAACGAGGATGTTTTTTTGAATAATAAAGCAATAAAATACTTGGTCGGTATTGACTTAGGAACTACTCATACCGTTGTTGCCTATATAGAATCCGTCAAATCGGATGCCAGGCAAGCAATTAAAATCTTTGAGATTGAACAGTTGATTGCACCAGGTGAAGTGGCTGCACGGTCACTATTGCCTTCTGTACGCTATCATCCGGCAGAAGGGGAGTTATCTGAAGCGGATATTGGCTTTTCTCCTGCGGGAGGAGCAGCCATTATCGGTGAAGCTGCGCGTATTTTAGGTGCTAAAACACAAGGCCGTTTTGTTACCAGTGCCAAAAGCTGGCTATCCCACCCATCAGTTGATCACACTGCTGAAATTCTGCCCTGGGGCAGTTCTGATGAGATCCAGAAAGTATCACCCTTGGAGGCGAGTGCCAGCTATTTGGCTCATGTGCGAACAGTCTGGGGGCATAAATTTCCTGATGCCCCATTAGAAAGGCAAAGCATTGTTATCACTGTACCCGCTTCATTTGATGAGGGCGCCCGCTCTTTAACTTTGGAAGCTGCAAAAATTGCCGGCTTACCAGATATTCGTCTGTTAGAAGAACCTCAGGCAGTTTGTTACGATTGGCTGCGCCGTCATGCCGGAAATATCAAACAGGCATTGAAAAATGTACATTTATTGCTGATCTGCGATGTCGGCGGTGGTACAACAGACCTTACCTTGATTAAAATTGAACAGGGGCAGAGTGAACCTAAATTAACCCGTATCGGCGTGGGTGATCACCTTATGCTGGGTGGCGACAATATTGATCTGGCTTTGGCCCATTTGGCTGAAAATAGATTAGCCAAAGGAACCAAAAAATTATCGGCAGCCAATTTGTCCCAATTATTAGAACAATGCAGAGTGGCTAAAGAACGCCTATTAGCTGAGGATGCGCCTGAACAGGTTAATGTCACTTTATTGGGGGGAGGATCAAAATTAATCGGCGGTTCTCAAACTGTTATATTTACCAGAGAAGAAGTTAGGCAGATTGCATTGGATGGGTTTTTTCCATTATCTAACCTGAATGATTTGCCTAATAGAAAACGCAGCGGTGTTGTTGAATTTGGTTTGCCTTATGCCGCAGAACCGGCCATCAGCAAGCATATTGCCGCTTTTTTAGAGCTGCATAGTGATGCTGCGACAGAAGCGCTAGGTCATAAAGGCAAAGTGCCTGATGCAATTTTGCTTAATGGCGGTGTCTTTCGCAGTCAGCCTATAACTGATAGGATTTTAGCTTTAATTAATTCGTGGAGTGACCAGCACCCTGTGTTGCTGGAAAATCAGCACCCTGAGTTGTCTGTAGCTTTTGGTGCGGTCAGTTATGCAATCTCACGGCGTGATAAAAAAATAAAAATTGGAGGCGGTTCGGCGCGTAGCTATTTTTTATTGGTTGATACCGGCACTAAAGATGAAAAGCAAAAAGGAATTTGTGTATTGCCTAGAGGGAGTGAAGAGGGAATAGAGGTGATGCTGAAGGAACAGAAGTTTTCTTTACGAATAGGTCAGCCAGTGCGTTTTCATTTGGCATCGACCACAGGGGATACCAAATACCAGCCAGGTCAATTAGTTGAAATAACTGATGACCGCTTTAATTCATTGCCTCCATTAGCTGTTGCATTTGAAGGTGAGGATAAAGGTGAAATAGCAGTCCAGTTGGCGGTAATGCAAACGGAAGTTGGTACTTTAAAAATTCAATGTGTTTCCATGGCTGATGCTAAACAGCGCTTTGATGTCGAGTTTCAAATTAGAAGAAAGGGCGTGCGCGATTCACAAACGGCGGTTGAATTGCCAGCTAGCATTCATGACGCGACAGAAAAAATTCAGACTGTATTCGGTTCAAAATCTAAAAAAGTAGACCCTAAAGCGGTTAAAAGCTTGCGTGCAGATTTAGAAAAGGTTTTAGGTTTATCAAGAGCAGAGTGGGATACACCTTTGTTAAGAGCATTATTTTCCACTTTGCTGGAAGGAATGAAATCGCGTCGTCGATCAGAAAATCATGAACGGGTCTGGTTAAGTCTAGTTGGGTTTTGCTTGCGCCCAGGTTTTGGCTATCCGCTGGATGACTGGCGAGTGGAGCAATTATGGAAAACCTATAGCCAAGCTATACAGTTTGTAAATGAAAGACAGAACTGGACTGAATGGTGGGTACTGTGGCGACGCATCGCAGGCGGCTTAAATGCACAGGCTCAGGAACAGATTTTTAAAGATATTTCCAAGTTTTTAAATCCGGCAGCTGCCAGGCAGGCAGGTGTTGCTAAACAAGTAAAAATGCGTGGCTATGATGATATGGTTCGTTTGGCTGGCGTACTAGAGAGATTGCCTGTCGAAAAAAAAATAACGGTCTGTGAGTGGCTGTTAAAACGCTTGCAAAAAGCCAGTGAACCTAATCAAACATGGTGGACAGTTGGTCGCATTGCATCAAGGGTTCCCTTTCATGGCAGTGTCCATAATGTTATTCCGGCAGATACAGTAAGTAAATGGTTGCAGCAAATTTTAAAAGTTGACTGGAAAAAAGTACCGCAAGCAGGTTTTGCCGCCACATTAATCACTCGAATGAGCGGAGACAGGGCAAGAGACCTTGATGAGTCCGCCAGGCAAGAAATTATAGCTAAATTAAAGCTAAGTAAATCCCCCTGTTCTTGGGTCGAAATGGTTGAATCTTACAAAGAATTAGATGAAATGGAAGCTAAGCAGGTTTTTGGGGAAGCTTTGCCACCTGGGTTGAAATTGATTTCTTAATAAATCCATAAGGTCATATATCTGTTTAGTTAATGGGTTTTTTGAGGCTTTATTGCTGAAGGGTTTTTAGTCAATGTCAGTAAGTTAAGAAGGTTATAGAACTAATTAGGCTTGGGGGCGGGGTTTTAGCCCCGTATTTGTAGGGACTAAAGTCCCTACGCCGAATGTTTTTTGCTTAACTTAACGACTTTAGTTTTTTAGTTGTTTTGAGCAATCTATGGGTTCCCTGTCTTTAACGGTTAAACTATGTTTAATTGTTTATGCTAAAATTTATT
>JALSLW010000041.1 GCA_026988155.1 Methylomonas sp. | reverse complement strand
ATATTTTTAAGCGATAATCTTTATTGAGGCATGCATAAAAAAACCAGCGCCCTTGCTGGTTTTTTATGTGCGAATCGGTTATTTTTTAATAAAATCACCGCCCCCGTAGATCGTTGACGTTAGAACTCCATCTTTGGATAAAACAAATTTCCCACCCGAGAATATTAACACCCCGTCTTTGTAGGCGGGAAAGTATGTTTTTCCTTTGAATAAGGCTTCCGTGTATATGACTTTTATATTATCATCCTGCATAATGCCCTTTGGGTAAATGCAAATCTGTTCCAGACAGATTTGTGCCGAGATCCAGAATTCAAGGATGGGATGGTTGTATAAACAAATCTGCTAATTATTCAGATCGTACATCCCTATACACTGGATACCAGCAATCCCTGCTGGTATGACGTGGAACTGGTGTGCTGTATATGGCGGAAGCTCATGGGTAACCAGGAAGTGATATGGGTCAAAATAAAGGCTTGAATGAAATATCAAAATCACAACGAAAAGAGAAAGCAAAAGGAATTAGCCTAGTATGAAAAGCAAGTTATGAGCAGAAATGAAGCAATAAAACTCGCTTATGAAAGTGGCGGATATAGTCTGAAAGAAATAGGTGTGTATTTATAGATTGCACTATAGGATTAGTCGAGTTACCAAAAGACCATACCTGGAGGTAACCAATGAATTATCCCTTTCCTGAGCCTCAACTCTGCCCATAACTTCCCCTACTGTCATAAAATATACATACTGTTGCGGTTAAATAACGGCGCTGCTTGTATTGAATAATCAATATTCGCTGGCTTTTTAATCTTGAGTGCTTCGCTATTATGCACACTTGAAAATAGACAACCATGACAGGGAAAAATAATGTACAAGCAAAAAATGCTGAATTGCATGATAACGGCTATTGTTTGCGGTTTATCGTTTACCGTAACGGCCGATACTGAAAGATATTCAAACTCATTTAAAAGTGGCTTGCCTAACGGCATTTCTAGCGGAGATACCTCATCAGACTCAACTGTTTTATGGGCTCGCAGTAGTAGCCCAGGTTTTGTTGAGTTTGAAGTTAGAAAGGCTGGTGGTCGTTCTGTTTATAAAACAGAAGTTGAAGTGCTAGACCCAGCTGTACCAGCTAAAATAACAGTAACCGATTTACAAGCCGGTACCCGTTACAGATATAGAGTAACAGGTGTTAATGGAGACAAAATTAATGGCACATTTAAAACGGCTGCAGATGGCAACAGAAGAGACAAAGGCCTTACTTTTGGTGTGACGGGTGACTGGAGAGGGGAGCTGGCACCGTACCCAGCCATTAAGAATGCCGACACTAGCAGACTTGATTTTCTGGTTAAACTAGGCGACACCATTTATGCTGATTTTCCCAGTCCGGCAGTGCCTTTTCAGGCTGAATCTATAGACAATTTTCGAACAAAACATCAGGAAGTTTATAGTCGACACCTAGGTATCAATAGCTTTGCCGATTTACAGCGTAAAGTTTCTATTTTTGCCACTATTGATGACCATGAAGTTATAGATGATTTTTCGGGTGGAGCGCCTGCGATCAGTGATCCACGATTTCCAGAACAGACAGGCCTGATCAATCAGTCTCAACTCTTTACTAATGGCTTACAAGCTTTTACTGAATACAATGCAATAAACAGTCATTTTTACCCCGTTACTGGAGATCAAAGAACAGACGGGAAGCCAGATCTTTATCGCTCGCAGCAATATGGTAAAGTGGCTAGCCTATTTATGCTTGATGCCCGCTCTTTTAGAGATGCAGGATTACCCGGAGTGACCAGCCTAACTGACGCTGTGCAAATCGGAACATTCATTGCCTCTTCATTTGACGCATTTCAAACACAAACCCGCACAATGCTAGGTCATAGCCAAGTACAGCGATTAAAACAAGACCTGTTAAATGCCCAAGACAGTGGGGTTACTTGGAAATTTATCGCAGTCCCCGAGCCTATCCAGAATTTAGGTGTTTTTGCAGCATCTGACAGGTTTGAAGGCTATGCTTCTGAACGCTCAGAGATACTTCGTTTTATAGATGAAAACGCAATTAAAAACGTGGTGTTTATTGCCGCAGACATACATGGCACCATCATCAATGATTTAACTTATCAGCGTCGTGAAGATGTATTGCAAGCATTGGCAACCACACAAAACCCACTTGCCGCACCGCAAATCAGAACCTCTGCTTTTGAAATTAGTACGGGGTCTGTGGCTTTTTCTCCCGCCTTTGGTGATGCTGTGAATGGTCTTCTGGCTCAGGTTCCTGGGGGGTCACAAATTCTGCAACAAATGTTTTCTGCATTAGGTGTTAGCAATCTGGCAGAGTTCAATAGCCTGCCAATGGACACTAAAAATGCCTCAATGGAAGCTATGTTAAACCAGCAATTACTGGCGCTCAATTATACTCCCATTGGTCTGCAAGATAATCCGAAAATTGATGCCAAATTAACTAAAGGAAGTAATACTGCATTATATTCATTTGGGTGGACACGCTTTGATATCAAGCCTAGAACCCATAAGTTAAAGATCACAACTTATGGCATTGAGCCTTATACTGCTGAGCAATTAAGTACCAACAGTGCTGAAATTTTAGCCCGAAAACCCGCCATAGTGAGCCAGCTCATAGTCACGCCTAACAAGGATTAAGCGCAAACAGATTTTGACACGTTATCCTGACCATTAAAAATGGAA
>JALSLW010000040.1 GCA_026988155.1 Methylomonas sp. | reverse complement strand
AATTCTTGCATCCGAGTTTCGATCGTCTGAGCATAAGGATTATTCAATTTTTAGAATCTTTGTGGATTGATGTTCACCTATTTTATCATGAAGTTGTCGAAGTTATTTCATGCGCGTTCCTTAGTGAACTTAACAGCTAACTAATGATCTCGCTGAACCGAAAACTTAGCCAATGCAATAAGTGCATCTTTAGATTCGGATTTAGGCAGACAATCTAAGGCAGCTATTGCTTTTTGGGCGGCATCCTCAGCACATTTTTCTGTGTACTCGATTGCTTTAGTCGAGATGACAATATCGTAAACCTCATTAAATGCATCTCTTGAGCCTTGCGTGATCGCATCGACAATTACCTTTGCCTGACTTTCTGTGCCATGGGAAATGGCGTAAATCAGAGGCAAGGTAGGTTTTCCTTCAGCCAAATCGTCACCTAAGTTTTTACCTAGATCTTCAGTGGTTGATTTGTAATCCAGTGCATCATCAATTAACTGGAAAGCAACGCCGAGCTGCTGGCCGTATAACGCAAGAGAATCTTCAGCGACTTTGTCTGAGCCAGCCAAAACAGCGGCCAAACGTGTAGCGGCACTAAATAAAATAGCTGTTTTTCTAGCAATGACTTCAAGGTATTTTTGTTCTGTGGTGTCAGGATTATTGCAATTTAATAGCTGCAAAACCTCACCTTCGGCAATCGCTGTGGTGGTGGTAGAAAGAATTTCCATCACTCGCATATTATTAGTGCGCACCATCATTTCAAAAGCGCTGGAATAAAGATAATCACCAACCAATACACTGGCAGCATTGCCCCAAACTGCATTGGCACTATCTTTTCCTCTTCTCAAGTCTGACTCGTCAACAACATCGTCATGCAATAAAGTGGCAGTATGAATAAATTCAATCACAGCAGCTAAAACCAAATGATCGTCACTTACTTTTCCCAGCGCTTTCGCTGTCAAGAGAAGAAGCATAGGTCTTAAGCGCTTGCCTCCGCTGCCGATAATATAGTGGCTCATTTGGTTAATAAGAATAACATCTGAACTTAATTCATTAATGATCAGCTGGTCAACAGCTTTAGCTTCTTCTGAGGTTAAATTTTTTATGGCATCAAAATCAATGGATTCCGAATCATTTACTGCTGCTTGTGTTGTCATTCTTGATTCTTATTAGGTTTTTTTACATAACTTTAGATAATCAGCCGACCATGCTATTGAATAATATGGGGTGGTGTCAATAACTTTGTTATGTTATTTTGTATGCATTATTACAGAGTGCATTAAAAAATGGTTGACGCAGCTTGATTTTAAAAATATAATTCTCTGTTCACTTTTAACAGTTAAATGCTTGGAGCTTACGCAGATGTACGCGGTAATTCAAACAGGTGGTAAACAGTACCGAGTAGAAGAAGGTACGACACTAAAAATAGAAAAACTTGAACTTGGTGCCGGCGACAGCGTAGAGTTTGATAAAGTATTAATGGTTCATTCTGACAGTGAAACCAAAATTGGCCAGCCTTATGTTGAGTCAGGAAAGGTTACTGCAGAAGTTGTCTCTCAAGGCAGACACAAGAAAGTAAAAATCATTAAATTCAAAAGACGTAAGCACCATATGAAGCAAATGGGGCATCGTCAATACTTCACAGAAGTCCAGATTACTGGCATTTCTGTATAAAACGGGGAGTAAGAAATGGCTCATAAAAAAGCGGGTGGTAGTACTAGGAACGGTCGCGACTCCAACGCCAAGCGTTTAGGCGTTAAGCGTTACGGAGGCCAGGAAGTTTCAGCTGGAAGCATTTTGGTTCGTCAGCGCGGCACTAAATTTCACGCAGGTGAAAATGTCGGCATCGGAAAAGACCATACTTTATTTGCGAAAGCTGACGGAAAGGTTCTTTTTCAGGATAAGGGCCCTAAGAATCGTAAATTTATTAGCATTGTTGCCGCATAAGCAAACCTGCTAAAGATAGATTAAAAAGCCTCGTCCTTGACGGGGCTTTTTTGTTTGTGGCCACTAATAAACACAGAAAAAATGAGATTTGTAGACGAAGCTGAAATTCGGGTTGAAGCAGGCGCTGGTGGCAGTGGCGTTGCCACTTTTCGCCGAGAAAAATATATTCCCATGGGCGGCCCCGATGGGGGGGACGGCGGTGACGGGGGCAGCGTGTACCTTGTTGCTACAGAAAACGTAAACACTCTGGCAGATTTTCGCTATCATTCTCTATACAAGGCTCAGCGAGGCCAAAATGGAATGGGCCGAGACTGTACCGGCAGAAAGGGGGAGGATTTATTTATATCCGTTCCACCTGGCACGATAGTTTACGAAACCAGCACTGATGAAAAAATTGGCGACCTAATAAAGGCCGGAGATACCCTGCTAGTAGCAAAAGGCGGCTTCCACGGCCTCGGAAATACTCGCTTCAAGAGCAGTGTCAACAGAACGCCCCAGCAATTTTCAAAAGGCAAACCCGGAGAGCTAAGAACCCTGAAGCTTGAACTTATGGTGATTGCGGATGTGGGACTGCTTGGGCTTCCTAACGCAGGAAAATCCAGCTTAATACGCTCAGTTTCATCAGCAAAACCCAAAGTGGCGGATTACCCTTTTACCACCCTGCACCCTAATTTAGGCGTTGTTCGCGTGGATGATATGCGCAGCTTTGTTATTGCCGACATCCCCGGAGTTATTGAAGGCGCAGCCGAGGGGGCAGGCTTGGGCCTGCAGTTTTTAAGACACCTTTCCCGCACAGGGCTTTTGTTGCATATTGTTGATGTTCAGCCATATGAATCAGACGACACCCCGGTTGAGGCTGCCAAAAAAATCATCAATGAAATTAAAAAATGGAGCGATGATTTAGCGAACAAACCCCGCTGGCTAGTGTTAAACAAAATAGACCGCCTGCTAGACGAAGAAAGCGAAGCACATTGCAGAGCCATTATTGAGGATCTTAAATGGGATGGGCCTGTATTTGAAATATCCGCACTAAAAAAGCAGGGCACACAAAAACTAATGTACGCCATCATGGATTTCCTGGATCAAAAGCGGCGGGAAGACGGCAGTGAGTCGGAATAAATTTTCTAAGGCAAAGCGGGTTGTAGTAAAAATTGGCAGCTCGCTTTTAACCAATGGCGGAATGGGGCTGAATAAAGAGGCCATTGCCGGCTGGGTTGAGCAAATGGCAAAAGTAAGCCAGCAGGGCAAGGATGTCCTGCTGGTTTCTTCAGGCTCTGTCGCCGAAGGCATGAGTCGCTTAGGTTTAAAACTGCGACCAATCACTTTGCACGAACTGCAGGCGGCAGCATCAGTTGGACAAATGGGCCTAGTGCGAACCTTTGAAGATAGCTTCCAGCTGCATGGACTGCATTCCGCCCAGGTTCTGCTGACACATGACGATCTTTCAAATCGCCAGCGCTATCTAAACGCCAGGAGCACCCTCCTTACTCTGCTGGATTTTGGAGTCATCCCTGTCATTAATGAAAATGACGCAGTTGCAACAGAAGAAATCCGCTTTGGCGATAATGATACGCTGGCAGCCTTAGTTGCCAATTTGGTTGAAGCTGATTTACTGATTATCCTGACAGACCAGGCCGGACTTCTTGATTCAGACCCAGGGATCAATCCTGACGCCAAATTAATCTCAAAGGCCAGCGTAAAAGACTCTTTACTGGATGAAGTGGCCGGCGAGAGCGGAGGTACTTTAGGTCGCGGCGGCATGTTTACCAAGGTTCGCGCAGCCCGGCTTGCCGCCCGTTCCGGCGCAGCAACAGTTATTGCTTCCGGAGCTGAAGAGCACATTATAGCCCGCGTTATGTCCGGCGAGAAAATAGGAACCTATTTGGTCCCTGACATTGCGCCACTGGCGGCAAGAAAACAATGGCTAGCAGGACAGCTGCAAATAAAAGGACGCCTGATTCTTGATGATGGCGCAGTCAGCATACTTAAAAATGCAGGCAAAAGCTTGCTTGCTGTTGGTGTCCATTCGGTTGCCGGTGATTTTCAGCGCGGCGACCTAGTATCCTGTCTAACTAAAAATGGCGAAGAAGTGGCGCGGGGTCTGGTTAATTATGGATCGGCAGATAGCCGTAAGATTTCTGGAAAAGCCAGTACGGAGTTTCAGAAACTGCTGGGGTACGCAGATGACACCGAACTTATTCATAGAGACAATCTAGTGCTTGTCTAGAGTTTTGTTTATGAACGAATCTTGCTCAGCTACAGCCTATTAGCAATATTTTTTCAAGCAAAAAAGGCCAATGCTTTGAATAGCACTAGCCTTTTTTTAGAATTTGGATTTTTTAAGCCATATCTCGAACTCTAGAGTTCAAACGGCTTTTGCTTCGCGAAGCTTTATTTTTATGGATAATACCTTTAGTAACAGCTGAGTCAATAACAGGTACAACAGTTTTAAGCGCTGCTTGAGCTTGTTCTTTATCGCCAGCATCAACCGCTGCGGTTACTTTTTTAATAAAAGTGCGTAAGTTACTGCGCTGTCCTGCATTGCGGATGCGGCTTCTTTCGGCCTGACGCGCTCTTTTTTTAGCCTGTGCTGTGTTAGCCATATTACAAATATCTTTATGAGTTAAATTAAGAACCGCGTATTATGTTGGTAAATGGTATTATTGTCAATCAAATTTAATCATTAATACAAACAGCCGAACATTGAGCAGACAACTTTTTAAATCGACAGCCATTGTCAGCAGCATGACAATGATATCACGCATCCTCGGATTTATAAGAGACATGATGTTTGCCCGCATCTTTGGCGTTGACTCAGGTACAGATGCTTTTTTTGTCGCCTTTAAAATCCCTAATTTTTTACGCCGGCTTTTTGCCGAGGGCGCGTTCTCTCAGGCATTTGTACCTGTGCTATCTGATTACAAAGAGCAAGGAAGCAGGCAGGCGCTAAAGCTTTTTATAAACAGAACGGCAGGAACTCTTGCGCTTATTTTATTCCTGGTCACTATTGCAGGCGTTATTGCAGCCCCTATTCTGATCACAATATTTGCTCCCGGGTTCAGCGACGAGGGCAAGCAGCATGAACTGGCCGTGCAAATGCTGAGAATCACCTTTCCCTATCTTTTTTTTATTTCTTTAGTTGCATTTGCCGGCGGGATATTAAATTCACACGGCAAGTTTGCAGTTCCGGCTTTCACTCCCGTTTTTCTCAACATCTGCATGATTTCTGCTGCAATATGGCTATCGCCCCTGATGAGCGACCCAATCGTAGCGCTTGCATGGGGAGTATTTGCAGCGGGCATTGTTCAGCTATTATTTCAATTCCCTGCATTATACCGGCTAGGCCTTCTGCCAAAGCCAAAGCTCGGCTTTAAAGATCCGGGTGTAACCCGTATTTTAAAGCTGATGATGCCAGCAATTTTTGGGGTTTCGATTACCCAGATCAATTTATTGCTTGACACCTTGATCGCCTCATTCCTGGCTGCAGGCAGCGTGTCCTGGCTATATTATTCAGACCGGCTGGTAGAGTTTCCTTTGGGACTTTTTGGGATAGCACTGGCAACTGTTATTTTGCCCAGCCTATCCAAAAGCCATTCGGCAGACAACCCGGCTGAGTTTTCAAGGTCGCTGGACTGGGCTTTACGGCTAGTTCTATTAATTGGCATTCCATCATCCGCTGGCCTTTTGATACTTGCCGAGCCCATGCTTTCAACGCTGTTTCAATATGAAGAATTTTCTGCCGACGATGTGCAGCTTGCAGGCCAAAGCCTAATGGCATATGCAGTTGGTCTTTTAGGGTTTATTTTAATTAAAGTCCTGGTTCCTGGATTTACCTCGCGTAAAGACATGAAGACGCCTGTGCGTTTTGGCATATATGCCATGATTGCGAACATGGGGCTCAATATTGCACTGGTTTTCCCTTTTGCCCACGCAGGCCTGGCATTAGCAACGTCTTTAGGGGCTTTCTTTAATGCGTCACTGCTATTAACGACATTACTGAGAGATAAAGTTTATAAACCGGGCAAAAACTGGTTAAACTTTATGGTGAAAATAATTTTTGCCAATGAAATTATGGCAATTTTTTTATATGTCTCAGTTGATACAGCGCAGTGGTCTGATTGGGAAGCCTTAGAAAGGAGCCTTAACCTTTTGAAGTGGGTTGCATTAGGTGGCGGCATTTATGCCCTGGCCTTGCTCCTGATTGGCATTAGACCCCGAAACTTTTTTAAGTAGCCCAGAGGCTCTACAGCCGGTGCCCGCCAGAGCTGCAGCGACTATCTTTATCCCACAGAGTTTGGCCGCTATCGCATTGCCTGAAAAAGTACGATAGAATTTTACTTCATATCAGAGGGATTCCAAAAACATTTAAAATTCATTTCTTGCAGTAAAACGCCCTTTTGATAAGTCAACTGAACACAGAACCAGCAGGAAACAGTGATATGTCTGAGATCAGGTTTTTTACGAGACCCTGACTATGGAAAAGACCGCAACCGGAGAGCAATATGGACCAAATGCAAGCGTTAAACCAAATTCATCGTCCAGAATTGGGGGATACTGTACCGCTTTCAGTGTTCCGCATTTTTCGTCAATTCTCCGCTCAGTACAGTATCGAGATTTTGGGAGAAAAGGGGGTAAAGACAACTTTTACCTATGCCGGCAGAATGCTAGGCCTCGATATTGGCAAAGAGCTTTATGCTGAAGATCTCAATGAATATCTTTCCGGAGTCAAAAAGTATGTTTACGAAGCAAAAATCGGAATTCTCAATCTTGTCGAATCAGATGATGAAAAAATGGTTTTCCAATTGGAAGAGTGCATAACTTGCGCAGGCATGCCAAATATGGGCGTTAGCATTTGCCATTTTGAGGTGGGAATGGTTGCAGGCATTGTCGAATTTTATCTAAAGAAAAAAGTTTCTGCCTCTGAAACCAAGTGCAATGTCAATGGCGATGAATGCTGCGAAGTAACTGTTATGCTGAACCCCGTAAGCAGCCGCCTCAATAGCAGATGATTTTGCACGGTAAAACAGCAGCGCCACAAGGCAATAGCTGACAAATGCCTGCCAACTTACTGATCAAGGCCAAAGAAATTCCAAAGTTGCTGGATAAACGTTGAATCCCTGTATTCAGCAACGGGAGGCCCATCAGGGTAATTAGTATCATAAACCCGTTTTGCATCGGCAGCCAAATCATCAAGGCCCAATTTAACGTAGGCCTTTTCCATTACTTGCAATGCATAAGGCACAGCGGGAGTGCGCTGGTATTCTTTAATCACGTAGCTTGCCCGGTTGGCTGAAGCGACATATGCCTTACGCTTTAAATAAAAGCGTGCAACATGAACTTCATACATGGCCATATTATTTCTAAGGGACAGCATGCGCTGCTTTGCATCCGGTACGTATTTGCTATCAGGAAAGCGCTTGATTAATAATTCAAAATTGTCATAAGCCTCTTTCACATTGCTGGGATTGCGCTGTGTTGCGTCTGTTGGCAGAAAGCGCTCAAGAAAACCAATGCTTCGATTAAAATTAATTAAGCCTTTTAAATAATAGGCATAATCCACACTGGGGTTTCTTGGGTGAATTTTAATGAAGCGGTCAGTAGCGGCAATGGCCGCCTCAGGGTCATCATTCTTATAATAGGCATATGCAATATCTAGCTGCGTTTGGGCTGCATAG
Source organism: Methylomonas sp. (assembly GCA_026988155.1). Lineage (GTDB taxonomy): Bacteria > Pseudomonadota > Gammaproteobacteria > Methylococcales > Methylomonadaceae > QPIN01. The sequence continues at coordinate 9,981 of JALSLW010000040.1, read as the reverse complement.
TCTCCAAACGGGTACCTTGCCTCCAGAGTTTCGTAAAGCTTTATTGCTTTCTGATAATTCTCCGCCTCCATGGCCGCTTTTGCTTTTTCATGGAATTTTTTTGCATCCCAGTCAGCGTACTCTTTATCGGAATCGCTGGATTTAGAGCCGCCAAGCGTTTCACACCCCTGCAGGGCAAAGATTAAACTGGAAAAAAATAAAAAATTTATTAAAAATAATCGCATATTGTTAACAGCACATTGTAGAATGAAGAGTTTTCTCGATCAACTATAAAGCCAAATTGCTTTATAGTTGATAACTGGCGAGTATAACTTAAATTTAACTCCAATATGGCTATATTAACAGCAATAATACCTGAAGAAATGGCTGGCATGCGTCTTGACCAATGCCTGGCCGAAATGTTTCCTGATTACTCTCGGAGTAAATTGCAGACATGGATTAAGGCAGGCCGAGTATTGGTAAATCAGCAAACGCTTAAAGCCAAAGATAAAGTGGATGGCGGAGAGACAATAGAACTTGATGCCGAAGCGGAAGAAGTCCTGGAATATGAAGCAGAAGATATTCCATTGGATATTATCTATGAAGATGATTCATTTCTTATTGTCAACAAACCAGCGGGGCTTGTTGTTCATCCCGCGGTTGGCCATTGGCAAGGCACACTGGTTAACGCACTGCTAAACCATGCCCCCTCTTTAAAAACTTTGCCTAGAGCAGGCATTGTTCATCGGCTGGATAAGGATACCAGCGGCTTATTAATGGTTGCCAAAACCTTGCAGGCACATCATAGCCTTTCTTCACAGCTGCAGGAAAGAAGCATTACCCGGGAATATCTGGCATTGGCTAAAGGCTGGATGACAGCCGGAGGAACAGTTGACGAACCGCTTGGGCGACATCCTAATGACCGTAAACGGCATACTGTACGTGAAGATGGCAAGCATGCAGTAACCCACTATCGTCTAGAAAAGCGATTAAAACGGCACACCTTAATCAGAGTTAAATTGGAAACCGGACGGACACATCAAATAAGAGTTCATATGGCTTATATCGGCTACCCATTAGTTGGTGATCCCGTTTATTCAGGCCGCTTCCAAATGCTTGCCAACTGCAGCCCGCATCTTGAAGAGGTTTTGAGAAACTTTAAACGGCAGGCACTGCATGCCACCAAATTAGGATTGCAGCATCCAGTTACAGATGAATATTTTGAATGGGAATTGCCCATGCCAGAAGATATGGTCGCTCTAATTGAAGCAATAGAGCATAATGACCTGGATTAAACCCGACTGGCCGGCAGCAGAAAATATACATGCGGCCGTTACCCTCAGGACTGGCGGGTCAAGTCTGGGCGCTTTTCAAAGCCTTAACTCTGCCCTGCATGTCAATGATAATCCTGAAACAGTACGGCAAAACCGCAAAATCATTTCGCAAACGCTCAAGCTTCCGTCAGAGCCCGTATGGCTGGAGCAAATTCACAGTAACCGGGCAATTAAAGCAGACCAATGCACTCAAATAGAAAAGGCGGATGCCAGCTATACGGATCAGGCTGGCGTAGTATGTACTGTGATGACAGCAGACTGCCTGCCCATTTTATTAGCCCACAGCAATGGCGCCGAAATAGCGGCCATACATGCTGGGTGGCGTGGCCTGCTAGCAGGCATTATTAGCAATGCGGCGGCAATGTTTAGCAACAGCCCTCCCATTGCCTGGCTAGGCCCCGCCATTGGCCCGGACTGCTTTGAAGTGGGCGGGGAGGTTAAAAGCTCTTTTGCCTCTAAATCCGCAGAATTTAATACAGCTTTTAAACAAAAAAAAGAAAACGCATATCTGGCAGATATTTACCAATTGGCCGCCATTGAGCTGGCCAAGTCAGGGATTAGTGAAATATACGGCGGCGGATTTTGTACCGTAACAGATAAACAGCGATTTTATTCATATCGTCGCGATGGCGAAACAGGCCGTATGGCCACACTTATTTGGAGAGATTGACCTTGGATTTATTGATATTAATTATCATTTTTACAGCAATAGGCGGTGTATTAAGCGTTTTGGCAGCCAGTGTGTTTTTATTGCTGCCAGACGAACTAAGATCCAGGGTTTTACCCCACGGAATAAGCTTTGCCATTGGCGCACTATTGGCCGTTGCTTTTTGGGGACTGATTCCCCATGCCTTTGAAGAGGTAAGACCCGATCAGTTTCAGGCTTTATCGGGTACCATCTTAGCAGGAATTTTAGGGTTTTTCGTATTGGAAAAACTGTTGATTTGGCGCCATTGCCACTCCGGTAGCTGCGAAGCACATGGAGAAGATTCACATATTGAGGCCGACCAAGGCCATGGTCACGGACATAAATCAGCCGGCGCTATCATCATTATTGGTGACGGCATCCATAACTTTGTTGATGGCGTACTGATTGCCGCTGCCTTTTTAACCGATATAAAGCTGGGCATTGTGACCAGCCTAGCGGTCGCAGCTCACGAGATCCCGCAAGAAGTTGGCGATTTTGCCATTCTATTGCATAGCGGCTACAGCAAATCAAAGGCACTGTTTTATAATATACTGGCTAGCTGCACTACAGTAATTGGCGGAATAATAGCCTATTATAGTCTGGAAGACCTGCACGATACCTTGCCTTTCTTTCTGGCTTTAGCTTCATCAAGCTTTATATATATAGCCGTTGCAGATTTAATTCCTTCCCTGCATAAAAAAACCGATATGAAAACCTCGCTGCATCAAATCGCACTGATTATGGCCGGGGTACTGGTGATAAGCTCACTGCATGGCCTAGCACATGATCTTGAAATAAATGACCCCGACCAGCATATTTCAAATCGTAAAAAGTAGCTAATAATAAACGGCGGCGCCGCATTACCTGACCGACTAGCGCTCAATCAATTTAGGATTGCTGGGCATTTTTTAGCCATTAGCCAATGCTAAAAATACCGAACTGCCCTGTAATATAAATGAAGCAAACAGAAATTGCGGAAATTTAATTTATATTTAACAGCAAAGCAATATGGCTTTTATTTAGGCCATATAAAAAAATACTATAAAAACCTTGGAATAAAACTGAAAAACTGTTACTTTATATCCCGCAAACGCTTTATAATCCGTCAAAAAAATGTTAGCTTTTAAAATGGATTTGATGGGTAAAAAAAGTGATTGTAAAGGGTTGAATTGAAAGAGGAATTTAAAAGGGTCAGGGTTCGACCCATTGCCTGTTTAAGAAGGTATTAAGACTCAATAAGATCATCTAACGATTCAGTTTCTTTGTTCGACCCATTGCCTGTTTAAGAAGGTATTAAGACATTGGACTGATTTTCCCACTCCCCAAATATTTCGTTCGACCCATTGCCTGTTTAAGAAGGTATTAAGACTCCGCTTTGGCCTGGTTTTAAGTTTTGAGTACAGCCGTTCGACCCATTGCCTGTTTAAGAAGGTATTAAGACAACCTTGTTTTTATCCTCAGTCCTTAAATAGACTTCGTTCGACCCATTGCCTGTTTAAGAAGGTATTAAGACTCCTCTAGAGGAGCCATTAAGAAGGGCGCCCCCATCCGCCCCTGCTTTTTTCGTAAGCTTGCGGTTGCTGAGCTGATGATTTGATTATGCCAAAATAAGCCGTCATTAATTATTTTGGGATGCAAAGTATGGCTATCAATACCGATGTTGACTGCATAGAACCCGAACTGAAACCACAGCCAGTTGCCGTTACTGCCCATGCCAGACTCAGATTTAGGGAACGTGTTGGCTTGCCTAAAAATGCCTGCCAGGTGCAGGCGCAAATTGTCTACGATTATGGTTTTACACACACGGATGCAAAAGGAAAAGCCAAGAAGTATCTGGACAGACGGTTTTTAAAGTATAAAAAAGTAACCCAATTTCGTGTGTACGGCGGATTTATTTACATTTTTTGCAACGCTAAACTTATTACTATGCTAGCTGCGCCTAAAGGCGTGGAAGAGGGGTTTAAGCATTGCAAGGTGGGCAAAAAAGCCTCTTCTCCCTGATCCTTTTATGCTGCGGCCTTAGAGCACAAGCATATTCATTCAATCGCGGCAACGCTCCCCTGCCTTTCTTTAAAACTGGCCGGGGATAGTGTCCGTTATTCTATAATTATTACTTCGTAATCATGAGTAATGTCAACAGACTTCCCTAGCATTATTGAAGCGGAACAGTATTTTTCAGCTGACAGTTTTACCGCACGCTCAACTGCGGCATCTTTTAAGTTTTTACCGGTTACTTTAAAATGCAAATGAATTTTGCTAAATACACTGGGAATTGCATCCACCCGTTCGGCAGTTAATTCGGCTGAACAGTCAGTTACTTCATGCCGGCCTTTCTGCAAAATATCCATCACATCATAAGATGAACAGCCGCCCACGCCCAATAAAATCATTTCCATCGGGCGGATGCCAATATTTCGGCCGCCATGATCTGCCGGGCCATCCATTACAACACTATGGCCACTACCACTTTCGCCTACAAATGACCGTCCATCTATCCACTTAACTGTAGCTTGCATTAAATATTCTCACTAAAAAAAAAATTTGGTCTATAATTCTACATTGAGTGTGCGGATAAGGTCACATTTTTATCAAAATTACTGCATCGTATGTGCATATAGTCTAATAAACAGGGTAAGTTGAAATGCCATTAATTGAAAATAGTAACCAAAATGCTTTAAACCAGTTCCTTCGCCTTTGCCATACCAGGAGTTATCCGGCTAAAGCGCTTATTGTAAGGCCTGGTGATGTAGGGGATAAACTATTATTTATTGTTGATGGTTCGGTCAGTGTTTCTGTTGAAGATGAAAGCGGCCATGAGCTGATTTTAGCCTACTTGCATAAAGATGAGTTTATTGGTGAGGTTGGCATTTTCAAAGGGCCTGAAACCAGAACGGTTACTGTAAAAACGCGCACTAAATGCCAGTTGGCTGAAATTTCGTATGACAGATTCAAAACAGCCTTAAAAACGGAGTTGGCGGATTGTGCTACTGATATTTTATTTCTGCTGGGCGATCAGCTCTCTAATCGTCTATTGATTACTAGCCGCAAATACCAAGACCTTGCCTTTATGGATGTTGAAGGCCGTATTGCCCGCACTTTGCTTGATTTATGCAAAGAACCTGATGCAATTACTCATCCGGATGGCATGCAGTTAAGCATTACCCGACAGGAAATAGGCAGAATTGTAGGCTGCTCCAGGGAGATGGCCGGCAGAGTTTTAAAAGAGCTGGTAGATAAAGAGTTAATTACCGCGCATGGCAAAACTATTGTGGTATTTGGTACGCGTTAAATTAGGGTTAGCCGCGCTTACGCAATGACTAATATCTTATTGGTTTTTACCGGAGGCACCATCGGCTCTGTTGCATGCAATGGAGCCATCGACACCGCCGAAAAGCAAGGCTATAAACTGCTTCAGCTATTTGATCAGACATACCCAGCCACTAAGTCCGTTAATTTTACAACTATTCAGCCCCTGCAGCTTTTAAGTGAAAATCTGTTTCCAACAGTTTGGGAGGCACTGATTCAGGCTATTGAAGCCGAAGATATTTCTCTGTATGACGGTATCATTATTACCCATGGTACAGATACTCTGGCTTTTACAGCCTCGGCTTTGGGTCTGTACTTTAATGCGGTTAATACCCCGATTTTACTTGTCTCCAGTGATCACCCGTTAGATCATCCCCAGGCAAATGGCTTAACTCATTTTAACTGTGCGGTAGAATTTATACGGCAAAAAAGGGCGACCGGCGTTTTTGTACCTTATAAAAACCCTGCAGCTGACATTTTAGTGCACCTGGGAACACGGCTGGCATCTTGCCTACAGCTTAGCGGCGATTTTATCAGCGTGCAATCTAAAGCCTATTTGAAATTTGCAACGGGTGCCTTTTATCAGCTAAACCCTTTAAAAACCAAAATCGAGTCATATATTCCGTTAGTACCTTCATTTTCGGCAAATATTTTACTGATCAGGCCCTATCCGGGCTTGGACTATTCACATTTTCAATTAGACCGGGCCGATGCCGTTATTCATGACCTGTATCACTCGGGGACTGCCTGTTCTATTGCCGAATGGGGAGAGAATCATTCTCTGACGGCTTTTATTGAGCAATGCAATGCGCAGAATGTGAGTCTTTATATGGCGCCTGCCATAAAAAATGCGGACGCATACCAAAGCACCCGCTCATTGCTAGATCAGGGTGCCAAAATGATATGGAACATGTCTTTAGAGTCGGCTTATGCAAAGCTGCTACTGGGCTATGGAAACTTCACTGATGAACCGGCGATTGAGCAGTTTTTAGAAAGCGATATTGCCTTTGAGCATATTGAATAAGATCAGGGAAACTTGCCGGTTAATCGCTGCATCATTTTAAAATCAAAATTTTCCTCTAAAGCATCGGCAATTAAATTAATACCTGCTTCACGTTTCTCATCCAGTTTTACTGCTTGCCGCTTTTTATAGCCAGCCCATTTTAACAGTGTGTTACAGGCCTCTGCCGAATCAAACAGCCCATGTAAATAGGTTCCCATTATCTGGCTGTCATCAGAAAGTGCGCCATCCGCTTTTCCGGCCAGCATTAGTGCCGGCTTTTCCAATGCCAGTCCTCGGGTGACTCCGGCATGTATTTTATATCCGGTAATTGCAGTATTATCTATGGTCAGAAAACCACTGACTTTTTGCAGACATTTTTCTGCTTTTAAGGTTGTTTCTATCTCTAGCAGTCCCAGGGCGCTGCTTGAGCCAGCCTTACCTTCGATACTGTCGGGATCATGAATTGCAGTGCCTAGCATTTGAAAGCCGCCACAGATGCCGAGCAATTTTCCGCCGTATCGCAGATGCTTTTTAATAAACTGATTCCAGCCCATTTCATCAAGCCATTTTAAATCATCTCTTACTGATTTGCTGCCTGCCAGAATAACTAAATCAGCCCCCGCACAGTTAGCCGGGTCTTTTTCAAACTGAACTGTAATCTCAGGGTGGAGCAATAAGGCATCAAAATCGGTGTGATTACTTATTCTAGGGAATAAGGGCACAATTATTTTAAAATGGCCTTTGCCATTTTTTTTATATTTATTGATGGCTACTGAATCTTCCGCATCTAAATAAAAATCATGCAAAAAAGGCAAGACTGCCAATACCGGTTTGCCCGTCCGCTGTTCCAGCCAGTCAATGCCTGGCTGCAATATCGCCATATCACCCCGAAAACGGTTGATAACAAAGCCAACAATTCTATTTTGTTCGCTTGCCGACAATAATTCCAGGGTTCCGACGAGATGTGCAAATACGCCGCCTTTGTCAATATCTGCTATTAAGATAACCGGGCAGTTGACGGTTTCTGCAAAACCCATATTGGCTATATCGCCTTCACGCAGATTGATTTCTGCCGGGCTGCCTGCACCTTCAACCACAATCATTTGATACTGTTTAGTCAATCTGCCGTGTGATTCTAAAACCGCCTGCATCGCCTGCTTTTTAAACTGATGATATTTTTTGGCGGAAAGATTCTGCTTTGCCTTTCCATGAATGATAACCTGCGCGGTTTTATCAGAATTGGGTTTGAGCAAAATGGGATTCATATCTGTATGCGGTTCTAATCCGCAGGCTATAGCCTGTACAGCCTGGGCTCTGCCAATTTCGCCGCCATCAATGGTAACAGCGCTGTTTAATGCCATATTTTGCGGTTTAAAGGGGACGGCGGCAATGCCTTTACGATAATAATAACGGCATAAGGCGGTGACCAGGGCGCTTTTGCCCGCATCAGAAGTGGTTCCCTGAACCATTATGGTTTTTGCTGTTTGCATTTATAAAGATTAGTTTGTGCTGAATTCGTATAATAAGGGATGGAAACAGTAATTTCACAGATATGAGTTTAAGCCTTATTTTAGCCGTTCTGCTTGATCACTGGCTAGGTGAACCCCAAAAAAGGCATCCTTTAGTTTTTTTTGGCAGCGTAGCAAATGGTTTTGAAAAAAGTATGCGCAAGCCTCAGCAATCAGCTTTATGGCAAAAAATCATGGGGATTTTAGCGTTGTCGCTATTGCTTGTCCCCATTACCCTGGCTGTGCATAGTCTTGAAAAATGGCCGGTTATTAATGCCATTGCCACACCCGTTATTGTTTATTTTTGCATCGCCGCAAACAGTTTAAAACAGCATGCGCTATCCGTGTTTTATGCCCTTGAGATACATGACCTTACCCTGGCAAGAAAATCTGTGGCTATGATTGTCAGCAGGCAGACCGACAAAATGACAGAAGATGATGTACGCAGGGCGGCCATAGAATCAGTTTTAGAAAATGGGGCCGATGCTGTTTTTGCGCCTATATTCTGGTTTATTGTTGCTGGGCCAGCAGGGGCAATATTTTATAGATTGAGCAATACTTTAGATGCCATGTGGGGCTATAAAAACCAGACGTTTTTATATTTTGGCTGGGGCGCGGCCCGCTTAGATGATGTGTTAAATTGGATTCCTGCCCGTCTTACGGCATTGAGCTATGCCCTTTTGGGCAATAGCAGACTGGCAATACGCTGCTGGATGGTACAGGCACCTTTATTGGAAAGCCCAAATGCAGGCCCTGTAATGACATCTGGCGCGGGCGCTCTGAACCTACGATTAGGCGGGCCAGCCCGGTATCACGGTAAACTTAAAGACAAGGCATTTTTTGGCACCGATATTCTGCCTGATAATGGCGATATTGCCCGTGCTAATTCATTGGTTACTTTTAACCTTCTTTTATGGCTTTTTTGCATTATCTCTATAGAGGTTTTTGGAGCAGCTCTTGCTTGAACATGGCGGGCATTTAATTGATGCCTCAAAAAAATATAATATCCCCTTAGAACAATGGACTGATTTATCAACCGGTATAAATCCCAATGGCTGGCCAGTTCCAAAAATTCCGGAGGCCTGCTGGCAGCGCCTGCCTGAATCTGCAGATGGATTGCTGAATGCGGCTAAACGCTATTACCAATGCCAATCAATTCTTGCGGTTGCAGGCTCTCAAGCGGCCATTCAGACTTTGCCGCTAATGCGGAAAAAATCCAAAGTTGGCGTACTGGCACCTGCTTATGCAGAACATGCGTATAGTTGGCAAAAAGCGGGGCATGAAGTTATTGAGCTATCAGCCGATGGCTTAGAATCAGAGCTGGCTACATTGGATATTTTGATATTAATAAATCCAAACAACCCGACAGGAATGCAATTTAGCAAAACCCAGCTGCTTAACTGGCACCGGCAATTAAATCGGCGTAATGGCTGGCTTATTGTTGATGAAGCGTTTATTGATACCATGCCAGAAAACAGTTTATCCAGCCACCCCGCTACTGAAGGGCTTATTATCCTCCGCTCCATCGGTAAGTTTTTCGGCTTGGCGGGCATCCGCTGCGGTTTTGCTATTGCCGCCGAAGATTTGCTATCAGAACTGGATGAAAGACTTGGGCCTTGGTCAATAAGCCATCCTAGCCGCTATATCGCAACGGCTGCTTTATTAGATACACAGTGGCAGAAAAAAATGCAGGCCGAGTTAAAAAAGCAGTCGACTCGACTTGCTTTTTTGCTAAAAAAACGGGGGCTGAAAGTCACCGCTCAAACCGATTTATTTCTGTGGGCCCGAGAATCAAATGCGACAGAAATTCATCAATGTCTGGCTCAAAAAGGCATATTGACCCGATTATTTACTAAGCCATCAAGCCTGCGCTTTGGCTTGCCTAAAAATGAATCACAGTGGGAACATTTAGACCAGGCGCTAGAGAATATGGCTGCTAATTGTATAGAATAAAACAGCGCCTAGTACAGGACGTGCAGCCAATGCCGTTAAGTACGGAGGAGGCGCTTTAGTCCCTAAAAATACGGGGCTAAAGCGCCGTCTCCAAGCTTAATCAGCGCTATAAACCTCTTAACTTAATGACATTGGCGTGCAATTCTATTCTGTCTTTATATCTTTAGGGTAGTCGATTTGAATTGAATCAATGGTCTGCTCCAGCTGCTT
>JALSLW010000039.1 GCA_026988155.1 Methylomonas sp. | reverse complement strand
CAATTGATTAACAGTCACTGTGTATTATCAGTGAGCTGTATGAATGAATTTCAGGTGATTGTAAGAAAAATAAAAATCTGCACCGAAAAAACTGTCAAGTCTTTTTTTAATTATTTTCTAGGGGGGGGGTAGTTACTTCAATTCAATATAGCCCATAGAAACAATTATCATTGCCCACATATTTCGTAGGCTGGCGGTGAAGCGGCAGCGCAACCCCAGCAAACATAATCATAAACCGCCCCCCCCCATTTATCAAGTGGCAATTATCTGCCACTTCTATTTACAATCGGCCAAAATACAATGTAAGAAGCTGTTATTACTATACTTTTATTTATTGGCATTCGACATGCATTAATCATTGCAAACGATTTAAAAACTTATCGAGGAGTCAATAAAATGGCACAAACCATCAACACCAACATTGCTTCGCTAAATTCTCAGCGTAATCTAAACGGTTCCCAAAAAGACCTGACTACATCATTGCAGCGTTTATCAACAGGCTTAAGAATTAACAGCGCAAAAGACGATGCTGCGGGTTTGGCTATTTCGGAACGGATGACGAGTCAAATCAGAGGTTTGAACCAGGCCGCCAGAAATGCCAATGACGGTATTTCTTTAGCACAGACGGCTGAAGGTGCACTAACTCAAACCACTGAACTTTTACAGAGGATACGTGAACTATCTGTTCAGTCTGCCAATGACACCAACACTTCAAGTGACAGACAGGCGCTGCAGGATGAGGTGACACAGCTTCAGTCAGAGATTAACCGAATTGCCAAAACAACTGAATTTAATGGGCAGCGCATTATTGACGGCTCTTTTGCCAGTGCCAGTTTTCAGGTTGGTGCCAATGCAGGACAAACTGTTGACGTGTCAATTTCTAGTGCTAAAGGTGCCTCTATAGGTGCCATTGCTGAACAAGAGTCTACACAAGTTACCAGTACTGCCGCCGCTAACATTAAAATTACTGTGGGCGAGATTACAAAAGAAATTTCCAGCAGTGCTAACTTTGCTGAAGCATCTGTATCTGGCCGAAGCGGGTCCTCTGCATATGCAAAGGCTGCCGCGATTAATGATGCTGGCATTCCTGGTTTAACAGCTATTGCCAATACTGAAATAACAACGAATACAGCTGGGACAGTTGGAGGAACAGCTGCAAACCAAACTTACAGTTTAAAAGTAAATGATGTTGATATTTATTCTGGAGTGGGTATAGGTAATACAAATGGAGAAAGTGCATTAAACTTGACACAAGTAAGAGATGCTATCAATGCACAGTCAGGCAAAACGGGTGTTGTAGCTTCTGTTGAAGGGAATGAGATGACATTTACTGCCGCTGACGGACGCGACCTTAAGGTTGAAGAAGGTGCCGGCGGTGGGCTTACCTTCCTTACTGGCGTAGCCCCAACAGCAGCGACGCCCCCAACCACGCAAATTGGTACAGGAGTACCTGAAGAAGGAAAAATAACTTTAAGTGCAACTGAAACAATATCATTTGGCACAACAGCCTCTGCAGATCTGGCTAACATTGGCTATACCGCCAATGTAGCCAAAGATACTAAAGGCATTGATGATATTTCTGTCGCTACACGGGAAGGAGCAGAGTCAGCACTTAAACGAGTTGATGCCGCTTTACAGCAAGTTAACAGTACCCGCTCTAACTTAGGTGCGGTTCAAAATAGGTTTGAAGCCACCATCGCCAATTTACAAACAACTTCAGAAAATTTAAGCGCAGCCCGCAGCCGGATCCGTGATGCTGATTTTGCTGCTGAAACAGCTAATCTGACTAAAGCCCAGATTCTGCAGCAGGCTGGAACAGCAATGCTGGCACAGGCTAATCAGCTTCCCCAAGGTGTACTATCTTTATTGCAAGGTTAAGCTATTGGCTTCAATTTTAAAAACAGGTAGGAGAGCAATGTCGTTGAGTTAAGCATAAAACATTCGGAGGAGTGGGGTTAGTTTCTACAAATACGGGGCTAAAGCCCCGTCTCCAAGCTTAATTGGCTTTTACATCTAAGCACTGGGCAAGATGCCTGTAATTTTGAAAGTTTAGGGCTGTCGATTGCAATGCCTGATGTTTTTGAGGAAAAATCTCGGGGTGATTTATCCACATTTTTTTCATTTCCATCACCTTCTCCGCCCTACACTTTTTTGCTATAGTTTGTATACGAAAGCTATAAAATCATCTCTTTTTTAGCTTCCCCCAAATATCCGCATTAACAGCCGGCTCAACTTCTACAGGTTCTTTATCATCTTCTGCATTTTGCTCCTCAGGCTGTATAACCGTTTTCTGTTCTTCCCCCTGCTGCCTAGCTTTCTGCTTTTTGCTTAACCGCACCTTCTTCTTTTTAGGGCTTTTACGTGGCATGGGCGGTGCAACTTCATCCACCTCAAAGCCTTCGATCTCTTCTCTTTCTAAATTAAGCCCGTTATATTTTTCTATCACTGAAAAATGCTGATATTCATGGTGTGCGATTAAAGAAATCACATGGCCCTTTTCCCCTGCGCGTCCTGTCCGTCCTATTCTATGCACATAGTCATTTGGCGAGCGTGGCAAATCATAGTTAATCACACAGGGCAGCTGTTTAATATCAATCCCTCTGGCCGCCACATCTGTAGCGATTAAAATGCGAATACCGCCTGCTTTAAATTTCTTTAAGGCTGCCATCCGTGCAGACTGCTCCTTATTGCTGTGCATGGCAACCGCTTCGATATTTCTTTTTTCCAGTTTTTTCACTAAGTTATCGCACGTCCGTTTTGCACTGCAAAAAATCAGCACCTGTTCCCAGTCATTATTATCTAGCAGATATGCCAACAGGTCATTTTTCTGGTTGTGATTAATAGTGATAACACGCTGCTCTATTTCCAGTTCGTCAACAAACTCATCCATATTGATGATTGCCGGTGTATTCATTACTTCTCGAACCAATCTGCTTATGCTTTCTGGAAAAGTCGCGGTAAACATCAAGTTCTGGCGTTTATTGGGCAGCAATTTACTGATGCGTTCAATTTCTTCCTGAAAATCCCCTTTCATCAGGCGATCTACTTCGTCAATCACCAGGGCTTTAATCTGATTAAATTTAATGGCATTTTGATCTACTAAATCAAGCAGCCTGCCAGGAGTTGCTACCAATACATCCGCACCGCCACGCAACGCCATCATTTGCGGGTTAATCTTTACCCCGCCATACACACTCTGGCATTTAATGGCCGGGGTGATATTTTCTGACAATTGAGAAAAAACATCGGCAACCTGTATAGCCAATTCACGCGTTGGCACCAGCACCAATACTTGCACGCAATTGCTGGCTACTCTATTGGCGCTGTCAAATCGTTTATCACGCCCTATCCGCGAATAAACATTCTCATTGCTCATGCTGTCTAATAGGGGCAATGCAAAAGCAGCCGTTTTTCCTGATCCTGTATCTGCACGCGCCAGTACGTCTTTTCCCTCTAGCACGGCTGGTATGGTTTTAAGCTGTATATCGGTTGGCTTTTCAAACCCCATCCGTTTAATGGCGGATAATATGTCTTCCGAAAAGGCAAAGGATTCAAAATCGGCGTTTGGGGTGTGTTTATTCATAAGATAGCGGCATACAGAAAATCAATTGACTATTCTAACTTAAAACATTTGCAACTATTCAGCATATTCTCGTATTTTCTCATTTCCGTAGTAGCAATCCCCTATGCCAGTCCTTCCTCTATTGGCCATCGTGTATAATAGGGTCACCACAAGGGATTGCCCCTAAAATAAAGACAATAACCTTTTTTCAGCCCAATGCAACTTGTCTCACTATTACTGATTGGTTTTTCTCTTTTTACAGCGCTGTTACTGATTACAGGCAATCTTCTTCAGCAATTTGAAGCTCAACTGTTTTCATCAAAACTAGCTGGCTTTGTTCTGGTTATTTGCCTGGCTATAATCCAATGGCTAAATTTACAGTTTATTCTTAACCCGTCTGAGCCGGTTTTTTCGCCTATATATATTGCTTTGCTATTCTGCATTGCTCCCAGTTTTTATTTTTATAGCCGTAGACTGTTAACCGCAAAACCTGTATTTAGCCGGTGGCATTTTATGCATGCATTGCCATTATTTATAAGTTTTTTCTTCCCAGTACAATGGATGCTGCCCTTGGTTTTTTTAATTGGAAGCGGTTATTTGGCATGGCTGGCCAGAGCTGTGTATTTGCTGCGAAAACAGCGGCAGCGCTTTAAACTGGAACTTTTAGCGTTGGCGGTGTTTTTTTTAATTGCTATCGGTGTAATTATGCTCGGTTTTATTTGGCCATTGATCAGCAATTTTACTTTTATTACAGGCTATAGCATTTTAATTGGCCTTGCCTTTTTTGCTTCCACATTAACTTTACTTCGTTTTCCATCCATTACCGCTGATGTTGCAGAAGCAGCACACGCAACGTATACTGAATCAACGCTTAAAAACATTGACCGCAAAAAAACGCTCGCTCAATTAAACCGGTTAATGACGCAGGAAAAACTCTATATTCAGGACAACCTTAGTTTAGCGATATTGGCAGAACAGCTGCAGTTAAATTCTCATCAGTTATCTGAACTGATAAATACTGAATTTCAGCAGGGATTTTCAAAATATATTCGTCAGCATAGGGTAGAAGCCGCCAAAAAACTGCTTTTAGATGACCCTAAGTCTTCAGTTTTATCTATTGGCCTGTCGGTGGGGTTTAGTACCCAGTCTAATTTTTATACTGCTTTCCGCGATATTGCCGGGATGGCGCCTGGTCAGTATCGGAAGCAGAATTTAAAGCAATAACCGAAGTATTTTGTAGACGAGGCTTTAGCCTCACATAATTAGGGCGAGGCTAAAGCCTCGTCTCCTATTTATTTTTTTTACAAAATTACATTATTATCTTTTTGCAATGTTGCAAGCCATTAATTTTTAAATAAATAATTAATTTATAGTCCTATTTTATAAAACAGGAAGGCCAACTGTTTTTGCCTTGCTATTGTTCACCTCACCATTACAACAAAAAAGAGGTCAACATGAATATTTTACTCACCGGTGCCAGCGGTTTTATTGGCCATCATATTTTACAGGCATTGGAACAGCAGAATCATAAAGTGACTGCCTGTTGCCGTCATCCTGAAAAACTAATCTTTAAATCAAAAAGCACCCGTATTCTGCAGCTGAATTTTTCTGATATGACTAATACATCAGACTGGAGACCGCATTTGCAAAATATTGATGCAGTCATTAATTGTGTCGGCATTATCGTTGAGTCTAAAGGACAGTCTTTTCAATCATTGCATGCCCAAGTTCCCATAGCCCTATTTAAAGCAGCAGAACAAGCTGGCGTTAAAAAAATCATTCAAATTTCCGCACTCGGCGCAGATGACACAGCGCAGTCGGCCTATCACCACAGTAAAAAAGCTGCCGATGATGCGCTTAAAAAACTTGATATAGATTGGTATGTGCTGCAGCCGTCTATTGTTTATGGCGATGGCGCACAAAGCATGGCTTTATTTCATGCATTGGCGGCCCTGCCCCTGCATGCATTGATTGATGGTGGCAAGCAGCTGATGCAGCCTGTCCATGTTAGTGATATTACGGCAACTATTATTCAGTGCCTAAAATCAGATGCGCCCCCTCGGCTGACCCTACCTTTGGTAGGTTCTGAAGCAATAAGCTTTAAACATTTATTAGAACAGCTTCGGCAACGCTTGGGTAAAAAACCGGCACAGGCCTTCTCCTTACCTGGGGAACTGGCTCAGCGTTCAGTATTTATCGGTAAATGGCTGGGTGAGCCTACGTTTAATGCCGAAAATATAGCTATGCTGAGACGAGGCAATGCTGCTGATGCCAAACCTATAAGCCAATTTCTAGGTCATCCGACAAAAAGTCTGCAAAAACAATTGCTATCAACACCAGCAAACCAGGCAGAACGCTGGCATGCCGGTCTGTATTTTCTACGTCCTTTATTGCGCTTGTCGATTGCTTTTTTATGGATTTGGAGCGGCATAGTATCTATTTTTTTCTTCCCTCCTGAACAGAGCTATCAGTTTTTAGCAGCCTCTGGAATTACCGACAATATGGCCCCTATTATGCTTTATGGCCTGGCATTAATGGATATTATCCTTGGATTGGCTACCTTGTGTGACTATCGAATACGTCCGTTGATATTATTTCAGCTTACGATTATTTTTCTATACACCGTAACCATTACGTTTACCTTGCCAGAGTTTTGGCTCCATCCCTTTGGCCCTGTTTTAAAAAACATTCCGCTATTGGCAACTTTACTTGTTTATTTAACTGTTGAGGGGGAAAAACCATGATATTTTTAACCTTGAAATTAATACATATTGCCAGTGCCATTATTCTATTCGGCTTGGGCTGTGGTACGGTATTTTTTAAGCTGATGGCAGACCGCAGCGGCAATCATGCTGCCATTGCCATCACTAGCAAACATGTGGTGCTGGCTGACTGGTGGTTTACCACGCCTACTGTGATCATTCAGCCTTTAACAGGCATACTGATGGCTGAACAAATGGGCATGTCATTAACGGATGGCTGGCTAATGCAGTCTATTGTTTTGTATGCATTAACAGGGCTATGCTGGCTGCCTGTGGTCTGTTTACAGATTCGTATGCGCGATTTTGCCACTGAATCGCTAACAGACAATAAACCTCTGCCTGAACAATACCATTTTTATTCAAAACTATGGATGTGGCTGGGTGTACCCGCTTTCTTTGCGATGCTAGGCATTACCACCATGATGGTTTTTCACTCTTCTTTATTTTAGGCGTTAATTATGATTATTTTGCAAAAAACACTGGGTAAATACTGGGATAAATTGCCATCAGTTATCCCCCATCATTATTGTGTATCCAGCTACTCCAACAGCTGTTTGAAAGGCAATATGGAGATTCTACTGTAACAAGCAATACTGCCAATTTTATCAGCACAAACGATAAACAGCTCAACCCTTTTTGAATAATGTCCTTTCAGACATATTATAATAGTTTCACTTATCCCCATAAAACAAACGAACTATGTCAGAATCCTTATCCAGCAACGCCGTTCTTTATGCCATCCTCTCTTTAAACAGTGAAATTGCATTACAAAAAGAATACCTAGACAGCCCCGAACTTTCAGGCGAAGACAAAGAAAATGAAGAGGGTATTCTTGATGACCTTGAACAGGCCTTTATGGAATTTATCGATTTATATAAAATACATGCCCACAAGGACAGAGAACTGCCCAGCATTGAAGAATTATTAAATAGCGAGCTGTAACATGACTACTTTATATGGCATTAGCAATTGCAACACGGTTAAGAAAGCCAAGGATTGGCTGCAAGATAAAAATATAGATTTTCAGTTTCATGATTTTCGCAAGCAGGGTTTAAGCGCTGAATCATTGGAGTCTTTTGAAGCTGCAGTAGGCTGGGAAAAATTACTGAATAAACAAAGCACTAGCTGGCGAAAATTGACTGACGACCAAAAAGCCAATATTTCAAAGCGGACGGCTCTGCAATTTATGCTGGAGACACCGACCTTAATCAAACGCCCTGTTTTAGATACTGGCGAAAAATTGATTATAGGCTTTAAAGCAGACATCTATCAAAAAGAATTATGAGTGATACATTAACCCTATTAAAAGACCTTGTCCGCAGAGAATCCGTTACCCCTGAAGATGCAGGCTGCCAAGATGTTTTGGTTGAGCGTTTAAGTAAACTGGGCTTTAAAGAAGAACGTTTAAATTTTGACGATACCCAAAATATTTGGCTTAGGCGTGGCGAAACCAAACCACTGCTAACCTTTCTTGGGCATACTGATGTTGTGCCTCCTGGCCCATTAGATCGTTGGAATTCGCCTCCGTTTGAACCAACCATCAGAGATGGCAAGCTTTATGGACGCGGTACGGCAGATATGAAAGGCGGTGTAGCCTGTTTTATTACTGCACTTGAACGCTTTATTGCCAAGCACCCTGAACATCAAGGTTCTATTGCCCTGATGATTACCAGCGATGAAGAAGGCATTGCCACCAATGGCGTGGTCAAAGTGGTTGAAGTTTTAGAAAAGCGAAATGAAAAGATTGACTGGTGTTTGGTTGGAGAGCCTTCTAGCGATAAAAAACTAGGGGATGTTATTCGCGTTGGGCGACGGGGTTCTCTCTGCGCCAAATTAACTGTTCACGGCATTCAAGGTCATGTAGCCTATCCTGAAATTGCTGAAAACCCTATTCATGCCTTTGCGCCTGCACTTAAAGAATTGACAGATGAGGTCTGGGACAAAGGAAATGCTTTTTTCCCGCCGACTAGTCTGCAGGTATCTAACATTAATTCTGGCTCTGGCGCTGAAAACATTATCCCAGGTGAACTGGAAATTCAGTTTAACCTGCGCTTTTGTACGGAACTGGATGAAGAAACCATTAAGCAGCGTACTACTGCCATTTTTGATAAATACAATTTTAAATATGATTTACAGTGGCGTTTATCTGGCAATCCATTTTTAACTGAAGGCGGTGCTTTGATTGATGCGGCACATACTGCAATTAAGAAAGTGACAGGGTTTGAAACTATGGATGATACAGGAGGCGGCACTTCTGACGGGCGCTTTATCGCACCTACTGGCGCAGAGGTTATCGAACTGGGGCCGTTAAATGAGAGCATTCATAAAATAAATGAGAACGTGGGCGTTGAGGATTTAGAAGTTTTGTCTGATATTTATGAAGCTATGCTGGTTGAATTGTTAGTATTTTGAATAATCCTAGAAAAATTAGTTGAGCACGGATTTTGTGGGAAACCTAGGCGGAAAAAGGCAAAGAATAGCTCGAAAATAATGGCTGTAGTCCTTATTGAGAGCAATTCTGCAGAATTTTTCGTCCAGATTTTTCACAAAGCCGTGAAGCGAAATAGTCTCACCCATCTGGTGAGAATAGAAAAACTTGCTTAAGCATATTATTTAACAAGTTACAGCTGAACTTAGCGGTCAACTGATTTTTTTAGGATAATAAAAAGTGGCATTTATCCCAGTCTCGGTCATGACGGAAAGCCACTCCTACAGATTGCTTAAATGCCTTACATTCTCACTGGCCAACTCTACTGCAATACGATTTCTAAATTTATATGGCACAGCCTGGTTCATCATCAAAGCAAAAGGCTGCCAGTCATTTTTAACCACTATATAGCCTGCCAATGTACTAATCTTATTTAAGGTACCTGATTTTGCAAAAATCTTAGTTTCAATCTCTGGCAGTAAGTTTTTCCAGGGCTTAAATGCCTGCAGCAAATCAACCAATTGAGCAGGCGACAGGCGATTATCACGCGATAGTCCAGCCCCATCTTTCATAGTAAAGTTTGTCCAATGGAATTTTTTGGTCAGTTCTTGCTCCATATATTGCTGTACATCTGCTTTATTGGCAGGTCTATGATAGGTTTCTGCGCTAAGCACTAAAATCAGCTGGTTGGCGAGGAAGTTGGTTGAGTATTTCAACATGGGCCGAATCATTTCAGCTAATGATTTACTATTTATATGAGTATAAAAAAGAGGCTGTTTATCTATCTGCCCTCGAATAATTTTACTGCCTACCTCTATTCCCTGCTTCCGTAAAAAAATAGCCAGCAATTCAGCAAAATTCTTCTCTGCATTTGCAGGGTTAGGCCCTGTATTTATTCGTAATGATCGCCTATTCAATTGATTTGAAAAATTCTTGGCATAAGCGGTCAAAGGCGTTTGAGGCTCAGCCGAAACGACTCTGCCATCGATTCTTTTAATATTAATGGTATTAAAATTGGCAGCGATGGCTGAAGGTACTGCATCATAAGGATTATTGCTGGCTCCTGTGCCAGGCAGCAAAACATTTTTCTGAAACAATGAACTATCGAGTCCGATAGCACTAATTCGCTTAACACCTTTTTTTTTAATATTTTTTGCAATGCTTAAAATCTCTTCCGAAACCAGAAAGGGATCACCGCTACCCTTTATCCAAAGGGTATCTGTTGCATTGTCTAAATAAAAATTCGTTTTAAAGTGGTGGCCTTCCCCCCAATGCTTTAATGCTAGCCAGGCGGTAACAAGTTTAGTAGTCGATGCAGGAATTAAGGCGGTATTGGCATGGTCAGCCATAATAGCTCGCCCCTGTTTATCCAGCATCAGCAGGCCTGAACTTTCAAGACTTGAAAATGTTATCAGAGCATTTTCAGCATAAGCGGCTGGCAAGGCCATCAATGCAAAAAAAACCAAGCTATAACGCATATTTTTCATAATAATGATCTTTTTACATCCTAGTTATGCAACTGGCAACATAATTATAGTTATTTCTGGTTTTTTTACTCTGCCTTTGAGGTAAAAATTATAATCAAACCATTTCTGTCATTACTGCACCCTTATTACTCTACAGGCAACCCTGCTTTTGTCCATGCAGTCATATGCCCTGCCAGATAGCTAAGCTTTTCAAACCCTGCAAAATAAAATGCCAGTTTTGCAACGCCCGCTCTTGGACCGTGCGCGCAATACATCACAACCGGGTCACCTTTTTTATAGCCATCCATTTTATCTGTAGTAAAAGCCGTCCAAAAAGGCACATGAATGGCACCTGGCACATGACCTGACCTATATTCAGCATCTGACCGCACATCAACAATAATTGGTGCTTTGCCCTGATCAATTAATGTCAATAATTCTTTTTGCTGCATATAGCCTTCCCCTGCTGTTGAACAGCTCAATAAAAATAAGTTGACTGAGATGAAGAGTAATATTTTATTCATTGATATCTAACGTCCAATCTGCAGTATTAATTGAAAATGCTTTTCCAAAACCGGCAATATATTTTCCTTCAACAGCTTTTAAAGCTAATAAATGAAAATCAGGCAGGCTCTGTAACAATGCAACGGTTTCACCAAACTTTTCCCGCATTATTAGCATTCGCTTATAATAGCATTCATCTTGCGGCTGAACTTCATTAATTTCACAGTCAAGCACAACCCGTTCGCGTGCAAACAGGTTTTTTGTTTCACTTTCTGATTTGATAAACAGGATGCTGGCGGAACCATTTTTCAGCATATTTTTGGTATGAACAGCCAATTCACTGACAAAAATATAAAAAATGCCTTCCGCATCTCTTGTAAAGGGGGCATAGCTAGAGTGCGGTTTGCCTTGTTCTGTTACTGTGGACAATACCAATGTTTGCTGTGATTGAATTAGCTGCTGATACTGCTCAGTATAATTTTGCTTTTCATTTTGGGTGGAATCGGCCATTTTTCTTCACTTTTATTGATAAGTAAGTACCCAGGTAAAATTAATCTAATAGTTTTACTTGGGTGCTTAAAATCCCCTCAATCTACATTTATCAAAGGAAGGGGTTTAACTGCTTATATCTAAAACAGTCTACTGTATGATCATTTACCATTCCCACTGCCTGCATATAGGCATAGCAAATAGTCGGCCCCACGAACTTAAAGCCT
This sequence comes from Methylomonas sp., assembly GCA_026988155.1. GTDB lineage: Bacteria > Pseudomonadota > Gammaproteobacteria > Methylococcales > Methylomonadaceae > QPIN01. The sequence continues at coordinate 6,345 of JALSLW010000039.1, read as the reverse complement.
TTTTGTTTTAAGCTTTTGCTCATCTGCTCTGATTCTGGGCTAGAAACCGGAACTTTCTTTAAATTTTTCCAGTGATTTTGTATGCTTTTCCCTTGTACAAACTGCCAGATATACCTATCAAAACCACCTTCCTGTTTCTGTATCTCTAAAAAGGCCTGGGCATTTGCAATGGTGGCATTGACTTTAAGTTTATTTCTAATAATGCCGGGGTTATTTAATAGCTGCTGAATTTTGTCCTGATCATAAAGCGCTATTTTGTTCGCATCGAATCCATCAAATGCTTTTCTATAGCCGTCTCTTTTATTTAATATGGTTGACCAGCTCAAACCTGCCTGAGCACCTTCCAAAATCAAAAATTCAAAAAGTAAACGGCCATCATGTACAGGAACCCCCCATTCTTCATCGTGATACTTCTCTTCTGATTCTGATGACAGTGCCCATTCACATTTTTTCATATCTTTACTGTAATGCAGGGACAGTCACAAAGAGTTTTCCCTGCGACATAACTACATTATTTTTTCATCATGCTCTTTAAGTCGGCAAATGGATTAAAAGTAGCATCACCGCTATGATCTTCTGCCACTGATACTGTACTCCCGCCGTAGCGGACCTCCTCTTCAAAACGAGAATGTTCATTATCATGGCAATAAAGGCAAAGCAGTTCCCAGTTACTGCCATCCTCAGGATTATCATCATGGTTATGATTTCTGTGATGAACGGTCAATTCACTCAAATTTGCGTGGGTAAATTCACGGGTGCATCGTCCGCAAACCCAAGGGTAAAGCTTTAAGGCCTTTTCTCGGTAGTTTTTCTCGCGGTCATCTTTATATTTCCGTGCCTGTGCAACAATGTCATCTGCGGTTAATTCTTTAGCCATTTTAATCAGTTGTTTTCTGTATAAGTTTTATAATCCGCCTGTGAACGCCTGATAACCTCATGAGCTTCATCTCTGCCATACACATTAGTAATTTCACAGGCACTCTGCTCGCCAGGAAGGTTTTTATAGGTCAAAAAATAATGCATTAAGCGGTTAATGTAGGAAACAGGACAATCCGAAACATCATTCCACTGCATATAAAATTCATCACCTTTCATCACTGCGATTATTTTATCATCTGCCTCGCCGTGATCAATCATCCGAAAGCCGCCTATTGGGATGGCTGGCAAAATAATATTGCCATGTGTTACCGTACGTTCACTCAATACACAAATATCTAAAGGGTCCCCATCACCACAGCCAACAGATACACCGCCCGCTCCATTACGCGCATATTCAGCTACTTTTTCGCCGCAATAGGTTTGCGGAATAAAGCCATACAAAGTAGGAATGGCATTTGAAAACTTTTGTGGACGATCTACTTTAAGGTACCCCGTTTCTTTATCTATTTCGTACTTGACCGTATCGCTAGGAACAATTTCGATAAATGCTGTCACCACTTCAGGGGCCTTTTCGCCCGCACTGATGCCATGCCATGGATGCGCTTTATATTGTATATTCATTTTGTATTTTTTAAATAATCCTTGTTAACGGCTATCCACCTGTTGCACTCATGTGCCTTAAAATAACCGGCTGCTCTTTAAGATCAAACTCATGCTTTTCCGGTTTAATATTCATCGCCTCAATAATTGTCTGTTTCAGCTTTTCCATATTGCCGGGACTGGCTCTAATGACTTTTTTTAAATCAACCGAATGTTCATTGCCTAAACATAGCAGCAGCCGTCCCTCAACCGTTAGCCTAACTCGATTGCAGGTACTGCAAAAATTAGCGCTATGAGGGGATATAAAACCTACTCTAGTCACCGTTCCAGCAACTTTAAAGTAGACTGAAGGGCCGCCTGTCTGCTCTTCAATTGAGTTTAGCTGAAATTTCTGCTTTAAATCAGATTTAATTGAATCGCTGGAATAATAAACTTCTGCCCGATCATGACTATTAATCACACCCAGAGGCATTTCTTCTATAAAGCTAATATCAATTGCATTATCAATGGCAAATTGCACTAAGTCGCACACTTCTAAATGATTACGGTTTTTTAGAATGACCGCATTAATTTTTATTCGTTCAAATCCAGCCTGTTTGGCCGCGACAATCCCTTTCAACACAGTTGCTAACACCCCTGTTCGGGTAATTTGTTTGAATTTAGCAGCATCCAATGTATCAAGGCTAATATTGATCCGTTTAACACCTGTATTTTTTAATGCCTCAGCCATTTCAACCAACTTTGAACCATTGGTTGAAAGCACAAGTTCATTAAGCGATTCAATTTTGCCAATGTTTTCTAATAAGTCCAGCACCCCCCTGCGAACTAAAGGCTCCCCCCCTGTTATGCGTATTTTTTTTACCCCTAACTCGGCAAATGCGCGGGCTATATAATTAATTTCTTCCAAGGTTAAAATTTGTGCACGCGGCAGGAAGGTCATTTCTTCCGACATGCAATACACGCAGCGAAAATCGCAACGGTCAGTGATGGATATTCTCAGATAATCTACGGTTCTTCCAAACCGGTCAACTAACTGAGTTATTTCTGGAGAATTACTCATAAAAACTGCTAAAAACTAAACTATCTGGAAATTTTACCATTATTCTGATAATCATTCTCGCATCTGGCCTAATGTAAAGTTAAAATAGAGAATAATTAGAAACAAGAGTTCAATATCATCTTGGTTTCTTGGCAATTTCCTAATGAAACGATTCAAATGAAATTTAAAACTATACTGCTTAGCTGTGCATTATTAGTATCATCTTATAGCTTTGCTACTGAAAAAAAGACCCTAAGAATTGCTGTACTAGCGTTTGGGACCGTAAATTGGGAGTTAGCCGCTTTAAAGAGCCAGAACCTAATGGCTGGTGCTGATATCAAGCTGGATATTCACCCCGTTGCAAACCCTCAGGCGGGGAAAATTGCATTGCAATCAGGCGCAGTTGACATGATTGTTTCTGACTGGGTCTGGGTTTCTCGCTTGCGTTCCACTGGTTCTGATTTTACCTTTTATCCTTACTCAACCACTTCCGGTGCATTGATAGTTCCTAAAAAATCCAGCATTAAGTCAGTTGCCGATTTACAGGGTAAAAAACTGGGCATTGCCGGCGGAGAACTTGATAAAAACTGGCTGTTACTGCAGACCTTGGCTCAGCAGAAGATCCACTTAGACCTGAACGCCTCAGTAGAAAAAATATATGGCGCACCACCTTTATTAAATCAGCAGATACAGCATCACCGGGTGGATGCGATCATAAATTACTGGCATTTTGCAGCCAGGCTTGAAGCCAAAGGCTATAAACAGCTGATCAATGGCAAAGACATTTTGCATCAGCTAGGCATAAAAGAACAGGTTCCGACCTTGGGCTACGTGTTTAACCGCAAATGGGGACTGCAAAACAAATCTATCATTAATAGTTTTTTAAAAGCCACTCAACAGGCTAAAGACCAGCTATGCCAGATTGACGCAGTTTGGCAATCAATTATCCCCCTTACAAAAACTGCAGACCTGGCAACGCAAAATAAATTGCGTGAGCGCTATTGTGCAGGCCGCATTAAACATTGGGGAGAAAATGAGCAGCTGGCGGCGTCTAAAATTTATAGCCTATTGCGCAAACTCAGCAATAATAAATTAACAGGCCGCTCGGAAATAATACAGCCAGGCACCTTTTGGAACATTCAGTGATTCCAAAAGCTTCATGACGACTCCTAACAAAGCACTCCCTACTCTGTCTTTTATACTATTCATCGCACTATGGCAGGGCATGGCCGTTTATATTCATAACAACACCCTGCCAAGCCCAGTAACGGTTTTACAGGTTCTCTGGCAGGAAATTCAGTCTGGTGCCCTGTCCCATCATTTAGGCATCACTTTATTGCGCTTAATCGCCAGCTTTTCCATTGCCATGTTTTTAGGCTGTGCCGTCGGCATTGTTTTAGGTCAAAACAAAAAACTGGATGCCTTTTTTGATAATTGGCTGGTGATTTTTTTAAATATCCCCGCATTAGTCACCATTATCTTATGTTACGTCTGGTTTGGTCTGACTGAATCAGCGGCCATTCTTGCAGTCGTCATCAACAAATTGCCCAATGTGGTCGTAATGATTAGGGAAGGCACCAAAGCACTGGATAAAGATTTACTGGAAATGGCACGCTGTTACCAGTTTAGTAAAAAGAAAACTTTTTTTCATGTTATCTGGCCACAGCTGCATCCATTTGTTATGGCTGCAACGCGCTCAGGCCTGGCTTTAATCTGGAAAATCATTCTAGTAGTTGAACTGCTTGGCCGCAGTGACGGCATGGGCTATCAAATACATTTATTTTTTCAATTATTTGATGTTGCCAGCATTCTGGCCTATACCATAGCATTTATTGCCGTTATCCAGTCCATTGAACTGCTGATCTTAAAACCATTGGACAAAAAAGCACTGCGGTGGCGTCGATGAGCGACATTCATATTCACATTAACAACAAAACCTACACCACAGCTGATTCTCGTCGGCATACAGCCATTTCCGACTTTAAACTGACTCTGCCAGAGAATAAATTTGTCTGCCTGGTTGGGCCTTCCGGATGTGGAAAAACGACACTGCTAAATATTATTGCCAACCTTGATACTCAGTACCAGGGTGAAATATGTCTAGACATCAGTCATAAAAAAAATAATATCGGCTATATTTTCCAAAACCCTAGGCTACTCCCCTGGCGCACTGTCAGAGAAAATATTGAACTTGCGCTAGATAGCCCGCAATCAGATATTATCGACTCTCTGCTTAAAACAATGCAATTGACCGATATTCAGCACCGCTACCCTGAACATTTATCTTTAGGGATGAGCCGACGAGTATCCATTATTAGAGCTTTCGCCATAAATCCGGGCATTCTGCTAATGGATGAACCCTTTGTTTCGTTAGACGCGCCAACAGCCCGACAGGTAAGAGGCTTACTAATACAGCTATGGAAACAGCGCCCGCATACCATCCTATTTGTTACCCACGATCTTCGGGAAGCTATCGCCCTGGCAGATAGGCTGGTTTTTCTTTCTGCATCACCCATGTCAGTAATCAGTGAGATTGAAGTAACCATCCCGAGAGCTGAGCGCAATAATGAGACAGCAATTGAAAGCTTTCGCCAGCACTTATTAGTCCAGCACCCTGAAATTAAGGAACTGCTCTAGCAAAAACCGTCTTTTCAATTGCTAAAGCTAACTAAACTGCTACTTCTTACTTTTAGATTGGCCTGTCTTCTATCCGCTTTACGAGCAGTAACTTTAGGATTCCTCCATTCCTTCACATTAACTCGCCTATCATTCAAAGCCGACCTGTGATGAAACTCTCTTACCGTAATATAATTGCCATTAAAGAACTTTCTATTAAGTTTTTTTATCGCCTGTTTGGCAATCTCATTTGGCTCAATAAACACCAGACTATAATATGAAAATAACTTGGTTTTTTCATCTTTCATAATAGGCATTTTTATTTGCTTAATTTCTCCTGGTTTTTTAAACAGCCCCGTTTTTAAAGCAGGTGAAAAAAAATGGATGACATCACTTTTCTTAGTTTCTTTAGGAATTTTCCCTAAAATTATGATCATATTATTTTACCGCAACAATGTTTCATATTTAAAAATACCAGGTATTTTTATTTTACTCTTCCGCTCCCTTAGCAGAATGCTTGAATCATTATTTATTTCTTTTCAACTAAAGGATAATTCAAATTTTTTGGATGCTCTGGATATGCAATAAGGATACCCCATTACCTACAAAAGAGCAGGGGTTATTTTTGAAGAATGAACCTGTAGTATAGCCCGAAAGATAATAATATGTATATCATGATATTGTCTAATATTAGAAAGCTTCAACCCTTTCAAGCACAAAAATCGATTAGCATAGAAACAGAAGATGACCACGAAATCACAACGCAAGCCATTGGTTTTATATCGATTTCAAAAAACACCAGCCTCACTCCCAAGGTTAGGCGGGCATTTTTTAGGAGGCCTGCGGAATCAATAGATTGTGCGAGAAACCGCGAGCAGCTGATTTTTCCAGGCTAAAAACCTTATGCACGGCACCAGTGCTCCGTCAGTTTAATGGGTAAAACTCTTGCTTATTCCCGATAACGGGCTTCGGGGATGAACGTTTTTTAAAATTTTATCCCCATCAATCCAATATTGTTAGAGCACTAGCTTTATTTATTAACCTAAAATAAATCAGTTGAACGCTTAGTTTAACTGCAACTTGTTAACTAAACAACCACCAGCTAAAGCTGGTGGGTTCGTATAATGGACTAAAGTCCGGATACGGGTCACAAGACCCGTTCATGACTCAGTCTTGAAATTATCATCACCTTTAGGTTCAAAGTGATGCTC